>JBNJFQ010000038.1:0-23439 GCA_051747025.1 Pseudomonadota bacterium
ACCGATCCTGCATGAGTGGTTGCAACGGCTGGAACGGCGCGAGTTGCACGCCACGCTGAAGCTGGCACTGATTTCGGTGGTGATCCTGCCCCTGCTGCCGAATACCGGCTACGGCCCCTGGGAAGCACTGAACCCGTTTCGCATCTGGCTGATGGTCGTCCTGATCGCCGGGATCTCGTTCACCGGCTATTTCGCGATGAAGGTCGTCGGCCCCCGGTACGGCATCCTCGCGACCGGGCTGTTTGCCGGACTCGCCTCCTCCACGGCAGTCACCGTCAACTTTGCCCGTCTCGCGCGCGGAGGGCGCGGCAACGAAGACGTGCTGGCCGCCGGGATCCTGGTGGCCTGCGCCACCATGTTCCCGCGCATGCTGCTGGTGTCCGGGGCCTTCAGCCCGGCGCTGGCACAGGCACTGGCGGCCCCGGTCGTGGCCATGGCCGCGATCAATTACCTGGCGGCCGCCTGGTTCTGGCGCGCGAGCGGCCTGCACGATGGCCATGAGCGGCCGCGCATGACCAATCCGTTCGAATTGAAACCGGCGCTGATCTTCGCCGCACTGCTGGCGGCGATAATGCTGCTGTCCACGGCACTCGCCGAGACGGTCGGCGAAGTCGGTGTGTACCTCCTGGCGGCCGTCTCCGGGATCGCGGACGTGGACGCCATCACCCTGTCGCTGGCCGAGATGCCGGGGAGCCGCATCGAGCCAGCGGATGCCGCCCTTGCCCTGATCATCGCGGCCGCCGCCAACTCGCTGGTCAAGGCCGCGCTGGCGCTGGGCATCGGCGGCGCACCACTCGGCTGGAGAGTCACTTCGAGCATGCTGGCGGTAGTGGCCACCGGGGTCACGGTCTGGTTGCTTCTCGCAGCGCTCCCGGCCGCGTGACACCGACTGCAACCGGGACTTGCGCACACTGCCGGCAGGACGCTTACACTTCCCCCCATGGCACAGCTTACTTTTCTCGGCGCAACCGGCGAAGTCACCGGATCGCGCTATCTCCTCGAGACCGACGACGCGCGCATCCTGCTGGAATGCGGCCTCCACCAGGGGGGGCATGACGCTGACGAGGCCAACCGAGCTTCGCTCAGCGAACTCGCCGGCCGAATCGACGCGGTCGTCCTGTCGCACGGTCACCTCGATCACTCCGGCCTGCTCCCGAAGCTGGTGCGCGATGGCTATCACGGCCCGATCTACTGCACGCCGGGCACCGAAGAGCTTCTCGAGATCATGCTCGAGGACGCCGCCTTCGTGATGAGCAAGGACATCGAGGGCGAGAACAAATGGCGCCGCCGCGCAGACAAGCCCCTGCTGGAGCCGATCTACGATATCGACGACGTCGCCGCCACCCTCAAGCAGTGCGAGGCAATCCCCTACGGCCAGGCGCGGCGTATCGCCGGCGAGATCCAGCTCACCTTCCAAGATGCCGGACATATCCTCGGTTCGGCGATCGTCGACCTGATCGTCCCGGCCGGCGGGCGCGAACGGCATCTGGTGTTCTCCGGGGACCTCGGCAATTCCGATGCAGTGCTGATGCGCGAGCCGGCGCGTCCGGAACACGCCGACCACGTGCTGCTGGAAAGCACCTACGGCAACCGCGACCACCGCCCGCTGGAAGAGACCATCGAGGAATTTGCCGAGATCCTCGCTCAGGCCGACCGCGACGGCGGCAACGTGCTGATCCCCGCCTTCGCGGTCGGGCGCACTCAGGAGGTGCTATACCACCTGGGCATGCTCTATCACGCGGGACGCCTGCCCCAGCAGAAGGTGTTCCTTGACAGCCCGATGGCGATCAAGGTCACCGAACTGTATGCCCGCCTGCGCAAGAGTCTGGATCCGGAAGACATGCAGCGCCTGCACGCGGCCGCGAACGGCCACGCCAGCGAATACCTGCCGCCCCTGCAGGTCTGCCGTACGGTCGAGGAGTCGATGGCGATCAACCGCATTACCGGCGGCGCGATCATCATCGCCGGTGCCGGCATGTGCAACGGGGGCCGCATCCGCCATCACATGAAATACAACCTTTGGCGCAAGGACAGTCATCTGGTGATCGTCGGATTCCAGGCCGCCGGCACCCTGGGCCGGCGGCTGGTGGATGGCGCCGAACGCATCAAACTGCTGGGTGACGAGGTCGTGGTGGCCGCCCATGTCCATACCCTGGGCGGCTTCTCCGCGCATGCCGGGCGCAGCGAACTGCTGGAATGGGCCGCAGGCTTCCGCAACCATCCGGTGTTCCACCTGGTACATGGCGAGCCCGAGGCGCGCGAAGCACTGGCCAGCGCCCTGCGCGACGAACGAGACCGGGATACACACATCCCGGCGTTCGGGGAGACCATCACGCTCTGACCGGGGGCGGATCAGACGCGGATGCCGGAGTTCTCACAAGTCAGCACCTACACCCTCCTTGCCGGGTTCCTCGGCGGACTGGGCCTGTTCCTGCTGGGGATGAGCCTGCTTACCGAGGGGCTGAAGACCGCCGGCGGCAAGGCCCTGCAGCACATCCTCGAGGAATGGACACGCACCCGCCCCCGGGCACTGGCCTCGGGGATCGGAGTCACCGCGCTGGTGCAGTCATCCAGTGCAGTGACCGTCGCGATCATCGGCTTCGCCAATGCGGGCCTGCTGACCGTGGGGCAGTCCGTATGGGTGATCTTCGGCTCCAACGTCGGCACCACCATGACCGGCTGGCTGGTGGCCATCCTCGGGTTCGATATTCGCATCGAGGCCTTCGCCCTCCCCGCCATCGGCGTGGGCGCGCTGCTTTACCTGTTCCTGCGCGCCACGCGACCGCGGCATCTGGGCCTGGCGCTGGCCGGGTTCGGTCTGCTGTTTCTGGGCATCGACGTACTGCGCGAGGCCTTCACCGGGCTGAGCAACAGCGCCGAGCTCGATGTCCTGGCCCGTCCCGGATTCACCGGCCTGCTGATCATGGTCGGCCTCGGAGCCCTGCTGACCGTCCTGATGCAGAGTTCCTCGGCCTCCATGGCCATGGCCCTGACCGCTGCGATGACCGGAGCCCTCTCGCTGGAGGCTGCGGCCGCCGCGGTGATCGGGGCCAATCTCGGGACCACCGCGAAGGCCCTGATGGTAGTCATCGGGGCGACCCCCAACGCCAAGCGCGTAGCCGCCGCGCACGTGATCTTCAACGGCCTGACCGCGCTGGTCGCGCTGCTGATCCTGCCGTGGTTCCTGGCCGCGATCGCCTGGGTCTGGGGCAGCACCGGGGAGGCGCCCGCCCCGGCGATGCTGCTGGCCGTGTTCCACACCGCCTTCAACGTGCTGGGTGTCCTGCTGATGGTGCCGGTCGCGCCAGCGATGATCCGCTGGCTGCAGCACCGTTTCCGCACCGCGGAGGAAGATGCCGCGCGCCCGCGCTTTCTCGACAACAGCAGTTCCGGAGTGCCGGAACTGGCCCTGCAGGCGCTGTGGCAGGAGATCGATCGCCTCGCCGACATGACTCACCACATCGCACGCGAGGCGCTGCAGCCGATCCCCCCGCGCGAGGGCCGGCTGGATGCACCGCGCGCCGGGGTCGAACGACTGACCCGGGCCATCGAAGAATTCGCCAGTCGCGCGGCGCGCAGTCCCATGGCCGAGCCGGTGGCCGACGCGATCGCCGACAGCGTGCGCATCGCGCGCTACCATCGCGAAATCGCGGTACTCGCCTGCGAGATCGCCAGCCTGCGGCGGGAGCCCGGCCCCAGCGAGCCGCCCGCGATCAGCCGGCAACGGCGCGGCTGGCAGGAACAGGCGATCCGAGCCCTCGACCTGGCCCGCCTCGAGCCCGACAACGGCCAGGCCGAGGCCATGGGCGCAGCGGTCGAGGCGGTAGAGCAGGCCTACCATGAACTCAAGGCGGCACTGCTACGCGAGGGGACCTTCGGTTCGCTGTCGCTGACCGAAATGGAGCGTCAACTGCGTATCATCAGCATGGCACGGCGTCTGGTCACCGAATCTGACAAGGCCCGTCGGCATGCCGAATCCATGCACGAACGCCTGGAAGGGGTACGCCCCCACCCCGATGACTCCGCGGAGACCCCATGATCGAGCAGAGACAACTGGACGAGGCGATAGAACTCGGACGCGCCCAGGCCCTGTCCTGCGCCGGCCTGGACTACAGCCGCCTGCTGGAGCCGGTCGCAGGCTATCCGCGCGGCAGCGTCGTGCTGCCCGACCGCTCCGTAGTACCGGGCTACCCCTCGATCGGGCGCATCCAGTCGCTGGAGGCCGGGCTGCCGCGCCAGTTCCAGGGCCCGTTCTGGGCGGAGGAAAAGATCGACGGCTTCAACGTACGCATCCTGCGCTGGAATGGCTCCATCTACGCCTTCAGCCGCGGTGGATACGTATGCGCATTCAGTACCGACCGGGTACCGGATTTCATCGACCCCGCGGTATTCGACGCGGAGCCCGATCTGGTGCTGTGCGCCGAGATCGCGGGCCCGGACACCCCCTATCTGGAGGGCTCGACCCCCCGCGTGGAACACGACGTCGCCCTGTTCGTGTTCGATCTGATGCGTCTGGGCCAGCCCGGATTCCTGAACCAGGCCGACAAGTTCGCACTGTGCGACCGCCATGGCCTGCCGCCGGCACCGATCCACGGCCGCTTCGGGCCGGACGATACCGAGGCACTGGCCAAACTGATCCTGCGTCTGGACGCCGAGGGTGCCGAGGGCCTGGTACTGAAGACCGACGACGGTCGCGACCGTGCGAAATACGTCACCGGCGGCTCCTGCATCACCGACATCCGCGCCTGTGCCGAACAACTGCTGGACCTGCCCCCGCAGTACTTCACCAACCGTCTGACCCGCCTGGCGATCTTCCTGGCCGAACACCCCGAGATGGACCGCGACGCGACCGAACAGGCCCTGGGTCGCGCGTTCCTCGCCGGCCTGGACGAAGCCGTCGGCAAGAGCCGAGAACACGGGCGCGTGGATCACCGCTACCGTTGCCGCTTCCGCGCACGGGCCAGTGCGCAGCGCTTCATCGAGCATATGCGGAGCACCGGCGGACGCCACGTACGGATCGGCAACGACATGCCGCGCCCCGAGGGTGATTACTGGCTACTGGAGTTCGAACGCCTGTTCGACCACATGACCGGCACGCTGTCCTCCGCACTGGCCGGCGACCAGCAGTACGACTGACCGCAACGCCGGCGCTCAGTCGCCGGGTGTGCCCGGTACCCCGGATTCGGCCAGGTTCTCCATCACCTGGCGCAGATAGTCGGCGGTCACCAGCTTGATCCCCATGCGGTTGCCGAGTTTGCGCATGCCCTCGTCGGCGCTCGCCAGCTCGGCATCCAGCTCCATCGCCAGCAACACCGCATCCACGTCCTCGCGCGAGTCCACCAGGCCCTTGCGCATCGCCTCGCGGAAGCGCTCGCGCAACTGGGTGATCAGCTCCGGATTCAGGGTCTCGGCCGCCCCGGCCTGGCGCGTATGCTCCTCGGCGATCCGCAGCCCGCGATCGATCCGTGTACGCACCTCGTCAATAAACTCGTACAGGATGTCGCTGGGGATGGTCAACGCGAAGCGCCGCGGGGAACGCACCCAGACCACGGTCTCGAAGTCGGCGGCCAGGGTCTGCAGATCGCGCATGCCGCGAAATTCTTCGTACACCGACAGCGGCATGTAGAACTCGGCCGCACAGTGCCGGGCCAGGTTGAGAAAGGTCCGCAGGATATCCTCGGGATCCTCGCCGAACTGGCCCGCCACATGCGGATTGGTAAAGACGCTGGTATCCAGCACGAAACGACGCATGCAGCATTCCCCTGACTGTTCCCGCAGCACCCATCATCGGCACCCCCCCACGGGCCGTCAACCGGCAGGAAAGCGGGGGGCTGTGGCATAATCCCGGGCAGTTGACACTGCACGCGCACGGAAGGTCCCTTGGCCACTCGCACGGACGTCGAAAAGTTTCTCGAGAGCCTGCGTTCGGATCTTGAACGCCGGATGATCGATATCCCGACGCTGCCGGACATCTCCGTGCAGGCGCTGTTCATCGTGCAGGATGACTCCAGTTCGATCGCCGATCTGGTCAACCTGATCTCGCGCGACACCGCCCTGGCGACCCGTCTGGTCCGGCACGCCAACAGTCCCGCTCACCGTGGTCTCAGCCGTTGCGCAACCATCCGCTCAGCGGTCACGCGCCTGGGCATGGAACGGGCGCGCCAGGCGATCGTGGCGCTGTCGATGAAGGAGGTCTTCCAGAGCGGTAACGAACCGATCCGGGTGCGCATGGAGGCGTTGTGGAACCACAGCCTGGAGGTCGCGATGGTCAGCTACCTGCTGGCCCGCCGACACCCGCACCTGGACCCGGACACCGCCCTGCTGGCCGGACTGGTCCACGATGTCGGCATGATCCCGATCCTGCGCCGGGCGGAGAAAACCCCGGTGATCTACGAAGACCCCAAGGCCCTGCAGGCCGCCGCCGACGCCGCCCACGTGGCCATCGGGCGCGCAATGCTGAAGAACTGGAATTTCGACCAGGAGATCATCCGCGCCGTCGGCGAGCACGAGAATCTGGCACGCGCACCGGACGACGACGAACCGATCAACTACATCGACATCCTGCAGGCGGCCAATATCGAGAGCTATAACGCGACCGCCCACCGCTTGGCGAAGATCGACCGCTCACAAGTCGCCGCGCTGCGCCGCCTGTCCGCCACCCCCGGGGGCAGTAGCCTTGCCTGGGAAGACGACGCCATCGGCCTGGAATTCGTCAACCAGATCATCGAGTAAGCCGCACCATGCCGGGGAACACCCGGCATCCGAGCGCCCTCCCGACACCGCTCGTTGCAGATACCGGGCCAGCCGAAGCCGGCCGGCCCGGATGCATGCAGCGCAAGGTGCTCAGTCCGTATCCTCGCGCCCGGAAACCGGGAACGCCTGCTGGATTTGATCGCGCCCACCCCGCTTGGCCCGGTAGAGCGCCTCGTCGGCGGCGACCAGCAGTTCAGGGCCCTCCTTGTCGGGGTAGTCGGGCGAACACACCATGCCGATGGAGATGGTGCAGCCGAAGCGCTCGTCCCGATGGTTGAAATCCAGGGAAGCGAAGTTCCGGCGGATATCCTCGAGCACCCGCCGGGCGTGCTCCGCGTCGCATTCCGGCAGCACCGCGACGAATTCCTCCCCGCCATAGCGGCCGATGATGTCGGACTGGCGCAGGCGCTGCCGCAGCAGGGTCGCGATCGACATGATCACCACGTCCCCCACGGCATGCCCGTAGGTATCGTTGACCTTCTTGAAGTGGTCGATGTCGAGCATCGCCAGCGTGAGCGGTCGCCCGATCCGGCGGGCGCGCAGCACCTCCCGGCTCGCGGCCTCCTTGATGCTCGCGTGCTTGAGCAACCCGGTCAGGCTGTCCTTGTTGATCCGCTCCTCCAGCTGGCGGGCGCGCGCGATCCGCGAGCGGGCGGCCGCCACCAGTTGCAGATCGGAGATCGGCTTGGTCAGAAAGTCGTCCGCGCCCCGGCCCATGGCGTCGATCTGGCGCTCGATATCGGTTTCCGCGGACAGATACACAATCGGCAGATGGGTGTAGGCCTCGTGCTGGCGGATCAACCCCGCCAGGTCGGTGCCCGCATATTCGGGCATGTACAGATCCATCAGCACCAGTTCCGGCCGGAACGCGGCGATCGTCTCCATGATCTCGCGCGGCGCGTCCAGCACCCAGGCCTCCATCCCCGTCGCGGTCAGTACCAGCCGCATATGCTCGGCAAGATCGGCATCATCGTCCACGATCAGCACGCGCTGCGCCGGCGCGTGGCGCTCCTGGAAGATCTGCGAGATGCGGCTTACCAGCCGGGGTACATCCAGCGGTTTCAGGAAATACCCCTGCGCGCCCAGTTGTACCGCGCGCACACGCGACGGGAAGTCATCATTCGCGGAGAGGAAGATCAGCGGGCAATCCAGCGCCTGGACCTGCGGACAGTCCACCAGCCGCTCGGTCGCATTTTCGCGACCCCCTTCCAGCATCACGTCCACGAGCAGGAGGTCCGGCTGCTGGTCTCCCACCGCACGCAGGAGCGCGTCGATGCCCTTGAATACCCGAACTTCGTAGTTGAAGGACTCCAGCTGCTGCTTGAGTTGTCGGGCCAGTTCCGCGTCGTCCTCGACCAGCCAGATTGCCATGGCGTTGTCGGAGGCACTCCGTGCATCCGGCATCCGCCGGACCGCCGAGCGCTCCGGGCTTTCGGGCACCGTACGCGCGAGGGCCGCCAGCTCGTCCGCCAGGGACCGCCGGGTCGGCGCATCCAGCGACAGCTCCTTCGCCTGCAGCCAGCCCCCGATCCGCTGCTCCAGCGCACGGGCGGCCGTGCTCAGTGACGCGCAGCCAAAGCTGCCCCCGGACCCGGCCAGTTTGTGCAGCCGCTGTTGCAGTTCGTCGAGCACGGCGCGATCCCGATCCTGTCCGGTCAAGCTGCCCTGAAGCGTGTTCAGGCCGGTCAGTTCCTCCGGAAGCCGTTCCAGATACCGAGCACGCAGTTGCTCCAGACGGGCCTGAAGGGCCTGCTCGGTGGTATCCGGCGTCATGCCCCCTCCTGCCATATCCGCCGCACCTGATCGGAGAGCGTCATGGGGTCGAACGGCTTGGCAATCACGTCCCGCGCCCCCAGCGACTTGTAGTGTTCCATCTCGGAGGGCTGCACCTTGGCGGTCATGAAGGCCACCGGCACCCCGGCCAGCGCCGGAATCCCGCGCAGGGCCTCCAGGGTCGTGGGACCATCCATCCCGGGCATCATCACATCCAGCAGGATCAGGTCGGGTGCAAACCCCTCGGCATCGCGTACCGCCTCCTCGCCCGAGGCACAGGTCTTCACGGTGTAACCACCCACCGTCTCCAGAGCCAGTTCAGCAACCGCCTGAATATCCGGCTCGTCTTCGACATAGAGAATGCGTTGCAACTCGGACACTTTCGACTCCCTCGGGCTAGACCGCTGCGGATCAGCGGTCGTACCTGCCGGCGGCGGATTCTGGCGCTGCACTGGATGAATCGCCGCTCGCGAAGCGGGCAAGGGGCAACTCGAACCAGAACGTCGCCCCCGCACCCTCTGTCGAATCAAACCCTATACGTCCACCCATATGCTCTACCAGCTCCCGGCTAATCGCGAGGCCGAGCCCCGTCCCGCCCTTCGCTCGGCTGTCGGAACCGTCCGCCTGCGCGAATTTCCCGAAGATGTGCTCGCGAAAGTCGTCCGGAACACCCGGCCCGTCATCCGCCACACTGACCCGGACGCCTTCGGTCGGCGCGCTCACTGACTGCGCCGACACCCGCACGGTCCCGCCCGGGGCCGAGAACTTCACCGCGTTCGACAGCAGATTGGCGATCACCTGCAACAGGCGCTGGTCATCCACCCGAACCTCGACCCCGGACGCCTCACCATCGAGCATCAGTTTAACCTCGTGCTGCGCACCATAGCCCCGATGACTCTCGAGCGCCTGCTCGAGCAGCGGCTGGAGCGGCTGCGCGCGCATCTCGAAGTGCAACTTGCCCGCGGCGATCTTCTCCATATCAAGCAGATCGTTGATCAACAGCGTCAGACGCTGGCTGTTGCGCTGGGCAATCGTCACCATTTCGTTTGCTTTTCCCGACAGTTCGCCGAGGGCGCCGCTGGCCAGCATACCCAGCGACCCCGAGATCGATGTCAGGGGGGTACGCAGTTCATGGCTGACGGTGGAGACAAATTCGTTCTTCATGCGCTCCACCCGCTTGCGTTCGGTGATGTCACGCACCATACCCACATAAAGGGGCTGGCCATGCTGGGTGACCTCCGACAGCGCCAACTCCATGGGGAACAGACTGCCATCCTTGCGCTGACCTTCTACCTCGCGGCCAATGCCGATGATGCGTGCCACCCCGGTTCTCTGGTAGTCCCGCAAGTAACGGTCATGGGCCTCGCGATGCGGACTGGGCATGAGCATGCTGATATTGCGGCCCAGCACCTCGGCGACCGCATAACCGAAGATGCGCGCCGCAGCGGGGTTGAACGATTGCGTGATCCCGTCGGCATCGATGGTGATGATACCGTCGACCATGTTGTCGAGAACGGCCTGGGTGTGCTGGGCCTGTTCCAGCAATGCGATTTCGGCCTGTTTGCGGTCGGTAATATCTTCGTTGATGCCGATCACCCGCTCCAACCCGCCTTCCGGGCCAGGTATGGCTTGGGCCATGGCGCGAATATGACGGACCTCGCCATCCCCCCGGCGAACGCGGAATTCCGACTCGTAGGGTGTATCGGACTGAGTTGTGCCCTGATCGAAATCGGCCATGGCCTGCTCCAGGTCCTCTGGCAGCAGGGTCTGGGTCCATTCTTCCATCGCATGTCCGAAATCGTGTTCCGCCATACCGTAGATCTGGAACATCCCCGTATCCCAGTCAAGCCAGCCAGTGGCCGGATTCAGATCCCATACACCCAACCGTGCCGCCTTGGTGGCCAACGTCAGCTGCTGGGCGGCGTCCCGGAAGCGGTGTTCGCTTTCGCGCAGGGCCTGTTCGGCGGCCTTGCGCTCGGTGATGTCCTCGGCGATACCCAGGTAGCCGTTGATATTTCCCTTCTTGTCGGTCTGGGGCGTCACCGTCAGGGAAACGGGGATACGCACGCCATCCTTGCGCACAAAGGTCCATTCCCGGGTTTCCGCACCGTCGCGATCCGCGACCTCGGTAAAGGCCCGGAAGCCTTCAATCGGCCGTTCACTGGCAACGCTCAGTTGCGCCGCGCGCGCGGCGATCTCCTCGGACACATGGAACAGGGCGGGTGACTGCTTACCCACCATTTCGTCGGCGGTATAGCCCGTCATCTTCTCCGCACCGGGATTGAACAGGGTGATCAGGCCATGACGGTCGGTCACCACAATGGAGAATTCCGAGGCGGCCGCCAGAACCGCCTGCAACTGATCGGCTGTCTGCGCAAGCTCCGAGGTGCGCGCGCTCACCTCGGACTCGAGTTCACTACGCGCCTGTGCCTGCTGGTGGAAACTGGCCACCAGCTGCCGCGACATCGCCCCCAGGGTCCCCGCCAGGCCGTCGTACTCGAGAATCCGGCTTTCCGGTAGTACCGGCGGACGCCCCGCGGCAATGTCCAAACCCAGTCCTGCACTGACCGTATCCAGCTTGCGCAATGGACGGCTGACCGCATAACTCAACCCGGCAGATACCAGGATGGCCAGGGCCACGATCAACGTCAGGAGGGCAAACAGTTCGACGCGCTGCTGCTCCAGCGCCCGGACCACCGGCGCCGTCGGCATCTCCGCATACACCCGCCCGACATCCGGCACTGGGCCCACCGGCGCGTCAACGAAGTAGGAACCCTGTCCCCAGCGACCCACGGCCGACATCGAACCGCCCGGCAACCAGATCGAAAGCTCCCGATCCCGGGGCTCCACCTGGCCGTCCGACGCCTCCAGCACGCTGCGGACCTCGCCCCGACTGGCCAGCACCCGACCCTCCGGGGACACAATCGCAAGTCCCAGGTCCTCGCGCGTCTGCACCCGCCCCAGATGGTAGTCATAGCGGACCCGACCCTCGCGGTAATCGGTTGCGAGCCGCTCGGACAGATTCTCGGCGCGTTCCTGCAGGCGTTCGACCATGAAGGCCTCGTGCCCGTCGCGCTGCTGATAGCCCTCGTGCAGGATCGGGACCAGGCCCGCCAGCAGGGTGACCGGCAGCATCGCGTGGAACAACAGACTCGCGAGCGACGGCCTGCCCAGCCGGGAGGCCTGCGCGCCGCGACCCGACAACCGCCACAGCATCACCAGCAGGCTGGCGATCAGTGTGTTGAACAGCGCATTCACCGCCTGCTTCAGGGCGATCATGGTGGTGGGTTCCCAGTCCATCCCGATCAGGCCGCGATAGGACAGCAATACCAGTGGAACGCCGATCACCAGCCAGTACAGCAGGTCGGCCACGACCACATTGTGCAGCCAGCGCCGGTACACGAGGCCCACCACCAGCGCCTCGATCACGAAGACCACCATCGGATACGGAACGCCCCACAGGACCAGGGTGTAGAGCCCCCCGGCGATCGCGACGATTACCGCGGGCAGCGTACCCAGCCGCAGCACCGCGAGCATCACCGCGATCGATCCGAAGATAAAGTCCAGACCGAACAGCAGCGGCAGGTGGAAGTAATTGCCGGCCACCGCCAGCAGGACCAGGACGAACGTCGCAAGCCAGCGGGCCACTGGGTCTGACCACCGATGCCTCATCCGCGGGCCTCCTCGCGGTGGCATCCCAGTTCGAACCAGAAGGTCGCCCCCTCGTCAGGGACGGAGTCGAATCCGACCTCGCCGCCCATGCGTTCCACCAGTTCCCGGGTAATCGCGAGCCCCAGACCACTGCCGCCCTTCTGGCGGCTGTCGGAGGCATCGGCCTGGGAAAACTTCTGGAAGAGGCGTTCGCGGAACGCCTCCGGAATCCCTGGCCCGTGATCGATCACTGAAACGCGCACCCGTTCCCCGCCACGCTCCACCGCCAGCCTCACCTCGCCGCCCTCCGGCGAGAACTTGGCCGCATTGGAGAGCAGATTGGCCAGCACCTGCTGCAGGCGATCGGCGTCCACCTCCACCCGGGCCCCGTCGTCCTCCGCGTCCAGCGCCAGGCGCACCTGGTAACGCTCGGCATATCCCTGGTTGTCGCGTACGCCCTGCTCCAGCAACGGGAACAGCGGCTGCTCGCGCATCTCGAAGCGCATCTTGCCGGCCACCAGCTTTTCCATGTCCAGCAGATCGTTGATCAGTAGTTCCAGGCGCTTGCTATTCTTGTGGGCGATCTCCAGCATCGCCTGCATCCGCTCCGGCAACGCCCCCGCCGCTCCACCAGTGACCAGCCCCAGGGAACCGGAGATCGAGGTGAGCGGCGTGCGCAGCTCGTGGCTGACCGTGGAGATGAACTCGTTTTTCATGCGCTCGATGCGCTTGCGCTCCGAGATGTCCTCGATGATCGACCAGATCAGTTTGCGCCCGGTGTTGTCGTGGACCACCATCCCGTTGAGGACCACCGGATAGCGGCTGCCATCCTTGCGGATGTATTCCTTTTCGAACGGGCCGTAACGACCGGTCGCCTCCATGCGCTCCAATTGCTGGCGCTCCATTGGCTCGTACTCCCGCGGGGTGACGTCCCAGTAGCTCAGGGCAATAAATTCCTCGCGGGTATAACCGGTCGGGTGCAACAGGGCTTGGTTGAGGTCCACGAAGGCCCCGGTCGCGTAATCGTTCAGGGCAATGCCGACCGGCGATAGCTCGAACAACCCGCGCAGACGGGTCTCGCTGAGTCTCAGCGCGCGCGCCGCCGCGTCGCGTTCGATCGCCGAACCGATCCAGCGCGCCAGCAGACGCACGAACATGCGCTCGCCATCACTGAACCCAACCGGACGCGGCTGCACCGACGAGAAATTCAGGGTGCCATAGCGTTCGCCCTGCACCTCCACAATCACGCCAATGTAGGCCTCCATCCCGAAGTGCTCGTAACACGGATGCCCACGATGCCCAGAGGCCGCCATGTGGTCGATGGCCACCAGTTCCCCTTTTGCGAAGATCAGGTCGCAATAGGTCCTGCTCCGGGAAAAGTGCTGTCCAGGCGCCAGAGAGGTACCGGGAGGTGCGACACAGGCGTGCACCTCGTAATCGTCACCCCGGATGCGGCTGACGATACCCAGTTCCAGCCCAAGGAAATCCGTTCCCAGCTGCAATGCCCGCTCGAGCTGTTCGTCGAGCCCCAGCGTGGTCATCGACGCAATGTCGTTGAGGGCCGCAAAGGCCTCCAGCTGGCGCTGGCGGTGCTCGCGGTTTTCCCGATCCCGGGTCACATCCAGGATGAAGCCATCGAGATAACACACCCGCCCCGCGTCGTCGCGAACCGCCGAGCCGCGCTCCTGGGCACAGCGGATACCGCCGTCACGATGACGGATCCGGTATTCGACGACCCAGTCGGTCCCGGCCCGCAACGCCTGGTCAACCGCCTCCTTCACCGCTGCCAGGTCGTCGCCATGGATCACGCTGGCGTAGCTACGAACAGCGTTGTCGATGAACTCACTCGCGGGATAGCCTGACAGCGGGTCCACCTGGTCGCTCATGTAGAGCATGGTCCAGTCGTCGTCCGGCAGGCAGCGATAGGTAATGCCGGGGATATTGTCGACCAGCGAGCGAAACTGTTGCTCGCTTTCGCGAATGCGCTCCGCGTCCTCCTTTTCTCGGGTCACATCGGACTCGATCGCCATGAAGCCCTGCAACCTGCCGTGCTCGTCGCGCAACGGATTGCCCTGGATGCGAACCCAGTACGGTCGGTTATCCCGATGGTAGTTCAGCATGTCGACCTGAAAGGGATCGCCCCGCGCCACTGCCGCCCCGATCCGCGCCGCTACCTGCGGATCCGTCCCCTCGCCCTGCAGCAGCTTGCCCGGCTTGCGCCCGCGCAGTTCGTCCAGGGTGTAACCGCTCAGCCGCGTAAAACCGTCATTGACCCATTCGACCCGGCCCTCGGCATCGGTGATGATCACGCCATTGGTGGCCTCGCTGGCCACCCGGGACAGCCGCGCCAGCTCTTCCTGGTCGGCGCGGTGCCGGCGCCGGATGCGGGCCGCATCGGTCAACTGCCCCAGCGTGACCAGCAGCGGCTGCAGAAACGCCACCAGGCTCTGGTCGTAGCCACCGGGGCGGTTGGCAATCCCCAGCATGGCGACCCGCTCGCCGCCATGCTCGATCGGGATGCCGAGAAAGGCCTCGAGCGGCGGATGTCCCTCGGGCAGCCCCCCGCTGCGCCGGTCGTTGGCGGGGTCGTTGGCGATCACCGGCCCGCCGCTGGTGAGGGCTGCACCGAACAGGGTCTCCAGGTTGTGGAACTCCATCCCCCGGGGCGCATTGGCCGCGTAGAAGGCCCGGGTCGCATCATTCCAGGCGATATTGGTGATGGCATAGGTTTTGAGATAAGGAAGCCCTTCCGGGTTGTACAGCACTTCCCCGATAAAGCCGTATTCGCTGTGGGTCAGCTCGAGGATGTCCGCAAGCAGTCCGTCAAAGGCCTGCCTGCGGTCCTCGTCGGTATCACGAATGAACTCCGACTGGGCACGGGTGATGGCCTCGCCGAGCCGCCGCAGGCCTTCCAGGGCATCGCTTAGCGCCTGCTGTTCAGTGGAGTCGATTTCCGCCTCGACCGCATCGGCGAGGTCACGCAGGGATCGCCGTTCTTCCTCGCTCAACTGCCGCGGCTGGCCGTCAATCAGGCACAGCGTCCCGATCCGGTAACCCTCGGAGGTGGCCAGTGGCGCGCCGGCGTAGAACCGGATCTGCGGCGCTCCGGTAACCAGCGGGTTATCGGAAAACCGGGGGTCCGCGCGCGCATCGCGGATCTCGAGGATATCGTCCCCGAGAATCGCGTGACCGCAAAAGGAGATGTCACGCCCGGTCTCGGGGACCTCGAGCCCCTGCCGCGACTTGAACCACTGTCGGTCCTCGTCGACCAGCGAGACCAGTGCAATCGACACCCCGAACATGCGCCTCGCCAGACGCGTGAGTCGATCGAACCGCTCCTCGTCCGGGGTATCCAGCAGCTGTCGTGCTCGCAGGGCTCGAAGCCGTTCCGGTTCACTGGCGAGACAGGGGGGCGTTTTCACGCGGCATCCCCCGCCGACGAGCCAGGGACCGCCCCCGATGGTGCTGCGCATACCCGGTCGGTTACAGAAAAGACAGGGCCAGTCTGGCGGACGCGGGTGCCTACGCGACCGGCACGAGGGATGCGAAGATCCCTTGATCGGCGCGTGTCAGGACGCGCCCCAGCGCCAGGCTTGCGTTCCGCGGAAACGTCCAGTGGCAGCATCAGCGGGACTCGCGCGGATCGGCAAAACGCTGGCGGATTTCCTCGACCTCCGGCAGCACGCCTAGGAACGCGTCTACCAGCATGGGATCGAAGTGCTTTCCGCGATTCACGCGGATCATGTCGACCGCAGCCTCCACCGTCCAGGCGTCCTTGTACGGACGCTCCGAGGTCAGGGCATCGAACACATCGGGCAGCGCGGCAATCCGCCCTGGTTGTGGAATGGCCTCGCCGGCAAGCCCATGGGGATAGCCACTACCATCCCATTTCTCGTGGTGCGACAGCGCGATCTCCCGAGCCATGCGCAGGAGATCACTGTCATCGCCCTCCAGCAGACTGGCCCCGATGGCGGCGTGGGTCTTCATAATCTCCCACTCGTGGGGCTCGAACCGCCCGGGTTTGAGCAGGATGGCGTCGGGGATGCCGATCTTGCCAATGTCGTGCATGGGGCTCGCATGCAGGATCAGATCGCACTGCGCCTCGTCCCAGCCGATCTCCCGGGCCAGCAGGGCGCAGGTATGGCTCATGCGCAGAATGTGGTACCCAGTCTCCTCGTCGCGATATTCCGCCGCCCTACCCAACCGTTGCACCACCTGCAGCCGGGTCTCGTGCAGCTCGCGGGTGCGCTGTGCCACCATCTGGTCCAGCGTGGCCTTCTGATCGTGGACCAGCCGATGTGCCAGCTGTGCGTCCAGCAAGTTGCGTACCCGCCTCAGCAGTTCGTTGCGGTCGAATGGCTTGGTGAGGTAGTCCCGTGCCCCTCCGGTCAGGGCACGCAGCAGGAAGTCCTGGCCGTGCTGCGCGGTGAGCATGACGATCGGGGGCAACAGCGGATCTTCCAGCGCGTGTAGCTGTTCCATCACCTGGTAGCCGTCCAGGTGCGGCATGTTGATATCCAGCAGGATCAGATCCGGACGCGCCGTGCGGTACTGGGTGATGACATCGCGAGGATCGTCGATCAGAATCAGGCCCTCGTAACCCTGGCCACGCAACATCCGGTCCAGCAGTCTCAGATTGGCGGGCTCATCGTCGACCGCCAGAATACGGGCTAGCGGGTGTTGCTCGAAAATCATGCGCCCCGCTCCTCGGAGCCCAGATAGCGATCGACCACCTGGAAAAACTCCTCCACATCAATCGGCTTGGTCAGATATTCCCGGAACCCTGCCGCTCGACCACGTTTGACATCGCGCGGCATCGCATTGGCCGTGATGGCAACCACAGGCGTGTCCTTCAGGTCGTCCTCGTGCTGGAATACCTCCAGCACCTGATAGCCGTCCATGCCCGGCAGGTTGATATCCAGCAGGATCAGATCCGGTCGGCGTGCCAACGCCAGTTCGATGCCCAGTTCCGGGACATGAGCGGTAAGCAGGTGGACCTGGGGTCGGCGGCCAAGGAGGTGCTCGACCAGCCTGAGGTTGGCCGGGTTGTCCTCGATGTACAGTACGGTCCAGCGCTGCTCCACGGCCCGGTCGCGATCCGCAGCCTCACCTCCCGGTGCCGTGGTCTCATGGTCGACCAAGGTCCTGCCCGTAGCCTCCAGCGGAAGCTCGATCCAGAAAGTGCTGCCCACACCCACCTCGCTGTGCACACCCACCGTACCGTCCATCAGCTCGACGATGCGCCGGGTAATCGTCAGGCCGATGCCGGTGCCCTCGATCCCGCTACCCTCGGCGTCCAGGCGGTTGAAGGGCTGGAACAGTTCCGCCAGCCTGTCTTCCGGAATCCCCGGGCCGGTATCGATGACCCGGATGCGCAGCCAGTGGTCGCCCTTATATTGCGCCTTGAGCGTAACGCGACCGCCCTCGCGGTTGTACTTGACGGCATTCGAGAGCAGGTTGAGGAGGACTTGCTTGAAGCGGGTGCGATCGGCCCGGACCACCGCCCCCTCGAGCCCCTGGTGGCCCAATTGAATGTCGCGCTTGTCGGCCGCCGTCGCGACCAGCGAAAGGCATTCCTGAATGACCGGGCAGACCTCCACCGGTTCCAGTGACAGCTCGATCCTGCCGGATTCGACCTTGGCCAGATCCAGCACCTCGTTGATCAGTTCCAGCAAATGCTTGCCGGCCCGCAGGATCTCCCGGACATTCTCCCGGGGCTCCTGGCCCAGGCTGTCGTCGTATTCCAGCAACTGGCCAAATCCGAGGATCGCGTTCAGCGGCGTCCGGAGTTCGTGGCTCATACTCGAGAGGAACTCGGACTTGGCCTGATTCGCTCGATCGGCTTCCTCGCGCGCGGCGACCAGCGCCACCTCGAACTCCATCTGCTTGGTGACGTCCTGCACGGTACCGGCCAGCCGGACCAGTTCACCGCGGGCGTCGGTTTCCGCCTGTGCCAGTTCATGCACATGGCGGATGCTGCCGTCGGGACGCAGGATGCGATGGATGACGTCGTGATGACCAATGCTTTCCGCGTGGCGCTCGCTCTCATTCACGCGCGCGCGGTCATCCGGATGCACGGCACCGTAGAAGACCTCGACGCTGGGGCGAATACCGCCCGGCTCGTAACCGAAGATGCGGTAGACCTCGTCGGACCAGAACAATTCGCCGGTCTCCAGATCGGCGGCCCAGTTCCCGAGCGATGCAAGGGCCTGTGCCTCCAGCAATTGCCGCTCTCGCTCGGCCAGCGCCATCTGCGCGCGCTTGCGGTCGTCGACGTCCTGCACCACGCCGATCATGCTCGTGGCCCGGCCCTCGGCGTCGCGCTGCACGGCCCCCAGCTCCAGCAGCCAGCGGACACGACCGCCGGGCCAGACCACCCGGTGCTCGATCTCGTAGGGCCAGTCGTGTTCTACAGAGGCATTTACCGCGTCCATCACCGCCTGACGGTCATCCGGATGCACGGCGGCCATAAAGTTATCGTAAGAGGTCTCCAGATCGCCTTCGGGGTGGCCGAACAACGGGGCGATGCGCTCGGACCAGAACAGCTCGCCGGTGACCATGTTCCATTCCCAGGTCCCGATATTGGCGTAAAACTGACCGCGGCGCAGGCGTTCCTTCGCGGCCTCGGCCTCCTGCTCAGCAAGCTTGCGCTCGGTGATGTTGGCATGGCTCACCACGACCCCGCCTGCATTGCCCGTCAACGGCAGCACCGTCATCTGATACCAGTGGGTCTCGCTGGGTGAATTGCAGGGATACTCGAACCCGAAATGGGCCGCGCGACCGGCCATGACAGACTCGATTCCTGTGGCCACATCAGCGGCGCCCGGGGCCTCGCCATCCGCGGCCTGGTGGCAGATATTCAGATAGTTGGTGCCAACGTCGTCGTGTTGTCCCGCCCCGCCCGGCTCCGCTGCGTTCTCCGCCGCAAAACGCCGCCAGGGTTCGTTGACCGCAACGATCACGCCGTCGCGGTCGAGCACGGCGATATGCGCGGAGACCGAATCCAGCACGTCCTGGGTGAAACGCTGCTGTTCGCGGATTTCCCGCTCGCCGGCAGTGCGCAGCAGCGCACTGCCCACCAGCCCGGCCAGCAGGCCGAGCAGATCGAGCACCAGCGGGTCACAATCGCGGTACGTCTCGATCTGATCGAATCCGATAAAGCCGAGGACCCGCCCCACACGCGCGATCGGAAACGCGCACCGCGAACGGATGCCGTGCGACGCGAACAGGGTGCGTTCGGCCTCGGCCTCGCGCGGCAACGCGGAAACATCCGGAATGACCAGCGTCTGCGCGCGCTGGATCTGCTCCCACCACCAGGGAAACCCTTCCGCCGGCAGCTCGCGCAACTCGCGATCCTGCGGCACGATGCCCGGGGCACACCATTCGTGGCTGTTGCTCAGACACGCCCCGTCATTCGACATCAGAAACAGGTACCCTCGGTCCATGCCCAGGTGCTCACCGGCACAGCGCAAGACATGTTCGATCGCGGCATCCCAGGTTTCCGCACTGGCTGCCAGCAGGCGGGCCGCAGCCTCCCCCAGCACCTCCCGCATAGCACTCTGCGCGCGCTGCGCCGCCTCTGCGGCCTTTACATGCGTGATATCGGTGCGCATCGAGACGTACTGATAGGGCAGCCCCTGCGCGTCCAGAAACGGAATGATGGTGGATTCCACCCAGTACCGGCCCCCGTCTTTTGCCCGGTTGCAGATTTCGCCCTGCCAGACACGGCCCGACGCGATTGTCTTCCAGAGGTCCTCGTAGAACGCCGTTGGGTGCTCGCCAGACTTGAGGATGCGGTGGTTCTGGCCGATCAGTTCGGCACGCTCGTAGCCACTGACCTGGCAGAACTTGTCGTTGACATAGGTGATGTTGCCGGCGCTGTCGGCAGTGCTGACGATGGCGTGCTGGTTGAGCGCAAAGTGCTCGCGCTCCCGCTCGTACAGCGTGTGCTGCAATCGCCGCTGCACCACAGCGTTCTGGCGCGCACGCCGCGCCCGGGCTGTGACCACGGCAACCAGATGTTCGGCCTTCACGGGTTTGACGAGAAAGTCGTCACCACCCAGCTGGAGAGCCTCCAGTTGCAGGTTCATGTCGGACTCGGCGGACAGGAACACGATGGGCAGGTTCAGGTAATCATCGCGCTCGCGTACCACGGTCGCCAGCTCGGGCCCGCGAATGTCGGGCATATAGACGTCCAGCACCACGACATCGGGGCGGAAGGCGTCCAGCGCTTCCAGGGTCTCGAGCGGCTGATCCAGGGCCTGCACGGTCATGCCGGCAGCGCGCAGTACGCTGGACTCGGCCTCCAGCAACCACGGGTCATCGTCCACCAGCAGCACCCGGTAGGGCTGCGCCGGCATGCGACCCGTGAGGGCATCGAGCAGGTCGATGAGCGCCGCCGGGTCGACCGGCTTCAGTAGGTAGCGACTGGCACCAGCCTGGTAGGCGGCCAGGCGAGCCTCGATATCGTCGCGCACCGAGGTGAACACTACCGGCGGGCCGCTCTCACGCCCCACCTGGAGTTCGGCCAGTAGCGCAGCCCCCGCGGCATCACCTTCGTCAAAGATCATGTCCAGGACGATCGCGTCGGGGGTCGCCTCCTCGCCAAACGCGGCGCGGAAGTCATCCAGGGAGGTGAACACCCGCACCTGATAGCCGTCCTCGCCCAGGGCCTCGGCCAGGTATGCGGCCTGCTCGGCATCGTCCTCGACCAGATACACCCGCGGCGCGCGTTCGAGGCTCGGCGTCACCCGGGGCGGCGTCAGACCGGGCGCACTGTCACCGAGCCGACTTTGCAGCAATTGTTCGATGCGCGTCAGCTCCGCGCCAACAGCGGCCCAGGTATCTCCGTCCGGGGCCACCCCGGCATCCACGATGGCCTTGAGTCGGACCTCCAGTTCCCGTGCTGCCGCCGATACCGACTCCATGCCAAAGGTACCGGCACTGCCGGTCAGGCTATGGATCTGGTGGTACAGGGCCTGCCCTTCGGCAGGCTGCCAGTCGGACAGACGTAGACTCTGGTACTGGGCGCGAAGGGCTTCCAGCCTACCGGGAAGCGTGGCGGCAAATTGTCGCTGCAGCTCGTACAACGCATCAGAAATCACGGACATGGAAACAAGACCTTTGCAAGTGCAGCACCGTTCGCCAGGGCCTGTTGGCGTCCGTGCTCGGGCCCCCGTACCGACAGTGTTCGCCGGTTCCAAAAGAAACTATCCGAGGCGGTCCGGGGCAAGGAAAATACCAGAGGAACCGGCGGGATTTCGGTCACGTTGCCGATGCGCGGGCGAGATACCGCGGATCTTTTTGATAATACAGCGCGAGACGTGGTCGAGGAAGTTGTACGGCAGATGCGCCCGGCACGCACTCATGAGGTCGGTGGTCTCCACGATACGCAGTGCAGCCGCGTAGTCGCAACGCCGGCCATCGCCCGTCACACCCACCGGCTTGACTGGCAGAAAGACCGCCAACGCCTGCGAGGTCTTGTCATACAGGTCCGTCTTCCAAAGCCCCTTGAGAAAGCTCGAATCGGCCCGACACAGACATCAGACCTCGTTGCTCACCGGCACCCTGATGCAGGACACGAAGTTACCGTAGACCACCTGGTTTCTGGCCATCCACCTGCTCGGCCAGGCCAGGGACGGGCCTTCGGCGCTTTCGCTGAAGCGCCAGCTGGGCGTCCGCTACCCCACCGCCTGGGCGCTGCAGCACAAGCTGATCCCTGTGCCCAGGTCATGGCTGCACGTCGTTCGGCCGGCGTTTGGTCTTGCCCCTCATCGGGCACTTTGAGCTTGCTGCTTTTATCCGGCTTGGCGAGCGCACCAGAGTACTGTGCCTTCCATTGGGGGCAAACACCCCGTGGAAGAGCGCATGAAGGCCCGCGGCGAAGAGCGACACGCCGACGCCGTGGTTCACGCCTTTCAGCACGCGCCGTGGGCCTCCCATGGATCGAGATGGACGAAGAAGAGAATCCTGGGGGTACAGCAGGCAACACCGAGGAAGGATTCGGGCAGCTACTTGGTGCAGGGGGCCTGAATCTCCCGCGCAACTAGCTGGTCGACGACGAGGGGCGTTCGCCAGTGGCGTACAGACTGGCCTTGCTCCGGACGTGGCCGCTCACTGGGGGCGTATCGTCAGCCTGCGCGGGCAGATGCAGTAATGCAGTGGCTTGACGTCCTGGTCACGCGCCTGTAGTGATTCCCGCAGGCGACACGATTCGGTCGTTTCGTGCGTTGTAATGGCGAGCGCCTGGTGCAGGCTTCAGAAAGGAGAGTCGTCGTGAATACCGAGTATCTTTGCCGGCAGGCGGTTGCCATCTTGCTGATGGCCGCATTCATGCCCCTGACCGCCCAGGCGGAACAAGCCCAAACGGAAAAGACCATCCTCGTGCTCGACGCCTCTGGCTCGATGTGGGGACAGATTGAGGACGAGCCGAAAATCGCGATTGCGCGTACGGTCATCGACGACCTGCTCGATTCCATGCCGCCGGAGCGCTCTCTGGGGCTGATCGCCTATGGTCACCGTGAAAAAGGCAACTGCGCCGACATCGAGCTGCTCGTGTCGCCCGCCCCGAGCTCGCGCGACACCATTCGCGAGGCGGTGGCCAACCTGAATCCGCGCGGCAAGACCCCGCTTTCCGATGCCGTGGTCGCGGCCGCCGAGGCGCTGAAATACGAGGAAGAGAAGGCCTCCGTGATCCTGGTCTCCGACGGGCGCGAGACCTGCGATCGTGATCCCTGCGAAGTGGGCCGGCGCCTGGACGAACTGGGCGTTGATTTTACCACCCACGTGGTCGGCTTCGATGTCGAGGACACCGAAGACCAGGCCCAGTTGCGATGCCTGGCCGAGAATACCGGCGGGCGTTTCTTCAGCGCGGCCGACGCGAGTGAGCTTTCCGACGCGCTCGAGGCCGTCAGCCAGCCCGAACCCGAACCGGCGGAAGCGAGCCTCACCGCTCCGGAAACCGGCATTGCCGGCGAGACGGTCGAGGTCGGATGGACCGGCCCTGACGAGCAGCGCGACTATATTGCAATCGCGCACAAGGACGAATCGGCCAACCGGCACATCAACTTCACCTACACCAAGGAAGGGTCGCCCCTGGAACTGACCCTGCCGCCGGAAGAAGGCGAATACGAAATCCGCTACATTCGGCGCCAGGGTCGGCAGATCCTGGCGCGTGAAACCATCACCGTCGAGCCGGTCGAGGCCTCCCTCTCCACACCCGATACCGCTGCCGCCGGGGATAACCTCACGGTCGAGTGGCAG
>JBNJFQ010000039.1:0-15000 GCA_051747025.1 Pseudomonadota bacterium
GCCTACCGCTCAGGCCGGGGGCGAGCACAGTTGAGCTACGGTGCCGGCTCGGTCCGGCGCCGGGGCCGCCCTGGAGATCGCCACGGCGCTGCGCGCCTCGCGATGACGGTGCCCCGCTACTTCGTCATTGCGAGGCCCCGCAGGGGCCGTGGCAATCTCGCGGGAGCGGGCAGGGTGGCGGGGGCGTTTAGCCCTCCGTGTGCGGGTGGCTACGTCGCTGGCTACCCGCGGGGACCGGCGCGCGCTCGTGCGCCTTATGGCGTGAAATGGGGGCGATTTCATATTAGGATGGTGGGCTATTTTGATTCGTGGTGCGTGATCGCCCGACGATCACGCACAAGCCCCCGGTAAGGAAGTCGACCATCATGTCCGAGACCGCAAGTTCCTCCACTGCCATCACCGGTGCCGAAATCTTCTGCCGCAGCCTGCAGGCCGAGGGTGTCGATGTCGTATTCGGCTATCCCGGCGGCGCGGTACTGCACATCTATGATGCGCTGTACCGGCAGGACAAGGTCTCCCATGTACTGGTCCGTCACGAGCAGGGGGCGGTGCACGCCGCCGAGGGCTACGCGAAGTCCTCGGACAAGCCCGGCGTGGCGCTGGTGACCTCCGGCCCCGGTGCGACCAACGCGATCACCGGCATTGCCGACGCCTACATGGATTCGGTGCCGCTGGTGGTGTTCACCGGCCAGGTGCCGACCAGTCTGATCGGCAACGATGCCTTCCAGGAGGTCGACACCGTGGGGATTACCCGTCCCTGCGTGAAGCACAATTTCCTGGTCAAGGACGTGAAGGACCTGGCCCTCACGATCAAGAAGGCCTTTTACGTGGCGACCACCGGCCGCCCCGGCCCGGTGGTGGTGGACATCCCGAAGGACGTGACCGCCGCGACCTGCGAGTTCGAGTACCCGGAGAGCATCCAAATGCGCTCCTATAATCCGGTCTCGAAGGGACACACCGGCCAGATCCGCAAGGCGATGGACCTGATCCTGTCGGCGAAGCAGCCGATGATCTATACCGGCGGTGGCGTGATCCTGGGCCGTGGCTCCGAGGCGCTGACCGAGTTCACCCGCCGGCTTGGCTACCCGATCACCAACACCCTGATGGGTCTGGGCGGTTATCCGGCGTCGGACAGGCAGTACCTGGGCATGCTGGGCATGCACGGGACCTACGAGGCCAACATGGCCATGCACCACGCGGACGTGCTGATCGCGATCGGTGCGCGCTTCGACGACCGCGTGACCGGCAACATCGAAAAGTTCTGCCCGCACGCGAAGATCGTGCACGTCGATGTCGATCCGTCGTCCATCTCAAAGAACGTGAAGGTAGATGTGCCGATCGTCGGCGAGGTCGAGCCGGTGCTGCGCGAGCTCATCCGGGCGCTGGAGGAATCCGGGAACCGGCCCGATCCGGAGGCCCTGGATGCCTGGTGGAAGCAGATCCAGGAATGGCAGGCACAGGACTGCCTGAAATACGACCGGGACTCCGAACTGATCAAGCCGCAGTACGTGGTGCAGAAGTTCTGGGAACTGACCGAGGGTGATGCCTACGTGACCTCCGATGTCGGCCAGCACCAGATGTGGGCGGCGCAGTTCTATCGCTTCGACAAGCCCAATCGCTGGATCAATTCCGGTGGCCTGGGCACGATGGGGGTGGGTCTGCCGTTCGCGATGGGCGTGCAGTTCGCGCACCCGGATGCGACGGTGGGCTGTATTACCGGCGAGGCCAGTATCCAGATGTGTATCCAGGAGCTGTCGACCTGCTACCAGTACCAGCTGCCGATCAAGATCCTGAACCTGAACAACCGCTACCTGGGTATGGTCCGGCAGTGGCAGGAATTCTTCTATCAGGGCCGCTATGCGATGTCGTACATGGATGCCCTGCCGGACTTCGTGAAGCTGGCCGAGGCCTATGGTCACGTTGGCATCCAGATCACCAAGCCCGGGGACGTCGAGGGTGCGATCAAGGAGGCCCTGGCGCAAAAGGAGCGCCTGGTGTTCCTGGACTTCATCACCGACCAGTCCGAAAACGTCTATCCGATGATCCCGGCCGGTGCCGGCCAGAACGAAATGATCCTGGTCTGAGCCGGGTACAGGGAAGAGCCGTATGCGTCATATCATCAGTGTCCTGCTGGAAAACGAAGCCGGTGCCCTGTCGCGGGTGGCCGGGCTGTTCTCCGCGCGTGGCTACAACATCGAGTCACTGACCGTTGCGCCGACCGACGACCCGTCGCTGTCGCGCATGACCATCGTGACCTCGGGGTCGGACGAGATCGTCGAGCAGATCACCAAGCAGCTGAACAAGCTGATCGACGTGATCCGGCTGATCGACCTGACCACCTACCCTCACATCGAACGCGAGATGGCACTGGTCAAGGTTCGGGTTCCGGAGGCCGGTGACCGAGAAGAGGTCAAGCGTCTGGCGGATATCTTCCGCGCCCGGATCATCGACGTGACTCAGGAAAGCTACGTGATCGAGATTACCGGCGAGGGCTCCAAGCTGGACGCCTTCCTCGAGGCGCTCAAGCCGTTCCCGGTGCTGGAAGTGGTGCGCTCCGGGGTGATGGGTATCGCGCGTGGCGAGATCTCGCTGAACCTCTGAATTCGATGACTCTGCTGCGCCTCGCGCCGGGGCGGGCAGGCTGCATTATTTGCCATGGGCCCCGCGCGGGGCCGATCTGCCAAGGAAACTGCCATGAATCTCTACTACGACAAAGACGCCGACCTTTCCATCATTCAGGGCATGAAGGTGGCCATCATCGGCTACGGCTCGCAGGGCCATGCCCATGCGAACAACCTGAAGGATTCCGGGGTGGACGTGACCGTGGGCCTGCGCGAAGGCTCCGGCTCGTGCGCCAAGGCCGAAGAGGCCGGCCTGAAGGTCGCCGATGTTGACGCCGCGACCGCCGGCGCCGACCTGATCATGGTGCTGGCCCCGGACGAATACCAGGCCGCGCTGTACCGCGATGTGCTGGAACCGAATCTGAAGCAGGGCGCGACCCTCGCCTTCGCCCACGGCTTCGCGATCCACTACAACCAGATCGAGCCGCGCAGGGATCTGGACGTGATCATGATCGCGCCCAAGGCCCCGGGCCACACCGTGCGCTCCGAGTTCGTGCGCGGCGGCGGCATCCCCGACCTGATCGCGATCCAGCAGGATGCCTCCGGAAAGGCGCGCGACATCGCCATGTCCTACGCCTCGGCGATCGGTGGCGGCCGTACCGGCATCATCGAGACCAGCTTCAAGGACGAGACCGAAACCGACCTGTTCGGCGAGCAGGCCGTTCTGTGTGGCGGGGCCGTGGAGCTGGTCAAGGCCGGCTTCGAGACCCTGACCGAGGCCGGCTACGCCCCGGAGATGGCCTACTTCGAGTGCCTGCACGAGCTCAAGCTGATCGTGGATCTCATGTACGAGGGCGGTATCGCCAACATGAACTACTCGATCTCCAACAATGCCGAGTACGGCGAGTATGTGACCGGCCCGAAGGTGATCAACGAAGAGTCGCGCTGGGCCATGCGCGAGGCGCTGCGCAACATCCAGAACGGCGAATACGCCAAGCAGTTCATCCTGGAAGGTGCGATGAACTATCCGTCGATGACCGCCAATCGCCGCCTGAACGCGGCCCACGAGATCGAGCAGGTGGGAGAGCGCCTGCGTTCCATGATGCCGTGGATCAAGGCCAACCAGCTGGTCGACAAGTCCCGCAACTGATGCCTGCCCCCGTGCCGGGCCATGCGGCCCGGCACGGGCCGGTGTCCCCACCGAGCCTGCGATGCTGTTTCCGCTCGCCCCCGAAGGCCGCCTGTTCGTGATCATCGCTGCCTGGATGGCGGTCATCACCTTGCTGGTCGGCGAGGCGGAGCTGGGCCTGTTCATGGTGATCCTCACCGGGGCCCTGATGGCGCTGTTCCGCGATCTGCGGCGCAAGGCCCCGGCACCCGCCCTGGGTGTGATCGCGCCGGCCGATGGCACCATCGAGTCGATTACCGACGCCCGCGACCCGTTTACGAAAAAGCCGGCGGTCTGCATCCGCCTGCGCCAGCGTCGGCTGGGCGAATACAACGTGCATGCCCCGCAGGAGGCCGAGATCCGCGAGCGGGTCTGGCCCGGCAAGGAGACCGACGAGCCGCCGGATGCCCAGCTGGAGGGCCGCTTGGCGTATGCACTGGAGACCGACGAGGGCACGCATTTGACGCTGGCCCTCCGTGTCGATCACTGGCCGCGCATGATCCGCATGCAGAACAACGTACCCGGCAACCGTCTGGGGCGCGGCAAGCGCATGGGGTTTGCCGGATTTGGTGGTACCTTCGAGGTCTGGCTGCCGACCGGCTCGCAGGTGATGGTCGAGCCGGGGCAACGGGTGCTGGCCGGTTCTGCCCTGCTGGGTGGGTTGCCGGAGCCCGAGCCCACCGAGGAAGGCGAGGGTGCCGTGGAGATACTGCAATGAGTGCCGGGAACGAAGGGGGCCGCTCGTCGGAGCCGGACTACATTGAGGGCGAGGATACCGTCGCCGACGACCAGCCGCCGCATCGCCGGCGTCGGCGCGGGGTGTTCCTGCTGCCCAACCTGTTCACCACCGGGGTGCTGTTCTCCGGGTTCTTCGCCATCGTCTCCGCGATCGACGGCGAATACATCACTGCGGCCATCGCGATCTTCGTGGCCATGGTGCTGGACACCCTGGACGGCCGCGTCGCGCGCATGACCGACACCCAGAGCGAGTTCGGTGCGCAGTACGATTCGCTCTCGGACCTGGTGTCGTTCGGCGTCGCGCCGGCGCTGATTGTCTATCTTTGGCAACTGCACGACCTGGGCAACTTCGGCTGGGTGGCGGCGTTTTTCTTTGCCACCGCTGCCGCGCTGCGCCTGGCGCGCTTCAACAGCCGCCTCGCGGTCAGCGACAAGCGCTTTTTTCAGGGCCTGCCAAGCCCCGCCAGCGCCGCGATCCTGGTGGGCATGGTCTGGGTGCTGGAGGACTGGGGCATCCCGACGGAGCTGGCCGACCCCTATGTGATCGGTATCCTGATGGTCACTGTGCTCTCGGGCGCGGCGATGATCAGCAGCCTGACCTACTTCAGTTTCAAGGACATGGACTTCAAGCACCGGGTGCCCTTTCTGGCGATCGTCGGGGTTGTGGTTGCCCTGATGCTGCTGGCCCTGGACCCGCCCAAGGTCCTGCTGGCGGGCTTCGTGATCTATGCCCTGTCCGGCCCTCTGCTGACTCTGGAACGCTGGCGCCGGCATCGGCGGCGTGCGGCTGCTGGGGAATAGGCCTGTGGACCTGTCATCGCGTCGGCGCCGGATCCTGGCCGATATGGGTATAACCGTGTGGCGCTTGCGATCCCTCGGGGTATCGGACGAGCCCCTTGTCGCAGGCGCGGGTGTGGCCGATGAGGCCGGGCTTGGAGGCAGTCCGGCGGGGTTGTCTGGCGATGATGTGAAGACGGCAGACTGGGATGATCTGGAGGCCCGGGTACGCGGCTGCACGGCCTGCGAGGAATTGGCCGCGCAGCGCACACAAACGGTGTTCGGGGTGGGCGATCGCCGTGCGCGGTGGCTGTTCATCGGCGAGGCCCCGGGGGCGGAGGAGGATCGGCGCGGTGAGCCCTTCGTCGGTCGTGCAGGGCAGTTGCTGGATAACATGCTGCTGGCGCTGGGTCTGGATCGCCGCCACGACGTGTTCATCGCCAACGTACTCAAGTGCCGTCCGCCGAATAATCGCGATCCGCGCCCCGAGGAGACGGTGGCCTGCCGGGGCTTTCTCGATCGTCAGATTGGCATGATCCGGCCGGAGGTGATTGTGGCACTGGGACGGATCGCGGCGCAGGCCCTGCTGGAATCGGAACAGCCGTTGGGGCGGCTGCGCGGGAGCGTGCATCACTATCAGGGGGTGCCGCTGGTCTCGACCTATCACCCGGCCTATCTGCTGCGCAAGCCGGCCGACAAGGCGCGCGCCTGGCAGGACCTGTTGCGTGCCCGCGCCTGCCTGCAGGATTGATTACACTCCGGCGGTGTTCCCCTGGCGCAGCGAGATCTGCGACCAGCCATGCTGCCGCGCGTGTTCGGCCAGAGCCGGGTCGGGGTCGACTGCGACCGGACGGCCGACGCGCTCGAGCAGTGGGATATCGTTGCGCGAATCGCTGTAGAAGGTGGCGGCCGCGATGGTGCCTTCGGGATCGGGGTGGTCGGCCAGTTCCTGGCGCAGGCGCACGATCTTGCCTTCCTGAAAACACGGGGTCCCCTCCAGTTCCCCGGTAAATTCCCCATCCTCCCGTTCTTCCGCCAGTGTGGCGATCAGGCGGTCGACGCCCAGCAGGTCGGCGACCGGGCGGGTCACGAACTGGTTGGTGGCGGTGATAATGATCAGTTCGTCGCCGGCGGCCCGGTGTTGCTCCAGAAGGGCCGGTGCGCCGGGGGCAATCATCGGCTGGATCACTTCCTGCAGAAAGCGCTCCCGCCACTGTTCGAGCTGGTGCCGCGGGTGCTCTGCCAGCGGGCCGAACGCGAAGCGGCAGAAGGCGTGAATGTCCAGGGTCCCGGCGACATAGTCCCGATAGAAGCGATCGTTGGTTTCCGCGTGGCAGGTGGGGTTGACCACCCCGAGACGGATCAGGAACTCGCCCCAGGCATGGTCGCTGTCGCCGGCCAGCAGGGTATTGTCGAGGTCGAACAGGGCGAGGGGCATGAGCATTTCCGGTGGTTGGGGTTCGGGGGGAAGTCTACCGTCCGCTCCGGGGGCGCGCAGCCCGCCGCGAGCGGTACGGCTTCCCGGGGTGATGCTTGTCACTGCGTTTGTCGCGGTCCTTTGCCGTGGACCTGGTTCCTGTGGAACAATGCGGTTAGTCGGGGAAGCGTCTGGTTGATGCAAGTGATTGATTCTGATGGATATCGAGCGAACGTAGGCATCATCCTGTGCAATCGGGAGCGGCAGCTGTTCTGGGGCAAGCGCGTGGGCCAGGACGCCTGGCAGTTCCCCCAGGGCGGGGTGCGCGCGGAGGAGACCCCGGAGCAGGCGATGTATCGGGAGTTGCACGAGGAGGTCGGGCTGTTCCCCGAGCATGTGGAGATCCTCGGCTGCACGCGTCACTGGCTACGCTACCGCCTGCCGGAGCGCATGGTGCGCCGGCACCGCCGGCCGGTCTGCATCGGCCAGAAACAGCGCTGGTTCCTGCTGCGCCTGGAGGGACGGGAAAGTGACGTGGTGCTGGACGCGATGAACGCCCCTGAATTCGACGACTGGCGCTGGATCGACTACTGGCGGCCGGCACGCGAGGTCGTGCATTTCAAGCGTCAGGTCTACCGCCGCGCGCTGTGCGAACTGGTCCCGCTGATGTTTCCGGAGCTGGATACTGGCGGCCCCCGCTGTACGCGCGAGCAGGGGAATGACGTGCAGGCCCGTCCGTCGGTGTCGCGTTGAGTCCGGCCACCCCGCTGTCCATGCTGGAGGTCCTGCGCCGGGTGGTGCAGGAGGTCAATGGTGCGGCCGACTTCTTCGAGGCCCTGCACATCATCGTGACCCGGGTGAAGGCGGCCCTGGATATCGACGTCTGCTCGATCTACCTGAAATCGCCGCAATCCGGACGCCTGGTGCTGATGGCCTCCGAAGGGCTGCGCGAGGAGTCCATCGGACATGTGGAGATGGATCCGTCCGAGGGTCTGGTGGGACTGGTGGCATCGCGTGCCGAACCGGTGAACCTGGACAGCGCCCAGGACCATCCGCGGTTCCGCTATTTCCCGGAAACCGGCGAGGAGCACTTCCTCGCGTTCCTAGGCGTACCCATTATTCATCAGCGCCAGTTGCTGGGCGTCCTGGTCGTACAACAACACCAGGCGCGCAAGTTCGATGACGAGCATGTCTCGTTTCTGATCACGCTCGCGGCTCAGCTGGCCGGGGCGATTGCCTATGCCGAATTCAACGACGAGATCTCCAGCGAGACCCCCCTGATCGGGCATGTGAATGTGGAGGCCACGGGAATCGCCGGCTCGCCGGGGGTGGCGATCGGCCGCGCGGTAGTGGCCTACCGGCTGGCGGATCTGGATTCGATCCCGGATCGCGACAGCGAGGATATCGACGCGGAAATCGAACGTTTCGAACAGGCGGTGGTGGAGACCCGTACCGAGATCGAGGATCTGAAGCAGCGCATGGGCGAGGCCCTCGGGGCGGATGAACAGGTGCTGTTCGATGCCTACCTGATGCTGCTCGGCTCCGATTCGCTGGTGCACAAGACCGAGGCGCGGATCCGTTCCGGCCAGTGGGCGCCGGCGGCACTGCGCGATACGGTGCGCGAGAGCGTGCGTGTGTTCAACGACATGGAAGATCCCTACCTGCGGGAACGGGCCTCCGACGTGCGTGATCTGGGACGCCGCGTGCTGTCGCATCTCCTGCCGGCCGCCCGCAACCAGGAAGAATTCCCGGAGGGCGGGATCCTGGTCGGTGACGACCTGACGGCTTCGCATCTGGCCGAGGTGCCGATCGAGCGCCTGGGTGCGATGGTGTCGGCCAAGGGGACCGGCTCGTCGCATATCGCGATTTTGGCGCGGGCCCTGAATATCCCGGCAGTTATGGGGGTGACGGATCTGCCGGTGGGACGGCTGGAGAATCGCGAGATCCTGGTGGATGGCTATCGCGGTCGGCTGTTCGTGAACCCCAATGCCGAGTTGCGCAGCGAGTTCGAGCGCCTGGTGCGCGAGGAACGCGAACTGGCGGAGGACCTGCGTGCACTGGCCAAGGATGCTGCAACCACCCGCGATGGCGTGGCAGTCCCGGTGCTGGCCAACAGCGGCCTGCTGGCGGATATCAAGCCGTCGCTGGAATCGGGCGCCGAAGGGGTAGGGCTGTACCGCACCGAGGTCCCGTTCATGATCCGCGACCGGTTCCCCGGGGAGGACGAGCAGGTCCAGCTTTACGAGCAGGTGCTGGCCTCCTTCGATCCGATGCCGGTGACCCTGCGTACGCTGGACATCGGCGGCGACAAGGCACTGCCCTACTTCCCGGTTAAGGAGGACAACCCGTTCCTAGGCTGGCGCGGGATTCGCATCTCGCTGGACCACCCGGAGATCTTTCTGACCCAGTTGCGGGCGATGCTCAAGGCGAGCCGGGCGCACGCCAATCTGCAGATCCTGTTCCCGATGATCTCGGCCGTGGATGAACTCAAGGGCGCGATGACGCTGCTCAACCGGGCGCGCGAGGAATTGCTGGACGAAGGGTTCATCATCCCGATGCCGAAGGTCGGGGTGATGGTGGAGGTGCCGGCCGCAGTGTACTTGGCCGAGACCCTGGCGCGGCGCGTGGATTTCCTTTCGGTGGGTACCAATGATCTGGTGCAGTATCTGCTGGCGGTTGACCGCAACAATCCACGCGTGGCGAGTCTCTACGACACCCTGCACCCGGCCTGTATCCATGCCCTGGAGGCGATTACCGCCGCGGCGCACCGCGCCGACAAGCCGGTCAGTGTCTGCGGCGAGATGGCCGCGGACCCGGCAGCGGTCATCCTGCTGCTGGGGATGGGGATCGACAGCCTGAGTGTCAGTGTATCTGCGATCCCGCGGGTCAAGTGGGTCATTCGCAGTTTCTCCACCGACCGTGCCGAGGCCCTGCTGACCCAGTGCCGCATGCTGGAAAATGCCGAACAGATCCGTTCGTTGCTGAACAACGCCCTGGTCCAGGCCGGGCTGGGTGGCCTGGTGCGCGCCGGCAAGAGTTGATGGGTACCCCCGGTCGGCGGGCAGCGCCGCGGGGCTGAAGCGGAACCGGGCGACCCGGACTGGATTCGTGCTGCGCTCAAGTGCGGCGGGTTCGCCACAGCGCAATCAGTGCGCTCAGCAGGAAGATTCCCAGCACCACGCCGATACCGACCAGGGCGTCCCCAACCGAGCGATTGATCACCAGGATCACCACCCCGACCAGGATCGGAACCGGTACCTCGTTGAACCAGCGATACCAGCGATGATCGCGTACGTTGCGGTCATGCGCGAAATCCATGACCAGCTTTCCGCACCAGACGTGATAGGCCACCAGCAGTGCGACCAGCGTCAGCTTGAAGTGCATCCAGGGTTCCTGCAGGTAGCCCGGGATTAACCCCAGCATGCTCGCCCCGAAGGCGATAGTGATGATCGCGCCGGGGGTCATGATCCCGTAGAACAGCTTGCGTTCCATGACCTTGAAGCGTTCGTGGCCGGGCACGTCGTCGGTCATGGCGTGATAGACGAACAGGCGCGGCAGATAGAACAGGCCGGCAAACCAGGTGACCATGAAGATAACGTGGAGGCTCTGGAGCCAGACATAGGCTTGCATGCGATGTTCTCCGGTGGGGACGCAGGGGGTCAGGACAGCCAGCGTTGCAGGTGCTGCTCGATCCGGTCGAAATCCGGATCGCCCAGTTTCTGGTAGACGACGCGGCCGCCAGGCGAGATGAGGAAGGTGGTCGGCGTCAGACGTACACCGCCGTAGGCCGAAGCGAAACTGTCGTCACTGTCGTGGATAACGGTATACGGGAGCCCGCGGTCCTCGCGCATTGACTTCACCCGATCGATCGGGTCGTAGGACAGTGCGACGGCGAGCAACTCGAAACCTTGCTCGGAATAGGTGTCGTGCAGTCGGGCGAGCTCGGGAATCTCCTGGACACAGGAGACGCAGCTGGTGGCCCAGAAAGAGATCATCAGCGGGCGGCCTTCGTAGTCGGCCAGGTCCACGGTTTCGCCATCCAGCGTGGTGGCCGTAAAGGCCGGTGCGGGGCGCATGCCGTTGCCCGTCAGCCAGATGGCGGCCGCAGCAGCGACCAGCGCGAGGATGAAGATGCCCCCGATCAAAGCCTTGCGATCGATCCTGCTTCTGCTCATGGGTGAGGGTCACTCCTGATTGGCGCGAATGGATGGGATGCGCATGAATGGACCGCGTGGCGCCCGCCCGCGTTCCGCCGCGCGCGCCAAGCCGGTATGATGCCGCAGCATGAAAGCGACGACCAATAACATTCCCCGGATCCGCATTGGCGTAGTGGGTGCCACCGGTTATACCGGTGTGGAACTGCTGCGTCTGCTGGCCGGGCACCCGGCAGCGGAGTTGGCCGTGGTGACCTCGCGCGGTGACGCCGGGAGGCCGGTAGCCGACCTGTTCCCCAGCCTGCGCGGCGTGGTGGACCGAGTATTCAGCGCGCCGGACCCGGACGCGCTGGGGGACTGCGACGTGGTGTTCTTTGCGACCCCCCACGGGGTCGCACATGCCCTGGCGGCCCCTTTGCTGGAGCGCGGCGCACGGATCATCGACCTGTCGGCGGACTTTCGCATTCGCGACCCGGACTTGTGGGCGCGTTGGTATGGCCAGGAGCATGGAGCGCCACAGTTGCTCGACGAGGCAGTGTACGGACTGCCGGAGATCCACCGCGATGCCATCCGTGGTGCGCGCCTGATCGCGGTCCCGGGCTGTTATCCGACCGCTGTCACCCTGGCCGTGCTGCCGTTGCTGGAGGCGCGGATGATCGACCCGGACGACGTGATCGCGGATGCCAAGAGCGGGGTGTCCGGTGCGGGTCGCAAGGCCCAGGTGGGTGGTCTGTTTGCCGAAGTCCAGGAGAACTTTCGTGCCTACGCCAGTGGCGGCCACCGTCACTGGCCGGAGATTCATCAGACCCTCAGCGCGGTCGCCGGACGCGATGTGGGGCTGATCTTCCAGCCTCACCTGGTGCCGATGACCCGCGGGATCCATGCGACGCTCTATCTGCGGCCCGTCGGGGAAACTGCCGCATGGCAGGATCGCTTCGAGGCGCGCTACCGCGACGAACCGTTTGTGGATGTGCTGCCGTCGGGGGCGCATCCCGAGACCGCGAGTGTGCGGGGCACCAATCATTGCCGTCTCGCGGTGGCGCGTCCGCCGCACTCAGGGCGGATGGTGGTGCTGTCGGTGATCGACAACCTGGTGAAGGGCGCGGCCGGGCAGGCGGTACAGAACCTGAACCTGATGTTTGGCCGACCCGAGACCGAGGGGCTCGGGGACCCGCCGGTATTTCCGTGAATGCGCGTCCGGCGGCCCCGTATCCCTCCCCCCGGCGGCCGTCGTCGTGTGTCGGCGAGTGTTGGCCGAAGCCTGCTGGTTGCGCTGGTGCTGTCGCTGGCGGCGAGCGTGGTGTACGCGGCCTGGAAGCACTGGCCAAGCGTGGCGGAGTTCGATTACGCGGCGGAGCTGGAGTCCCTGCGCGAGGAGATTGCGCGCCAGGCACAGGCGCGGCGCGCGGCCGAGGCCGAGCAGGTGCGCCTGGAGCAGCACCTGCGTCTGCGAACCCTGGAGGTGGAATCGCGTGATGCGATGCTCGAGCGCCAGGAGACGGAGATCCGCGCGCTGCGTGACGAACTGGCATTCTATCAGCGGCTGACCGGCGATCGCTTGGAGGCCCCGATGGGGATCCGGAGTTTGGCAGTACAGGCAAGCGGGCAGGCCGGCGTGTTCGATGTGGTGTTCCAGGCCTACCGGCCGGGGCTGGAGGGCTCGCTGGACGTCCGCTGGTCGTTGGAAATCGAGGGCCGGGCAGCGGATAGTGGGGAGGTTCGGCGCCTGGGGCACGCGGAACTGGGCATAGAAGGAGATACGCGGCTCGCGGACTTGCGCCTGGTGCGTAATGTACGGGCAAGGGTCTCGTTGCCGGATGGCTTCGCGCCCGCGCGCGTGACCGTCCGTCTGAGCCCGGAAGAGAACGAGGAACTGGATCCGGTCGAGTTGACGGGCGACTGGGGGCGACTGAGCGAGGAGGGGGCATGATCGGAGGCAAGCGCAGGCGGCGGGCACGCCGAGTCGACACGCTGGTGGGGGGCAATACCGTCATCCACGGCGACGTGGAGTTCAGTGGCGGGCTGCATGTCGAGGGCCGGGTGATGGGCGATGTGCGGGCCCCGTCGGATGGTTCGGCGGTGCTGGTCGTTGCCGAACAGGGCTCCATCGAAGGGCAGGTCACCGTGCCCCACCTGGTGATGAATGGGGAGGTCCGGGGCGATATCCATGTCAGCGAACATGTTGAATTGGGCCAGACGGCCCGACTTTCGGGTAACCTCTACTACAACCTGCTGCAAATGGAGGAGGGGGCCTGTATCGACGGACAGCTCAAGCGGACCGAGGCTCCCCTGCAGGGAGAGTTGGAAGAACCGGTGGCGAGTGCCGACCTCCAGACGCCCACTACGCGTGAGCATTCTTGACTCCGCGGGTAAGACTTCTTAGCGTGACGACAAACGATTAACAGGAGGTGCCGCATGTCCGAGCCCACGACGTCCAGTGCCGAGGCCGAGATGGACATCGAAATCCCCAGCCCGCTGATCTTCACCGATGCCGCAGCCAGCAAGGTGAAGGGGCTGATCGAGGAAGAACAGAACGACAATCTGAAGCTCCGCGTGTTCGTCAGTGGCGGGGGCTGTTCCGGCTTCCAGTACGGCTTCACCTTTGACGAGACGGTCGGCGAAGGCGATACCGTGGTGGAGAACGGTGGCGTGACCCTGCTGATCGATCCGATGAGCTTCCAGTATCTGGTGGGGGCCGAGATCGACTATACCGAGGGACTGGAAGGCGCCCAGTTCGTAATCCGCAACCCGAATGCCACCACTACCTGTGGCTGTGGCTCCAGCTTCTCGGTCTGACCGCAGCGAGCCATTTTCCGCACCCTGAAGAGCCCGGCCCGTGCGCCGGGTTTTTTTGTGCCCCGACCGGTATGCCGCTGGGCAGGCGCGGTGGGCCGAGGCGGGCCCCGGTGTTATCGATCAGCGTTTTCCCGGCCCCCGGTCCCCGGAGCCCGCTGGCAGGTCACCGGGAATCAGACAGCCGAGGATTCGCGGGCCGAGGGCACCGGTGACCTCCGGCAGGTTGCCGCTGCGGTGTGCAAGAGCACGGGCCGCGAGCCAGGCGAATGCGGCCCCTTCGACCTGTTGTGCGGGGAGCCCGTGGCGATCGGTCGGTTCCACGACGCTTTCGGGGAATGTCTGTGCCAGGCGTTCCATCAGGTAGGCGTTGTGCGCGCCACCACCGCAGACCAGCAGATCCTGCGGTGATGCGTCCAGGATCTCCAGACTGCTGCGAATGCCCGCGAGGGTGAGCTCGAGCAGGGTTGCCTGTACGTCGCAGGTCGACAGCCGATCCAGCACCTCGCCGCCACGCTCGCGCAGCCAGCGCGGCGAGAAATACTCGGGCCCCGTGCTCCTGGGCGGGGGCAGGCGAAAGAACGGATCGCAACTCAGCCGCGCCAGCAGTTCGGGGGAGGGGGAGCCGGCCCGCGCCCAGGCCCCCTCCTGATCGAAGGCTGCACCCAGGTGCTCGCGGCTCCAGGCGTCCATCAGGGTGTTACCGGGTCCGCAATCGAAGCCGATAACCGGATCGCCCGGCTGCAGCCAGGTGAGGTTGCTGATGCCGCCGATGTTAAGGATTGCGCGGGAACGCTCCGGGTGGCCCAGACAGGCGGCGTGGAAGGCGCTTGCCAGCGGGGCGCCCTGCCCGCCGGCAGCAATGTCCCGCTGGCGGAACTGGGCGACGGTATCGATGCCGGTGGCCTCCGCGATCCGGAACGGGTCTCCGATCTGCCAGCTGAATGAAGGATGGCTCCCGGGGGAGTGGTGGATGGTCTGTCCGTGGCTTCCGAGCGCGCGGATATCGCCCGGCTGCAGCCCGGCCTGTTCGAGCAGGTTGCAGGCGGCCCGCGCAAAATGCAGCCCGACCCGGGCATCCAGGGTTCCCAGGGCCTGGTAGCCCAGTCCATCTGCGGTAGCGGCAAGCTCGAGCTCGTGCGCCAGAGGCTCGGGGTAGTCTAGCTGGCAGTGCCCGGTGACGCGGACCTGATCCAGGGCTTGCAGTTCGATCAGCACGGCGTCGACGCTGTCGCGACTCGTACCGGACATCAGGCCAATGTAACGTTCCATGCGCATGGGCTCCCGGGTGCGAGCCCGTCATTCTGGACCAACTGCGGGTTTCGCGCGCGCAGCGCGTGCGCGGTATCCTTGCGCGGCCCCCGAGCCTGAAGCGGCCCCGAGCCTGAAGAT
>JBNJFQ010000039.1:20000-22007 GCA_051747025.1 Pseudomonadota bacterium
GCAGGGTTAGTCGGCCCCTAAGGCGAGGCAGAAATGCGTAGTCGATGGGAAACAGGTTAATATTCCTGTACCGGCTGTTAATGCGATGGGGGGACGGAGAAGGCTAAGTGATCCGGCTGTTGGTGTCCGGTTCAAGTATGTAGGGAGTGTCCTTAGGCAAATCCGGGGACACAATCCTGAGATACGATGACGAGTCTCCACGGAGGCGAAGTCACTGATGCCATGCTTCCAGGAAAAGCCTCTAAGCTTCAGTTAACAGTTGACCGTACTCCAAACCGACACAGGTGGGCAGGGTGAGAATCCCAAGGCGCTTGAGAGAACTCGGGTGAAGGAACTAGGCAAAATGGTACCGTAACTTCGGGAGAAGGTACGCCTCGGTTGGTGATGGGACTTGCTCCCTGAGCTGGCTGAGGTCGCAGAGACCAGGCCGCTGCGACTGTTTATTAAAAACACAGCACTCTGCAAACTCGCAAGAGGACGTATAGGGTGTGACGCCTGCCCGGTGCCGGAAGGTTAATTGATGGGGTTAGCTTCGGCGAAGCCCTTGATCGAAGCCCCGGTAAACGGCGGCCGTAACTATAACGGTCCTAAGGTAGCGAAATTCCTTGTCGGGTAAGTTCCGACCTGCACGAATGGCGTAACGATGGCGGCGCTGTCTCCACCCGAGACTCAGTGAAATTGAAATCGCAGTGAAGATGCTGTGTACCCGCGGCTAGACGGAAAGACCCCGTGAACCTTTACTACAGCTTCACACTGAACTTTGAGCTTGTTTGTGTAGGATAGGTGGGAGGCTTTGAAGCCGGGACGCCAGTCTCGGTGGAGCCATCCTTGAAATACCACCCTGGCAAGTTTGAAGTTCTAACCCAGGCCTGTGATCCAGGTCGGGGACCGTGTGTGGTGGGTAGTTTGACTGGGGCGGTCTCCTCCCAAAGAGTAACGGAGGAGTGCGAAGGTACCCTCAGCGCGGTCGGAAATCGCGCGACGAGTGCAAAGGCAAAAGGGTGCTTAACTGCGAGACAGACACGTCGAGCAGGTGCGAAAGCAGGTCTTAGTGATCCGGTGGTTCTGTATGGAAGGGCCATCGCTCAACGGATAAAAGGTACTCCGGGGATAACAGGCTGATACTGCCCAAGAGTCCATATCGACGGCAGTGTTTGGCACCTCGATGTCGGCTCATCACATCCTGGGGCTGAAGCAGGTCCCAAGGGTATGGCTGTTCGCCATTTAAAGTGGTACGCGAGCTGGGTTTAGAACGTCGTGAGACAGTTCGGTCCCTATCTGCCGTGGGCGTCGGAGATTTGACAGGATCTGTCCTTAGTACGAGAGGACCGGGATGGACGCACCTCTGGTGTTCCGGTTGTCACGCCAGTGGCATTGCCGGGTAGCTATGTGCGGAAGGGATAACCGCTGAAAGCATCTAAGCGGGAAACCCACCTGAAGATGAGATCTCCCTGGACCCTCGAGGTCCCTGTAGGGCCGTTGAAGACGACAACGTTGATAGGCTGGGTGTGGAAGCGCGGTAACGCGTGCAGCTAACCAGTACTAATTGCCCGTGAGGCTTGACCATATAACACCCAAGGTGTTGATGGCCGGTCTCGTATGACACATCACAAGGTACACGCGCCTGGAATGCATTCCGAATTCAGATGACACGACATGGTCGTGTTGTCGAGCCAGATTGTCTGGCGGCAATAGCGAGTAGGAACCACCCGATTCCATCCCGAACTCGGAAGTGAAACTGCTCTGCGCCGATGGTAGTGTGGGGTCTCCCCATGTGAGAGTAGGTCACCGCCAGGCATATATTCGAAGCCCGGCCCCTGATTGGGGGTCGGGCTTTTTTTTTATGGTGCGCCAGGCATGGCGCGCAGCGCCTTGACTGGCGCTATTCCGGACACTGTGGTGGTGACTGGATGACTTGGAGGTGCAAGTCCTCTACCGGCCCGGCAAAGGGAACGGTTAGCCGAACGGCAAGGGTGTCCATCGTGAGATGGAATCTGAAGGAAGCCG
>JBNJFQ010000040.1:0-2970 GCA_051747025.1 Pseudomonadota bacterium
CGGATTTCGAAGTGGACTCCCTGGGGACCACGCCCTGCCAGGCAGGCAATACCTGCTACAACGACTGGTTCCTTCCCGCGGGTGATAACCTCGCGGCGAACGGTCAGCTTAACTGCCTGTTTGCCAATCGTGCCGCTATTGGCGGTTTTGCGGCTGGTTCCTACTGGAGTTCAACGGAGTGGGATTTCGATTCTCCTCATTCTGCGTGGATGCAGGATTTCAACGATGGCAGCCCGTTGGTTGCCACAAAGGATTCCATGCACAGAGTCCGTTGTGTCCGGGAATTCACCCCCTGAGGAGAACCAACAGCATCCTCGGTACCATGGACATCCGCGAGCGTTTGCCGCACGCCCCGGACGTCAGGCAAGGAAGGGATAAGGAAAGGGCGAAGGGGATACGGTAGAAGCCCGGCGAAGAAGGCGGTCAGGGTGAACCGGGTCCGGCCACGGTGTACTGCCACGTCGCTGTGGGCGAGGTCCTGGCGCAGACGGACTGTCAGGATGTCCATGTAGTAGCCGAGGTGCTCGGGAAACACGGTCGCGTGGCCGCTTTTGAGCAGCACTTCGCGTTGTTGTACTGCCTCCTCTGTTCACTGTGCGCGATCCGCAGCCCGTTGGTGGCGGCGGGCCGGTTGTGGTCGGCTGCCGCCTCCTCGGCGGGGGCAGCCTCGGTCGCTTCGTCGACCGGGAACAGGCCGCATCTCGCCACGGTCAGGATCAGCGAAGCGCTCGCCAGAAGTGCAGTGTAACGCCAGTGGATCACGCGGATTCGTTCCTCGTTCGACACCATTCGCAGTACTCGGCGGCCGTCAGGGGGCGTTCCCCGGTCGCGGGCGGTTGGTCAGCGGAAGCTGAAACAGGCCAGCGAAAGCCCCGGTGTTATGTACACGGTCCACGCGTGCAGGCCCCAGTGGAAGAACGCGTACACCATCGCCTGGCGTGCGTGCTCGGCGGTGCCGCCTTCGGCATGCGGCGGGTGTTTATAGTGCTGAATCAGTGCGGCCACTAGCCGGCGCGCGGAAGGGGACGCCCAGTTTGCCAAAGGAGGCATCCATGTCCCTGCCGGAGGTCAGGGCCGGTTGCGCGGGCGGACCCGGCGCGACGCTCAGTCTTTCGGATTCTTGCGCAGGGCGTCGATATTGATTGGGACCACGGTGTTGTCGCGTGGCTCGTCGACGTAGCGGGGGCGGGCATTCATTTCCTGGCCCAGCGCTTCGGCGAGTTCGCGTTCGCGGGCAACGATCAGGCCCAGGCATTCCCGCATGCGGTTGATGGTCCTGTCGGTCAACGGGTGGCGCATGCCGGGCGGGGTATGGGTATCGCGTGCGACATCGGTCAGGATCCCCTTCACCATCGCGAGGATGCGCTGTTCCTGGGTCAGTTCCGCCTCTGGCGTGTCGTGATCGCTCATCTGGAATCCCTGGTTGCGGTGCTTGCCAGGCGAACATAGCAGACCGACCGGGATGGCACGATCTCCCCGTGGAGAGAGGCCTCCTGGACTGCCCCTGGGGACGAAGCCCGCATGTTCCAGCGAGGGGGCGTCTGGCGACGTGCACATGCCGGGTTGTGCACGTCGCGCCGGGAGCCGGGTTCAGGAGACGGCATGGATGGCGTTGGGGTGTATTTCGCCCGACAGGATCAGGGACCGGATGCCCTCGGTGGTCTGTGGGCGGGCGAAGTAGTAGCCCTGGATGCAGTCGAACTGGAGCTCCTTGCCGATCTCGAAATGCTCGCGCGTCTCGACGCCTTCGGCAATGGTGCTCAACCCGAGGGCATCCGCGAGCAGCACGATGCCGCGCGACAGGTCCCGGGCGGAGGGCTCGATGCCCAGGCAGGCGGTCAGTTGCTGGTCGATCTTGAGGATATCGAGCGGGAAGCGGTTGAGATAGGCCAGCGACGAGTAGCCGGTGCCGAAATCGTCGATGGCGAGCTGGATGCCGAGGCGTTTGAGCTGATGCAGGGCCTCTCCGGCCTCGTCCTGTGCCAGCACGGTTTCCGTGAGCTCGACATGCAGCAGCGCGGGCGGCAGCTGGTTCCGTTTCATGGCCTCGGCGATGTGCGCGGCCAGTTCCGGCCGTTGCAGGTCGCGGGCGGACAGGTTGATGGCGACATGCCACGGGGGGTGGCCGTTGCGCTCGGCAAGGCGTTTCCATTCGGCCGCCTCGCGGCAGGCTTCGTTGATGACGTGGTTGCTCAGGTCCTGGATCAGGGACGAGTCCTCGGCCACGTCCAGGAACGAGGATGGTGGGAGCTCGCCCCGGATCGGGTGCTGCCAGCGCACCAGCGCCTCGGCTCCGACGTACCGGCCTTCCGGGATGGAGTAGATCGGCTGGTAGCGCAGGAAGAATTCGCGTTTCTGGAGACCGCGCCGGATGTCGAATTCCTGGCGCATGCGACGCAACTCTTCGCTGACGGGATTCAGGGCAGGGATCACCAGCCAGGCCATCAGCTGCCCAATGCCGATGAAGAACGCCGTGCGTGTCAGCCAGCGTTCGGGTTCCTGCGCGATGCCGGCGGTCACGTCGACGGGTGTGACAGGTCCCGCGAGCAGGCCGGCAACGATCGCCACGACCAGGGCCATGGCAGGCCCGAAGCGGGCGGCGGCAAACAGGATGGGTACGTAATAGAAGTGCGGTACGATGCTGTCGGCACCGCCGGCCACGATCACGATGAGCCAGGAAAAGGCTAGGAGTCTGTCGGATTAGGGACTGATCTGCTGCGCGTGCGGGAGAGCGGCCCCTTTTTCCGCTCTCTCTCGTTGCATAGTCCCCACTATGCGCCTCGAGAGACCAAAAAAATGGTCTCACTCTCCCGCCACGCTCGCGACGATCGCCCAAACCCGACAGACTCCCAGGCCGGCAACAATCAGGAGCATCGCGGCGGGGAACGACATGCCCACCCAGGCACGCAGGGTGGAACGGGCGAGGAAGTCCGAAGACGGAAGGCCGTTGGTCGCTGCCAGCCTGGTGCG
>JBNJFQ010000040.1:3070-20844 GCA_051747025.1 Pseudomonadota bacterium
CATCGCGGCGGGGAACGACATGCCCACCCAGGCACGCAGGGTGGAACGGGCGAGGAAGTCCGAAGACGGAAGGCCGTTGGTCGCTGCCAGCCTGGTGCGCAGTGGATTCATGGCTGTCCTCCGTGCTCGCCGTTGATGCCTGTCCGGCGGGCGGGCGGGGCGCGGATGACGTGGCGGTCCGGGGCCCGCCGCACGATCGGCATCTGCAATCGTGTCCCCCTCGGATTGGAGGGTAGCCTGTCGCGACGGTACGTGCGCGCCGCTGGGCACAATAAGAGTGAATGATGGCCCACGCGCGGGAAAACGGACATCCGTGCGGACAGGGAGGAGAGATTGATGAACGATCAGCGGGGCGGCGGTAGTGCGCCGCTGGAGATCGGAACGGTTCGGCTGCCCGGGGGCGGGAGGATCGGGATGAGCGCGTGCCCGGGCAAGCGGGATCGCCCGCCGGCGGCCGCCATCCGGATGTGCGACCTGCGTGCGGATCTGGAGGCCATCCGGGCCTGGGGTGCGACGTCCGTGATCACCCTGAATCAGGCGCGCGAGCTCGAAGCCCTCGGGGTGGCCGATCTCGGCGAGGCGGTCCGTACCGCCGGGATGGAATGGCTGCATCTGCCGGTCGGCGACATGGCCGCGCCGGATCGCCCGTGGGAGGCACGCTGGCGGGAGGTCGGACCGGATGTGCACCGGCGACTGCGCGCTGGAGAGGGGATTGTGTTTCATTGCGGCGGCGGGCTGGGGCGGGCCGGTACGATTGCGGCGCTGACCCTGATCGAACGGGGCAGTGCGGCGGAGGCGGCTATCGCCGAGGTGCGCGCGGCGCGCCCGGGGGCGATCGAGAGTCCGGATCAGCTACGCTACCTGCGCAGCCTGTCGCCCCTCTCGGCCGCCGCCCGGGCGCAGGATTGACGACAAGACCCCCAAGGGAGCCGGTATGTGTGGTCGTTTCGCGCGTCATACGCCCGTCAGCGAATTGGCATGGCGCTACTTCGATCTGAAGCTGGAGGCGGCTCCGGACACCCCGCGCTACAACATCTCCCCGGGCGTGGAGATCGAGGCGTTCCGCGCTGCGGAGGAGGGTGGTGCGGTGTTCCAGCCGATGTACTGGGGCTTCCGTCACCACCGGGTGATGGACGGCCCGACGCCGATCAATGCCCGCGCCGAGACGGTCGCTACCAGCCCCTATTTCCGTGATGCGTTTGCCCACCGTCGCTGCCTGATCCCGGCCGATGGCTGGTACGAGTGGCAGGCGACCGGGAACGGCAAGCAACCGTACTACGTGACCCTGATCGAGGACGCCCCGCAGGACGTCCTCTTCCTGGCCGGGATCTGGGAACCGATGGCGGTCGATGACGCCTGCTGCGCGATTATTACCGAACCGGCTGCGCAGCCCCTGGCGCACATCCACGACCGTCAGCCGCTGGTACTGGATGCCGACTGTCGCCACGACTGGCTGGATCCGGCGCTGACCGATCGTGCCGCAATTCGCCAGCACACCCGTCGCCTGGCGCCGGAGGCATTGCGTGCCTGGCCGGTATCCACGCGCGTAAATCGCCCGTTCGAAGATGACGCGGACTTGCTGAACGCCATCGGGTAGGCCGGAGCCTCGGTCGCGTGCCACGACCACGAGGAGTGCACGATCCTCGTCAGGCATGGCAGCCGGGCATCCTGCCTGGTCGTGGTGCAGCTTTTGCCTGCCACGTGGCCGTCCCTTGCCCGGGACGGTCGCGGAAATGCCGAGAAGGCGGGTCTGGGGCGTGTTGGGACAGACGGTCCCCGAGCAGACTCGGAGCCTGTCGGATTTGGGCGATCGTCGCGAGCGTGAGGCAGGAGAATGAGGCGATTTTTTCGGTCTTTCGAGGCGCATAGTTGGGAACTATGTAACGAGAAAGAGAGCGGAAAAAGGGCCCACTCTCCTGCCCACGCGCAGCAGATCAGTCCCAAGTCCGACAGGCTCCTAGTCTTCTGCGGCGTCTTCTTTTTCCTGGTTGCCGCCCGGGATAATGGCGCGTCCTGCTGCGCCAGCGGCCTTTCCGGTCGCCTTCGCGGCGCCCGTGGTGACGCTGATGGCGGCGCTGCCCGCTGCGCCGGCGACCTTCACCGCAGTGCAACCACTGGCCAGCGGCAGGATCACGGCGAGCAGCAGCAGGCGTGTGCGAGCGTACCTTGGCATAAGGATGACCTTGTCGGCGAAGGGCCGAGGATAGCGCTGACGGTCTGCCGCGGCCAGAGGGCGAGTGCCCTGGAAACGATCTCGCGAAGTGGGTCTCCCCGCCGGACCCGACGCAGGAAACTGATTGACAAAGCCACTAAGATATTGTGGGATTGGTTTGTTGGGCACGGAGGGGGCGGGATGACACTGATGCACTGGAGTTCGGAGCTGGAGACGGGGATCGCGACCGTGGATACGCAGCATCGGTGGCTGGTGGATTCGATCAACTCACTCCATGACGAGGTCAGCAAGGTGGACCCGGACCGGCAGGTGGTCGAGGAGGTCCTCGTCGGGCTCATGGATTACACCTTCAATCACTTCATCATGGAGGAGTCGCTGTTCCAGGAACACGCCTATCCGGAGGAGGCGGCGCATCGCGAAGAGCACAATCGTTTTACCGCCAGGGCAGCGGGTTTGCTGGAGGCGCATGACAACGGCGAGTTGCCCGGGGACGAGGCGATGCAGTTCCTGAAAGACTGGCTGACCCACCACATCATGAAGGTGGATATGGCCTATGTGCCATTCCTCAAGGCGAAAGGCGTAACCTGACGGCCAGCGCGGCGGAGGATATTCGCTAGTGGTGCCTCCGTAGGCATTGACTCGGTGCAGACCAGAGAAGGGGACATCTCTGTTTGGAGGTTGCGGGGGGCGGGTTCCCTGAACAAGGATCTCGTAAAGTGGGTGTCCCCAGGTACCCCAACCGGAGGGGGTTTCGCATCCAGCGGGATTTTGCTGCCGGTGCGTAGCGGCAGCGAAACGTGATGGCAATCACGCTCCGTTTGCGTCATCAGCGAGTGAAAAAGCAATCTCGATACGCATCACATCGGAGGTCTCCCATGCACCATGCCATTCGCGCGACACAGGTAGCCATCCTTGCCTGCCTGGCAGTTCTTTCGACTTCGCTGGCGGCCGCACCGCTACTCTACGAGGTCAACTCGCCGCTCTACGACGGTTCGCCCCACAAGGTAACGGTGTATCAGCAGGATGATCTCGCCGTCGGCGTTCACCACCCGGCGGATCGGCCCGCGTTGCGCGAACAGGACGACGCACCACCGCAGCTCGTGGGGCAGGGACCGGCCTACGCCGCTGCCGACGAACTCGACGGACGCCTGCTCAAGGGGCAGCGGCTGTCGCGCTGGTATTTCCGGATTCCCGAGCCGATGGCGCTGGAACCCGGAAAGCGCTACACCGCGACGATCGATCCGCCGGACCCGCGCGAGGAAGCGTTCGAGCGCCAGTGGTGGATTGACAATCTGGACGTGTCCTGGCGCGGGGGCGATGACGATCGCACCATCGCCGGGCTGTCGGCTGACCATGTGGTCGTCGAGATCGCCTACGACTACCACTGGCACGACGCTGGCGAAGACAGCCCCGAACACGAACGGGTGACAAGCCGGCGCGATTTCTGGTTTGCCGATGCGCATGCCTTCTCGCCGTTGCAGTTCCTGCCGCACCGCATCGTCAACGATAGCCGCTTCGTCCGCTCCAGCAGTCGTGGCGCCTCGACGGTCAACAACCACGTCTACAAACACCTGCTGCCGCGTCTGCGTGAGGCCGGCATGCTGGTGCGCACCCGGATGGATTTCGGCAATGATCCCGCGACTATCGCGCTGCAAGGCATCGAGCCAGGGCGCGATGTCGACATCACCCGCTATCGTGAGTGGCCGCGTATCCCCGAGTCGCGGGAGGATGGCGCTGTGGGCGCGCTGATGATGAAGGAAGCGGTCGGCGGCGCCCCCGCCAACGATCCGGCGAGTGAATTGCACATGCCGATCGGTTCGGACCAGCAAACGTTCCCGGCCGCCACGTCCTTCCAGGTCACCGATCGGGGCGATCTTGCCATCGCGGCATTGTTCGATGGCGAAGGCGGCGCTGACGGCCTGCTGCTATTGCTGCGCGCGCACCATGGCAAGCCGGTTCCGGGTGACTATGCCAGCGGACCGATCTTGGACCGCGAGGCGATGCAGGCCATGAGCACGGATGAACTGCTGGCCTACGCCGAGGATTTCCAGACCTACGCGGTTTTCGAAGACCCCGAGGGCAACATCACCACCTTCACCGGTACCGGTGATGGCATGGTCCGCGTGACCGCCAGCGAAGACCAGCGCATCGTGGGCCAGTTCGACATCGAGGTCGAGGCCGTCGAGCTCTACGGCGATGGCACCGTCCAAACCCGGCGTATCCGCGGAGAGTTCGAGGCAGCCCGACCGCTGGAAGGCCGGATGATCAGCCCCGTCAGCCAGATGCTGCGGATGAAACAGCGCTGACTGGCAAGGTTCATGCGCATACCGATGTCCAGGTATATGCGCACGGCCTGATGGCAAACTACGCCCAACGACTGGATCCGACCCCGAGTGGGACAGGCTTGAATCCGGGACATCCCGTATGCTTGGCCGTGAGTGGGAAAACCAGAAGGGGAAGTCATGCGAAAAGCGGAGGGTAATCTGCTCTTCACGGCCGCCTTGGCGCTATTGGCACTATGGTCGAACCCGGCGGTGTCGATGATGGGCTACGAGGGTCCGGCACCGTGCGAATCAAAGGCGTGTTTCATCGATGCGGTATCGTCCTGCAAGGCAGAAGCGAGTTATGTGACCGCTACGGGTGCAGGCGCCAGCGTGCAGTATTTAGTCGAGGGGGCTGCGGAAACCGAAGGCTGCAAATTGGGCATGATTTACATGCAGCACCCGGAGTCCGAGTGGACCTACAAACCGCTGCACTTCGTCCTGGATCCGGACGGCGACATCGATGCCCAGCTCAAGGATGCCGTGGATGCGTGTCTTTCAGGCCAGGCGGATGCGGGGTATCAGTGTAGCGGGCCGCTACTGGAAATATCGGGTCCCGGTGGAGGGAGGTGAGGACGCAGTTGTGTGTCAGCACACGAGTCTGTGTGACGGTTTTTCAGAAGCGTGCGAGTGGGTTCTCGGTATGGGAAGGACCCGACAAGGGATTACTCGCTCTGTGGGACTGGGAGCGGCCGCTTCGGTACGTCGAGCAACTGCGGTACATTCAGGTGCCGGTGGACGAGGGAACCGGTGGCCCTCGGTACAACGTTGCTCCGGGCACCGATATCGGAGCTTTTCGGGCGGGTGAGGATGCGATGGTCGCGCTTCGGCCGATGCACTAATAGGTCACGCCCGTGCTCGAGACCTGGTACGGCCGCGTGATCGAAAGACCCCGCAGCACGCAGGGATAGACCTTGTGCTCCGGGTGCGGCCGGCTGTCCATTGGCCTAGACAGCTCGCACCCAGGTCCCGCGCGTTGGCCCGAGGAGGACCACAGGGTCATTCGGACTGGAGGTTGCGGGCCGACTTCTCGGCGCGTTCGCGGAGGAGCTTGTTCTGGAACAGGCTGTTGCGTTCCTCTTCCTCCAGGGACGCCTCGATGTAGCGAATGGTGCGTTCGTAGCGCGGAATGATGTTGTGCTTGAGCGCGTTGACCAGTTTCTGGGCCTTGCGCTGTTCCTCCATCAGCCGATGCAGTGCGAGTTCCACCTCGCTCAGTCGTGCCAGGGCCACGGTGAGGTCGGTCATGCCCTCGCGCGTGCTGTCAAAGCTGATGTCGACCCCGAGAAAGCCGAGCGGCCTGATGGGCCTGCGTTCGGCGGTTATCGCCGGGTATTCGATACCAAGGCTGCGGCGCGGCAGGATATGGAGATCGAGGGTGCGCTCGGCCCCCATTGCGGCCTGGTGGATGCTGCGTCCGCCCATGCGCATCTGGGTCACGCTCAGACACCGGTAGGCCCTTTCCAGCCGAGTATCGGTATCCTCGCACAGGCGCCGGTACTGATTGATGCGCTCGTAGACCAGGCGGGTCAGCAGTTCACGCTTGCGTTCCAGCAGGTCGTGTCCGTTCTCCAGAAAGTTCACCTGGCGTTTCAGGCGCAGCAGGGTGTTCTTGGTCGGCGGTACCTTGAGCATCTGTCCGGACATGAATGGGCCTTCAGCGCCCGCTGGTGGACGGGTCGGTCTCGTGATCCCGTTGCCTGGACTGCTTCGCCCCGTACGACTGGACATTCGTCGCCCCACTGCCATGGGCATCGCTGTCGCGGCCTTCCGCGGTCGCGTCGCTGTCGCGTTCCTGATAGTGCCGTTCGATCTCCTCCGTAGTCACCCGGGTCAGTGTCTCTTTCGGGAAGATGGACATCAGCTCCCAGGCGAGGTCCAGGGTTGCCTCGATACTGCGCCCCTCGTCCTCGCCCTGATTCACGAAGCGCTGGTCGAAGGCGTCGGCGAAGTCGAGATAGCGGCGGTCGTGGGTGGAAAGCTCGTCGGCCCCGACGATCGACGCCAGGTTCCGGGTGTCCAGGGCCCGCGCATAGAGGGCGTACAGCTGCGAGGCCACGTTGGGGTGGTCGGCGCGCGTATCGTCCTTGCCGATTCCGTCCTTCATCAGGCGCGACAGGCTCGGCGAGATGTGCACCGGTGGGTAGATGCCCTGATTGGCCAGATCGCGGGAGAGGACGATCTGGCCCTCGGTGATGTACCCGGTAAGGTCAGGGATCGGGTGGGTGATGTCGTCCGAGGGCATGGAGACGACCGGCAGCATGGTGATGGAACCGTGGCGGTCGTGGATGCGCCCGCAACGTTCGTAGATCTCGGCCAGGTCCGAATAGAGATAGCCCGGATAGCCCTTGCGCGCCGGTACGTCGCCCTTGGCGGTGGCGACCTCGCGCAGGGCCTCGGCGTAGTACGTCATGTCGGTCATGATCACCAGTACGTGCCGATCGAGGTCGTGGGCAAGGTATTCCGCCACAGTCAGGGCCGTGCGCGGCAGGGTCAGGCGTTCCACCGGCGGGTCATCCGCAAGATTGGTGAACATCACCACATTGTCCAATGCGCCCGAGGACACGAACGCCTCGCGGAAGAAGCGGGCATCGGCATAGGAGACGCCCATGGCGGCGAATACGATCGAGAAGGTGGTCTCCTCTTCCTTGAGACTGGCCTGACGCACGATCTGTGCGACCAGACGGTTGTGGGGCAGGCCCGAGCCGGTGAATATCGGCAGTTTCTGCCCGCGCACCAGCGCGTTCAGCCCGTCGATGGTGGAGATGCCGGTCTGGATGAACTCGCTCGGATAGTTGCGCGCGGCCGGATTGATGGCGGAGCCGGACACCGGCCGGTTCAGCCTCGAGAGGATCGGCGGGCGTCCGTCCCGGGGTTCTCCCAGGCCGTTGAACTCGCGCCCGAGCAAATCGGGGGACAGTCCCACCTGGACGGGGGTATCGAGGAAACGCACCCAGGTCCGCTGGAGGTCCAGCCCCTCGACGCCCTCGAAGACCAGGATCAGCACTTCGTCGTCCGAGGAGCGAATCACCTGCCCGTTACGGATGTCACCGGCCGGGCTGTGGATGTAGACGCGGTCGCCGAAGGCGATCCCGGGGGTGTGGCGCAGTACCAGCAGATCCCCCCGGGCCTCGGTAGCGGTGCAGTATTCCAGGATGCTCATTGGGTATGCTCTTCCTGGTCCTTGTAGTTCTGGATGAGCTGTTCGAAAGCGGAATCGACCTTGTCCCGCAGCGCCCGAAGATCGTCCATCTGCTCACTGGGAAAGCGCGCCTTGGCCCGGCGCGCCTCGCCGAGCACCGCCATCCCCTGGATCTCCTGCACCGAGGCACCAGCCTGCACGCTGCGTTTGCCGAGGTGGTAGATCCGCAGCGCCAGGTCCAGCAGCGCGAACTGCTTCTCCGGCGAACAGAAGGTGTCGACGGCGTCCAGGGCGCTCTGTTGCAGCACCCCTTCCTTGACCAGTGCGGCCCCCTCCAGATCCCAGCGCTGTTCCGCAGAGAGCGCCTCCGGACCCACCAGGTTCACAATGCGCGAGAGCTCTGCATCTCGGGCGAGCAGGGCGAGGGCCTCGCGGCGACTGGCCTCCCAGTGCGGATCGATCTCTTCGTGCCACCATCGCGCGGCGGTCGGGACATGGGCGGAGTAGCTGCTGACCCAGTCGATGGAGGGATAGTGGCGGGCATCGGCGAGTTCCTTGGACAGGGCCCAGAAGGTGTCGACAATGTCCTTGGTATGGCTGGTGACCGGCTCGGAGAAATCGCCACCGGGCGGCGAGACCGCGCCGATCAGGGTCACCGAACCGGAGCCGGCACCGAGGGTCTCGACGCGACCGGCGCGTTCGTAGAGTGCAGCCAGGCGTGACGCGAGGTAGGCGGGATAGCCCTCCTCTACCGGCATCTGACCGAGCCGGCCGGATACCTCCCGCAGCGCCTCGGCCCAGCGGGAGGTGGAATCCGCGAGCATTACTACGTCGTAACCCATGTCGCGATAGTACTCGGCCATCGTTATGCCCACGTAGACCGAGGCCTCGCGCGCCACTACGGGCATGTTCGAGGTGTTGGCAACCAGCAGCGTGCGCTCCATGAGATTGCGTCCGGTGTACGGGTCTTCCAGGTTCGGGAAGGTCTCCAGTACGTCGACCAGCTCGTTGCCGCGTTCGCCGCAGCCAACGTAAATCACGATGTCGGCGTTGGACCAGCGGGCAATCTGCTGCTGCACCACGGTCTTGCCGGCCCCGAACGGGCCCGGGACCGCACCCTTGCCGCCCTTGAGCTGCGGGAAGAAAGTATCGATGATGCGCTGGCCGGTGATCAGCGGCGCCACGCCGTCATCGCGGGCGGTGTATGGCCGCGGCGTACGTACCGCCCAGCGGTGGTACATCCGCAGCCGCTGCTGGCCCCCGTCGGGAGTGCATACACGCGCCAGCGTGGCCTCGATATCGTACTCGCCGGCGGGCGCCAGTTCGTCGAGCTCGCCGTGGATCCGGGGTGGCACCAGGATGCGATGCACGATCGCCCCGGTCTCCTGTACGGTCCCGAGCACCGTGCCCGGTGCCAGCTTCTGGCCCGGCTCCAGATCGGGATTCGGCTTGAACGCCCATTTGCGGTCGCGCGGCAGCGCGGCGACGTCGATGCCGCGCTGGATGTGGTCACCGGAGCGGCGAGCCAGCTCCTGCAGGGGACGTTGCACGCCGTCGAAGATGCCGCCCATCAACCCGGGGCCGAGCTCGACGGAGAGGGGCCAGCCCAGCCCGGACACGGGTTCGCCAGGTCGCACGCCCTCGGTCGATTCGTAGGTTTGCACGATGGCCTCGTCGCCGCGCAGCGAGATGACCTCCCCGAACAGACCCAGCTCGCCGAGCCGGACCTGCTCCCCGTACTGGATCCCCGGCAGCCGGATGGTGACGATAGGTCCGTTGATGTCGCGAACCGTTCCCGTGCGTTCCTGTTCGCTCATGATGTCGATCCGTTGTTCGAGCCGGCAGCCTCGAGGGGGGTGGGGAAGAGATGTTCCAGGATGATCTGCTGGATCATTGGTTGCAGCCGAGCCAGACGCCCCTCGAAGGTGTGATTGACCCGTACGCGCCCGTCGTCACTGGTCAGGAGAACCCCGGCGAGGGTCTCGATCGGTTCCTTGCCGAGTCGCAGGCTCTTGTCCGGAAGCTGTTTCTGGATCTTGTCCCAGGTGTCCTCGAGACGCCGTGAGTCGACGGCGTTGGCACGGACCGTCAGCGCGTCCGACGGGAGCAGGGTGGCGTTGTCCGTAATCAGGGCCTGCAGGTGCTCGCGATAGGCGGCCTCGTCCTGGATGAAGCTGCGCATGCGCTCGGCCAGGCGCCGTTCGACGCCCCGTACCAGGTTCCAGCGCGTGCGGTCCAGTTGACTGCGCAGCCGGAGCTCGGCGGTCTGTACGGTTTGGCGATAGTGCTGGTCGGCGCGCTCGCGGGCGTGCGCCTCTGCGTCCTTCTCGCGCTGCCGCACGCGTTCGCTAGCCTCGCGCAGCAGCATCTCGCGGCTACGGCGGGCCTGTTCCGCGTGCTGCTCCGCGAGTTCCCGCGCCCGGCTGAGGATGGCGTTTTCGAGTTCTTCTACCTGACTCACCGGGATTCCTCGCGAGTGCCGGGGCCGGTGCCGAACAGTTGGTCCACGCGTTGCGCGACGTCACTGGTCAGATGCGGCGGCGCGCTATTGAGCGGCGGTACGGAGACCAGCAGGATACGTCCGCCCTCGCGGCGCAGTTGCGCCAGCTCCGGGACGTCCCAGGCCATGATCGCGGCGTCCACGATTACCAGGGCCCGGGCACGTTCCCTTTGCAATTGGCGCAGCATGCTGCTGACATCGCTTGGCTCCGGGTTGGAAAGGGTCTCGAAGCCGATCAGGCGGAAGCCGTCGGCAAGCTCGTGCGCCCCCATGAACACGAGCCGACTGTTGTGTTCGAGCGCTGCTGTGTCCCCCGCCATTGCCCTGGGCTCCCTAGATGCGGTTCAACAGCAGGATACTGATGACCAGACCGTAGATGGCGATGCCCTCGGCAAGCCCGATGTAGATCAGGCTGCGTCCGAGCATCTCGGGTTTCTCCGTGATGGCGGCCAGTGCTGCCGACCCGATCGGGCCCACGGCAATGCCGGCACCGATGGTGGACAGGCCGGTGGGGATGCCGATCCCAATGATGGCCAGGCCCAGCCCCACCGAGATCTCGCTGACCCCCTGTTCCATGGCCGGCGTCTGCGCCAGCGCGTCGCTGATCCCGAACGCGAGGGCCCCGATCATGGCGCCGAAGAACAGGAGCATTTGCCCCATCAGGGCGGGCCGGAACCACTGTCGTACTCGCCATGGCAATACCGGGCGCAATTCGAGGTAGGTGCCGGTGGCAATCAGGCCGAGGACGGCGGCGGACATGAGACCTGCGAGCCAGTACATGCTGTTCTCCCTGTGTAAGTCAGACGGATATAATCCGGTTTCAGGTTGCCTTGCGGTCGCGCCCTCGCAGGCGCAGCGGCGCGAATTCGTGGCCGTCGGCCGAGAAATAGCGCGAGAAGCCCTCGAAATACTGCAGGCGCATCACCTGAATGGTCACGATGACCCCCTCTAGCACAATAATGAAGATGTTGCCCAAAATCACCATCAGGACGTGACCGATCGTCCCCATCATCGAGGCCAGTGTAAGCACCGCGATGGCCAGGGCGACGTGATTGATGCTGAAGGCCGCGACACGCAGGAAGGACAGCGTGTTGGAGATGTAGCCGATGACGGTCTCCAGGGTCTCGATCGCGATCACGAGGATCTTCTCGCCGACAGGGGCTGTCAGCTCCCTCCAGCTGTAGACGGCCATGGCCAGTAGCGATACGAGGATGGTCCCGGTGGGCAGAAGACCGAAGCCCTCGCCGCTGACCAGGCCGACGCCACCCGCGACGAGGGCCAGGTAGAACAGCAGATTGAGGGCCCCGTGATGGCCGAAGACCGCATCCGCCGGTTCGCCGATTACCAGACGGTTGTAGACCGTCAGTACGCAGGCAAGGGTAATGAACAGGACACCCCAGCCCAGGGCCAGTTGCAGCATCAGGATCGGATCGTACAGGGGCGACATCCAGACGGCTGGCAGGATGTCCTTGTAGCCGAAGACGGAACCGAACAAAAACCCGAACAGGATCGACGACAGCCCCGCCATGACCCCGAAGCGGTAGAAATGGCCCAGTTTGCGCCGAAACGCGAGGGCCAGCCCCGCGAGAACGGCCCCGTGTCCCACATCGCCGAACATGGTGCCGAACATCAGCAGGAAGGTGATGGTGAACAGGGCGGTCGGATCGAACTCGCCGTAGCGCGGGATCCCGTATTGCTGCACCAGAGTCTGGAATGGCTGCAACAGCGGGTTGGTGGTCGGCAATGTCGGCACCAACGATCGCTCATCCGAATGTGGTTTGCGTGTCTCGAGCCGGAAGGGGTGAGGCAGACTGTCGGCCAGGCGCTGTTGCAGGTCATCGACGGCCCGGGCTGGCACCCAGCCCGCCAGTGTTGCCAGGTATCCGGAACTGCGGATCGACGGGTCCAGCGTGACGAAGGGTTCGGCCAGCGCGAGCAGGGTGCTGGCCTCCTGCAGGCGCTCGCGGAATTGCAATGCACAGGCGTCCAGGCTCTCGGAAAGCTGCCGGCGGCGGTCCTCGATCTCCCGGCGCCGTTCCCGCTGGCGCTCGCGGATTGCCTCCGGAGCGTCATCAAGTTCCGGCGGTACGGGAATCTCGCGGAAACTGGCCGATGCGAGCAGTGAACGGATCTCGGATTCCTTGCGCCCGGATGGCCCGGCAATAACGACGTGGGCCTGATCGCCATGCTCGGCATAGTCGAACAGGATGAAGCCGGCCAGATCCAGCGCATCCGCGAGTTGGGTGCGGTTCTCGCGTGGCATCACGCCGACGCGGATGTCGAGAAAACGGCTGTCCCGCTGGAGTATCCCCAGGTCGATGTCCAGCTCGGCGAAGTTCGCCAGCAGCGTTTCTTCCTCGCTGAGCTGGCGTTCGGCCTCGTCGACCTGGTGGGCGGTTTCCTCGTGCATCATGCACTGCTGCCTGGCCTCTCGGAGCCAGGCGTTCAACGACTGTAATTCGACCTTTGTGACGACCCGGATCGTGTCCAGTTGCGGCTCGGGAACCGGGATCAGGTGCCCAATCTTGTCGAGGCGGCTGCGGGCCTGCTGATAGTTCTCCTGGTATTCGCGTTCGTGCAACTCTCCGAGCCTTTCTTCGGCCGGCGGGCGCGGGTCGGGGTGGAACTTCTCGGTTTCCGCCAGCGCAAGGGCGGCCTGCTGCAGATCCTCGGTCAGGACCAGCAGTCGCACATGCCGGATCCGTCGGCGGGCTAGCATGGGTTACGCCCTGCATGCGCACGGTCGGCCTCTTCGCGAGGTCGCGGGCGGGAGGCCAGGTGGACCCGGACGGCACTCATGCGGCCTCCGCGCGCGGATAGGTGCAGGAGGCCTGCCGGATGCCCAGTGCGATCTCCGTGGCCTCGTCGGGCAGGTTCAGCAGCCGGGAGTGGATCAGGGCGAAGACATGCCGACGCTCTGTTTCCCGCAGTATCAGGTAGGCGAAGGCCCTGCCGACCCCGGTCTCGCCCAGGCGCATGATGCGCCGGGCCTCGTCGATAACGTATTGATCCAGGCGCCGCTTGGCCTCGATCAGGTTGGGACAGTCGCGCAGGAGGTCCACCAGGGGCGGCGGCAGATTCTCCAGGACCTGTTCCTGCGTATCCATGGCGACCAGGCTGCGCAGGCGCTGACGATGCATCAGACGCGGGGATGGAATCAGCTGGTAGAAGGTCTCGGAGGGTGCCAGGTCATAACCGAAGCGGAAGCGAAGCAGCCAAAGCACGTCGGCGCGATCGACCAGTATGCCGACCAGGCGCCGGGACGGGCTGTCCTTCATGCGTACCGCGCGCCGGACCAGACCCGCGTAGTAGCGCTGGTCGAGGGCGGCCTCCAGCGTGAACGCATCGTGCTGCCGGGTGTACACCTCGCGCGCCTGACGTGCCAGGGATCGCAGCGGTGTATCCTCCAGGAGTTGCAGCAGTTCGTCGACACTATCGGCTCTGAACAGTGCGGCTTCCTCCAGCCGCACCTGGTCCGGAAGATCGTAGAGATTGTCCTGGATTTCGCCCGGTTCAATGTGGTTCACCCTGCCGCGCAACAGCGTCTTCAGGTTGAACAGCGCGTAGCGTTGGGCCCAGGCGATCACGAGTCCTCGCGCTGCCGGCGGCATGGGTCGAATCAGCGCGATCAGATCCGCCAGGAGGCTCGAGATCAGCGCCTGTTCGACAGCACGCGTTCGGGCGCGGGTGTCCATGCGGCTTTCGAGGATACTCTCCAGACCAAGCCGATTGCCCAGCTCGTCAAGGCCGAGCGACAGCAGTTCCCGCAGGTTCGCATCGCCCAGCAGCTTGTCGGCCATGCCCGCGACGCGGCAGTTCAGATAGGCGTTGGTGCCACTGCTGTACAAGGATGCTCTCCTGATCCTTTGGTGCACCGGCCGGCGGCGTCTCGAGAACGCCGCCAGGAAATGGATGCGGCGGCCGGTTGTGCAGGTTCTACGAAGTGGAATCGACCAGGATCCGGAACGCCGCTTCCAGGGCCTCATTCTCGCGGCCTTCCACCTGGTCGCGCAATTGAGTGTGCCGCTCCTCGTACCGACGCTCCAGCTCCGCGACGGTCTTGGCGGCCTTCGCCTCGGAACGTTCCAGCCAGGACTTCTGCAATCCCGGAATACGCTCGTCCAGGCTTTCTTCCTGCTTGCTTGCCTCGGCCTCGGCCTCGCGGATCGTCCTGTCGCGCCTCTCCTCCGCGTCGCGGGCGATTTGCTCCGCCCTGACCTCGGCGTCGAGAAGACGTTGCAGTGAATCATCCATCTTTCTGGCTCCCTGTCGCTTTTGCGCCGGTGCCGGGCCGGGGTGCTGGTCGCACCCACCCTGCACGTCCCGATCGTATCAGGAGTTTGCATGACTCGCGTTACAAGATGTCTTGCTCGGCGCTGAAGCTTCGCGTGGGAGCGAACGCAGGATCGATTTTGGACTGAATGTGAGGTCAGGTCTTTTGGGATACCTCGACAGGAGATCTGGCTGTCCGTTTTGTTCGCAGGTGTCGGGTGACAGGCAATCCAGTGCAACGACTGCAACCTCGTCGTCTTGACGTTGCAGGAGCGGGGCCCAGGAATGGGCGGTGCTCACCTTTCGACGGGCGTGTCAGGTCCTGCCAGAGGCCATTGGGTTATCGGTGGGCCCCATGTGGGACCCAGATGGGCTCAAGTGCTTCGCTAAGTGTCAGGTCTGGCTCGTTCATATACACGTTTTCGAAACAAATCGGGGCGTTCATGCTGCCATGCCTTGAGGGTTTCCACCGATGTTCGGTGTCCCAGCACCTTTGTCGCCTTCCGGTAAATTCGGTCCAATGAAAACTGGACGCGGCTGGACATAAGGAGGCTGACGGGGACACACAGGACTTATCCATTCTTAAGACACGGGCCGTGGTCAGCGCATTGCTGGCTCGAGCCTTTCAGTGTGTTCTGGGGATGCTGATGTGTCCAAGTTGTCCTGGTGCGGACTGAAGTACCCCGATGATGCAGGGCGACGCCCCTGCATCCATCGAACTCTACGCAGCTTGGCCGTGGCGGGCACGCCAGAGATCGTAGTCGAGCTGCATTCCCGCCCAGACTTCGGCGCGCCCGCCTCGCTCGACACCCAGCCAATGTTCGATGCGCAAAGCCATTTCGGGCGAGATGCTCGCGTGACCATGCAGCACCCGTGACAGCGCTGCCCGCGTGACGCCCAGTTCCCGGGCGGCGGCCGTTACCGACAGGCCCAGCGCCGGCAGCACATCATCGCGCAGGAGCTCGCCGGGGTGCGGCGGATTGTGCATCGTCATAGTGACCCTCCTCAGTGGTAATCCTGATAATCGACCAGGATCACGTCACCGTTATCGAACTTGAACGTCAGCCGCCAGTTACCGCTGACCGAAACGGACCAATGCTCCGACAAGCGGCCCTTCAGCGGGTCTAGCGCCCAGCCCGGCAGGTTCATGTCCGATGGCCCACTGGCTCGGTTCAGCACAGCGAGTTGGCGCGACAGTCTTGCGGCATGTCCGCTTTGGATGCCGGACTTGGAGCCCGTCTCAAAAAATCGCTGAAGACCTTTGTGCCGGAAGCTCTTGATCACACCTTTAATCGTATAGCGAGACTACACACATTGCAATTGGGCTTTGGTATCGTGCCTGAGTTCCAGATCAAGGTTTGGCCGTTGCCGTCAGCCGCCGCAACAGAGACACGGGCGATTTGCGGCCGCTCCGCATTTGTTGTGTATCAGACGGGTTCGGAGTGCCAGTGAGTGTGTTCTCATCCGGCTCTCACAACGGGCGCATGGCAGTCCGCTTGTGCCAACTCCGCTTCCCATAGACCGTTGCGCGTCGAATGAGTCTCTTGTCTGGATCGGTCAATTCAGCCTCGGCGTGGGCTCTGGCGGATGATGAAGGAAGGGTAGTCCCTCCGTGGCTGCCTCATCGTGAGTAACGCCTCATCTGCCCCACGAGTACGCCCTGGATCTGAAGCTGCTCCAGGGCAACGTGTAATGGCGGATACGCCGGATTCTCTGCATGGAGCAGGACCCCGTTTGGGGTCTGTTCGATCCGTTTGAGAGTGGCATGTTCGCCGTCGATCAGGGCAACCACGATCTCGCCGTTTTGAGCGTGGCTGCGGGATTCGATCACCACCCAGTCGCCATCCAGGATGCCGGCGTCCTGCATGGAGTCGCCTTTAACCTCGAGCACATAGCACTCACCCTTACCGCGCAGGCCCTGAGGCACTTCTACCGGTTCCGGGTTTTCCATTGCTTCGATCGGCTGACCGGCCGCGATACGGCCCAGCAGGGGCAGGGTAGTAGAGCTTCGTTCCTCGGATGCGGCTCCGGGATCGGTGGCTAACGCCTCGAGAACATCAGGCGTAAGCCGAATCCCCCGATGGCGACCCCGGGCGGCCTGTACGTAACCCGCCGCCTCCAGTGCACGGATGTGCTTGTGCAGGGACCCGCGCGAGCGCAGGCCCAAGGCCTTGGCCAGTTCATCCAGGCTTGGCGCATGTCCCTCGGCCGCAAATTGTTGCAGGGCCTCGAGCACGCGACGCTGGTGCGGGGTCAGTGCCTCCATGGCATCCGTTCTCCAGGATCGTGATCGCACAGGGCAGAGAACATTGTTCTCCGTTTGTTCTCCGGGCTATGATCGCCACTGTACGTCTCCCGCGAGAAGATTGCCATGACCGAACCGGCGCGCGTCCTCCCCGAAGTCCCCGAACCCGAGCTGCGCGCGGAAGGCCCGGGCGGAGAAGCGGGTGCGCGGCGGCTGGTTGAGCGCATCAAAGAACGTTACGCCAAGCGCATCACCGGTGAGTTGGTCCTGCCGGCGCGCCCCGCCCAGTACGCCGAGCTGCCCGCCGATCTTGACCCGGCCATTGCCGGCGCGCTCCGAGCCCGGGGCGTCGAGCAGCTCTACAGCCATCAGCGCGCCGCCTGGGACCAGATCCGCGCCGGACAACACACGGTGGTCGTGACCCCGACCGCGTCCGGCAAGACGCTTTGTTACAACCTTCCGGTGCTCCAGGCGGCCCGCGAGAACAAGGCCAAGGCGTTGTACCTGTTTCCCACGAAGGCGCTGTCGCAGGACCAGGTGGCAGAGCTCATGGAGCTCAACGAGGCCGGTGATCTGGGGGTGCGGGCCTATACCTTCGACGGGGATACCCCGGGGGATGCCCGCAAGGCGGTGCGTACGCGAGGCGACATCGTGGTCACCAACCCGGACATGCTCCACCAGGGCGTCCTGCCGCACCACACCAAGTGGGCCCAGTTCTTCGAGAGCCTGCAGTACGTGGTGATCGACGAGACGCACACCTATCGCGGCGTGTTCGGATCGCACGTGGCGAACGTCATGCGGCGGCTGCGCCGGATCTGTCGCTTCTATGGCGCGGACCCGGTGTTCATCATGAGCTCGGCGACCATCGCCAACCCGGAAGAACTCGCCTCGGGCCTGGTCGGCGAGCCGGTGACGGCGATCACCGATAGCGGGGCACCGGCGGGGGAACGCCACCTGCTGCTGTGGAACCCGCCGGTGGTCAACGCGGATCTCGGCATCCGCGCCTCCGCCCGCTCCCAGGTCACGCGCATCGCGCGTATGGCCCTGCGCGGCAAGCTCACCACCATCATCTTTGCGCGCACCCGGCTGATGGTCGAGGTGATCACCCGCTACATGAAGGA
>JBNJFQ010000041.1:0-17569 GCA_051747025.1 Pseudomonadota bacterium
CCTCACGACGACGCAGTTACCTTCGACTACGGGGCCTTGGCTTACCCCGACACGGACTCTCACCGTGCTGAGAATGCGCCTCCACGGGCGCACCAGGAGCCGGCCTCGCCGGCGAATCGGCGTCGGGCCCATCCCCACGCGGGCAGGGGCTTCGCGCGCGAGGCGCGCTCCTGATATGGATCGCATCGCAACCAACTGTGCCAAAAGGCTCTTTCTTTTTTTTGGCGCAGATGTTGTCCGGTCCCGAGGACCCCATGGATCGCGATGCGATCCATGGGGTCCTCGCGTCACGGGGCTACCAAACCGCAGGAGGCGCGAGCCCTCTCGCCGATCGGGGGCCGATCGGGGGCCGCGGGGCCCCGGGCGGTCAGCGGGCAGCAGCGGCGCGCAGGCCCGGCTCCTCGCGCAGCCGGGTTTCGGCGGTGTCCAGGTCGCGACGCGTCATCTGTGCCTGGAGGGTGCGGATGCGTTCGTCGTCGCCCGCGCGACTGAACCAGACATAGGCCTGCACCCGGTCGCGCGGCACGCCGCGTCCGCTCTGGTGCAACCGCCCCATGCCGAGCTGCGCGTTGCGGTGCCCCTGCTGCGCGGCCTTCGAATACCACTCGGCGGCGCGCGCCGCATCCCTCCGGGTCGCGCGTCCGTGCTCGTGGAAATAGCCCACCGAGTACTGGGCCTCCGGCACGCCCTGCTCGGCCGCGCGGGCCAGCCACTCCAGGGCGGCGGCATCGTCACGCTGCGCGCCATCGGTGAACCGGCTGCCAATCCAGTACTGGGCCTCGGCGTGGCCGAGTTCTGCAGCCCGGGTGTAATGCTTCAGGCTGCGCTCGGGATCGGTGGCCACACCCTCGCCCACCGCATACATGTATCCCAGGTAGTAGTGCGAGCGGGGCTCGTCATCGGCCGCCGCGCGCTGGAACCAGCGCGCGGCGGCGGCATGATCAACCGAGGTGCCACGCCCGATGTAGTTGGCCATCCCGGCATCGAACATCGCCGCGGTATCGCCGCGCGCAGCATTCGCCTCGCGCACCTCGTACCAGACACCCAGCAGTTCCTGCTGGCGTTCGGCCTCGTCATAGCCGTAATCACCGGCCTGAAGCGTCCCGATCGTCAGCGGGGCCAGCAGGAAGGCGAAACACAGAACACTCGGAAGGAGACGCATCGGGAGGCTACCTCGCCACAACGGGGATCCGTTGATCATAGGCCTGCCCCGACGGGCGCGCAAAAACAAAGGCACGGGACGTGAACCGGGACGCGCAAAACACGGTACAGGCCCGGTCACGCCCGGGGTGCGAGCCCCGGAGCAGTATCGCAGGGGCGTTTCAGCACCCACGCATCCTCGCGACCACTGGGCAGCGGGTAATAGCGTGGACGCGTCCCGATGTGCTGGAAGCCCTCGGAACGATAAAGCGCCAAGGCCACCGCGTTCGACGGCCGCACCTCCAGGAACAGGGCCTCCGCGCCCTGTTCGCAGGCAAAGCCGAACAGCCGCTGGAGCAGGTAGCGCCCGAGACCGTGACCCTGCCAGCGCGGATCCACCGACAGGTTCAGCAGGTGTGCCTCGCCAGCCGCCACGGTCAGCACCGCATGACCGACCTGGCGCCCGTCCACCTCCAGCACCCAGCAGTCATAGCCGACCCGAATGCAGTCCTCGAAGATGCGTGCGGTCCAGGGATAGTCGTAGGTGGCACGTTCCACCCCCATCACGCGGTCGATGTCCGCGACCTGCATGCGGCGCATGACGGGCTGGGTATGCGGCTCGGCACTCATGGCGACGGCAACTCCCGCAGGAAACGATCAACGGCAACACGGCCTAATGTACACGTTCGTGCGCAGCCGATGGCGCCAGGTTCCCCGGCCGGCGGACGCGGGTCAATCCGTGGCGAACAGCGCCGCGATGGTCGCCAGACGCTGAGCCGCCTCGGTGTCCTCGCGTCCGCCTCGGGCGACCGCCTCGCGATAGCCGTGCAGCAACTCCGGCAGGGCGGCCACAACCTGCTTGCGGCGCAGGCGCCCGACCCCGGTCATCGGCCACATCGGGCGGTAGTCGCAATTCGGCAGGGCGTCGCAGACCATTACGCCCCAGCCGCGCTCGGCGACATTGTGCTCGTGTTCGCGGATCACCAGGCGGTAGACATGCTCGGCCTGCATGTCGGCCATGCCCACGCCGGGGCCCACGTATTCCAGCCGCAGGGCCTCCGCGATCGCGTTCAGTTCCTGCTCCAGCAGGCCCAGGGCGGTGTCCGCCTCCGGGCTCGGGGCGCCATTGCCCCGTGCGGCCTCGGCCAGCGGCCGGAGCGTGTCGACTTCAATCCTGGTGCTCATGCTGCGTACACTCCCAGCTATCCGGTGGAGATTCCCCGGGGGCCGGGGCGCGCGCAACCATAGGCAAACCCCGCGCCCGTCGCAAGAAACGACGCAACCTTCCGGGAGCCACGCACATGACACATCCCCCCATCGCTCTGACCATTGCCGGCTCGGACCCGGGAGGCGGGGCCGGATTGCAGGCCGATCTCACCACTTTCACCCGGCTCGGTGTGCACGGGGCCACGGCAGTCACGGCGGTCACCGTCCAGGACACCACCAACGTGATGGACTTCAGTGTGCTCTCTGCGCTGCAGTTGCGCGCCCAGATCGAGGTCACCCTCGCCGACCTGGACGTCCACGCGATCAAGATCGGCATGCTGGGTTCGGTCGAGAACGTACGCACCGTGGCCGCGATCCTTGCGGGACACCCGCACATCCCGGTCGTACTGGACCCGGTGATGGTCGCCGGCGGGGGCGGCGCGCTGGCCACCGAGGCGGTCGTCGACGCGACCCGCGAACGCCTGCTGCCGCAGGCCACCCTCGTGACCCCCAACGGCCCGGAGGCGGCACGCCTGAGCCAGATCGAGGACCCCGGGGCCTGGGGTCCGCAACTGCATGCGCTCGGCGCCCGCAACGTGCTGGTCACCGGTGGCCATGCGGGCCATGGCGATGCCCCGATCATCAACCACCTGCATCGCGAGGACGGTCACAGCCGACGCTTCGAGCTGGCGCGCCACCCGGCCGAGTTCCATGGCTCCGGCTGCACCCTGGCCGCGGCGATCGCCGCCTTTCTCGCGCGCGGTCGCGACCTGGAGCCCGCGGTGATCGAGGCCCAGGCGTTCGTCAACGACGCCATCGCGCAGGCCTACGCCCCCGGCCACGGGCAGCACATCCCCAACCGGCTGTGCCCGCATGACGCCTGAACGCGACGCACGCCTGCGCGGGCTCTACTTCATCACCCCGGGCGTGCCGGAGGGTGCGGACCCGCGCACCACCCACATCGAAAGCAGCCGGGCCGCACTGCGCGGTGGTGCGCGCCTGATCCAGTTCCGCGACAAGGTCCTGGCGGGCACCGCACGCGAGGCCATTGCCCGCGAACTGGTCGCGCTGGCGCGTGCGCACGAGGCGCTGTGCATCATCAACGACGACACCGAGCTGGCCGCGCGCATCGCGGCCGATGGCGTGCACCTGGGCCGGGACGACCCGGACCCGGCTGCGGCCCGCACGCGGCTCGGACCTGGCGCGGTGATCGGCGTCTCCTGCTACAACGACCTCGAGCGCGCCCGCGCGGCACAGGCCGCCGGTGCCAGCTACGTGGCGTTCGGCTCCGTGTTCCCGTCTCCGACCAAGCCCGATGCGGTGCGCGCGGAGCTCGACCTGTTCCGCAGGGCGCGGGCCGCGCTGGACCTCGCGGTCTGCGCGATCGGCGGGATCACACCCGACAACGCCACCGAGGTAGTCGCGGCCGGCGCGGACATGCTGGCCGTGATCCAGGGTGTGAGCGCCGCACCCGACCCCGAGGCCGCCGCGCACCATATCAGCGCCCTGTTCGACTGACGGAAACACGGAGCAAGGGCTCCCTTTGCACCCGCCCGCGGCCCTCGCTATGGTTGCCGGGCCTTTCGAATTCAACCAAGGACACCGTCATGCAGGAAACCGAGCGTCTGTTCGAGGCCGCCAGGCAGCACATCCCCGGCGGCGTGAATTCCCCGGTGCGTGCCTTCAAGGGCGTCGGCGGGACCCCGATCTTCATGGACCGCGCCAACGGCGCCTACATGTGGGACGCCGACGGCCAGCGCTACATCGACTACATCGGCTCCTGGGGCCCGATGGTCGCCGGCCACGCCCACCCCGAGGTGATCGAGGCGGTGCGCGAGGCCTGCAACAACGGCCTGTCGTTCGGCTGCCCGACGCGGCTGGAGAACGACATGGCGGCCAAGGTCTGCGAGCTGGTGCCGTCGATGGACCTGGTGCGCATGACCAACTCGGGCTCCGAGGCGACCATGAGCGCGATCCGCCTGGCGCGCGGCTACACCGGGCGCGACCGTATCGTGAAGTTCGAGGGTAACTACCACGGCCACGGCGATTCCCTGCTGGTGAAGGCCGGCTCCGGCGCCCTGACCCTGGGCCAGCCAAGCTCCCCGGGCGTGCCCAAGGAGCTGGCCGCGCTGACCAGCACCCTGACCTACAACGACCCGGACGGCGTGCGTGCCTTCTTTGCCGAGAAGGGCGACGAGGTTGCCTGCATCATCGTCGAGCCGATCGCCGGCAACATGAACTGCATCCCGCCCGAGCCCGGGTTCCTGGAGACCCTGCGCGAGGTCTGCGACCAGCACGGCGTGGTGCTGATCTTCGACGAGGTGATGACCGGCTTCCGCGTGTCGAAGAACTGCGCCCAGGGCTACCTGGGCGTGACCCCGGACCTGACCACGCTGGGCAAGATCATCGGCGGCGGCATGCCGGTGGGCGCCTTCGGCGGCAAGCGCGCGATCATGGAACAGCTCTCCCCGCTGGGTCCGGTCTACCAGGCCGGCACCCTGTCCGGGAACCCGATCGCGATGACCGCCGGGCTGAAGACCCTGGAGATCCTGTCGCGCCCGGGCTTCCACGACGAACTGGAGACGCGCACCAAGAAGGTCGTCGCGGGCTTCGAGGACGCCGCGCGCGAGGCCGGCGTAGCCCTGACCACCAACCAGGTGCCGGGCATGTTCGGCCTGTTCTTCAGCGAGTCGAAGGTCACCGACTTCGCCGGCGCCACCGCCTGCGACACCGCCGCCTTCGGCCGCTTCTTCCACGCCATGCTGGGCGAGGGCATCTACCTGGCCCCCAGCGCCTTCGAGGCCGGCTTCATGTCCAACGCCCACTCGGACGCCGACCTCGACGCGACCATCGAGGCGGCACGCAAGTGCTTCAAGGGCCTCGAGGTCGGCTGAACAGCTCCACGTTTCCCCGGGGCTTCACCGATGCGCTGGCCACTGGCACTGCTCGCAACCGGGATCGTCCTGCTCGGCCTCGGCGGCAGCACGCTGAGCGGGGCATTTCAGGGCCTGGCCACGGACTTCCGGGGACCGGGCCAGGCCAGCATCGAGATCCCGCGGCCCGGGGACTATCGCCTGTGGCTGTACACCCGGACCTACCTGGACGGGACCTTCCGGACGTTCCCCGACCGGCTGCCGGATGGCACGCGAGTGGTCGCGCAATCACCGGACCACCGCGAGCCCATCGAACTGCGCGGGACCACGATCGGCATGACCTTCACTTCGGGGCAGCAGGAGCGGATCGCACTGGGCCATTTCCACTTTCCGGACGCGGGGCACTACACGGTGCTGGTCGAGGGGCTTGAGGCGCCGCGCGCCTTTGCGCTGCGCGAGATCCGCTTCCTCGAGCACGCCCGGCGGGCCGCGCTGTTCATGGTCCCCGGCGTGGTGCTGTTCGTGTGGGGCATCATCTGGCTGATCGTAGCCGCCGTCTCGTCCCCGGCGTCCCGGGCCCGCCGCGCATGAGGCCGGCACCGACCCGCCGGCCCCGGCGTCGCATCCCGCAATGGCGCTGATCGAGAGCATCGCGGCCTCCCCGGCCGCGCTGGGCGTGCTGTTCGTTGTCCTCGGTCTGGTCACCGGCATCCCGGCCGGAATGTTCGGGATCGGCGGCGGACTGGTGCTGGTTCCGGTGTTCGTGGGCGTGTTCAGCCTGCTCGATTTCGCGCCGGCCAGCCTGGTACAGCTCGCGGTCGGCTCCTCGCTGGGCGCGATCATCCCCACCGCGATGCTGTCGGCGCGCGCCCATCACCGCCGCGGCGGAGTCGACGGCAGCGCGGTACGCCGGCTGCTGCCCGGGATCATCGTCGGGGCCCTGATCGGGGCCTGGCTGGCGACCCGGATCGACAGTGACCACCTGGGGCGGATCTTCGGCGCCTTCGAGGTCGCGATCGGCCTGTGGATGCTGCTGAACCTACGCCCGCCCGCCACGCCGGCGCCACATCGCGGGCTGTGGTGGGCCGGCGGCGGGATCATCGGCAGCGTCTCCGCGCTGATCGGGATTGGCGGCGGGACCCTGACCACGCCATTCCTGGTCAGTCAGGGCCTGGACCTGCGCCGCGCGATCGGCTCCGCCGCGGCCCTGGGGGTGCCGATCGCAATCGGCGCGAGCCTGGTCTTCCTGCTCCCGCAGTGGATCGATCCGGCCTATCAGGCGCCCGCGTGGAGCCTGGGCTACCTGTACCTGCCGGCGATCCTCGGCGTCGCCATCGGCACCGCGATCAGCGTGCGCGCCGGGGTCTGGCTGACTCATCACCTGCCCGTGGACATCCTGCGCCGCGGCTTTGCCGGCATCCTGATCCTGGCCGGCGTACTGATGCTGCTGCGCTAGGCGCTGCGGGCCGGCTCAGGGCATGGCCTGCACCGGATCGCGGAAACGCTTCAGACGCAGGGCATTGCTGACCACCGAGACCGACGAGGCGGACATCGCCACCGCCGCCAGCATCGGTGAGAGCAGGATGCCGAACGGCGGATACAGGATGCCGGCCGCTACCGGGAGCAGAACGGCGTTGTAGCCGAACGCCCAGAACAGATTCTGGCGGATATTGCGCAGGGTCGCCCGCGAGAGCTGCAGGGCCCGGATCACCCCGCGCAGGTCGTCGTTCATCAGCACCACGTCCGCGGTCTCCATTGCAATGTCGGTCCCGGTCCCGATCGCGATACCGACGTCGGCGCGGGCCAGCGCCGGGGCATCATTGATGCCGTCGCCGACAAACGCCAGCCTTGCCCCGTCCGCCTGCAACGCGGCAACCACGTCCGCCTTGCCATCCGGCAGTACCTCGGCCTCCACCCGGTCGATGCCCAGTTCGGACGCGATCGCCTCCGCGGTGGTCCGGCCATCTCCGGTGACCATCACCACCTCGATGCCCTCGGCCTGCAGGGCGCGCACGGTCGGCAGCGCGGAAGGCTTCAGCGGATCGGCAACGCCCAGCAGCGCGGCCAGCTCCCCGTCCACCGATACCCATAGCGCGGAACGGCCACCCGCCGTCAGCTCGCGGGCCGCATCCGCCAGGGCCTGCTCTGCAGCACCCGCGGCGGTGACAAAATGCCGCGAGCCCACCACCACCGTGTGGCCGTCCACCTGGCCGCGAATCCCCTCGCCGGCGTGCACCTCAACCGCCTCGGGCGTGCCCGTATCGATGCCCCGCGCCCGCGCACCCTCGCGGATCGCTGCGGCCAGCGGATGTTCGGAGTCGCGTTCCAGGGTCGCGACCCGCCCCAGCACCACGGCCTCGTCCCGACCCTCGGCCACCACCAGGTCGGTCAGGGTCGGCTCGCCCCGGGTCAGCGTGCCGGTCTTGTCGAACGCCACGCGGCGCACCGCGCGCAGGGCCTGCAGGGCATCGCCACCCCGGAACAGCACGCCCATCTCGGCGCCCTTTCCCGTCCCCACCATGATCGAGGTCGGGGTGGCCAGCCCCATCGCACAGGGACAGGCGATGATCAGCACCGCCACCGCGTTGACCAGCGCCAGGGTCAGCGCTGGCGCCGGCCCGAACACCAGCCAGACGGCGAACGTCACCAGCGCCAGCGCGATCACCACGGGCACGAAATAGCGGGTAAAGCGATCCACCAGCGCCTGGATCGGCAGCTTGGACGCCTGCGCCGCCTCCACCGTGCGGATGATCTGTGCCAGCAACGTGCCCTCGCCCACCGCTCGCGCGCGCAGTTTCAGAGTGGCCGCCCCGTTCACGGTCGCCCCGACCACGCTGTCTCCGGGCCCGCGGGCCACCGGGACCGGCTCGCCGGTCACCATCGACTCGTCGACATGGGTCTCGCCCTCCAGGATCTCCGCATCCACCGGAATGCGTTCGCCGGGCCGCACCAGCAGCACGTCGCCAACCTGCACCTGGTCAATGGCGATGGTCTCGATCGTCCCGTTGCGCTCCACCCGGGCCTCGCGCGGGCGCAGCCCGACCAGACGCCGGATTGCCTGCGAGGTCGCGCCCCGCGCACGCGCCTCCAGCAGCCGCCCGACCAGGATCAGGGTGACGATCACCGCGGCGGCCTCGTAGTACACGTGGACCGTCCCTTCCGGCAGGATACCGGGCAGGAAGGTTGCAACCACCGAATAGCCATAAGCCGCGGAGGTGCCCATCATCACCAGGGTGTTCATGTCCGGTGTCCCGCGCAGCAGCGCCGGCCAGCCCAGGCGATAAAAGCGCCGGCCGGGACCGAACTGCACCACCGATGCCAGCGCGAAGTACAGGAAATACAGGTTGCGGGTGCCGACATTCGCCTCGAGCCAGGCCGCAAGCGCCGGAACAAAATGACTGCCCATCTCCAGGACGACAATCGGCAAGGTCAGCGCGGCCGCCAGCCAGACACTGCGGCGCAGCGCAGCGCGCTCCGCCGCATGGCGTGCCTCGGCATCCTCCGCGCCGGCCTCGCTCGCCACCTCCGCGGAGTATCCGGCTGCCTCCACGGCCTGAACCAGCCGCCGGGCCGGCACATCGCCGGTATGGGTCACGCGTGCCTGGCCGGTCGCCAGATTGACCTCGGCAGACAATACCCCCGGCATCTCCAGCAGTGCCTCCTCGACATGCCCGACGCAACTCGCACAGCTCATGCCGTCCACCGCGAGGGTCACGCGATCGGTGGCCAGACTGTAGCCAGCCCCCTCCACCGCTGCGCGCAGCGCGTCCGCCGCGGCCGGGGACCGGGCATCCAGACGTACCCGCGCGGTATCGCTGGCCAGATTGACCGCCACCGACGCCACCCCCGGCACGGCGCCCAGGGCCTCCTCGACACGCCCGACACAGGTCGCGCAGCTCATGCCCTCGACCTGCAGTTGCAACTCCGGCCCGGCCGGTGCCGCGGAGGTCTGCGTTTCCTTCAATGTCCCCTGCGTCATGCGCACCTCCCGTTCGCGTGGTCCCGACCAGCGCGGAAACCGCCATGCCTCCCTGCCATGCGGCCCCGCTCATTGCACATCGCACCATCCCTGTTCAACAGACCCGTCCGACGGCATCCGAATTCCGGGAACTCAGCCATTCGGCGAACTCACGCTGGTCAGCGCCGCTGTCACCAGCAGGATCGCCCCGACCAGTACCATCTCCAGAGCGATGCTGCGTCGCAACCGACGCGACGCCGTTGCCTCACGGCGTTCGAAGGCCGGTACCAGGCGCCATTTGTTCGTGGCGGCCAGCAGCAGGAGCAGCGCAACAATCCCCACCTTGCCGAGCAGGAACTGGCCATAGCCGGTGGTCAGCAGCGGCGTGACGCCACCCAGCAACCACCAGGCGAGAACCAGCCCTGCCAGCACGAGCAGCCCGACGCCGACCATCGCGACCTGGCCAAAGCGGGCCAGGATACGCGCGGCATCCTCGGCCTCCCCCGTGTGTCCGGCCAACCGATACAGCGGCCGCAGCGAGCCGATCCAGAAGGCCGCCGTCAGCAGGTGCAGAATCAGCAACCCGGCGAGCAGGATGCGCGGCTCGTTCACCGTATGCCCCACCTGCACGAACGCGAGCATCACCAGCCCCACGCCGGCCAGACTCAGACCATGGCTCACCGCCGGCAGGGTCCGGGTATCCAGCAGGATCGCCTGCACCAGCAGCAGACCGGAGACCGCCAGGATCAGGCGCGTCCCCGGCGCCCCTTCGAACACAACCCCGAGCAGCATGGGGTCGATCGCGGAAGCGATCGTGCCACCCCCGAGATACCCGGCCTGCAACGGCCACTGGAGCAGGGCCAGGGCGATCGCGACCCCGGCCGCGATCGCCCCCATGCGGATGGCCGCCCGGCGCTCCGGATCGGGCAGATCCGGAAACACCAGACGAAACAGCACCACACCGCTCGCCAGCAAGGCACCGAGGTAGAACCCGGCAGCCACGAGGATCATCGCAATACTCCAGGCGTTCACCTCGCTCAGAGCCGACCACCAGGCCATGGATCAGTCCTCGACCGTAAAGTCGAAGCCACCGGACACCATGTGCCCGTCCCCGGACAGCCCGCGCCAGCGCACCTGGTAATCGCCAGCCGGAAGTGTCTCCTCCGGCTCCACGAAATAACGTTCGGCCAGACCGCTGCCGGAGTCGTTCGCCAGGGACACGCTCCCGTCGGGGCCAGTGACCTCGAACTGGGTAATGCGCATCGCACCGTCGAGCTCGATGCCGATCTCGGCCGGCGAGCCCTGCACCGTGGCGCCGTCCGCCGGAGTAGTGCCGGTCTTGCCCTGGTGGGCAGACAGGGGTATGGCCAGGGCCAGCAGCAGGGCCGCGAGGGTCACCCCGACGACGGGGTGCAGTTTCTGTTTCGCTTTCATGTCGTGTCCTTTTTTACCTTTGGGTTGAAACCTACCGGAGGCCCCCAAGGGGAGCTCCGGCCGCTCCTGCCATGTACAAACGCTAGTGATTATGGCCGCCATGGCCACTCGCCTCACGGCTGGGGGTAGGCAGCGCGTCGGCACCCTTTCCGGCAAGCTTGCCGCGGCGCGCCGGATTGCCGAAGTTCGGGTCATCGCTCACGCGATACGCCACCTCGCCCTCCGGATGCCGATACCAGCCCGGGTCGCGGAAGTCCCCTGGCTCCAGGTCGTCACGCACCTTGACCAGGGTGAACATCCCGCCCATGCCGATGTTGCCGAACGGACCCTGCCCCATGGCCATCGCCAGGGTATTCTCCGGCCCGGACATGTGGCCGCTGTCGGTATGGTCCTGATGGTCCGCCATACCGTGCTCGCCCATCGCCATGTAGTCGGGGAGGATCGAGCGGATCTCCTCCTCGATGCCGGACTGGTCCACCCCCAGCGGGTTGGCGATGCCGTGCCCCATCGGGTTCATGGTGTGGTGGGACATGTGGCAGTGGAATGCCCAGTCACCCGGCGGGGCGACGAACTCGATATCGCGGGTCTGGCCGACGCCGACGATCTCGGTGGTCTCCTTGCGCCACTGCTCGCGCGGCCAGCGACCGCCATCCGAGCCGGTGACCTCGAACGACACCCCGTGCACGTGCATCGGGTGGTTCCACATCGACAGGTTGCCCAGGCGGATGCGCACGCGCTCGCCGGTCTTCGCCACCAGCGAGTCGATGGCCGGGAACACCTTGGAGTTCATCGACCACAGATCGAAATCCACCATCACCGACGGGTCCGGTGTGCGGGTGCCCGGATGCAGACTCCAGTTGTGCAGCATGATCGCGTAATCGCGATCCACCGGTTCGATCTCGCCATCCTTCGGATGGATGATAAACATGCCCATCATCCCCAAGCCCATCTGCACCATCTCGTCGGCATGCGGGTGGTACATGTGCGTGCCGTGCTGGTTCAGTTCGAACTCGTAGACGAAGGTCTCGCCCGGGTGGATCGGCGGCTGGGTCACGCCCTTCACCCCGTCCATGCCCGACGGCAGGTGGAGGCCGTGCCAGTGCACCGAGGTGTATTCGGGCAACCGGTTGGTCACATAGATGCGCACCCGGTCGCCCTCCACCGCCTCGATGGTCGGACCGGGCGTGGTGCCGTTGTAGCCCCAGCACTTGGCAACCGAGCCGGGAGCGAACTCGTGCTCGATTTCCTCGGCGACCAGGTGGAACTCCTTCACCCCCTCATTCATCGTGTGCGGCAGCGTCCAGCCATTGGGCGTGTGCACCGGCATGTAGCCCTGCTCGGTCCGTTCGCCCGGCGTTTGGTCGCCCTGGTTGCGGTGCTCGTGACCGGTTTCGGCCATCACCCGGGTCAGGGTGGTTGCCGGCAGCAGGGCGCTGGCGGCGATCAGAAAGTTACGGCGCTTCATCAGTGATGCCCTCCATGCCCGTCGTCGGAATGCTCACGGGTGTCGTGGTCTCCGTGATCCATGTCGGAATGGCCCTCGTGGCCTTCGCCATGGTCCATCCCGCCACGGGTTCCATGGTCCATGGCCGTCGGCTCGTGCTCGAGCCCGGAGGTCTCCAGATACCCGGCACGGCCCGGCTCACTGCCGGGCAGCTTGCCGGCGACGGAATGCGCCAGAGCGGCGCGTGCCTGCCAGTAGTCACCCAGGGCGGCGACGGTCTTCTGCCATTCGGCCAGCTCCTCCTGCTTTCCATCCAGCAGGGCGAAGACATCGTCGAACATGAAGTTCACGCGTTCCTGCAGCCGCTGAAGCTCCACCTCGCGGGCCGGCAGCAGGTCGTCCCGCAGGACCTCGAAGCGCGCACGATGATGGGCCAGACGCTCGAACCGCTGATGCACGTCGTCGGTGATCGCATGCACCAGCGTATCCCGCCGCGCCTCGCCGTCCGAGAGCCGGGCCTCGGCGCGGGCAATGCCGGCCTGGTTCTGGTTGAAGACCGGCAGGGTGAACGAGATGCCCCCGCCCCACAGGCGGGTCCCGTCGCCCTCGCGCTCGAACTCGAGCCCGGGCTCGATATCGCCCATCCAGCGATAGCGCCGCACCAGCGCCACGCCCTCGGTCAGCCCTTCCAGGGCATGATCCAGCGCGCGCAGGTCGAGTCGCTGTTCCAGGGCCTGATCCACCAGGGCCTGGCGCTCCTCGACCGTATCCAGCGGCAGCGGCAGCTCCTTCGGCAGCTCCCAGTCATGAACCTCGCCCGGCAGCCCCATCAGATGCGCCAGGCGCAACCGCGCCTCGCGTTCGCGCTGGCGGGCGTCCTCGAGTTCCAGGCGGGCCTCGGCCGCGTGAATGCGCAGCTGCGCGCGTTCCAGGTCCGAGATGTTCCCGGCGTCATAGAAACGCTCTCCCAGACGCGCGCCCAGATTGGCCGCATGGGTCTGCAGACGCTGGACCTCGGTGCGCTGGCGCGCGGCCACCGCGTCGTACCAGGCGCGCTCGGTATCGCTGGCCAGCGCGACGATGCCCTCGGCAAGTTGCAGGCGGGTGGATTCCCAGTGCGACCGCGCCATCTCCTGGCGGGAGCCGCGCATCAGCAGCCCGGAGATCCCCCAGCCCAGGCCGACGCCAGTCTCATTACCGCCCCCGCCCTCGGGGCGCATCAACGACAGTGACAGCGACGGGTTGGAGAACTGGGAGGCCTCGACCACATCGGCCGCAGTCAGGTCCAGCTTGGCGTAGGCCTGCTGCATGCGCGGGTTGCGCCAGATGGCCTGGTGAATGGCCTCGTCGAGCGTCAGTTCGCCGGACGGTCGGGGCATCTCCGACTCGGGCAGGTCAATCCCCTGCACCGAGACATCCGCCGCCAGGCCGGAGCGGTCCAGCTCGGGCGCGGTGACTGCGCAACCGGCGAGGAACAGCACCGACACCACGGGGAGCAGCAATCGGGTTGCTCGCATCGTGAATATCTCCTTGATTCCATTTCGATCCCGCACCGCGCGCGAACGCACGACACGGCCATGCCACCCGCCGCCCGGGATCCCCGGGCGCACGGGCAGGAACCGGCCAGACGGCCGGCACGTCGGGATCAGGAGAGGATTGGAGGGCGGTGCGATGCAGCCGCGGGCGGGCCGCTTTGGAAGGCCTGCAGGCTCATCCCCCGGGCCAGCGGCATCAGGACACTCATGCCGGTGATGGACGGCATGCCCTGGCAGTGGCCACAGGCCGAGCAACTCGCCAGACAACTCCCGTCCACGCAATCCGCATGCACATGCAGCTCGCTGGCCTGCGGGTGTTCGGGGGCGGGCATGTGGTCGGAGGCATGCAACGCACCGGAGTGGCTGCCGTGGTGGCCATGGTGGATCTGATCAGATTCATGATCATGGTCCGCGTGATCCGGGCCACCGTTGGACTGGGCACCATGCACCGCGTGTCCGGCGTGACCGTCTCCCGCAGCCGCCGCCAGCGCCGGCAGGCCGGCAATCGCCAGCACCAGCATCCCGCACAGCAGTCGGTGGAAGACTCGTTTCACGTCGGTCGAAACCTCGTCTCGAGGGGGCATCGCACCCCGATAACCGGACAACAACCTACCACAACCCGCAGTCCGCTGCGGATGCAACCTCGACGCTCGCACAACCCAACGTCGGGCCGTCCACGGAGATCGCCACGTCGCTGCGCTCCTCGCGATGACGAGCTTCCAGCCCCGTCGTTGCGAGGAGCCGAAGGCGACGCGGCAACCTCCGGACCAAGCCCCGGCACCGGATCGGCGAGGGGGCCGCCTCCTACAGATCGGGGGCTGCCCCCTGGGCGATCAGGGCCTATCCTGCACCCCATCGGCCAGAGGGCTGGCCTCCTACGCGAGCGCGCGTTCGACCACGTCGCGCAGGTCGCGCGAGATTTCGAGTGCAGCGAGACGCTCGAGTTCCGCGCGCATCTGCTCGCCACGGGCACTGTCCACCTTGCGCCAGCGCGTCAGCGGCTGCGCCAGGCGCGCGGCGGTCTGCGGGTTCATCGCGTCCAGCTTTTCGACGAAGCCGCCCATGCGGCGATAGCCCTCGCCGTCTTCCTGGTGGAAGTGGCGCTCGTTGCGGGCCATGAACGGCCCCAGAACCGCGCGCACGCGGTTCGGGTTGGTCCAGCGAAAGCCCGGATGCTCCAGCAGCGCGTCGAGACGCTCGAAACCACCGGAGACCTGGCTGCCGGCCTGCAGGCCGAAGTACTTGTCCAGCACCAGCGGATCGTCGCGGTAGCGCTGCTCGAAGTCCGCCAGCAGCACTTGGCGCGCCTCGTGGTCCAGATCGTTGACCGAGTTCAACGCGCCCATGCGCATGGTCTGGCTGCGCGCCTTCTGGTACTGCGCCAGGGCCTCCGGCACCGCGGCCTGGTCACGCGCGGCAACGCGCAGCGTCAGCAGCCGGTTGCGCAGTTGGCGCCGGCCCATGGCCTCGGCGGTGAAGGCGCCATTGTCGACATCCTCCAGCTTCGGCTGGATCTGCTGCATCGCCTCGGTCAGGGACATGTACAGGCGCTTTTCCAGGCCGTCGCGCTCGTTGCGCAGGCGCACCGGGTCCACGCGCTCGAACAACTCGGCCAGCTCGCGGGTCGGCGGCAGTTGCAGGATGGTCGCCAGCAGCACCGGCTCGATCGCCTCGTCGCGCAGCAATTGGGCCAGTGCGTGCTCGATGGCGGCCTCCAGCGCGGTGTCGGCGGCATCGTGTTCGATGCGTGACCGGATCGCACGGCGGAACAGCGTCTGCGCCGCCTCCCAGCGGGAGAAGGCGTCATCGTCATGCGCCAGCAGATGGGCCAGTTCGTCCACGCCCTGGTTGGCACTCAGGAGCACCGGGGCGGAAAAGCCGCGCAACCAGGAGATCGCGACCGGCTCGGCGGACAGGCCCTCGAAACGGAAGGTGCGCTCGGCGGCATCCAGCTCCAGCACCCATTCGTCACGCTCGGTGTCGTTGCCTTCCCGACGCACGCCGATGCGCTGGCCGTCGGCATCGAGGAAGGCCATCCGCATCGGGATCACCACCGGCTCCTTGTGCTCCTGCCCTGGAGTTGACGGCGTCTCCTGCGCGAGCGTGATGCGCGCCGGGCCGCCGGGGCCATCGAACGACGTCGCGGCCGTCACGTGCGGGGTACCGGCCTGGGTGTACCAGCGCTTGAAGCGCGACAGGTCGCGTCCGCTGACCTCGGCCATCACCGCGACAAAGTCGTCGGTCGTCACCGCCTGGCCGTCGAAGCGTTCGAAGTAAACATCCAGCCCGCGACGGAAGGCCTCGCGCCCGATCAGGCTGCGCAGCATGCGGATCAGCTCCGCGCCCTTCTCGTACACCGTCAGGGTGTAGAAGTTGTTGATCTCGGCGTAGTGGTCCGGACGCACCGGGTGTGCCAGTGGCCCGGCATCCTCCGGGAACTGGTGGGCGCGCAGCAGCGAGACGTCGTCGATGCGCTTCACGCCAAACAGGGTGCAGTCGGTCGTGAACTCCTGGTCGCGGAAGACCGTGAGCCCCTCCTTCAGCGAGAGCTGGAACCAATCGCGGCAGGTCACGCGGTTGCCCGACCAGTTGTGAAAATACTCGTGGGCGATCACCGACTCGATGGCGACGAAGTCATCATCCGTGGCGGTGTCGGGGCTGGCCAGCACGTACTTGGCGTTGAACAGGTTCAGCCCCTTGTTCTCCATCGCCCCCATGTTGAAGTCGTCCACCGCGACGATCATGTACACGTCGAGATCGTATTCACGGCCGAAGGCCTCCTCGTCGTAGCGCATTGCGCGCTTCAACGAGGCCAGCGCGTGAGCGCAGCGGTCGGCGTTGTGTGCCTCCACGTACAGCTCGAGCTGAACCTCGCGCCCGGACATCGTGGTGAAGGTGTCGCGCTGGCAGGCCAGATCGCCCGCGACCAGTGCGAACAGGTACGAGGGCTTGGGGAACGGGTCCTCCCACACCGCATAGTGACGCCCGCCGTCCAGCTCGCCCGTCTCCACGCGGTTGCCGTTGGCCAGCAGTACCGGGTACTGCGCCCGGTCCGCCTCCAGGCGCACGTGGTAGGTCGTCAGCACATCCGGACGGTCGGGGAAGAACGTGATGCGGCGAAAGCCCTCCGGCTCGCACTGGGTGCAGAGGTTCCCGCTGGAGGCGTACAGCCCTTCCAGCGCGGTGTTCTGCTCCGGGTGGCAACGGCTGACGATCTCCAGCCGCGCAGCCTCCTTCAGTCCGTGCAGCAGCAGCCCCTCGGCGTCGTGCTCCACCAGACCTTCCGCTGGCTCGGCGCCATCCACCGTCAACGACACCAGCTCCACACCGTCGCCGTACAGCCGCAGAGGCGCATCCGGATCCGCCGCCTGCGGGTTGCGGCGCACCGCCATGCGCGTCGTCACCTCGGTGCTCGCCGCCGCCAGATCAAAGTCCAGCTCCAGGTTCTCCACCACAAACGCCGGCGGCTGGTAATCGCTCAGATACACCGCCTGGGGACTCGCATCACGCATTCCAAACTCCAGTCATCAATCGCTTTCCACACGTATCACGCCCGGCAAGCACGAACGCCAAACCCCGACAAAGGCAATGTCATTGCGAGGCGCCGCAGGCGTCGCGGCAATCTCCATCCGCCACCCCCACGTTTCTCCGTCCCACCGCCGGGGCCATTCACAGAGATTGCCACGTCGCTGCGCTCCTCGCGATGACGCGGATTCTTCCCCCGTCATTGCGAGGAGCCGAAGGCGACGTGGCAATCTGTCTGGATGGGCTCCGTCGCGCCTCGGAGGTTCCGTCGAGAGATTGCCACGGCCCCATTGGGGCCTCGCAATGACGCGAAGCGACCACAGTCATCGCGAGGAGCGCAGCGACGTGGCGATCCCCGCACGGAACCCCGACTTGTGCCGCGACCGGCGCCGGGAACTGGCACCACACAACCAATCCGTTAGCATACCGCGCATGGAATGGATCGATATCTGCT
>JBNJFQ010000041.1:17669-20489 GCA_051747025.1 Pseudomonadota bacterium
CCGCACGGAACCCCGACTTGTGCCGCGACCGGCGCCGGGAACTGGCACCACACAACCAATCCGTTAGCATACCGCGCATGGAATGGATCGATATCTGCTTCAACCTCACCCACGAATCCTTCAAGAAGGACCGCGACGAGGTCCTCGAGCGCGCCCGCGAGGCCGGCGTGTCCTGGATGCTGATCACCGGCGCCGACGTCCACCAGAGCGAAAAGTGCCTGGAAATCGCCGACCAGTACCCGGACTGCTGCCGCGCCACCCTGGGCGTGCACCCGCATCTCGCCAAACAGTGGACCGACGCGATCGCCGCCCGGTTCAGTGACCTCGCCCGCGCGGATGCCAACGTGGTCGCGATGGGCGAGATGGGTCTGGACTACAACCGCGACCACTCGCCGCGCCCGCAGCAACGCATCGCCTTCGAGGCCCAACTGGAGTTGGCCGCCGATCTCGGCCTGCCGGTGTTCCTGCACGAACGCGACGCACACCACGACTTCGCCCGGATCCTGCGCCGCTGGCGCGACAAGCTACCGGCGGCCGTGGTGCACTGCTTCACCGGCGAGGCCGACGCCCTGGCCGAGTACCTCGACCTCGACTGCCACATCGGCATCACCGGCTGGGTCTGCGACGAGCGCCGCGGCCAGCACCTGCACCCGCTGGTGCCGACCATCCCGCGCGGCCGCCTGATGATCGAGACCGACGCCCCCTACCTGCTGCCGCGCACCCTGCCCAGGGGCACCGGCAAGAAGATCGGCAACGGCCGACGCAACGAACCCGCCTTCCTCCCCCACATCGGCGAATACGTAGCCCAACTGCGCGACGAGACCCCGGAAGACCTCGCCGCCCACACCACCGCCACCGCCCGCGCCTTCTACAACCTGCCGCCGGCATCAGGCGAGTAACACGGTGAGGGCGTCCACCCGGCCCGCCGGCGACAGGAAACACAGCCGGAAACAGGCTATAAAACAGCAACCTCTCAGGGAAGAGGACCCGACATGACCCGGGAAGACGAAACACCGATCGTCATCTACGAGGATGCCAACCATACCGTGGAAGTCCGGCTGGATATCGACGAAGACACCGTCTGGCTATCGCTGAACCAGATCGCAGCCGTTTTCGGCCGAGACAAATCCGTAATATCCAGACACCTCAAGAATGTCTTTGAAAATCAAGAACTCGAACGCGATTCAGTTGTTGCAAAAAATGCAACAACTGCCGCAGACGGCAAGACCTACCAGGTCGAATACTTCAACCTTGACGCCATCATCTCGGTCGGCTATCGGGTCAATTCCTCTCGCGCGACCCGCTTCCGCCAATGGGCCACTCGCGTACTACGTGAACACCTGACGCGCGGCTGGACCCTCAACCGCCAGCGCTTCGAGACCAACGCCCGGGAGCTGGAAGCCGCACTGGAGCTGGTGCGCCGTACCGCCCGCAGCCCGGAACTGGGCGTCGAAGCCGGTCGTGGGCTGGTCGACATCGTCACCCGCTACGCCCAGACCTTCCTGCTGCTGCAGCGCTACGACGAGGGCCTGCTGACCGAGCCCAGGGCCGAGAGTGGGGGCACACTTCCAACACCCGACGAGGCGCGCAGCGCCCTCGCCACGCTAAAGAAAGACCTGGTCGCAAAGAAACAGGCAACCGAACTCTTCGCCCAGGAGCGCGGCGACGGCTTCGAGTCGCTACTGGGCAACCTGGACCAGTCCGTATTCGGCGAACCGGCCTACCCCACGGTCGAGTCCAAGGCGGCGCACCTGCTGTACTTCGTGATCAAGAACCACCCGTTCTCCGACGGCAACAAGCGCAGCGCCGCCTACCTGTTCGTCGACTTCCTGCATCGCAATCACCGTCTCATCAGCCCAGCCGGCGAGCCCGTGATCAACGATGTAGGCCTGGCCGCCCTGACCCTGCTGGTGGCGGAATCCGACCCCGACAACAAGGAAACGATGATCCGCCTGATCATGAACATGCTCGCGCACGAGACCGAAACCGCATGACTCACGTCGCCCCGCCTATCGCGCCAGCCGTGGGCAGCAAGATTCGCCCGTGACCTTCGATGTCTGAGCACACACCCCATCAAAGTGGCTCTCGGGTCGCGCTGGTCACCGGCGCGGCGCGCGGGATCGGCCTCGGTATCGCCGAGCGCCTGGTGCGGGATGGCTGGAAGGTGGTGCTGGCCGATATCGATGGTCCCGAATGCGACCAGGCCGCCGCGCGCCTGGGGCCCACCGCCCGGGCCATCGCACTGGATGTCCGCGACGAGCAACAGGGTTGCGAAGCCATTCGGCGCACGGAGGAATGGCACGGCGGACTCGATGCGCTGGTCAACAATGCCGGCATCAGCGACCCGCACTCCGGGCCACTGGAAGAACTGGACCTGGCCGACTGGCAGCGCTGGCTGGACACCAACCTGACCGGCGCCTTCCTGCTTGCCAAGCATGCCCTGCCGCTGCTGCACCGACGCCGCGGCGCCATCGTGAACATCAGCTCGACTCGCGCCCTGCAGTCGGAGCCACACACCGAGGCCTACGCAGCCAGCAAGGGCGGGCTGGACGCCTTCACCCACGCCCTGGCCATCAGCGCCGGGCCGGACGTCCGCGTGAACGCCATCCGCCCCGGCTGGATCGACGCCCGCAGCCCCGACCAGCAACAGGCCGAGCCCCTGTCCGCACAGGACCACGCCCAGCACCCGGCCGGGCGCGTCGGCCAGCCCGCCGACATCGCCGCCCTCACCGCCTTCCTGCTCGGCCCCGACGCCGGCTTCGTCACCGGCCAGATCTGGACCGTCGACGGCGGCATGACCCGCCGCATGATCTACGCCGA
>JBNJFQ010000042.1:0-20477 GCA_051747025.1 Pseudomonadota bacterium
CCTGCCGGGGACGCCATCGGTTTCTCGTGGGTGCCATCCCCCGCAGGGGGCTGGCACTCCCGCCCGTTCCGCCGTAAGGTTTCCCCATGGGAGCACTCAACAGCGAACAGGCCGCGCGTCTCGTCGATGTCCTTGCCCCGCTGATCGGGGTTCAGGGCGAGGTCGAGGGCCGTATGGTGGAGCTGGTCGAAGTCCTGGATGAAGGACCCGGCGGCTGCCCCTGTGTCGCCCTGGTCGAGACCGGGCCGCATCAGGCAATCCAGACCAATCAGTACGGCAACCCGCTGACCCGGCAAGCCCGGATTCGTACCCTTTCGCTACTCTCCGAGGTCGACCAGGATGTTCACCCGGTGCTGCGCGGCCTGCTGCCCGACCCCGTGCTGGAAGAGTTGCGCGAAGTCCTGCAGGAGATCCGTGAGGCCTGCGCCCGCGCCGCACTGGAATCCACCCCGAAGAGATCGGACTGAATCCGCGCCGGTGCCCCTTGCACGTCACGCAGCGGGCCGGCCTGGTGGTCGTCCTCTACCGCCTCGAGCATCGATTCCAGACGCGACCAGACGGTCTCCAGCAACTGCGGCTGCGCCGCCGGCGAAGGATGGATGCCATCGCTCTGCATCATCCCCTCCTCCAGCGCTACCCCTTCCAGCAGGAACGGCTCGAAGGCGATACTGCGTGCCTCTGCCAGCTCGGCAAACACCGCCTCGAAACGTCGGGTATAGACCGGCCCGTAGTTGGGCGGAATGCGGACGCCCAGCAGCAGCGCTTGCGCATCCGCCTGATCGATCGCGTCCAGCATCTTCGCCAGATTGTCGCGCATCGCAGACGGCGCCAGGCCGCGCAACCCGTCATTCCCGCCCAGGCCGAGGATCACAATGTCGGGTACATGACGCTCGAGCAGCCCCGGCAACCGCTGGCGGCCGCCGGCGGTGGTCTCGCCGCTGATCGAGGCATTCTCCACTGTCCACGGGCTGGCGCGTTGCGCCAGCCGCGCACGCAGCAGGTCCACCCAGCCATCGGATTGCGCCATGCCGTAGGCCGCACTCAGCGAGTCGCCCATCACCAGGATCCGGTGAGAGGCCCCTGGAGAATTCTTGGGTTCCGGGGAATTCGCGGCGGCAATCGGACTCAATAGCAACGCACACACGACCCAGACAATCAGCGGAACACGCAACATGGATGCATCCTCGGAATCGGTACTGGAGGCTCGCGACCTGCAAAAACACGTCCACGGACCCAGCGGGCGCCTGGAGATCCTGCGCGGGATCTCGCTGGCGATAAAGGCCGGCGAGAGCGTCGCCGTGCTCGGGGCGTCCGGGTCAGGCAAATCCACCCTGCTCGGCCTCCTTGCCGGTCTTGACGCCCCGAGCCAGGGAGAAGTTCGCCTGCTCGGCCAGTCGATCGGCACGCTGGACGAGGACGGCCGCGCCGCATTGCGCGCCGGCCGAGTCGGCTTCGTATTCCAGTCATTCCAGTTGCTGCCGGCACTGACCGCACAGGAGAACGTGCTCCTGCCGCTCGAACTGAACCCCGAGCATACTCGCCTTGAGCAGAACGAACTCACCCGGCGCGCCCTTCGGGCACTCGACCAGGTCGGCCTCGCCGAGCGTGCCCGCCACTACCCCCACCAGCTCTCCGGGGGTGAACAGCAACGCGTCGCGATCGCCCGTGCCATCGTCGATGATCCGGCGATCCTGTTTGCCGACGAGCCCACCGGCAACCTGGACGGGCACACCGGGACCCGCATCATGGAACTGCTGTTCGGGCTGGCCCATGATGCCCGCCGCACCGCGCTGATCCTGGTCACCCACGACGCCGAACTCGCCGCGCAGTGCGATCGGGTCATCCATATCCAGGATGGCGTCCTCGCATGAGCGGACACTGGGGTCTGACCGGCCGCAGCGGCCTGCGCGGCTGGCTGCGCGGTGCCTGGCGCGAATGGCGCAGCGCGGAACTGCGAGTGCTGGCCGCGGCGCTGATCGTCGCGGTCGCCGCGGTGGCGGCGGTCGGATTTTTCACCGATCGGGTCGATCGTGGCATGGCGCAGCAGGCCACTCAGCTACTGGGTGGCGACCTCGCGGTGGTCTCGAATCAGCCGATCCCCGCACACTGGCGCAAGGAGGCCGCGGCCCGCGAACTGGAAACCGTACGCACCGCAGCCATGCCCAGCGTACTGTTCACCCCCGATGACGACACCCGCCTGACCTCGCTGCGTGCGGTCGACCCGGCCTGGCCGCTGGTCGGCGAGGCGCGCGTGCGTACCCGGCCCGGCGCCGACGACGAACCGCGCCGGCTCGGCCCCCGGCCCGGCACCGCCTGGCTGGAACCGGCCCTGCTGGAGGCCCTCGACCTGCGCATCGGCGACACGGTGGAGATCGGCGAGCTCGCGCTCGAAGTGTCGGCCGAGCTCACCCTGGAGCCGGATCGTGGCAGCAGCCTGCTGGCTCTCGCCCCGCGCCTGCTGCTGGCCCACGACGACCTCGACGCCACCGGCCTGATCGGCCCCGGCAGCCGAGTGCGCTACGAATTCTTTGTCAGCGGTGCCCCCGACGCGGTCGCCGGCTATCGCACATGGCTGGAGGGCGAACTGGGCGACGGCCAGCGCCTGCTCGGCCTGGAAGACGCGAATCCCGAACTGCGCACCGCGGTCGCGCGCGCCGAACGCTTCCTCGGCCTGGCCTCGCTGATGGCGGTGCTGCTGGCCGGGGCCGCGATCGCGGTGGCCGCCCACCACTTCGCCCAGCGCCGCGCCGACCCGGCGGCGGTGATGCGCGCGCTGGGGGCCAGTGCGCGGCGGGTGCTGCTGACCTATTTCGGACGGGTGCTGCTGGTTGCATTGCTGGCCAGCCTGCTGGGTCTGGCGCTGGGCTTCGCCGCGCAATTCGTGCTTGCCGGGCTACTCGGCGACTGGCTGGACGGCGAGCTCCCGCCACCCGGCGCGCGACCGGTAGTGGCCGGGCTCGGGGTCGGCCTGATCACCGCAACCGGCTTTGCCCTGCCGGCCCTGTTGCGTATTGGCCAGGTCTCGCCATTGCGGGTCCTGCGCCGCGATCTTGGCCTGCCGCCCACCTCGGTATGGCTGTCCGGTCTGCTGGCATTGCTGGCGTTCGGGGCCCTGCTGTACTGGCAGGCGGCCGACCCCGCGCTGGCGGCCTGGGTCCTGCTGGGCACCGCCGGCGCCCTTCTGGTGCTGGGCTTGCTGGGGGCAGCGCTGGTACTGGCGGTCCGTCCGCTGCGCGACCGGGGCGGCATGGCGCTGCGTTTCGGACTCGCCAACCTCGCACGGCGCGGCGGGCTCAGCGCGGTGCAACTGGTTGCGTTCAGCATCGGGATCCTGGCGCTGCTGCTGCTCGCGATCGTGCGCGTGGACCTGCTCTCGGCCTGGGATGCGAGCATCCCCGAGGATGCGCCGAACCAGTTCTTCATCAACATCCAGCCGGGCCAGCAGGAGGCATTCGCCGACCGCATCGAGGCCAGCGGCCTGCCGCGGCCGCAACTCGACCCGATGATTCGTGGCCGGCTGGTCGAGATCGACCATGAGCCGGTCAATCCCGAGGATTTCGAGGACGAACGTGACCGGCGTCTGGTCGACCGCGAATTCAATCTGTCCTACGCCACCGAGCCACCAGCCCACAACCGGGTGATCGAGGGCCACTGGGCGTTCGACACGCCGGTCGATCCCACCCGCCACGGCATCGCGCCGGAGACCGGCTGGTCGGTCGAGGCCGGGCTGATGGAACGCTTCGACCTGGCGCTGGGCGACCATCTGACCTTCCGGGTCGGCGGGCGCGAGGTCGGCGCCCCGATCGCCAATGTGCGCGAGGTGCAATGGGACAGCTTCCAGGTCAACTTCTTCGTGATCGGTCCCCCCTGGCTGCTGGGCGACTACCCGCGGACCTATATCACCGCCATGCGGGTCCCGGACGAGATGCGCGCCGAACAGAACCGCTGGCTGCGCGAGTTCCCGGCGGTCTCGGCGATCGATGTCAGCGCGATCCTGACACAGGTGCGCGACGTGATCGACCAGGCGACCCGGGCCGTGGAATACGTGTTCCTGTTCACCCTGATCGCCGGGCTCACGGTGCTGTACGCGGCGGTCCAGGCCACCCGCGACGTACGCCGTCGCGAGGCCGCGCTGCTGCGCACGCTGGGGGCCCGGCGCGCCGACATCCGCAATGCGCTGCTGGCCGAATTCGGCACCCTGGGCCTGCTCGCCGGACTGCTGGCCGCGATCATCGCCACCGCGGTCGGCGCCCTGCTCGCCTGGCAGGTGTTCGACTTCGACTACCGCATCAACCCGCTGGTGTTTGTCTATGGCATCGGCGGGGGCACGCTGGGGATCGCGCTCGCCGGCTGGCTGGGGACCCGGCGGGTCCTCGACCAGGCCCCGCTGGCCGTGCTGCGCGGGCCGGAATGATGGCCGGATGCCCAGACGCAGCCGGCCGTGATTCCAGTCAATGGGTGTACATCACCCCGGTGTCCACAAACCCGAACAGCACCAGCAACGCCAGTGCCCAGACATAGAACGAGAAGACCTTCAGACGGGCGCGAAACAGGAAATACAGCACCATCTTCAGCGACACGATACCGACCAGCGCGGAGACCACGAACCCGACCGCCAGCGCCAGCCAGTCTAGCTGGCCCAGGCCCGCGCCATTGAATACGTCGATGGCCTGTACGCCGGTCGCGGCCAGGATGGTCGGAATCGCCAGGAAGAAGCTGTACTCCGCTGCCCAGCGCCGCTTCAGCCCCGTGAACAGCCCGAATACGATGGTCATGCCACTGCGGCTGAGACCGGGCACCAGCGCGAAGCCCTGGGCTACGCCGATCACGGTCGCCACCGCGGGGTTCAACTGGCGCAGCCCGCGCGGCTGATGCCGCAGGCGGTCGGTCCACCACAGCAGGATCCCAGTCAGGGTCAGGGTCCCGGCAATCAGGGTCGGGTTCGCAAACACCTGCTCGAAACCTGCCTTCAGGCTAAATCCGATCACCGCCGTCGCCGCCACCGACAGCAGGCACAGCAACCCCAGGCGCAGATACAGCATCTCGCGCCCGGCGCGGCCGCCATGCCCCGCCCATTGCACGCTCTCGCGCAGGATCCCTGCACTAAGCCGCCACAGGCTGTGGCGAAACACGAACACGATCGACACCAGGGTGCCGACATGCACCACCAGGTCGAACAGGATCATCTCCGGGCTTTCCGGAGGCGGCAGGTCATGCCCGGCGCGCAGCAGCCAGTGCTGTGTCAGCACCAGGTGCGCAGTGGAACTCACTGGCAGGAACATGAAGATGCCCTGCACGATCCCGAGCAGGATGGCGACCCAGACAGTCATGAACAGCGCAGCTCCGTGATCCCGACGCGCGCCGCAGTATACGGAAAACCCGGCCCGGCCGCCGGGGCACCCGGCTCAGGGAGCCATGGGCCCGTTCAGACCCGGAATTGTGTGGTCAGGGCCTGCAACTGCTCGACCCTGGCCACCAGACTGTCGGTCTCGCGCGCGGTTGCGTCGGCGTTTCCGGCGGTGAGCTCCGCGCCCTGGCTGATCTCGGTCAGCGTCCCGTCGACCTCGCGCGCTACCTCTGCCTGCTGCGACACCGCACCGGAGATCTCGTTGTTCAGGTGGCGAATCCGCTCCACGGACGCACGGATGGATTGCAGGGCATCGGTGGCCCCGGTGGCCTCGTTCACACCGGCCTCGCCGCGCTCGCGGCTGCGTTCCATCGCCTGTGCCGCCGACTGCGCCCCCGACTGGAGGCGTTCGATCATCTGCTGAATCTCGCTGGTGGAATCCTGAGTCCGGGTCGCCAGGGTACGCACCTCGTCGGCAACCACCGCGAACCCGCGCCCCTGTTCACCTGCGCGGGCGGCCTCGATCGCCGCATTCAGGGCCAGCAGGTTGGTCTGCTCGGCGATCCCGCGAATCACGTCCAGCACTGTGCCAATCTGGTCGGACTCCGCCTGCAGCCGCGCGACCTGTTCGTTCGCGCTCCCGATCTCACCAGCCAGTTCGCGCATGGTCTGCACCGTGCCATCCACCACCCCGGCCCCGCTACGGGTCTCGTTCTCGGCCTGATCAGCCGCCTCGGAGGCGGTCTGCGCGTTGCGGGCCATTTCCTCCGCCGACGCGGTCATCTCGTTCATTGCGGTTGCGACCTGGCCGATCCGCGCCTGCTGCTGGCGCACCTCCTGACTGGTCTCCTCGGCGACCCGGTGCAGCGTGGCGATCGACTCGGCCAACTCGCGGGCATGTCCGACCATCTCCGAGACCATCCCCTGCAGGCGTTCGATAAAGGCGTTGAACAGCCGCGCCAGCCGGTCAATCCCGTCATTGCGCGGGGCCGTGATCCGCTGGCGCAGGTCACTCTCGCCCTCGGACACCACCCGGAAGCGCTGTGCCAGCCCGGAGAGCCGCCGCCGGATCATGAACACGAACAGGAAATACACGACCACCACCACGCCGATCGCCACCCCCAGCATCATCGCGTTCACCTGCCACGCCGCAATCCCCAGCAGATCATCCACCGCGTCCCCCACCGCGCGCTCCAGCTCCGGGGACGTCTCGTGCTGCGCCATGACCCCGGCCAGGGTCGTCTCCATCCCCGCCTTCAGGGTGGCCGTATGCCAGAACACCGCAGCGGCCGCAATCAGGAAGAACATCCCGACGATCGCGCTCAACGCCAGCGAGAAACGCCCGGCCAGTGTCAGACGACTCCGCCCCTCCGATGCCTCCATCCTGTCACCTCGTGATCCATGTATCCGGTCGTGCGTGTTTCCTTAACGGCTGGTGGCCACCGTACTGTAGATTGGAAGAGTTACCGCCTCACGTCTGACCAACGCCCGGCCTTGTGGCATCCGGAAGGAACCATTAAGGTTCCGCGCCATATATGCTCAGGCATATCCTTTCACACCCGAGACCACCGACTTGCCATGCAACTTACCCGCTACACGGATTTCTCACTGCGCGTCCTGATGTATCTGGGCGTCCAGCCCATGGGCCAGCGTGTCACTGTGACCGAGATCGCCGAACGGTTCCGAATCCCGCGCAACCATTTGGTCAAGATTGTCCATCAACTGGGCCAGAAGGGCTATATTCGCACCCACCGCGGCAAGGGAGGCGGGGTGGAACTTGCGCGCGAACCGGCCACAATCGGGATCGGCGAAGTCGTGCGGGCGATGGAACCCAATCTTGATATCGTGGACTGCGAACACCCGCAGTGTCCGATCGTCCCCGCGTGCCACCTGCGTGGCATACTCGACGAAGGGCGGGACGCCCTCCTTGCGGTGCTGGATCGCTACACCGTCGCGGATGTCACCCGCAATCCGGAGGGCCTGCGCCCGCTACTGAAAATCGAAGTCGCCTGAGGGAAACACTGACCAATGTACACACTCGCCTTGGTACCCCAGGTTTTCCGAGACAAGGCGCGCCGTGCAGCGGGTAGTGGTTCTACCCGCAAGCGGTGCAACGCAGGATCGGGGAACCTGGGACACCAACCCCACAAGCCATTCAATGCTGGAGCTCGGCCGCCCGTTGTTGATCAAAGACGGGCGCGCGCACGGCGTTGCGGCTCACCTGTAGCAGAGTGACTGCACGGCGCTCAAGGCACCTTGTTCGCACGCAAAAGCGACTCGAGCGCGAACGCGAACGCGAACGCGAACGCGTACATTAATCAGTGTTTCCCTGAGGGAGAACGCCATGGAAGGCCCGCCCGAACCGCACCCTCGCAACGGGCCGGTATACCGTTTCCGGGGCGCGCTGGTACCCGTACTGGCTCTGCTGCTGCTCGCCCCGGTCCTCCCGGCCGGAGCCGACTGCCCCGCCGCCGATGCCCGCCGTACCCTCGCTGAACTGCGCACCGGCAGCGTTCCCGAGGGTCAACCGGTAACCGTCGAGGGTGTGGTCACCGGCGTGTTCCTGGACGCGGACGCGCTGGGCGGCTTCTACCTGCAACAGGACACCACACCGCCGGTCGGGCTGTTCATCTACGCCCCCGCGCTGGACCCGGTCACGGTGGGCCACCGCATGCAGGTCACGGGCCGCTTCTCGCGCTACCGAGGGCGTCCGCAGCTTTCGCGAATCCAGGCGGTGCATGACTGTGGCAAGACCGGCCTGCCGGACCCCGTTACCCTGCGCCTGCCCGATGACGCCCAACGCCTGTCCGACCTGCACGATGTGCGCGTGCGCTTCGCCCAGCCTCTTGCCGTATCGGGCAACCACGAGCTCGGGCGCTACGGGAGCCTGGCCCTGTCCGCCGACGGGCGACTGATCCATCCGGGCCAGACCACGGACACCCCTCCGGTCGACGCCGCGGACCGGCAGATCGTTCTCGACGACGGCAGCTACCGCGCCGAGCCCGACCCGATCCCCTATCTCGACGCCCGCGGCACCCGCCGCGCCGGGAGTCGCATCGAGGATCTCACCGGCATCCTTGCGCATGCCTTTGGCACCCGTCGCCTGCACCCGACCGAACCGCCCCGCTGGCAGGGCGGCGAGCGTCCCGTTTCGCCGCCCCTGCCCGGCCGCGACACCCTGCGCATCGCCACCGCCAGCCTGGAGAACGATTTCGTCAGCCTGGGCGCGCGCGGGGCCGCGGACCGCAGCGAACGCCAGCGTCAGGAACACAAGCTGAATGCCCTGCTGCTGCCGCTGGAGGCCGATCTGCTCGGCGTAGTCGAGATCGAGAACCGCCCGGCTGCCCGTGATCGCCTGCAGCGCCGCCTGAATGCCCGGCTCGCCCCGCCGCGCCACTACCGCGGCGTAGCCCACCCGAACCCCGGGAGCGACGCGATCAAGGTCGGTATCCTGTACCGGCCGGAGCGTCTGCGACTGCTGGACACCGTCACCGACGACGATCCGGTCCACCATCGCCCGCCACTGCTGGCCCGATTTCAGGATCGTGCGAGCGGCCAGCAACTGGGCATGGTCGTGGTCCATTTCAAGTCCAAGGGCGGCTGCCCAGATGCCGGGGATATCGATCGCGGACAGGGCTGCTGGAACCAGCGTCGCACCGCCCAGGCCGAGCGCCTGGGGCGCTGGATCGCAGAACGCAAGGCCGCGCACAACGTGCCGGTCATCATTGCCGGCGACCTGAACGCCTACGCCGCCGAGGCTCCGCTACAGCGTCTGCGCGCGGCCGGCAAGCACGACCTGGTCCACTCCAATCCCGAGCGCGCCCACACCTACGTGTTCCGCGCACAGGCAGGGCAGCTCGACTATCTGCTGGGTCCCGCGGCCGTCGCGCCTCAGGTCGTGCGCGGAGGGACCTGGGCAGTCAACGCCGACGAACCGGGGTTTTTGGCCTACGACGGACGCGCCCCGGGCGACGGACCCTGGCGCGCCTCCGACCACGATCCGGTCTGGCTGGACCTGCGAACCGTCCCCGAAGTGCCGGACTGATCCGCCCCGACGCCGTCAGTCGTCCGCGCTATCCTGCCCAGTGCCGGAGGGAGACCCCTTGTCAACCGGATCCACGATCCGCACCGGCAGGATCGCCCCCGGACTGGCGCTCAGGCCGCGCTGCGGAAACGGGATCTCGATCCCGGCGGCATCCAGCGCCTCCTTGACCTGCTGGTGCATGGAGTTACGCAGGTCCAGGAATTGCTCGCGGTTGGCCCATACTGAAAACTGGATCTTCAGCGCCGAATCCCCGTACTCGAGAAAGATGAACAACGGCTTCGGCTCCTCCAGGCACAGCGGGTTGGACTCGGCCACCGCCATCAGGATGTCGCGCACCTCCTTCAGATCCGAGCGATAAGCCACCCCGATCTGCATGTCGAGACGGCGGATCGGGAATCGCGTCAGGTTAGTGATCTGCAACTTCACCAGGCTCTCGTTCGGCACCCGCACCATCAGGTTGTCAAACGTGCGCAGCTTCACCGACAGCGGGTCAATCGACAGCACCTCGCCGGTAGCATCCCCCACCTTGATCACGTCACCGACTGCAAACGGACGTTCGCCAATCAGGAACAGCCCGGAAATCAGGTTGGACGCCGAGGTCTGGGAGGCGAACCCGATGGCCACGGTCAGGATCCCCGCCGCTCCCAGCAACACCGTCATGTCGAAGCCGAGTTCGCGCAGTGCCGAGACCAGTGCCAGGATCAGGATCGCGTAAAAGGTGGTGCGGCGCAGAAGCATGGTCTGCTGCCCATCCATCCGCCCGGCCAGCGCCCGGCTCAGGCTGCGCGAGACCAAGCGCGCCAGCAGCAGGCCCGCCAGCAGATACGCCCCGGCCCGCACCCCGGCGAGAACACCCTCGCTGGTCAGGACTTCCACACTGGCGCGCAGCCACTCCTCCATCGGATCCTCGCCTGCTACTGAAACAGTGCGCTGAACGCGCGCACCATCAAATGACGGCTGCCCGACTCGCGCGGCTCCGCGATCCGGCGTGCCCCCGGCGCCATCGGCGGTGCCGAGGCATCGACCCTCATCGCCGCCATGTCACGGTCCGCCTCGCGCTCCATGTGCACCGCCGGGGTCCACAGCCGCTGCCGGTCATCGGCAAACACGGGCAACCGCCGCACCGGCAGCTTGACCCGTTCCAGCAACAGCGCTTCATCCGCCCGGTTGCGGATGGTCAACGGGGTAATCACCCGGTGCGGACGCTCCGGAACGTCTTCCAGCCGGAGCCGCGCCTGGGTACGCGTGGCATAGCACAGCTCGCCCTCCACCGTGCTCGTGCCGAACCAGGTATCCGAGGGCCGGTACACCGGGAATTCGCAGGCCAGGCTCCCGTCCAGCAACAGCTGGACCCAGACCGGCGAACTGAGAAACAGTGTGACCTCGCCGCCTGCCGGCACATAGAACGGCCGGTCCGGACGGCTGACCATCGGGCGGTCCGCCAGTGCCAGGCGCAGCTCCGGGACCGACTCCGCTCCGGCCCCGGCAAACCGCAGGCTTTCCTCCGGCGACTCGGGACATGCCTGCGTACAGGGCAGATCGACCTCCAACAACGCATCGGTCGCGTCACGCGGGCGATCGATGCATACCTGCCACTCCCCCTCGGCGTGCGCCAACCACAGGTCGAGGGGCCCGATGCGCCAGCAGCCCCGTTGTCCCACCGCAATCGCGCACGGGCCCCACCAGATCACCCGCTGTTGCGTGTCGTCCCCGCCGCCGCGCGCCGTCATCGTGTCATTCGCCTGCACCATGCGCCCACTGTACCGCAACCCCCCCGTGCGCACCGCCTCACCACCGGCGAACGCGGTCGCGACGGCGCCTTCCAGCATCGATTCAGAACAGTGCGAGCTGCCCTGCAGTGTCCGGATCGCCGGGTGGTGCGGGCACCCGAAACCGCGTGGTATCCAGCTCCGCCAGCCGTCCGCCCAGCCCCGCGCGCCGACGGGCCAGGCGAAAGCGCTGGGCCAGCAGCTCCGCATACGGCCCGGCGCCACGCATGCGATGCCCGAAGCTCGAGTCGTACAACCGCCCGCCGTGCGCCTCGCGCAGACGATGCAGCACATGGTCCGCCTTCAGCGGCGTCCAGGCACGCAGCCAGTCCTCGAACAGCCCGGCGACCTCGCGCGGCAGGCGCAGCAGTACATAGCCGGCCGAGCGGGCCCCGGCCTCGGCCCCGGCATCCAGCAGCGTTTCCAGCTCGCCGTCGGTCAGCACCGGGATCAGCGGCGCCACCAGCATGCTGACCGGTACCCCGGTCGCAGACAGCCGTCGCATCGTCTCCAAGCGCCGCTGCGGCGCCGCCGCGCGCGGCTCGAGCCGGCGCGACAGGTTCCGGTCCAGCGTGGTCACCGAGACCGCGACCTGCACCAGACCCTGCTTCGCCATCGGCGCCAGCAAGTCCAGGTCACGCTCCACCAGTGCAGACTTGGTCACGATCGACACTGGGTGTCGGGCCTCGGCCAGGACCTCCAACAACTCCCGCGTGATCCGCCACTCGCGTTCCACCGGCTGATAGGCATCGGTATTGATGCCCAGCGCCACCGGCGTCACCCGATGACCGGGGCGCGCCAGTTCGCGGCGCAGGCAGTCTGCCGCGCCCACCTTCGCAAACAGCCGGCTCTCGAAGTCCAGCCCCGGGGACAGCCCGACATAGGCATGGGCCGGACGCGCAAAGCAGTAGCTGCAACCGTGTTCGCAGCCGCGATACGGATTCAGCGACAACTCGAAGGGGACGTCGGGGGACTGATTCCAGGACAGCACCGTCCGCGGGCGCTCGACCGTCACCTCGGTGCGCAGTGGGGTCGGCGGCTCGTCGTCGCCCACCCAGCCATCATCGACCGGTTCACGGTGTAGCGGCTCGAACCGCGCCGACGGCTGTCCGGTCGCGCCGCGTCCGCGGATCGGCCCCTCGCGAGCGGTCACGTTCAGCGGCCCTCGCCATCCCGAGGCCAGACCGGCCCCGGGTGTTTGGCAAACCAGACGTGCCACACGGCCTCCGCGAGCCCGGTCTCGAGTGGCTCGTCGCCCGCCATCATGCGTGCTCGTGCCAGCCCCGCAACCCGTCAGCCCGGGTCAGAGGCCCCGTGCTTCCGGCAACATCCACAACGTCAGCGCCATCAAGATCGCGGTCAGGCTCGCGCCAAACAGGGGCAGCACCATCAGCCCGGCCAGCGCCTCGCGCCGGAACAGGCGCACGCCCATCCCGCCCAGGCTGATTGCCCAGCCCAGCGCGACGAAGAACGCCAGTGCATTGAGCTCGGCCTGCCACAACAGCACCAGGCCCACCGGCAGCCCCAGGTTCAGGAGCACCACGCCCATCTCCCGCGACCCCGCCGCGCGTCCTGCAGACAGGGCATAGGCGTAGGCGGCCCACACCAACAGCATCCCGAAGCCCATGGCACCCGCCACCGGCGAGCTGAGCGGAGCGCGCAGCATCGAGGCGCCCGCCGGTTCGAGGCCGGCCCCCAACGCGACGATCAGTAATCCGACCCCCAGACTAATGGGCAGCCAGAACCACAGGGTCCCGCGTTGTATATGGGGTTCCGTCATGCGACCTCCCGCGCGCCCCTGGGGCGCCTTGTACATCGATATGCGTGCCGCTGGTCATGGCAACACGCGCGGCCGACTGCGTCCATTCGCCGGAACTGCACCCGGGACAGAGACGCCTTTTCCCGCGCTCTCGCGTTACATAGTCCCCACTATGCGTCTCGAGAGACCGAAAAAATGGACTTGCTCTCCTGTCACGCTCGCGACGATCGTCCAAACCCGAAAGGCGGCTAGACCACCAACTGCCAGGACACCGACTCGCCCGCGCGCAGCGGCACCCCCGGGTCATGCCCGAACAGCACTGCCTCCGGCACGGTCCACGGCGAACGCTCAAGGGTGATGGTGTCGGCATTGCGCGACAGCCCGTAGAAATCCGGTCCGTGATGGCTGGCGAAGCCCTCCAGCTTGTCCAGCGCATCCTCCCCGGCAAACGCCTCCGCATACAGCTCGATGGCCGCATGCGCGGAATAGATGCCGGCGCAGCCGCAGGCCGACTCTTTCGCGTGGCGCGGATGCGGCGCGCTGTCGGTACCCAGGAAGAAGCGCGGATGCCCGCTGGTTGCAGCACGCAGCAGCGCCTTGCGATGGCGCTCGCGCTTGAGGATCGGCAGACAGAAGTGATGCGGCCGGATCCCGCCAGCGAACAGGGCATTGCGGTTGTACAGCAGGTGCTGGGGGGTAATGGTCGCACCCAGCGTCTCCGGCCCGGACTCCACGAACTGCACCGCAGTCTCGGTGGTCGAGTGCTCGAGCACCACACGCAACTCCGGGAACTCGCGGATCAGCGGCTCCAGATGGCGCTCGATGAACACCGCCTCGCGATCGAAGATGTCCACCTCGGGGTCGGTGACCTCGCCGTGCACCAGCAACGGCATCCCGACCCGCTGCATTGCCTCGAACACCGGGTAGCAGCGCCGGATGTCGACGACCCCGCTCGCGGCGTTGGTGGTCGCCCCGGCGGGATACAGCTTGACCCCGTGGATCAGCCCGCTGTCCTTCGCTGCCTCGATCAGCCCGGGGGTGCTCGCCTCGGTCAGGTACAGGGTCATCAGCGGTTCGAAATCCGCCCCGTCCGGGAGCGCGGCCAGGATGCGGTCGCGATATTCCGCCGCCGCCTCCACCGTGGTCACCGGCGGCTTAAGGTTGGGCATGATGATCGCGCGCCGGAAGCGGCGCGCAGTATCGGGCAGTACCGACGCCAGTACATCACCGTCGCGCAGGTGCAAGTGCCAATCATCCGGTCGCGTCATGGTCAGGCGATTCATGCAGCATTCCTTTTCGGTCGTTCAGACTTCATGGACAACCACGTTCCGCCCGCGGGACCGCCACACTACGCTCGCCGGGGCAGCGACGAAACCGCCGACATGGCCTGTGCGGCCCCCCGGGCCGGATCAGGAGCGCCCGATCGCGTCGCGCAATGCCGCGTCGGACCAGCCGCTCACCTCCACGGTCTTCAGCCGCGTGGTCTCCCCCGCCGCCACCCGCACATCCGCGCGGGCACAGCCCAGCTCGCGTGCCAGCAGCGTCGCTAACGCCTGGTTGGCCTTGCCCTTCTCGGGGGGCGCCTGGACCTGCACCTTCAGGCAGTCTTCCATCCAGCCGGTCACCCGAGTCTGCCGGCTCCCGGGCGTCACTTTCACCTTCAGGCGCCCCATCGCGGGCGTTCAGCCCTCGGCGGGCCGGGTCGCCAGATAGGCGCTGAACACGCCCAGTTGCACGTTGCGCTGGACGTCCTCGAAACCCGCACCCTCCAGGGCCTGGATAATGTCCTCAGGCGGCACGCACTGGTCGATGGTCTCCCAGAAGTAGCGCATCAGCGTATGCCCGTCGGGGTCCCGCGTCAGCAACCGGCTCAGGAACGGGATGAAATCCCGGAAGTAAAACCGCGCCACTGCGAGCTGGCGCCGGGTACGCGGACGCGAGATCTCCAGGATCATGCAGCGCCCGCCAGGCTTGAGTACGCGGAAATACTCGCCGAACGTCTCGCTCAGATCGCGCACATGGCGCAGTCCGTAACCCATGAATACGCGGTCGAACTGCTCGCTCGCCAGCGGCAGTTGCTCGCCCAGCCCCTGGACAAAGTGTGCGCCGATCTTGCCGCGTGCCACGTCGATCATGCCGCGGCTCGGATCCACACAGGTAATGCGTTCGTCGCCGACGACCTTGCGCACCTCCTCTGCCACCGGACCGGTACCGGTGGCCACATCAAGGACCTCCATCCCCGGGGCCAGCCCCGAGAGCTTCAGGGCGTAGCGACGATAGCCCTGGCCAGTGCCGAGAAAGCCGAAGCGCAGGATGCGATCGTAATAGGGTGCGGTACGATCAAACAAATCATCGACGAAGGCGCGCTTGTCGGATTCCTCGCCGTAGTAGTCCTTGAGGACCGGGTGGGGCTTGTTGACCGGCTGTGGCATGCTTGTTGTCCTTTCCCGGAGGTGGCGGGACTTCCGCAACCCGTCTTCATTAATCCCGGCTGGCAGCCGGGCGTCCCTGAGCGTACCGGCAGCAACATGCGCCCGACAGCCTCCATCCGCCGAGACCGCACCGTTCGTTCAGCCCGGGCCGCGCGGACCGGGCGCGTAATGCCCCTCAACCTCCACCAGCAGTTCCGAGCGGCAGATATCGCCATGCAGGATCATAACCGCAACGCGTTCGCCGACGCGCGCGCGCAGGTGCCGCAACACACGCTGTGCCTGCTCCGGATCGCGCAGGTATACCTTCAGCAATGCCAGGTCACCGGGCTCGCCGGACGCAATCGGATGACCTGCGGCGGCCTCGGCCAGGACCGCCTCGACATTGCGCAGGCTCTCGTCGAGCTGCGCCTCCAGATCCCCGGCATGCCAGCTCTCGTGGCCGACAATGCTCGCGGTGCCGGATATGAACAGTTGTGCGCTGTCCGGACGTGCATACCACAGGCTGGCGCGCGCAAACGACGGGCTGCGCGGTCCGTACTGGCGGGGATAGCGGAATGCGCTGACCTGGCGCGGATTCTCGATACGCTCCGCCGGCCGGTCGGTGGCGACGAAGTAGATCAGCAGGCCATCACGGTGCATCCCGATCGCGGTAGCGGCGGGCAGGATATTTTCGAAGGCCGGCATCGCCTCGAACACGCGTGCTCGTCCGGCACAGAAGGCACGATAGCGCTCCAGCCCGTCGTGGGGTGCGTTGATCGCCGGCAGGTAGTTCCACACCCGTGTCAGGTAGCGAAACCCGAGCGCATCGCAGGCCGCCAGGATCTCGCGGTAGGCCGTTTCGGTCGCCGCGTCCGGGTCGTCCTCCGGGGTGTGCGCCTGAGACCAGCAGCCGAGCAGAAACGACTCGCCCCGCGCATACACCAGATCCCCGTGCACGCCGGTCTCCACCGGCTCCCCGGTGGTCCAGTACTCCAGCCTGTCGGTCCCCGCCAGCGGATCCAGCCCGACCCGGATGTCCAGGGCATCGGCACGCCGCTGCACCCCGGACTTGCCGCCAAAGCGCAGGGTGAGCACCGTCCCGGCGGGCACCATCGGCTCCGCACCCGGCAACGCAGGCTGGGAGTGCACTTCCAGAGGGGGACGCTCGGCGTGATCCATTGCGCTTCGGTTTCCTGCTACCTTGATGCAAACGCGCAAGTCTACCAAGACAGGCTTCTGCCCGCCTGTCTCAGTCCGCCGGTGTCAGGCCCGGCCCGGCGTCCTCCAGAAACGCCCGCAGGCCCGCAATGTAATCCTCAGCAGTGGTCAGAAAGGCATCATTGTGCCCACCACGCATCTCCAGCAGACGTGCATCCGGCGCGGCCTCCCGCAGGCGTTGCGCGTGCCGGAACGGCACGATCTCGTCTTCCCGGCTGTGCGCGATCAGCAACGGCGCCGAGATCGCCGGGAGTTGCTCACGAATCGGGAAACGATGCCGCAGCAACCAGCGCACCGGCAACCACGGGTACACCTCGGCCCCCAGATCGGCGCCCGAGGTGAACGCGGATTCCAGGATCACCGCACCCGGCAGCCGTTCCGCCGCCATCCGGGCCGCAACCGCTGCCCCCAGCGAGCGTCCGAACAGCACGATCTCGTCGGGCCGGTAGTCCCGGTCGTTCACCAGGTACGCCCACGCCGCATCGCCATCTGCATACAGTCCCGCCTCGCCCGGCTCGCCGGTGCTGTAACCATAACCCCGGTAGTCGACGATCAACACCGCCAGCCCCAGCCGGTGAAACTGCTCCAGAGAACGCAGGCGATGGCTCACATTTCCGGCGTTGCCGTGCAGGAACAGCAGAACCGACGCATCGTCACCCGGACCGGGCAGGTACCAGCCATGCAGACGCACCCCCGGCTCCGGCTCGAGGTATACATCCTCGTAGGAGAGGCCCGCCGCCTCCGGCGTCGCGATGTGCCGCTCGGTCGGCATGAAGATCATGCGATCCTGCCCGAGATACACGGCTGCAACCAGTACCGAGTACCCCAGTACCACCAGCAGCAACAGTTTGAGCAGGCCGGTCATGCCCTGATCGTGGCCAGTCCCGCGGGCAAAGGCAACCAGCCCCGGCTTGTTCAGCCCGCCAGGACCTCCTTGCGCACGACCAGGGTCTCGGCCATCAGGTCATGCAGCGCCTGACGCCGCCGTGTGAACACCACCAGCAGGTAGCCAATACCGAACGCCAGTGCGGACAGGAACTCTGCAAAATGCCGCCCGGTCGCGCGCAGGAAGGAGATCCGCTCGCCATAGTAGTCGACGACCCGGAGCCCCAGCGCCATCTTGCCCACCGTCGCCCGATAGCGCGACGAATGCATCCCGGCCCAGTACAACCAGGCCACCACGATATTGATCAGCATCCACACGATATCCGCGGTGGTCAGCACCGGTTCCGGGTTCGGTGCCATCGTTTGCGGACTGATCAGGAGCTGCGCCATCACCTGCGGTACACCGATCAGCAGGCTGTCGATCAGCGTTGCCGCGACCCGGCGCCAGAACCCGCCATACGCCGAGCGATCCGAGGGTGGCCCGGCACCCACCCCGCCGTCCGCCCGGACGCCTTGCCGCGACTCCGGGGCCATCCGGTGGCCACAGCGCATGCAGTAGACTGCGCGCGCCGGGTTCTCCTCTCCGCACTGGCTGCATTTCATCCTGTCTTTCCCCTGTAGCCTCGGCCGCCCGCGTGGCTTGCCCCCGGCCACCCCGTTCGACGCTGGCCGGGGCAACGAATCAGTGCTCTCCCGGCGACCGAACCGCCGTATTGTGACCGAATAGGATCTCCCAGCCCCGCGCGGGATCCTTCTCCATTACAAAGCTCATATGGGTCGTCAGACGGCCGTCCCCGGTGTCCGGCAACCCGGCGGGCATCGCGTCGATACCGGTGATATTCAGCTTCGCCTCTGCCAGCGCGTGGCGCTCGCCAAGCAGCTTCACGCGCTCCACATCGACCACCAGCGTCGTCCCGGCAAACGGTCCGGCCAGCACCTCCCTATGCCGGCGGGCATTTTCCTCGCGGCCTTCGAAGCGCATGCCATGCACATTGATCACCTCAGAGTCGACCCGGTAGTCCTGCGCCCAGGCCTCGCCGTCCGCAGCCGCCCAGGCCGCCTCCTTGGCCTCCAGCAAGGCCTCGATCGCGGTACGCTCATCGGCCATCACGGTGCCGGAAAGCATCATCAGCCCCGCCAGCCACCACATCCTGTTCCGCCCCATCACACGCCCCTACTGCGTCTGAATTCGTCCCCCTGTTTACAGGAGTGGCTCCACGGGCGCCAGCCGAGTAATCGCCGACAGGAAGCGTCGCCAGAACCCAGCCTTGGGGTCACGCCAATAGCGGTTGCCGGCATCGTCCGTCCATACCAGCCGGCCATCCGGCTCCAGCCGCACCTGATACGCAAAGCGCGGCTGCACCCCTCGCTGGTGCAGGGCGGCCAGCCGCTCCACCAACACCGGATCACGCAGGAATACGCCAGACTCACTGTTGGTATGCACCGAACGCGGATCCAGATTGAGCGAGCCGACAAACGCTTCTTCGCGGTCAAACACCAGCAGCTTGGTGTGCAGGCTGGCCTGCGCCGCCGGCAGCGTCCGGTCACGTTCGATGCGCGCCCACCGCGGTGGTCCGGTAGGCCTCAGCTCGAACAGCTCCACCCCTGCATTCAGCAAGGCGTGGCGCCGCCGCGCATAGCCGGAATGGGTGAAGGCAACATCGTTCGCCGCCAGCGAATTGGTCAGGACCTGTACCCGCACACCCGCCTCGCTCATTCCTGCCAGCTGCGCTGTCCCGTCCCGCCCCGGCACAAAATACGGCGAAACGATCAGCAGCTCGTCCTCGACCGCGCGTAACCGCCGCCCCAGGGCATCCGCCACCCGCGACCCGACGGCGTGGCCGCGCGCCTTCGCCTCGTCATCCACCACAAACGTCGCCCGGGGCGTCCAGACATACGCGGCCGGATCCGCCGCCGGCTGCGGCACCGGCTGACCGTTCAGCGGTTCCATCTGTATCAACGGATGGGCATGGTGTTCCGCCAGCCAGGCGCGCAAGCGACCCTGTTCCATCGCCAGCCGCTTCGGTGCGATCGGCTCGCGCACCAGGCGCCCCAGCTCGATCGCCCCCGGGCTGTTCCAGAACGCCACAAACGAATGCTCCACCTCCGCCACCAGCGGTCCGACCATCACCAGGTCCAGGTCGGCAAAGTTGTAGTCCGGATTCGCCTCGAAATACTCGTCCCCGACATTGCGCCCACCGGTGATCGCAAGGTGGCCGTCGACCACCCAGGCCTTGTTGTGCATACGATGGTTCAGTTCACCGCCGCGCAATACGAACTCGGCACTGGCGCGCAGCAACCCCGACCGGGTCCGGAACGGATTGAAGATCCGCACATCGATGTTCGGATGCCGATCGATCGCTCCCAGCAGTGAATCGCGCCCCCGCGCATCCATATCGTCCAGCAGCAACGAAACCCGGACCCCTCGATCGGCCGCACCCAGCAACTCTGCCAGCAACGCCCGCCCCGCCGTATCCTCGCGCCAGATATACGACTGGATACGGATCCGCTCGCGCGCCAGCCGGACACTCTTCACCCGCCAGCGAAAGGCCTCCGACCCCTCGTCCAGCAGCCGAAACCCGGTGCGACCCTGTGTATGCGCCGGGTCGAAACTCCCCAGCCACTCCGCCAGCGGACCCTCTTGCGCAGCCGGCTCCAGCGCCAGTGCCGGTCGCTCCGGCGCGGGTTGCATGGGCGCACACCCGGCCAGCACGGCCGCGACCAGCGACGCGGCCAGCGCACCCCCAAAAAGCTTCCCGCGTATCCTCACCCGATGCGACCCACGGCCCGTCCCTGTGCTCCCCCAACGCCCGCTGCATCCGCCTCCGGGCGACCTTCAGCCTGCCGCCGGTGACTCGCGATGTCCATCCGCCACGAGCACTAGCCCGAAAACGAAAAAAGCGAGCAGGGCATACCCCTGCTCGCTTTTTTCCGGATCCTGGTAGGCGCGATTGGACTCGAACCAACGACCCCCACCATGTCAAGGTGGTGCTCTAACCAGCTGAGCTACGCGCCTGTCGTCTTCGAGCCGCGTATTCTACCG
>JBNJFQ010000043.1:0-20461 GCA_051747025.1 Pseudomonadota bacterium
GCCTGCAAGGAGTCCCATGAAGTACTTCGGAGAAGCGGATTATCGTCACGGCCAGGCGCGCCGCGCAGGCGTCCTGCTGACCAACCTGGGTACGCCGGACGAACCGACCGCGCCCGCCCTGCGCCGCTACCTGAAGGAATTCCTCTGGGATCCGCGCGTGGTCGAGGTCCCGCGACCCATCTGGTGGCTGATCCTCAACGGCGTGATCCTGAATATCCGGCCGAAGCGTTCGGCCGCCAAGTACGCAACGGTCTGGACCGACGAGGGCTCGCCGCTGCTGGCGATCTCGAAGCGCCAGGCCGAGGGGGTGCGCAGCCGCCTGGCCGCGCAGACCGGCGAGGAGATCCCGGTCGCCCTGGGCATGCGCTACGGCAACCCGTCGATCGCCGCGGGCCTGGACGAGCTTCGCCGCAAGGGGGTCCGGCGGGTGATTGTGCTGCCCCTGTACCCGCAGTACTCGGCCAGCACCAACGGTTCCACCTTCGATGCGGTCGCCGACGTGCTCAAGGGCTGGCGCTGGGTGCCGGACCTGCAGTTCATCGCCGCCTATGATGCCCGGCCCGGCTACATCGAGGCCCTGGCCAGCAGCGTGCGCGAGCACTGGCAGGCACACGGCCAGGCGGATCGTCTGGTGATGTCCTTCCACGGCATCCCCAAGCGCTACCTGCTGGCTGGCGACCCCTACCACTGCCTGTGCCATGCCACCGGCCACAAGCTGGCGCAGGCGCTGGGGCTGCACGATGACCAGTGGCAGGTCACCTTCCAGTCGCGCTTCGGCCGCGAGGAATGGCTGCAGCCCTATACCGACAAGACCCTGGAGGCCCTGCCGGGCCAGGGCGTGCGCTCGGTGGACGTGATCTGCCCCGGCTTCTCGGCCGACTGTCTGGAGACCATCGAGGAGATCGGCGACGAGAACCGCGAGATCTTCACCGAGGCCGGAGGCGAACGCTTTCACTACATCCCGGCGCTGAACGACCGTGCCGACCATCTCGACTTCCTGGCCGGCCTGCTCCGGCAGCATCTCGAACCCTGGGCCAGCGACCCGGATAATGCCCCCGAGGCACGTGCCGCGGCGCGCGAACGCGCGCTGGCGATGGGCGCGAGCCAGTAGCACGAGGCGGGGGCATGGACGAGCTCGAGATCGGCGCCGTGATCATCGGCGACGAACTGCTCAGCGGGAAGCGTCGCGACCGGCATCAGGCGCATCTGACCGAGGCCCTGGCCGCGAAGGGGCTGGAACTGGCCTGGGTGCGAATCGTCGGCGACCAGCCGCGGCGCCTCGTGCAGACCTTCCGCGAGACCCTGGCCAGCGGGGCACAGGTGTTCAGCTTCGGCGGTATCGGTGCCACCCCGGATGATCGGACCCGCGCCTGCCTGGCGGAAGCCCTGGGGCGCCCCCTGACGCACCACCCCGAGTTCATGGCAATCCTCGAGGAGCGTTTCGGCACGGAGGCCTGGCCGCACCGCGTGCGTATGGCCGAACTCCCCGAGGGCGCCAGCCTGATTCCCAACCCGGTCAATGGCATCCCCGGCTTCAGCTGCGAGCGTCACCACTGCGTTCCGGGGTTTCCGGCGATGGCCGAGCCAATGGCCCGCTGGGTGCTGGACCAGCACTATGCCGGACGCGCTGCCGAGGCCGGCGCCGTGGAGGAGACCCTGCACCTGCAGGGCGTAACCGAGAGCCGACTGATCCCGGTGCTGGAGGCGATGGAGGCCGCGTTCCCCGACCTGCGCATCTCCTGCCTTCCGCGCATGGACCGCCAGGGCCCCGAGGTCGAACTTGGGCTGCGCGGCCCGCGCCCGCGCGTCACCGAGGCCCTGGCGCACCTGCAGCAGTCCCTGGCCGAGTCGGGCTTTCGTTTGCCATCCTCGCCGCACGACGGGGTGTAGAAAGAAGCACCGTCAGCGCGCGGTGCGCAGCGCCGTGGCGACCTCCGTGGGTGTCCCCGGCGTTGGCCGGGGCGGGCGTCGGGGGTTTCGTTGGGAGGTTGCCACGGCCCCTGCGGGGCCTCGCCATGACGGGGGTTGCGAGCACCGTCATCGCGAGGCGCGCAGCGCCGTGGTGAACTCCATGGGCGCCCCCGGCGCGGCGTTCAGGGCGCGGTCGGGGTCGAGTGAAAGCCGATGGCGAAGTCCAGCCCCGAGCGGTCGTCCTGCAGGTCGACGACGGCGCGCGCCGCGATGTCGGGGTCGGCACCGCAGGCCTCCATCGCCTGGCAGACCCCGTCGTCACCGTTCATGTCGGTGGTCGCGATCACCCGGTATTCGCCAGGCGGGACGTCCTCGAAGCGATAGGGGTAGGCACCGTCCTGCCGCTCGACGCCCTGCGTCGCCACGCGATCGCCTGCGGCATCCAGCAGGTGGACAGCAATGCGCCCCACCGTATCGTGCGCGGGATCACGCGCACTGACCCGTGCCTCTACCGGGATGTCCTGCGTTCCGTCGGAATCGCTGGTAACGCGAACGGTCCCGCTATGGTGACCGGGGGCCAGGCGTTCACGCAGCAGGCGGATGCGGTACAGACCGAGTCCTCGATCGTCCACGGTATCGGGCGTGATCGAGACCCAGTCCGGTGCATCGATGTCATTAATGGCCAGTTCCCCACCGCCGGTGTTGCGCAGGTACAGACTCAGGTCGTTCACGGTGAAACCGAAATCGACCTGGGCGGGTGATACCGAAAGGTTCGGAGGCAATGGCTGGCCAGCCATCTCGGCCGCTGCACTGATGGTCATTGGCGCGTTGATCAGCCCCCAGCCGGTCTCCGGCTCCCATCCGCCAGTGCCCGGGCCGGCGGTGAGATCGCCCCGGTCGAGCAGGAAGCGGACCGTACTGGTATCCAGTTCCGGGTTCATCGCGCGGCCCAGCGCCAGTACACCGGACACCACGGCCGTGGCCATTGAGGTGCCCTGGAAGAAGGCGTATTCGGATTCCCGGGTCCCGCTGGTGTCGTCGACGAAGGTGCTGGCGATGCCATCGCCATAGCCGTCGCCGGTTCGGTCGAAGCGCGTGTCGCCCCCGGGGGCCACCAGGTCCAGTTCGGCGCCGTAGCTGCTGTAGGGCGCGCGTTGGTCCAGCGGGTCGGTTGCACCCACCGCCAGGACATCGGCATAGGCCGCCGGATAGATGACCGGGGGCGCGCCGGAATTCCCCGATGCCGCGGTGATCAGGATCCCGCGGTCGCGGATCCGGCGGTAAAGGGCGGCCTCGGCCTCGGCATAGATCCCGCCCCCGATACTCAGATTGATGATGTCCGCGGGGCGCGCGGGCGTGGTGCCGGAGTCATTCGGCAATCCGGCCGCGAAGCGCACCCCCTGGAGGACATCGTAGGTGGTGCCGCCCCCGAGCCCCAGGACGCGGATCGGCATGATGCGTGCCTCCCACGAGATCCCGGCGATCCCGATGGCGTTGTCGGTGGCGGCCGCGATCGTGCCGGCCACATGCGTCCCGTGCCAGGAGCTTTCCCCCGGGGTGGTGGAATCCCCGGGATCATCCGGATCGGGGTCGATGCCATCGCCATCGCTGGAGCGTTCGGGGTCCGACACGAAATCGTAGCCGTTGAGGAGTTGCCCCTGCAGGTCCTCGTGATCCAGGAACACGCCGGTATCCACCACCGCCACGATGACGGGATCGTCGTCCGTACCGCCGGTGGTCGTGTCCCAGGCATCCGGCAGGTCCACGTTGTCGTGGAACCACTGGAACGAGTGCCGCGGGTCGTTGGGCAGGCGCTGCGTTTGCACGAACAGGTTCGGCGCCGCGTCGACGACATCCGGGTGGCCCCGCATCGCGGCAATCGCCAGCAACGTGTGGTGGCGTGCCTCCTGCTCGGGGGAGGCCCAGGTAAACGGCTGATGGCGGGCATCCAGCGGCGTGATGCCGCGCGTGCCGAGGGTCCGGATTTCCGTTCCGGCCGGTATTTCCCAGAGCTGTTCGCGGTCCGATGCACCCCGCAGTACCTGCATGCCCGGGGCGCTGGTGGCCAGGGGCTCGACCCCGCTGGCGAGGGCCACCCCATCCTCCCCGGTTGCGCCAGCGCCCTGGCGTGCCCGCACGATCATCTGCCCCGGCACGATCGCATCCGACAGCCGCGGCGCGCGCGGCCCGTTGTGCTGCAGTCTCAGGCTGGTGCTCGCAGGCTCGATGCGCAGCAGATAGCCGGACTGGCCGGCATGCGCACGAACCCCGATGTAGTAGGTGCCACTGGATTGTGCGGTCAGTTCGCCGCGAACCCCCACGGCCGGGACGGCGTCCTGGAGAACGCCGGTGGCCTCCTGCAGGTAAAGCCCCAGCTCCGCCACGCTCGGATCGGGATACTGCAGCACGATCTGCTGCCCGGTCTCCAGTTCCGCGACGAACATGTCCCACTCGTCGCCGGCGGCGCCGAAGCGGGTATCCGTGTCCGGTGCGGCGACAAACCCGCCCGCTACCCCGGGGTTGCCCAGGGGCTGGGCGGTGGCACGGGTATCGTTGCGCTGTTCGATCGAGGTCGCGGAATCGTTGGTGTCGATATCGGCGCGGCTCAGGGCCAGCGGTTCGACCGTGCCTGACAGGGTGTAGGTTTGGGGTTCAGGCGGGGCGTCGCTGCTGCCGCCACCGCCACCGCAACTTGCCAGCAGGATCGGGAGCAGCAACGCGACGAGGCCGCGTGCGCGTGTCGCGAGGGGCTGGCGGATGGGGCACTCGCCTGCCGGGGCTTGAGGGTGGTCGGGGTGTTGTGGCATGGAAAGGTCTCGCGATCCGTGGCCCGGGCGGGCCGGTGTGTCCTCAAACCATCATACATTCGGCTGGCGGCCGCGAAACCCCGCGTGCCCTGCCGCGGGGAGATAGCTGCCTTCGCACTGACGGGCCCCGGGCGATGCGCGGGTCGGGGCGGCTTTACGCTGGGGAGGAGCCGGGGACTCTGCCCAGGGTGTTGCGCAGTGCGTCGCGCCAGGGCTCGCCCGGCCGGGCGAGCTGTTCGCGCAGGGCGCTCTTGTCCAGGCGCGAGTTCGCCGGACGCCGCGCGGCGGTCGGGTATTCGTGCCAGGAGATCGGGCGAATGCGGCAACGCGCGGTGTCCATGCCCAGTGCGTGGGCCTCTTCCCGAATCGCCACGGCAAAATCGTACCAGCTGGCCACGCCCGCGTCGGTCCAGTGGTGGGTGCCGGTGAGGTCCTGGCGCACAGCAGCGAGGACGGTTTCGGCCAGACCGAGCGTGCTGGTTGGCGTGCCGATCTGGTCCTCGATCACGCCCAACTCCTCGCGCTCGGCCATCAGTCGCAGCATGGAGAGCAGGAAGTTCTGGCCATGTGCGGCATATACCCAGGCGGTGCGCAGGATCAGGGCGTGGTCGCCGAGCGCCGCATCGACGGCCCGTTCCCCGGCGAGCTTGCTCTCGCCGTAGACGTTGATCGGATTCGGAGTGTCGTCCGGGCGATACGGGCGCCCCAGCTCGCCGTCGAAGACATAGTCGGTCGAGACCTGCAGCATGCGCGCGCCTTGTGCTGCCGTGGCGCGCGCGAGATTTGCCGCGCCATCGCGATTCACCGCGAACGCCGCCTCGGGTTCGCTTTCGGCACGGTCCACCGCGGTGTAGGCCGCGGCATTGATCACCCACTCGGGGCGCACGGCCTCCATCGCTTCCTGCACGGCTGCGGGATCGGTGATGTCCAGCGTGTCGCGGCCCCGGGCGTGCAACTCCACGCCGTCGATCTCCGCGGCGCGGCGGGTCAGGTCCAGCCCGAGCTGGCCGTTCGCGCCCGCGAGCAGGATGCGGATCGGGGCGGCGGCGTTCATCGTGGCGCGTCCGGATACTCGGGCAGTGCGGCTTCGGGGGTGTCGTCCAGCAGCGGCGCGGCGGCGTCCTTGTCCGACAGGGCGACCTCGGAAAGCGGCCATGCGATCGCGATGCGCGGATCGTCCCAGCGAATGCTGCGTTCGCAGTCCGGGTGGTAGAGGTCGGTGCACTTGTAGCTGAAGACTGCACGCTCGCTGGTCACGCAGAACCCGTGGGCGAAGCCCTCCGGGACCCACAGCTGGCGCTTGTTTTCCCCGGACAGCCATACCCCGACCCACTGCCCGAAGCGCGGCGATCCGCGCCGCACGTCCACCGCGACATCGAAGACCTCGCCGTCCAGGACCTGTACCAGCTTGCCCTGGGCATGCGGGTGCTGCAGATGCAGCCCGCGCAGGATGCCGCGTTCGGAGACCGACAGGTTGTCCTGCACGAAAGTGGCGGGGATGCCGGCTTCGGCATAGCGCTCGGCGTGGTAGGTCTCCATGAAATAGCCGCGCGCGTCGCCGAACACGCGCGGCTCGACGATCAGGACCTCGGGGAGTTCGGTGGGCAGGACGTTCATTCGTACAGCGGCTCGTCGAGGACGCCGATCAGGTACTGGCCGTACTGGTTGCGAGCCAGCGGCTCGGCCAGTGCGCGCAGGGCCTCGGCGTCGATATAGCCCATGCGATAGGCGATTTCCTCGGGGCAGGCGACCTTCAGGCCCTGGCGCTTCTCGATGGTCTCGATCAGGGTCGAGGCCTCCAGCAGCGACTCGTGGGTGCCGGTGTCCAGCCAGGCCATGCCGCGGCCCATGATCTCCACCCGCAGCTCGCCCTGCTCCAGGTAGCGGTGGTTGACGTCGGTGATCTCCAGCTCGCCGCGTTTCGAGGGAGCCAGCGAGGCGGCGATGTCACAGACCTGTTCGTCGTAGAAGTACAGACCGGTGATCGCGTAGCGCGAGCTCGGGTTCGCGGGCTTCTCCTCGAGATCCACCACGCGCCCGTCGTCGTCGAAACTGACCACGCCGTAGCGCTCCGGGTCATGGACCGGGTAGGCCATGACCGTACTCCCGCGGGGTCGTGTGGCCGCACCCTGCAGCAACCCCGACAGGTCGTGTCCGTGGAAGATGTTGTCGCCCAGGATCAGTGCGCAGGGCTTGCCGTCGACGAACTCGCGTCCGATCAGGAAGGCCTCGGCGACCCCGCCGGGGTGCGCCTGCACCGCGTACTCGATGGACAGGCCCCACTGGCTGCCATCGCCCAGCAGCTGGCGAAACCGCGGGGTGTCGTCGGGGGTGGAAATGACCAGAATCTCGCGAATGCCCGCGAGCATCAGGGTGCTCAGCGGGTAGTAGATCATCGGCTTGTCGAACACCGGCAGCAGCTGCTTGGAGATCACCTGGGTGACCGGGTACAGCCGGGTACCGGCCCCGCCGGCCAGGATGATCCCCTTGCGGGGCGGGACGTTACTGTTCGGGGCGCGGACGTGGTGCATGCAATTAAAGCTTCCGTTCCGGTGTTATTCCAAAGTGTCAGGTAACGCGCATCAAGGTGCCATAACGCCTTCAGCCCCCTGCAGGGGGCGGGTCGGCACCGCTTCCGGACGCTACCCGGCCGGGGATGCGGCGTCGAGCATCCCGGCGCGCTGCAGCCGGTATTCGCCGGACAGTACGCGCTGCCACCAGGGCGCATGGTCCAGGTACCACTGCACCGTCTTGCGCATCCCGGACTCGAAGGTCTCCTGTGGCGCCCACCCCAGCTCGCGGGTGATCTTCGCGTTGTCGATCGCATAGCGGAAATCGTGTCCGGGCCGGTCGCCGACAAACTCGATGCGCTCGCGGTAGCCGCCCGCAGGGCGTTCCGGGTGCGCCGGCAGCAGTTCATCCAGCAGGTCGCAGATCGTCTCCACCACCTCCAGGTTGCGGCGTTCGACATGCCCGCCGATGTTGTAGGTCTCGCCGGGCCGGCCGCCCTCCAGGATGCCGCGCAGCGCACGCACGTGGTCGTCCACATACAGCCAGTCGCGCACGTTCGCGCCATCGCCGTACACCGGCAGCGGGCGACCGTGCAGCGCGCTCAGGATCATGTGCGGGATCAGCTTCTCCGGGAACTGGTACGGCCCGTAATTGTTGGAACAGTTCGACACCATCACCGGCATCCCGTAGGTGTGGTACCAGGCGCGCGCCAGGTGATCGGAGGACGCCTTGCTCGCGGAATACGGGGAGCTCGGCTGGTAGGCAGAGTCCTCGGAGAAGTAGCCCTGGTCGCCCAGCGAGCCGTACACCTCGTCGGTGGAGACATGCAGGAAGCGGAACGCCGCACGTGCCGCCGGATCCAGCGCCTGCCAGTACTGGCGACTGGCCTCCAGCAGGTTGTAGGTCCCGACGATGTTGGTCTCGATGAACGCCGCCGGCCCGGTGATCGAGCGGTCCACGTGCGACTCCGCGGCCAGATGCAGGATCGCGTCCGGGCGGTAGGTCTCCAGCAGACGCTTGACCGCTTCGGCGTCGCGGATGTCCGTCGGTTCGAACACGTAGCGTTCCGAATCTGCGACCTTCGCCACGGAATCCGGATTGCCCGCATAGGTCAGGCAGTCGACATTGACAACGCGGGCATCGGTTTGCGCCACGAAGTGGCGTACGACCGCCGAGCCGATAAAGCCGGCGCCGCCCGTGATCAGCAGGTTTTGTGGCATGGGGTCCCGGAGCGCCTGTCCGCCGTTCGAGTCAAAACGCGGGATCATAGCATCCCCGCTTCGTGCGCAGGAGCCCGGCGCGCGGGGGCCCTGGCTGCATCGCATCGGCCAGAGGGCTGGCCTCCTGCGGTTGGGTGGCCTCGGCGCGCAGGCGCCTGGCCCTCCCGGCGATCGGGCCTTGGCTGCGCCCGATTGGAGATCGGTGCGTGCCGGTGTTCGCGACGCCGCGGGTGCGCGGGTATCATGTTTTTATTCCGGGTTCGGACGGTCGGCGGTGTGATATACCGTGGTCCGTTGCCCCTTCACCGCCATGACTGGAACGCTGTTGATGGAAGCCCAAGTGATGTCGCCCCCGGCCGGGGCTGCCAGCCAACCGGTCGGTGACGAGGACCTCGCCGGCTGGCTGCGCGAGCAGGGTCGTCTGCGTGCGCCGGATCTGGAGCGTGCGCGCAAGCTTGCGCGCAGCGAAGGCCTGGGGTTGCTGGCGGTATTGCTGCGCCTGGGAATGATCACCGAGCGCGACCAGGCCGAGGCGCTGGATGCGGTCAGCGACTGGGCCCTGTTCGCTGCGGAGGATTACCCCGACGTGGCCGAGATCCCCGCAGGCATCTCGTTGCGGTTCCTGAAGGAAGTGCGGGCGCTGCCCCTGGAAAGCGGGGGCGATGCACTGCCCGTCGTGATGGTCGATCCGCGCGACCACTATGTGACGGCCGCGCTGCAGCTGGCGGCGGGGCGCCGGATTCAGCCCGCAATCGGGTTGCCGGCCGATATCGCATCGGCACTGGATCGGGCGCTGCCGGTCGGGGGCGAAGGTGAATCCGGCGCCGCGGATGGCGGGGTCAGCGCGGAGCTGGAGGATGACGTTCGCGAGGAGGACGTCGAGCACCTGCGCGACATGGCCAGCGAGGCCCCGATCATCCGCCTGGTGAACCTGATCCTGCAGCGCGCGGTAGAGTCGCGCGCCTCGGATGTCCACATCGAACCGTTCGAGGGCAGCCTGAAGGTGCGGCTGCGGATCGACGGCATCCTGCACGATATCGATGCCCCCTCGCCGCGTTCGGCGGCGGCCGTAATCTCGCGCGTAAAGATCATGGCCCGTCTGAATATCGCCGAGCGTCGGCTGCCGCAGGACGGTCGCATCAAGATTCGGGTCCTGGGCAAGGAGCTCGACCTGCGTGTATCGACCGTGCCGACCATGCACGGCGAGAGCGTGGTCATGCGCCTGCTGGACAAGGAAAGCATCGTGTTCGATTTTGCCCGCCTCGGGTTCGAGGGCAAGGTGCTGGATCGTTTTCTCGAGGTGCTGAACCTGCCCCACGGGATCATCCTGGTCACCGGCCCCACCGGTAGCGGCAAGAGCACGACGCTCTATACAGCCCTGTCGCGCCTGAACACGCCGGAGAGCAAGATCCTGTCGGTGGAGGACCCGGTCGAATACGAACTCGAGGGCGTCAACCAGATCCAGGTCAAGCCGCAGATCGGGCTGGATTTTGCCTCCGCGTTGCGCAGTATCGTGCGCCAGGACCCCGACATCATCATGATCGGCGAGATGCGCGATCTGGAGACGGCCCAGATCGCCATGCAATCCGCACTTACCGGGCATCTGGTCCTGAGCACCCTGCATACCAACGATGCGGCCGGCAGCGTCAATCGTCTGCTGGACATGGGGGTGGACGACTACATGCTGACCTCCACCGTCAACGGCATCCTGGCGCAACGCCTTGTACGCAGGCTGTGTCCGGACTGCAGCGAGGAAGCCCCGGTGCCGGATGAACTGCGGGAAGAACTCGCGAGGGTGCCGTCCGCCGAAGCCGAAGGCATCCGCTTCCGCCGGCCGGTGGGTTGCGACGCCTGCGCGCACACGGGCTATCTCGGGCGCCTGGCGATCGTCGAATTCCTGGTTATGACCGAGGACCTGCGCGGACTGGTGATGCGCCACGCCACCGCTGGCGAGATCGCGCGTCATGCCCGTGCCGACGGCATGCGCACCATGTACGAGGACGGGCTCGACAAGGTCGTTCGCGGGTTGACGACCCTCGAGGAAGTCCTGCGCGTGACCTCCGACTGATCATGCCGGCATTCCACTACAAGGTGGCCGCGCCGAATGGCGAAACGGCCGAAGGCGAGCTGGAGGCCCCCGACGAAGCCACTGCGGTTGCGCAGTTGCAGGCGGCTGGGCACATTCCGATCCGGGTGGTCCCGGCCGGGGGCATGCGCTGGTCCTGGAGCCTCGGGCGCAAGGGCCTGAGCTCGCGGGATTTACAGGTCTTCACCCAGGAACTCGCCACCCTGCTGCAAGCCGGGTTGCCGCTGGACCGCTCGCTGCAGATCCTGATCGACCTGGCCGACCATCCGCGTACCGAGCGCCTTACGACCCGCATCCTTGAGCATGTCCGCGGTGGTGGTTCGTTGTCCGACGCGCTGGAGGCCCAGACCGGGGCATTTTCCCGCTTTTATATCAACATGGTACGGGCCGGCGAGGCCGGGGGCGGGCTGCAGGAGGTGCTCGCGCGCCTCGCGGAGTATCTGGAGCGGGCGCGCGCGTTGCGTGAGAGCGTGGTCTCCGCGCTGGTCTACCCTGCCATCCTGTTGACCGTCTCGGTGCTGTCGGTGCTGGTGCTGATGATCTTCGTGGTGCCGCAGTTCACCCAGCTGTTCGAGGACGCGGGGCAGGCGCTGCCGCTGCTGACCCAGTTGGTGGTGGGCACCGCGGAATGGCTTGCGGCCTACTGGTGGGCCCTGCCCCTGGCGGCGATTCTGATTGTGTTCTACTTCCGTCGCCAGTTCGCGCATCCGGTGGCACGCCGCCGGTGGGATCAGCGCATCCTGCGCCTGCCGCTGGTGGGTGACCTGACGCGCAAGCTTGAGGCCGCGCGTTTCAGCCGAACTCTGGGCACCCTGCTGGGCAACGGCGTGCCGTTGCTGACCGCTCTGTCGATCGTGCGCGAGACGCTGTCCAACCAGGTGATGGTCGAGGGGATCGGGGTGGCGGTCGAGGGCCTGCGCGGCGGCCAGGGCATGAGCGGCCCGTTGGCCGAGACCCGGCTCCTGCCGAAGCTGGGCATGCAGATGATCCAGGTCGGTGAGGAGACCGGACAGCTCGAGGCGATGCTGCTTCAGGTGGCGGAGCTCTACGACCGTGAGGTGCGTACCGCCGTCCAGCGCATGCTGGCCCTGCTGGAGCCCCTGCTGATCGTCACCCTCGGCGCCATCATTGCGCTGATCATCATTTCCATTCTGATTGCGATCGTCAGCGTGAACGAGCTCGCCTTCTGAAAATCCCCGCGGAGGCCGGCTCTCCGTCGTGGACGGCACCGGCGCCGGGAAAAGCCCCGTCATCGCGAGGAGTGCAGCGACGTGGCGATCTCCGTGGGCGCCCCGGCGCCGGCCCGGGCGAGGAGCCGGGCTCGGGCCGGAACTCCCGTGATGGTCCGGGTCGTACTACAATGAATGTTTGACTTAATCCCCCGGCCGCGAAGGCCGATGACAGGAACTCTATGAAACAGAATCGTATTCCGGCTCGTCGTCGCGCCGGCTTCACCCTGATCGAACTGCTGGTAGTCCTGGTGATCCTCGGCCTGCTGGCCGGGCTGGTCGGACCCCAGGTCATGCGCTACCTGAGCGATTCCAAGACGCGCACCGCCGAGCTCCAGATTCAGGACCTCGAGGCCGCGCTCGATCTCTACCGCATCGATGTGGGCCGTTACCCCAACACCGACCAGGGCCTGCAGGCGCTGGTGCGCGAGCCCGAGGGCGTGAGCAACTGGAACGGCGCCTACCTGCGGCGCAACGAGGTCCCGAAGGACCCGTGGGGGAACGACTATCACTATCGCAGCCCGGGCGAACACTCGGCAGTGGATATCTGGACCTACGGGGCCGATGGCCAGCCCGGAGGCGAGGGCGAGAACCAGCCCGTGACCAACTGGTAGCCGCGCCGCCGCTCGCGACGACAACGGCATGCATCTGCACCCTCGGCGGTTACGCGGCTTCACCCTGATCGAGTTGCTGGTGGTACTGGCCATCCTCGCGGGGGTGGTCGGGGCGCTGACCCTGCGTTTCGACGGCGCCCTGGCGGGCATGGAGACCCGCAGTGCCGCCCGCGACGTGGCCTCGGCCCTGCGCTATGCGCGCGGTCGTGCAATTGCCGGACAGCAGGAGACCGGCGTGGCCATCGAGGTCGAGGGCCTCGAATACCGCCTGCTGGGGCTGGACGAGGAGCGGCGCCATTCCCTGGGGGATCGCATCGCGATCGACCTGCTCACCGATCAGACCTCGCTGCTGTCGGAGACCGAGGGTGCGATCCGCTTCTTCCCGGACGGTTCTTCCACCGGGGGCGAGGTCATCCTGTCTTCGGATGCCGGGCGCTACACCATCACCATCGACTGGCTGACCGGCCGCGTGCGGATCGATGCCGGCGCGTTGGCGGAATAGGATGGAGGACATGCATCGCCAGTCCTCCCAACGTGGTTTTTCCCTGCTCGAAGTGCTGGTGGCGTTCGTGGTGATGGCCCTCACCCTCGGCGTGCTGTTCCAGATCTTCGGTACCGGCCTGCGTACGGCCGGCACCGCCGATGAATACGTGCGCGCGGCTACACTGGGCCAGGGGCGGTTGGCGCTGGCGGCCGACACCCCGCCCCTGGAACCCGGCCGGCGCAGCGGCGAGTTCGCCGGCACCCCGTTTCGCTGGGAGCAGGTGATCGCGCCGTATGCCGATGGTCCGGCGCGCCCCGAGGGTGTGGAGGCCTATACCGTGTCGGTGCGCGTGTTCTGGCCCGGTGGTGGACGCGGCGAGCGCGAGCTGACCCTGGATACCCTGCGCCTGCAGCGCACCACGCGATGAGCCGCCACTCCCCCGCACCTGCTCCCGGTCGGCGCGTCGCTCGTGTCCGCAACGCCGGCTTCACGCTGATGGAGACCCTGATCGCGCTGGTACTGCTGAGCGTGATGTTCGCGATCCTGTTCTCCGGTCTGCGCATGGGGGCGAGTAGCTGGGACGCGGCACAGAACCGCGTGGAGGAATCCACTGAATGGGCGATTGCCGCCCGTTTTCTGCAGCGCCAGCTCGCGTATGCCCGCCAGATCGACCGGTTCGATCCTCCGGCGGGCGAACCCGCGCTGGCGTTTCGCGGAGAGGCCGACCGCCTGCGCTTTGTCGCGCCCCTGCCGGCCCATCTCGGGGGTGGTGGACTGCGCTGGATCGAGCTCCGGCAGGACCCGGGGGCGGGGCTCCGGGTCGATCATGGGCTGTTTCATCCCGACACCTCGGGCCCCGACGGGCCGCATGATCCCCGGGGCCGGGTGCTGCTTGCCGATGTGGAGAAGCTGCGGGTGCGCTACTACGGGCGCGCGGCCGAAAGCGAGGACTACACCTGGAGCGAAACCTGGGGCGAGGACGAGCTGCCGCATCTGGTTGCCCTGATCCTGACCCGCAGCGATGGTCGCGAGATTACGCTGGCGGCGCGTACCGGCGAGCAGCCCGCGGGTTCGCGCGAGCCCCTGTTCCCCTGGGAGGTCCGCTAGTGCATCCCCGCAAGGGTACGCTGCGCCGGGTGCGCCGCCAGGCCGGTATGGCCCTGGTGCTGGTGCTGTGGATCGTCACCCTGCTGTCGGTGGTGGCGGCCAGCTTCTCGCTGGGGGTCCGGCGCGATGCCGGGGTCGCCCATCACCTGGTCCAGGCGACCCAGGCACAGGCGGCGGCCGAGGCCGGCGTGCGCATCGCCATGCTGGGACTGGACCACCCGGACCCCGAGCAGCGCTGGCAGCCGGGCGAGGGCACGCGCACGCTGGACTGGGGCGATGCCCGGCTGGAGATCACGGTGACGCTCGAATCGGGCCGTGTTGATATCAACCAGGCGCCGCCCGCATTGCTGCACGGGGTGCTGGGCGTGGCCGGGGTGGAAGACGCTGCGCGCCGCGATGCGATCGTCGGCCAGATCCTGGAATGGCGCGGCGCGCGCGCCGAGCACGATGGCGCCGCGACCGACTATGCCGGATTCGGGCTGGACTACGGCCCGGCGGGTGCCCCGTTCCAGGCGCTGGAGGAGCTCCTGCTTCTGCCGGGCATCGGGGCCGAGACCTATCAGCGCCTGGAACCGCTGGTGACCATCCACTCGGGTTCTGCCCGGGTCGACCCGGCGCAGGCCGCGGAATCGGTGTTGCACGCGTTGCCTGGTGTCGATGCCGCACAGATCGACGGCTGGCTGGACCAGCGCGCGCGGGCCCGCGAGGCCGGAGAGCCCCCGCCGCCGCTCGCGGCCGAGCATGTGGTTTCGGGCGGAACAGACGTGCATACTGTGCGGTCAATTGCCGAGCTGCCCTCCGGGGCGCGGTTCGCGGTGCAGGCGGTCATGGAAGAAAGCCGTGACGATTCCCCCGAACCCTTTCGCATCATCCACTATCGCCAGGATCGCTAACCTCTCCACGGCCATGCTCCTTACCCGCGTCCGTTCCCGTTCGACTCGCCCGCTTTGCCTGCTTCTGGTCGGCGATGTAATGCGGCGTGCCGGAGCGGCGGGCTGATGCGGGCCTCCCTGCGTGCCCGTCTTGACCCCTGGTCGCGCGAGGCCGGGGCCTTCCTGCGCTGGTGGTTTGCGGAGCTGTACGACCTGCTCCCGCCCGCCTGGCGGCAGCGTGTGCGTCTGGGGCGCGACGAGCTGGTGCTGCGTGCCGCGGGCGCGGACTGCGTCCTGGAGCGGAGTGGTCCAAGCGAGCCGGAGCGCCTGTCCGCGTTCCCCTGCGGCCCGGATGCAGCCGGGCTCCCCGATGCCATCCCGGCGGAGGAGCTGGCACGCATTCGCGCCGCTGCCACCCAGTGCCGCCGGGTCCTCGAGCTGGACGCGGCGGCTGGTGTGCTGACGCGCGATATCACCCTCCCGCAGGCGGCCGCCGACAACCTGCGGCGGGTGGTCGCATACGAGATGGATCGGCATACGCCGTTCCCCGCTAGCGGGGTGTTTTTTGGCTGCCGCATCCTCGAGCAACACCCGGCCACCGCGCAGATCCGGGTGCGCCTGGTGGTGGTCCCGCGACCGCTGTTGGAGGCGTGGCTGGTGCATCTGGAGGCCGCGGGGCTATACCCCGATGCGGTGCGCGCCGCCGGCGAACCCGAGATCGACCTGCTGCCGCCCGATCGGCGCCAGCGTCGCGGCGGGCTGCTCGGTCCCGGTGTCGGGCTGGGCGTCCTGGCCCTGGTCCTCGCCGCGTTGCTGGTGGTGGCGCCCTGGTGGATGCTGCGCGAGGCCTACTTCGACTTGCGCGAAGAGGTGCGCGAGGTCCAGCCCGCAGCCATGCAGGTGCAGGAATTGCAGGAACGTCGCGACGAACTGCAGCGCGAGCTGGTTCGTTTGCCGCAGCGCAAGGCCGAATATCCCCCGGTGGTCGATGCGGCCAACGAGCTTGCGCGCATCCTGCCGGACCACGCCTGGCTGACCAGCCTGCGGTACGAGGATGATCGCCTGGTGCTGCACGGGCAGTCGGATGCCGCCTCGGAACTGATCACGCTGATCGAGGCCTCGGTCTACTTCGAACGCACCGGCTTCGTCGCGCCGATCAGTCGGGACAGTCAGGGCCGCGAGCAGTTTCAGCTCGCGACCCGCCTGCGTCCGCTGGCCGCGGTACACGATGCCGACGATACCCCGGACCCGGACTCCGGGGACGCGCCCGACCCGCCGGAAGACTCGTGATGCGCCTGGAGCAACTGCAACCGCGCGAACGCCGCATCGTCGCCGTCGGCCTCCTCCTGGCCGTGATCATCGTGTTCCTGATGCTGGTGGTGGTGCCGGCGTTCCAGTGGTTCAGTCAGGCCCGTGACTCGGTTGCCGATACCAGCTTCCGCCTGGAACGCCTGCAGGCAGCCTCGGCGCAGCTACCGCAGTTGCGGGCGGAGGTCCGTGCGCTGGAATCGGCCCTCGACCGTCAGGACCTTACCCAGCGCGAATCGAGCGAATCGCTGGCCAGTGCCGCCCTGCAGCAGCGGGTCAGCGAGATCATCGAGGCGCACGGCGGCGATACCCAGTCCACGCGGGTGCAGTCTGCGGTGGAGGAGGATGGCCTGCAGCGCATCGGGCTGCGCATCGAGATGCAGGCGGAGACCGGGGCTCTGGCGGAGATCCTGGCGGCACTCGAGGCAGCACGGCCGCTGTTGTTTGTGGACCGCATCAGCGTGAGCGCCCAGCGCGAGGCCGACCGCCAGCGGCGCTATGCCTATCACGGTCTGACCGAGGTCAACCTGGAGGTCGCGGCCTACTGGCGTCCGGAACCGGACAGCGCCGGGGAGGCGGAGCAATGAGCATGCGCGGTGTCCTGTTCGCGGCGCTGCTGGTGCTGCTGGTCCTGTTGCTGCTGGAGATCGCGGGATTGCGCTACTGGCTGCAGCAGCACGCCCCGGAGGCCCGCGAGGGCGGCGCACTCGAGGGCGAGCCGGGGATCGAGCCCCTATTGCAGGAACAGCTCGGTCAGGTCGTCGCCATGCCGGAGCCCGGATCCCCCGCGGAACTGATCGAGCGGCCCCTGTTCGCGGCGACGCGCCGACCGCGCCCGCCGGAGGAGGAAACCGACGACGCGGAACCGGAAGAGACCGTCGAAGAGGAGGCCCTGCCGGAGCTGGAGATCACCCTGCGCAGTGTCGTGCTCGGACCGGACACCGCGCGCGCCTGGATCCAGCCGGAGGGCGAGGAGCGTCTGGTCCGGCTGAGCGAGGGGGATACCTACGAGGGCTGGACGCTCACTTCGGTCGCGCGCGACCGGGTGATATTCACAAGCGAAGACCGCAGCCGGGATGTATCATTGCGCCCGGAGCGTTCCCGGCAGCTCGAGATCGAGCGCGTCAGGGCGCAACCGATGGCACCGCGGTTGCCATAAACCGGTGCCGGGTGGCCGGCACGGCGCCCGGCATGGCGAAACCATCATCAACCGGATCGAGGATTGGGCAATGGGGCGTTTACGGATCGCGCGACTGGCGGTGCTGCTGCCGGGGCTGCTGGCAGCGCTGCTCGCGGGCTGTGCCGGAATGCAGACCAGTGGCAGCGGCGACAAGCGCGACGACAGCGTCTCCGAGAGCGTGCGCGAGGCACTCGAGCCCCGGCCGGCCCGCGAATCGGCTCCGGGTACGGACGCGATTGCCCCGCTGCCGGAGGAAGGCGGCGCGGACCGGCCCGCCGCCCGACTGTATCCCGGCTCCGGCGAGCTGTTCGACCGCGACCGCGCCGCGCAGCCCGTCGAGGTCCTTGAGGAGACCGGCGAGTACGTCCTGAATTTCGAAGGTGCCAGCCTGCGCGAGGTCGCCAACCTGATCCTCGGCGAGATGCTCGACCGCAATGTCCTGATCGACCCGGCGGTAGAGGGGCGCGTGACCCTGCAGACCACCCGGCCGCTGCCGGAGTCGGCCCTGCTCTCGGTGCTCGAGGAGCTGCTGCGCATCAACGGAGCCACCCTGATCGAGAGCGAGGGCATGGTGCGGGTGACCCCGCGGCGCGGGGCCCTGAGCGGCCAGGTTCCGCCGCGCACCGGGCCTCCCGGTGCCGGTCTCAACGTGCGCATCGTGCCGCTGGAGTACATCGGGGCGGCCGAGATGGTGACCATCCTGGAGCCGTTCCTCGCCGAGGAGTCGCTGGTGCGGGTGGATACCACCCGCAACCTGCTGATGCTGGCCGGCACCCGGCGCGAGCTGGCGCAGTGGCAGGAGACCATCGACATCTTCGATGTCGACTGGCTGGAAGGCATGTCGGTGGGCCTGTATACCCTGGCGAACGCCGAGGCCGCGGAGCTGGCGGCGGAGCTCGAACAGCTCTTCAATGCCGAGGGCGAATCCCCGCTGGCGGGTCTGTTCCGGATCATCCCGGTGGAGCGCCTGAACGCCGTGATGGTGGTGACGCCGCAGCCCAAATACCTGGAGGACGCGGAGCTTTGGGTGGAGCGTCTGGACCGCACTCGCGATCTGCAGGCCGGGCGCCTGCATGTCTATCGTATGCAGCACCGGCGCGCGTCGGACGTGGCCGATGTGCTGGGTCAGGTGTTCGATGCCGACACGGCCACCACCGGCGAACGCCGCACCCGGGACACTGAGGGCGAGCGTCTGGCGCCCGACGCCGAGCCCGCCCTGATTGGCACGCAGGGCGAGCGCAGTTCCGCGAGCGAGCGGGAGCGGCCCGCGGATCGTTCCTCGAGTTCCGGAACCGCAACGGCCACTGCGGGAATCAACCCGGACAATGCCAGCGATGCCGGCAACGGTGGGCTGCTGTCCGGCAACACCCGGATCATTGCCGACGACGGTAACAACAGCCTGCTGATCTTCGCCAACACCCCCGACTACCAGACCCTGGAGCGTGCCCTGCGCGAGCTGGACATCCCCGCGCGTCAGGTGCTGGTGGACGCCAGCATCATCGAAGTGACCCTGCGCGACGAGCTGCGCTATGGCGTGCAGTGGTTCATGCAGAACAGCCTGGGCGACTACGACGGCGAGGGCATCTTCGGCAGCAGCGACTCGTTGTCGCGCACCTTTCCCGGATTCAACTATTCCCTGGTCGATAGCGCCGGACAGGTCCGCGCGATGCTCAGTGCCCTGGCCGAGGATTCCCTGGTCAACGTCCTGTCCTCGCCTTCGGTGATGGTACTGGACAACCACTCCGCCAACATCCGCGTGGGCGACCAGGTCCCGGTGCGGGTATCCGAGACCACCAGCGCGGTCACCGACAATCCCGTGACCGTGAGCAACATCCAGTTCCGCGATACCGGCGTGAACCTGCAGGTCACTCCGCGCGTGAATGCCGGCGGCAAGGTCACCCTGGATGTCCTGCAGGAGGTGAACGATGTCTCCACCACGACCACCTCCGGGATCGACTCCCCGACCATCCAGCAACGCCTGATCGAGAGCTCGGTCGCGGTGCAAAGTGGCGAGACCATCGTCCTCGGCGGTTTGATCCGTGAGCAGAGCAGCGACGACCAGAGCGGTGTACCCGGCCTGCGCCGCCTGCCGCTGGTGGGCCCACTGTTCTCCGATACCGTACAGACCACCCGTCGCACCGAACTGCTGGTGCTGCTGACCCCGCGGGTTGCCGAGGACGACGCCGACGCCGCGGCCATTACCCGTGAATTCAAGCAGCGCATGCGCGGCCTTGGTGGGTTGCGCGACGATATGGAGCGCCATCCGGTGGCGGCGCCCGAAGCCCCCGGGAACGATGCGGACTGAGCGCTTGTGTATGTTATCCCCTATCCCCGCCGCGCCGTCATTGCGAAACGCCGAAGGGGGCGTGTCCCCAGCGCTGGTCCGATCCTGGCGTCGGGGGTACCCGTGGAGATCGCCACGGCCCCTGCGGGGCCTCGCAATGACGGGGCTAGCGAGCACCGTCATCGCGAGGCCGCAGGGCGGGGCTGTGCAATCCGTTGCGCACAGGACACGCCGGGTGTCGCAAAAATGTCATCGACGCACGGCGCGATTGTGCGGGCTGGGTCTTCGCGGGGTGTTGTTTTTTGCGCCACTGTCGTGTAGCTTCCCTTGGAACCCATCGGGATTTCCTCCCGGGGTTGACGGTGGTCCCGAACCCGCGTGGTTGGCGGGGCCGGAAACGGGAATGGTCTGGAAATGCACGGAGGAGTCACTAAAACACTCCGGCTCGGTCCCATCACGGGGCTGCCGTTGGCCAGGCAACAGGGGGGCGGAGCTGCTGCCAACCCCGAAAAGAAATGCGGGATTGCATCCTGCCGAAAGGATGGGTTAAATACATTCTTGTGGTCGCGTTGCGATCCGGCAGGGGTGGAATACCCGCGAACTGTAGTTTTTCCATGTTCACGAATGAAGAGGGAAACTCGAATGATCTTTAAAACTCGCAAGCTTACGGCCGCTCTGCTGGCCGCGGGGCTCATGTCCACCTCGATGCTGGTTTCCAACGCCAGCGCGGTGACTGTGTCCGACAATGCTGCCGGCAGTGCTGCGGTCGTGCCGTACTACACCATTAACGACGGCTGGCGTACGCTGCTGAACGTGACCAACACCACCGACAACTCGTTGGTGATCAA
>JBNJFQ010000044.1:0-19754 GCA_051747025.1 Pseudomonadota bacterium
CTGCCCGTGATATACCGCTTTCGGAACGCACAGTGGCCTTCCGGAAGCCAGGCCGGGGTGTCGTAATAGCGTTCGAGCACCGGTTGCAGGACCTGTTCCTGGTAGGTGGCATAGTCGAAGGCGCGGCCTTCGGCGAGGGTCCAGTCGATGCCGCGGATGGTGACTTCGCGCACCCGGACCTCGTCGAAGAAGGGCTCTACCTGCGCCGGGTCCAGCTTGCCGTGTGTGGAGACATAGAGCAGGTTGGCCCCGTCCAGGGCGCGGAAGTCGGTGAGCAGATCGTCCTGGCGGCCATGGTGCGAGCCGGGGCCGAACACGCCGACTTTGCGCCCGGAATAGTAGGCCAGCAGCGCCGAGCGCGAGTAGCTGCGGGTGAAGACGTGCCACTCCGTGTCGTATTTGTCCACCACGGCGGCCACCGACTCCGGCGCCAGGTAGAACACCACGCCGGCGTAGCGATCCTGGCCCTTCAGCCACTCTACCGGCATCAGCGCGATGCTCAGGATCACGACGGCATGCAGTGCAGCCAGGGCTCCGGAGAGCCAGACACCGAGGGTCAGCGAATCCCGGGTCAGGAACAGCGCGGGCAACAGGAGGAGGGGCGCGAAGGCGGCGAGCCAGTGCAGCCCGATGCTCTTGAATGGGGCGAACAGGGCAAACAGGATCAGCGGGATCAGTCCGGCGGAGATGAACAGTCCCAGCTGGCGCGCGCGGATGCCGGCGGCCAGAGTGCGCCACTGACGGGCGTAGAGCCACAGCAGCCAGGGCGTGAACAGGTAGATCAGCAGGATCGCGTAGGTCAGCCAGTGGCCGGGGTCGAAGCCGCCGTCGCCGTGCCGGTTCACGATGTTGAACATCACGTTGTACCAGCAGTTGTCCCAGTTCCAGTACAGGTTGAGGGCGACCGCCGGCACCATGCCGAGGATGATCAGCACCAGGCCGCGCCAGTGCTGCCGCGCGAACAGCAGGATGTGCAGCCCCAGGGCGATGCCCAGCAGCACCGCGAAGTACTTGGACAGGAACGCAAGCCCCAGGGCCAGCCCGGCGAGCAGGAAGTAGCCCGCTCGCCCGGTGTGCAGGGCCAGCCAGGCGAGCCCGGTCGCGAGCAGGGCGAACAGGGTCAGCGGGGTGTCCGTAGCGGAAATGACCGCGATGAACAACAGCGGCATGAACAGCGCCAGCAGCGACACCAGGCGCGCCCGGACCGGATCGGTGTGCCGCCACCAGAGAAAGACCGTGAGCGCCGGGGCCATGGAGGCGAAGATGCCCAGCGCGCGGATCGCCAGCGGATCGTCCGACAGCGGCAGGATGGCGCCAAGCCACCAGCCGATGATCGGCGGGTGGTCGTAGTAGCCCAGATCCGGGTTATGGCCCCAGATCAGGAAATAGGCCTCGTCGCCGGTGATCGGCAACGCCCATGCCATCGCGATCTTTACCAGCAGGACGGTCAGCAGGATCGCGCCGTAGTGACGCGCGAGCCAGGGCCAGGAGGCGTACGCTGGATTCACTCCGGTGCACCGTCCACGGCAGGCCCGTGGACGCGCCGGAAGTGGCCCCGACGCAGCCGGTAGCCACTGCGGGCCAGCTCCAGCATCGGCTGGTCGGCGCCGCTGTCGCCATAGGCCGCGACCAGGTCCACCGGATCCTCCGGGGGCAGGGTCGCCAGCCAGGCGGCGACGGCGGCCGGCTTGGCCGAACCCCGGCAGTTGGTGCCGTCCAGAGGCCCCGTGATGCGTTCGGTGTCATCGACCGCCAGGCGTGAGCTGACTACACCGGCAACGCCGTGGCGCTCGGCCCAGGGCTGCAACCAGAGATCCAGCGAGGCGGACACCAGCACGCAGTCATGGCCCGCGGCCTGGTGGGCCTGAAGCATGCGCATGCCCGCCGGGCGCAGCAGGCGGTCCAGGCGGCTCTCGGCGTATTCGCGGCCCTTTGCCTGCAGGTGGGCGAGAGTCTCGCCGGCCAGCATGCGCGTCAGCACGGCCTCCTTCGCGTCCTGGCTGGACAGGCGCTTCAGCGCCAGGCCGGTCAGGCAGTTCGGGAGTCGGCGCAGGAATTCCACTGTTCCCAGCGCGTGGTGCAGGAAGGGGAACAAGCTGTCGCGCCGGGTCAGGGTGCCATCAAAGTCGAACAGCACGATCTGCCGCGCGGGCCCGGGCCGGGTGGGGGCGGACATGGCAGTTACAGTTTGAGGCGCTTGAACAGGTATTCGGGGATCAGACGGATGGTGGTCATGATTCCGAGCCAGAACCACGGCAGATAGGCGACGTCGCGCCCGCGCTGCATGGCCCGCAGGATGCCTCGCGCAACGGTCTCCGGCTCCGCCCACAAGGCACCGGTACGGTTGAAACCCTCGGTCATCGGGGTGCGCACGAAGCCGGGCTTGAGCGTGACCACGTCCACTCCGCTGAAGAACAGCCGGTTGCGCAGCCCCTGCAGGTAGATCGCGAGCATGCCCTTTGCGGTGCCGTAGGTGTAGTTACTCTGGCGTCCGCGATCGCCGGCCACTGACCCGATCGCCGCGATCACACCGCGGCCACGTGCCTCGAAGTCCGGGGCGATACGTGCGAGCAGGGCAATCGCGCTGGTGCCGTTGACCCGCAGCGCATCCAGGGTCGCCTCGACCGACTGGTCGCAGGTCGCCTGGTCGGGCAGATTGCCCCAGGCCAGCAGCACTGCGTCGATATTGGACCCGAGTGCTTCACTGGCCTGTTCCCAGATCGCGGCGTGGGCGTTCACGTCGGCCAGGTCGGCGCGCGCGCCGTGGATGCGCCGGGCATCGCGGTCGTCGCCACGTACCCGCAGGTCGGCCAGCAGGTCGTCCAGGCGTTCAGCGTCGCGTGCCACGCAGAACAGATGCGCCCCGCGGGCGGTCAGTTCGCGCGCCACGGCCGTGGCGATCGCCGAGGTTGCACCAAAGATCACCACGCGTTGCAGTTGGTTCATGCGGTTACCCTGCGCCAGAAGCCGGAAGAGAATTCGGGGTCGACAAAGCTAGCGAACTCCTCCCAGCGCGGAAACCCGGCGCGGAACAGCGCCGGGGGCATGCGCGCATCCTTGGCGGGGTAGAGGGCGCCGCCGGCTTCGGCCACGATGGCGTCCAGACGGGCGAACAGATCACGGGTATTGTCCCCCTGCTCGGGGAAATCGAGTGCCAGGGTCGCCCCCGGGCGCGGGAATGACAACATCCCCGGTGCCGGGTGTTTGCCGAAGCGTTTCAACACCGCCAGGAATGAACCCTGGCCACTGGCTGCAATGGTGTCCAGGAGTTCCTGCACGCCGTCGCGCGTGGCCTGTGGGGGCAGGACGCACTGGTATTGGTAGAACCCGCGCCGACCGTAGATCCGGTTCCAGTGCCGGAGCGCGTCCAGCGGGAACAGCCACGGCAGGTGATGTACGGGTCGCGGTGTCGGGGATACCGACTGGCGATAGTAGAGATGATTGAAGGCACGCAGTGTGAGCCGGTTGACCAGCGATACCGGTGGGTTCAGCGGTATGCCCCGCCGGCGTTCGCGGAATCTGCGGCCCGCCGGTTCGGTGGTCGCGTGGCGTGCCCCGGCGTAGATCCCGCGCCCCATGCGCCCGTCGGCGCCGGGGTTCAGACAGTCGATCCAGGCGACGGTGTAGGGCCACTCGCGTTCGGCCCGGGCGTCCAGTTGCCAGAATGCCTCCAGCGAGTCGAAACGCTCCGACCAGGCGCGCATCCATGCACTGCGCACCGGCGCGAGTTGCAGGGTCACGGTCTCGATCAGGCCGGTCAGGCCCAGGCCACCGACGGTGGCAGCGAACCAGTCCGGCATGCCGTCCGGGGTTACGTTCAGTACCTCGCCGTCCGAGCGGCGCAGGGTGAATGCACGCACATGGTCGCCGAAGCTGCCGGCCTGGTGGTGGTTTTTGCCGTGCACGTCGCTGGCGATGGCTCCGCCCAGGGTCACGAACCGGGTACCGGGGACCACGGGGGGAAACCAGCCACGCGGGACCGCGAACTGCAGTAGTGCATCCAGGGTCAGTCCGGCCTCGGCGGTCAGCAGTCCGGAATCGGCATCGAAGGCGATGAAGCGGTCCAGTGCACGGGTATGCAGCAGACTGGCATCCGGGTTCAGGCAAATGTCACCGTAGCTGCGGCCCATCCCGTGTGCCAGCAGCGGGCGCGGAACCGTCGGCAGCGGCTGGCGGCGCGCGTTCAGCGTGACCTCGGCGGCGTGTTCCACCCGCGGGATGCGGTTCCAGCTGGTGGTCATGCGTGGCCCCCGGCGATCTTTCCGCCCCTGTCATCGCGTGCGCAGCGCAGCACGAAAGCCGTGCGGCGGCGTTGCAAGCCCGCAGGCCGGCCCGAAGGGCAAACGCCGGGAGCCTCCGTCGTCTCTCGCTTCGCACATTCGAAACAGCTTCCGGAGATGGCCACGGCCCCTGCGGGGCCTCGCCATGACGGGGTCCGGATGCGCGGGACGATGTCGGGCTGGCGTTGGGGGAATGCCGTGGCCCCTGCGGCCTCCTGGCTCTGCACCTGTAGCCGAGCCCACTCGGCGATTGCAGCGTTGGTCATGCCCCATCGGCCAGGGGACTGGCCTCCTGCAGGGCTGTGCCATGACGGGGTGAGTGTGGGGAGCCTACGCATGATGCTGATCCGCGAGTTCGCGACCATGGGCCTCGGGATTGGTGGCCAGAGCGATCAGTCCGAGGGTCACCGCAAACCACAGGGTAGTGAAGCGGATCAGCATGGTTGCCGCCACCGCGTCGGCCAGTGGCATGTCGGCCCACAGCAGCAGGGCGACCATCACCGCCTCGGTGCCGCCCAGTCCGCCCGGCAGGAAACTCAATGCCCCGGCCAACATCGCGAGTGCAAAGGCGAAGGCGGCAAACGCGAAGCCGGTCTCGAAGCCCATGGCATTGAGGATCCACCAGAAGGCGAGGGCTTCCGCGCTCCAGGCGATCACGCTGAGGGCCGTGGCGCCGGCCAGCAGGCCGGGGCGGTGGCAGCGCCGTGCCTGCAGCAGAACCGTGACCAGGTGATGCAGGGAGCGCCACAGGCGCTGACCCGTGCGGTTGCTCAGGGTCTGCAACCACGCCAGCGGCCGGCGCCAGGCCAGCACCGTCAGCGCGGCCAGGATGCCGGCGGTGCCCACGAGGATCAGCCAGGTGCCCTGGGCAATCAGGGTCAGCCCCAGCATCGATAGCAGCACCACCGCGATCAGGTCGGACAGGCGCTCGGAGATAAATGCGGCGAAGCTGTCCGGGTAGGGGATATGGCGGCGTTTCAGCAGTACCCCGCGCAGGGCTTCCCCGGCCTTGCCGGGGGTGGTAGTCAGGGCAAAGCCCGACAGGTAGATGTGCAGGCTGGCGGCCACCGGGACCCGGTGCCCGAGGGTGCGCAGGTAGAGCTGCCAGCGCGTGAAACGCAGGGAATAGTTCGCCAGCGACAGCGCTAGGGCCAGCAACAGTCCGGCGACCCCGACCCGCTGCAGCGCATGCCAGACATCCTCCGCGCCGGTCCAGAGGGCGACCCCGAGATACAGCGCGACCGCCGCGATCACGGACAGCATCACTGCGCGCAATCGCCAGCCCGACAGCCGGACCGTGCTCATGTCAGCAGCACGATGGTCAGGCCCAGCCACAGGGCCACCGTCACCAGCAGGTGCCCGTCGGTCGCGAGGTCGCTCGAGGTGTCGTTGCCGCCACCGCGGGCGTGCAGCAGGAACAGGTAGCGGAAGATGCCGTATATCACCAACGGCAGGGTGTAGATCAGTCCCCTGGTGCCGTGCAGAGCGATGGTTTCGGCGCTGACCGTGTACAGGCCGTAGGCGAGCACGGTACAGGCGGCGGAGATCGCGATGAACTGGTCCAGCAGCCCCACGCTGTAGTCGTTCAGTACGCGGCGGGTGCCATCGCCGGAGGGAGCGTGCTCGATGCGGGCATCGGCCAGTTCCGCGCGGCGCTTGGCGAAGCCCAGAAACAAGGTCAGCATCAGCCCGCACAGCAGCAGCCATTGCGAAGGCTCGATGCCGAGGCCCAGGGTCCCGGCAAGAATCCGCAGCATGAAGCCGGCCGCGATACTGAATACATCCAGGATGACCATGTGCTTGAGCCAGCCGGTGTAGGCGACGTTCAGCACCAGGTAGCCAGCGACCAGCGCGACCACCCAGGTGCTGACCAGGGCGGCCAGCACCAGCGCGGTCGCCGCCGCGATGGCGAAGATCAGCCAGGCCCGCGATACCGGGATCGCGCCACTGGCCAGCGGGCGGTGGCGCTTCACTGGATGGCGCCGGTCGGCCTCCATGTCAATGATGTCGTTGAGCACGTAGACCGCACTGGCCATGGCGCAAAACGCCAGGAAGGCGAGCCCGGCGGCCAGCAGCATCGGCGCTTCCCAGGCATGCGCAAACACCACGCCCAGAAACACGAACCCGTTCTTTACGTACTGGTGGGGCCGCAGCAGCTTGATCAGGGATGAGAGCATCGACAGGGGTGTCTGGCGGGCCGGGGCTGCAGTCTACTAAGGCACCAGATGCGTTACCATCGGGCGCGTTTGCCGAAGCCGCGCCGAGGCGCGGTTCGCCCCGCCCGTTTCCGGCCAACCTGGAGGTCCGATATGTCCCGTTCACTGCATGCCGTTGTATCTGTCACCGTATTCCTGTTTGCGCTCGCCCTGGCGGGTTGCGGAGGAGAGACCCCTGCGAAGTTCGGCGAGGGCAACCCGTTCCCGGAAGTCGCGCTGAACGATGCTGCGGGCAATTCGGTATCCGTCCCCGGCGATGCGCGAGTGGTAATGAAAACCGTGGAGATGGCTCCGGCGAACATCGCCAACGCCGTGCTGGGCGACATGAGCACGGCGCAGCGCGAGGCAGTCGGGATTGTCTACATCGCAGATACCCACCAGATGCCGCCCCATGTACTGGAGAACGTGGTCTTGCCACGCATGCAGGCCCGCGAGTACCCGACCCTGATTACCGCGACGCCGGAGGACGCCGGTTTCCTGCCGCACCGCCGGGAGCACGTGACGGTGGTGTTGCTCGATGGCGCGGGGACCGTGACCGACGTGGAATTCGCCGCCAGCGAGGACGAGCTGCGGGGGTTGCTGGCCAGCGTCGGTGAATAACCGGTCGCCCGGGGTATGCGGGACCAGCGCCCCTCCTGGCGCGCGGTAGCCCGATGGCCTTCCTTCTCGGCCTGCTGACTGCTCTGGGCTATGGCGCCGGGGATTTCTTCGGTGGCCTGGCCTCGCGCCGTATCCCCGCCCTGGTGGTAGCCTGCTATTCGCAGATTCTGGCCACGGCGATCTTGCTGCTTCTGGCGATCTCGCTGGCCGGGATGCCCGTGCCCCTGGCCCTGATCTGGGGCGGTGCCTCGGGGCTGGCTCTGGCGCTCGGGCTGCTGGCCTACTACCGCGGGCTGGCGGCAGGTTCGATGGGGCTGGTCGCCGCGATCACCGGCGTGATCTCGGCCCTGGTGCCGCTGACCGTCGGGCTGGCCATGGGCGAGCGTCCGGGGATGCTGGCACTGCTCGGCGTTGCCTTGATCGTGCTGGCGATCGGGATGATCTCGGGCGGGGCGCGCAAGGCTAGCCCGCGGCGCCTGGATGCGCCGGCGCGCGGGCTGATCGCGCTGGCGAAGGGTGAACGTCCGGTCCAGGGTTTGCTGGATGCGCTGATCGCCGGGGTCTGCTTCGGCCTGGTATTCGTGTTCCTGGACCAGGCGGACGCCGGATCGCCGCTGTGGCCGGTGGTGGCCACCTCCGCGGTCGGGGCGCTGACCCTGGCGGTGGTGATGCTGCTGTTGCGCCCGGTGCGCGGCATGGCACGTTCGACCCTCGCGCTGCTGGCGCTGGCCGGCTTGTTCCAGGCGGCGGCCACCGTGGCGTTTGTAGTCGCAGTGCGGCTGGGCCTGCTGTCAATTATCGCGGTGGCCGGTGCCCTGTCGCCGGCCACCACTGCGATCATGGCCCGGGTGTTTCAGGCCGAACGCATGTCCCCGGTCCAGATCGCCGGGTTCGTGTTCGCGCTGGGCGGGATCGTGCTGATCGTGATGTCCGGACCGGTCTGACAGGCCGCCGCCCGCATGATGGTGCGAAACCTGCCAGGGAAATATGGATCAGTGATTCGCCGGGCTCGGGTGCCCGAATGTCCACGAGTGTCTTCCCGACAAAGGAGAATTTACGGTGACTGAAGAATCCCATGGCGATCCGGTGGAAGCCACCACCGTGACTCGCATGCAGCCGCAGCACCAGAGTGTGGTGACGGCAATCTACATCCTGTTCCTGACATTCCTTTTCGTGCCCGCGATTGCCGGCGTGATCCTTGCCTACGTAAAGCGCGGGACCGGGGACCAGGTGACGGAGGGGCATCTGACCTATCAGATTCGCACCTTCTGGATCGGTCTGGTGATCGGCGTGATCGGCTTTATCACCACGCCGATCGGGATCGGATTTTTGCTGTTCATCGCCCTGGGGGCCTGGGTGATCGTACGCTGTGTAAAGGGGATCCTGGCGAACACCGCAGGCGAGGCGCTGGAGCAGCCCGAAACCTGGCTCTGGTAAGCGCCCGCCCGGCCGGGACGGAGCCCGATCAGCGCTCCAGGTACTTCAGCTTGCCCTTGACGCCGTCCCATTCCTCGGCATCATCCGGCGGATCCTTGCGGGTAGTAATCACCGGCCAGGTACGGGCCAGTTCGGCATTCAGTTCGATAAACTCGAGCTGATCCTCGGGGACATCGTCCTCGGGGACGATGGCTTCCGCCGGACACTCCGGCTCGCACAGGGTACAGTCGATGCACTCGTCCGGGTCGATCGCGAGGAAGTTCGGCCCCTCGTGGAAGCAGTCGACCGGGCAGACCTCGACGCAGTCGGTGTACTTGCACTTGATGCAATTGTCGAGAACGACGAACGTCATGGCTTTCTCCCCTTGAATTCATTCGGTTGGCCGGCATTCCGCACGGCGGCGCGCTCGCTGCGGCGTACGCGGTCGGCATGATCCCTGTGCTCCGGCCCGGTCGCGCGCGGTTTCAGTAGGGCATTGTAACGCCTCGTTGTCGTCTTTCGGGAATCCCCGGCGAATCCAGTCCCCATTCCGCGGCCCTTGCGCGAGCCGCATGGCACCGTGGCGGTCTCCCCGGGCAGGCCCCGCGTCGGCACTCGTGTTTCCGGGGGGGCTTTGCCCGACTTTCTGCCCGGTGTTGGCCAGGCCTGGATGCGACTCAGGTGTGTATGTGCCTTCGTCCCGGCTTCCTGCCAGGCGCTGACGCGCCAGCGCGCCGCCGCACGAAACCACCGTAAACACCGGATGCCGAACCCGGCCTAGCCATTACCGGGCAGGACGTCAGGCCGGAACCACCGGAACCACCTCGCAGGTGGCCAGCCGGGTGATGCCAGCGGAAACGCGCTGGGGCGACCGTCGGCTAGTCGGCGGCGCGCAGCGCGTCCTTCATGCGATAGAGGGCATCGAGGGCTTCGCGCGGGCTCATGTCATCCGGTTCGAGGGTGTCGAACAGCGCCTTCAGCGCTCGCTCTGCGGGTACCGTCGCGGATTCGGGTTCCGCCGCCTGTGCATCAGCCGAAGCTGCCGGTGCGGTGGCGTGGAACAGCGGGAGCTGGGGCGAGTCGGCAGCGGCCGCGCGATCCTCCAGCTCGCGCAGATGGGTGCGCGCGAGTCGCAGGACGTCGGCCGGGACGCCGGCGAGCTGAGCGACCTGCAGACCGTAGCTCTGGTTGGCCGGGCCCTCGCGTACCTGGTGCAGGAACACGATGCTGTGTTCATGCTCCATGGCGTCGGTATGGACGTTGGCGACCGCCGGTTCGCGTTCGGCCAGGGTGGTCAGCTCGAAGTAGTGCGTGGCGAACAGGGTCAGTGCCCGGTTTTGCCGGGCCAGGCGCTCGGCACAGGCCAGCGCCAGCGCCAGCCCGTCGAAGGTGCTGGTGCCGCGGCCGATCTCGTCCATCAGCACCAGACTCTCGGGGCCCGCGTTGTGCAGGATGTTGGCCGCTTCGGTCATCTCGACCATGAAAGTGGAACGCCCGGAGCTCAGGTCGTCGGAGGCCCCGATGCGCGTAAAGATGCGGTCCACCGGCCCGATCTGCGCGCGGGCCGCCGGCACGAAGCTGCCTATGCAGGCCAGCAGCACGATCAGTGCGGTCTGGCGCATGTAGGTGGATTTGCCGCCCATGTTGGGACCGGTGATCACGAGAAGACGGCGGCTCGCTGGGTCCAGCTCGGCATCGTTGGCGACAAACGGGACATCCAGCCCGGCCTCGACCACGGGGTGCCGCCCGGCCTCGATACGAATGCCGGGTTCGCTGACCAGTTCCGGGCACTGCCAGTCCAGGCGTGCGGCGCGTTCGGCCAGGCAGGCGAGGACGTCGGTTTCGGCCATGGCCTCGGCAATCGCGCGTAGGCGCGGGGCGCGGCCCTGGAGCTCGGCGAGCAGGCCGTCGAACAGTGCACGTTCGCGTGCCATCGCCTGTTCGCGGGCGGACAGGATCTCGTCCTCGAAGCGCTTGAGTTCCTCGGTGGTGTAGCGCTCGGCGTTCTTCAGGGTCTGGCGGCGCATGAAGCGCCCGGGGAGTTCAGCCGAGCGGCTGCGCGAGACCTCGATGTAGTAGCCGTGCACGCGGTTGTAGGCGACTTTCAGGGTGGGGATGCCAGTCGCCTCGCGTTCACGTGCCTCGATCTCGCGCAGAAACGAATCGGCATCGCTTTCCAGTGCACGCAGGCGGTCCAGTTCGGGGTCGAAACCAGTGCGGATCATGCCCCCGTCGGTGACACGTAGCGGGGGTTCCTCGACCAGTGCAGCGGACAGCGTTGCGCTGAGGTCGTGTTCCGGCTGCAGCCCTGCGTGCAGGGCTTGCAGGCGTGCCGACCCTTCGGTCAGCGGCTCCAGGGCCGCATGCAGTGGCGGCAGGTGTTCCAGGCTGGCAAGCAGGGCGGTCAGGTCGCGCGGGCGCGCACTGCCGAGCACAATGCGGGACAGGATGCGTTCGACGTCCGCGCTGCCGGCCAGGGCGTCGCGCAGGGCCGGAACGGCCTCTGCCTCCAGTAGCGCGGTGATCGCGATCTGGCGCTCGCGCAGCACCGCGCGGTCGCGCAGGGGCTGGTGCAGCCATTGCATCAGCAGGCGTGAGCCCATGGCCGACTGGGTGGTATCCAGCAAGGCCAGCAGGGACCCGCGGCGCTCGCCAGTCAGGGTGCGGGTCAGTTCCAGGTTGCGGCGGGTGGCCGGATCGAGGATCAGCATCTGGCTGCGCAGCTCGTGGCCCAGCCCGGTGATATGGGCGAGATCACCGCGATAGCGGTTCTGTACGTAGGCGAGCAGGGCCCCGGCAGCGGCGATGCCCAGGTCCAGGCCTTCGCAGCCGAAGCCCGAAAGGTCGCGGGTGCCGAAGTGGCGGGTCAGTACGCGGTGCGCCGTGACGGCGTCGAAGTGCCAGTCGGCGTGGCGTTGGGGGGCGAAGGACTCGCAATCCGGGATCGCTTCGGTCTGGTCGGGGATCAGCAGCTCGACCGGGTCCAGGCGCGCGAGCTCGGCCCCCAGTTCGGTCGCGTCGGCGACCTCGAGCAGCCGGAACTGGCCGCTGGCGAAGTCCAGGCTGGCGATGCCGTAGCCCGCCTTCCGGCCCTTCACGGCGGCGGTGGCGGCCGGGCATACGGCCACCAGGCGGTTGACCTGGCGTGCATCCAGCAGGGCCTCTTCGGTCACTGTGCCCGGGGTCACGACGCGTACCACCTCGCGCTGGACCGGTCCCTTCTGGCTGCCCACCGTGCCGGTCTGCTCGCAGATGGCTGCGCTCTCGCCCATCTTCAGCAGGCGCGAGAGATAGCTTTCGAGGGTGTGTACGGGGATTCCGGCCATCGGAATCGGTGCTCCGGCGGATTCGCCGCGCCGGGTCAGGGTGATGTCCAGCAGAGAGGCCGCGCGCTCGGCGTCGTTGTAGAACAGTTCGTAGAAATCGCCCATGCGGTAGAGCAGCAGGGTGTCCGGGTATTCGGCTTTGATCCCGAAATATTGCTGCATCATGGGTGTATGCGCGGACAGGGGTTCGGCTGTGCTCATGGGGTGACCCGGGCAAAACATTCAGTATACAAAGGCGAGTGGTTCGGGAGACACGGTCGCGGCCAGGACCAGCGCCCACGTGAAGGTCTTTCCGTTTTTGTGTCGGAGGGGGCGGAAGAGGAAGGGGTTGTATGCCACACTTCGGTTCGGGCAATCGGGCGCAGTCATGGAGGAGGGGCAGATGCTGGGCGAAGAGGATCGGCGCGGGTACCGGCGCATGCGCGTTCGGACCCCGGCTCGGGTGACCTGGTCGGGGACCGGTGAGACGATCGAGGTGCAACTGGAGGACCTGTCGGCCACGGGCTGTGCGTTCATCGCTGCGGTCAAGGCAGGATCGGGTGCGGGGTTGACGGTGCTGGTCCCCAGCCCCGATGAACGCCTGCGGGGTCTGGAGCGAAGCGGCCGGGTGGTGCGCAGCGAGTGGGTCGAGGAAGCGGAAGGACCGGGCTGGCGGGTGGCGGTGGTGTTCGAGGATCAGTAACGCGCGGGTGATGGCAACTGATGGGGAGTCGGCAATGACGATGACAGCAACCGAGTCGACCGCACCGGAGACGGACGCCCCGGGGTTGTCGGCGCTGGTCTACGATCTGGGCGAGCGCCTGAGCGCGCGCGGCCAGCGGCTTTGTACCGTGGAGTCCTGCACCGGTGGAGGGATTGCCCGGGCGATTACCGACATCCCAGGCAGTTCAGCGTGGTTCGACTGTGGCTGGGTGGCCTACAGCAACGCCGCCAAGACGCGGATGATTGGCGTTCCCTCGGCGCTGATCGCGGAGCACGGGGCGGTCAGCGAGGCGGTGGCGCGTGCCATGGTCGAAGGCGGGCTCAACGGTAGTGATGCGGACCTCGCACTGTCGGTCACCGGGATCGCCGGGCCTGGCGGGGGGTCACCGGACAAGCCGGTAGGCATGGTCTGTTTCGGCTGGCAGGTGCGCGGTGCGGAGCCCCGTGTGGAGACCCGCCGGTTCGACGGCGAGCGTCATGATGTGCGCCTGCAGGCGATGCTCTGCGCTCTGAGCGAACTCCTGACCCACGAGGTCGCCTGAGGAAGCCGCCGATCCGTCGTGGTGATGGATACGCCCTGTGGCGAAGGGTGGTGTCGCCAGCGTTTGCTGTTGCAGGTCATTGATTCCGCCGCGTGCCATGTGGCGCAGCGCCTGTGCTGGCGGGTTTCGGGGCTGCCGGCAGGGGATCGTGGCCGTGTGTTCGGGTTGGGTCGTTCCGCGCCCTGTGGGATACTGCGTCCCCGCACCCGCCCGGCCGTGAAAGGGATGTCACACGGGGGCGCAGGGTTGTGTGGAAATCATCGCTGCAAGTATCGGGAGGCATACCGTGGACGAGAATCGCAAGAAGGCCCTGACCGCCGCACTGGGGCAGATCGAACGCCAATTCGGCAAGGGCGCGGTAATGCGCATGGGCGATCAGCAGGCGGTGGATGTCCCCGCGATCTCCACGGGCTCCCTGGCGCTGGATATCGCGCTCGGGATTGGCGGCGTGCCGCGCGGACGCGTGGTCGAGATCTACGGGCCGGAGTCCTCGGGCAAGACGACCCTGACCCTGCAGGTGGTGGCCGAGGCGCAGAAACTGGGCGGCACCGCCGCGTTCGTGGACGCCGAGCATGCGCTGGATCCGACCTACGCCGAGAAGCTGGGCGTGAACGTCGACGACCTGCTGGTCTCGCAGCCGGATACCGGCGAGCAGGCGCTGGAGATCGCCGACATGCTGGTGCGCTCCGGGGCGGTGGACGTGGTGATCGTCGACTCGGTCGCCGCACTCACGCCCAAGGCGGAGATCGAGGGCGAGATGGGCGACTCCCACGTCGGCCTGCAGGCGCGGCTGATGTCGCAGGCCCTGCGCAAGCTGACTGCCAACATCAAGCGCTCCAACACCCTGGTCATCTTCATCAACCAGATCCGCATGAAGATCGGCGTGATGTTCGGCAGCCCGGAGACGACCACCGGCGGCAACGCGCTCAAGTTCTACTCCTCCGTGCGCATGGACATCCGCCGCATTGGCGCGATCAAGAAGGGCGACGAGGTGATCGGCAACGAGACCCGCGTGAAGGTCGTCAAGAACAAGATGGCACCCCCCTTTCGTGAAGCCTATTTCGAGATCCTCTACGGCGAGGGCATCTCGCGGGTCGGAGAGATCATCGAGATGGGCGTGAAGGAAGGCCTGATCGACAAGGCCGGTGCCTGGTACAGCTACAACGGCGAGCGCATCGGCCAGGGCAAGGAGAACGCCCGCCAGTTCCTCAAGGACAACCCGCAGATCGCTGAGGAACTCGAAAAGACCCTGCGCGAGCGCCTGTTGCCGAAGCGCAACAAGGCCCCGGCCGAGGAAGCGCCGGCCGATGCCCCGGTCGAGGAGCAGGGCTGACCCGGCGGACCCGGAGGCCGCACTGGAGGCGGGTCTGCGGCTGCTGGTCCGGCGCGAACATTCCACGCTGGAGCTGGCCCGCAAGCTCGCCGAGCGTGGCTTCGAACGGGATGCGGTCGACGCCGCGCTCGAGCGCGCACGGGAACTCGACTACCTGAGCGATGCCCGCTACGCGGACTTCATGGCTCGCCATCGTACCGAGCAGGGTTACGGCGAGCAGCGGATCCGCGCCGAACTGGCCCACAACGGCATCGGTAACGACACCGTCAATGCCGCGCTCGAGGCCCTGGAGATCGACTGGATCGACCAGGCCCGCGGCCAGCTCGAACGCCACTTCCGCCACCCTCCCGAGACCCGCGAGGACGAGGCGCGCTACCTGCGTCACCTGGCCGGCCGTGGCTTCCCCGGCGGTGTTGCCCACCAGGCCCTCGTCGCCTGGAAGGACGATTCCTGACCGATGGCTTCGCTTCGTTCGCCATGATGTTCCTCTCGACCCGTCATTGCGGGGAGCAACGCGACGAAGCAATCCGCATCCGCGGCTACCCGACCCCGATGGCGAGTGAATCATCAGCGATTGCCATGCCCCTCGGGCCCTCGCCATGGCGGGAAATATGGCCGGAAAGCGGGGCCGTCAATACGCGGGTGGAACGCGGGCGTGATAGAATTCTCGTTTTGACTCAGACCCGATCGGAACCGCATGAAGAGCGCCGACATCCGCCAGAGCTTCCTGGATTTCTTTGCCGGACATGACCATACGATTGTGCCGTCCAGCCCGCTGGTTCCGGCCAACGATCCTACGCTGCTGTTTACCAATGCGGGCATGGTGCAGTTCAAGGACGTGTTCCTGGGCCGCGAAAAGCGCTCGTATACCCGGGCCGTGTCCACCCAGCGCTGTGTGCGTGCCGGTGGCAAGCACAACGACCTCGAGAACGTCGGCTACACCGCGCGGCACCACACCTTCTTCGAGATGCTGGGCAACTTCAGCTTCGGCGACTACTTCAAGCGCGACGCGATCCACTACGCCTGGCAGTTCCTGACCGACACCATCGGCCTGCCGCCGGAGAAGCTGTGGGTCACGGTCTACGAGACCGACGACGATGCCTATAACGTCTGGGCAAACGAGATCCAGGTGCCGGCCGAGCGCATCATCCGCATCGGCGACGACCCCGATGGCGGTTCCGACAACTTCTGGCAGATGGGCGACACTGGCCCCTGCGGTCCCTGCACCGAGGTCTTCTACGACCATGGCCCGGAGGTCGCGGGCGGCCCGCCCGGTTCGCCGGACGAGGACGGTGACCGCTATATCGAGATCTGGAACCTCGTGTTCATGCAGTATGACCGCGATGCGGACGGCACGCTGAACCCACTGCCGCGCCCGTCGGTGGATACCGGCATGGGCCTGGAACGCCTGGCGGCCGTGCTGCAGGGCGTGCACTCCAACTACGAGATCGACCTGTTCCAGGACCTGATCGCGGCCGCCGCGCGCGTAACCGGGGCGAAGGAGTCCGACTCCGCCTCGCTGCGCGTGATCGCGGATCACATCCGCTCCATCGCCTTCCTGATTACGGATGGGGTGCTGCCGTCGAACGAGGGGCGTGGCTACGTGCTGCGCCGCATCATCCGTCGCGCCGCGCGCCATGGCTTCAAGGTCGGCGCGCAGGACGCCTTTCTCTACCGGATGGTCGGTGACCTGGTGCACGCGATGGGCGAGGCCTTCCCGGAGCTGGCCGAGGCGCAGGCCCGGGTCGAGAAGGTGTTGAAGAAGGAAGAGCGCAAGTTCCTCGAGACCCTCGACAAGGGCATGAAGATCCTCGAGGACGACCTGCGCGACCTGAAGGGCACGGTCATCCCTGGCGAAACCATCTTCCTGCTCTACGACACCTACGGCTTCCCGGTGGACCTGACCGGCGACATCGCGCGCGAGCGCGGCCTGGAACTGGACATGGAGGGCTTCGAGTCGGCCATGGCCGACCAGCGTGCCCGTGCCCGCGCGGCCAGCCACTTCTCCATGGACGACGGCGGTCTGCCGCAGGTCGATGTCGAGACCGAGTTCTCCGGCTACGAGACGGTGGACGACGAAGGTCGCGTGATCGCGCTGTACCAGAACGGCGAGGCGGTCGACCGCCTCGAGGTCGGCGCCGAGGGCCTGGTGGTGCTGGACCGCACGCCGTTTTATGGCGAGTCCGGTGGCCAGGTGGGCGATGTCGGCACGCTCAGCGGCTCCGGCGTGCGCTTCCAGGTCTCCGACACCCGCAAGCAGGGTGCGGCGCACATCCATGTCGGCCAGGTCCGCGCCGGCACCCTTGAGATCGGCCAGACCCTGCGGGCCGCGGTAGAAGGCCCGCGCCGCGAGAACATCCGCCGCCACCACTCAGCCACCCACCTGCTGCACAAGGCCCTGCGCGACCAGCTGGGCGATCACGTGCAGCAGAAGGGCTCGCTGGTGGATCCGGACCGGCTGCGCTTCGACTTTACCCACATGGAACCGCTGACCGACGACCAGTTGCGCTCCATCGAGGCCCAGGTGAACGCCGAGATCCTGGCCAACGAGGCCACCGATACCCGGGTCATGGATATCGAGTCGGCAATGGAGTCCGGCGCGGTCGCACTGTTCGGCGAGAAGTACGGTGATCAGGTGCGGGTGCTGAAGATCGGCACCTCGGTGGAGCTGTGTGGCGGCACGCATGTGGACCGCACCGGCGATATCGGGTTGTTTCGCATCACCTCCGAGGGCGGCGTGGCCGCCGGCATTCGGCGTATCGAGGCGGTGGCCGGCGAGGTGGCCCTGCACTGGGTGGACGAGCAGATCGGCTATCTCGACGCAATCGCCGATCGCCTGCGCGCCGGGCGTGGCGAGGCGGCCGACAAGGTCGCGCAACTGCAGGAGCGCACCCGCGAGCTGGAGAAGCAGGTCACGCAGCTGAAGGGCAAGCTGGCCAGCCAGGCCGGCGATGACCTCGGCTCCCAGGCGAAGGAGGTCGACGGCATCCAGGTGCTGGCCGCGAAGGTCGAGGGCGTGGAGCCCAAGGCTCTGCGGGACATGGTCGATCAGCTCAAGCAGAAGCTCGGCAAGGCGGTGGTAGTGCTGGGCACCGCGACGGGCGAGGGCAAGGTCAGCCTGGTGGCGGGTGTCACCAAGGCGGAGACCGGCCAGTTCAAGGCCGGCGATCTGGTAGGCCACGTCGCCGTGCAGGTCGACGGCAAGGGCGGCGGTCGCCCGGATATGGCGATGGCCGGTGGCCAGAGCCCGGACAAGCTGGATGCGGCACTTGGCTCGGTCGAGGCCTGGGTGCGCGAACGGGTCTGACGGGCGGCACGGCCGAGGCCGAACTGCCTCGGCGCGAGCAGCCTGGAACGTGCGCGGAGCCCGCACCTCCGGGGGTGAACTCGGAACGGTGCCTGCACGTCCGAGTACCTGACTCCTCGCAATATTCGCCCCGGGGAGTATGCTGGACACCTGCTTGTGCAGCGGGCTTTAACGAAACGACAACTTGTTGTTTAATGCTCACCTCATTAAGTGAATGCTAATGGATGGGAGATCCATCCGGACGGTCGCGAAGACCGTGAGTAGAAGGGAATCTGTCAATGGCGTTGCTGGTCCTCAAATTCGGCGGCACCTCGGTGGGTACGCCCGAACGTATCCAGGCGGTGGCTGACCACGCGCTCAAGCTGCGCGAGCAAGGGCATCAACTGGTGATCGTCGTTTCCGCGATGAGCGGCGAGACGGATCGCCTGCTTGGCCTGGCTCATTCCCTGAGCCCGGGTGTCGATGGTCGCGAACTGGATGTCCTCCTGTCCACCGGCGAGCAGGTCACGATCGCGCTGTTGTCCATGGCCCTGGAGTCACGTGGCTGCCCGGCGCGGTCCTACACCGGGGCTCAGGTGACCATCCTGACCGACAGTGCCCACAACAAGGCACGGATCCGCAGCATCGACGATGCCCGGGTGCGTGGCGACCTCGAAGCCGGGCGTGTGGTGGTCGTGGCCGGGTTTCAGGGCGTGGACGAGCTCGGTGCGATCACGACCCTGGGGCGCGGTGGCTCGGACACCACTGCGGTGGCGCTGGCCGCCGCCCTGAAGGCCGACGAGTGCCGCATCTACACCGACGTGGACGGGGTCTACACCACCGATCCCCGGCTGGTGCCCAATGCGCGGCGGCTGGAACGCATCACCTTTGAAGAAATGCTGGAGATGGCCAGCCTCGGCTCCAAGGTGTTGCAGATCCGTGCGGTGGAATTCGCCGGCAAGTACAACGTCCCGTTACGAGTGCTGTCCTCGTTCGAGGAGGGCCCCGGGACCCTGATCACCACGGAGGAGGATGCGCAAGTGGAACAGGCGCTGGTGGCGGGCATTGCGTTCAACCAGAACGAGGCCCAACTGACGGTTCAGGGTGTGCCGGATCAGCCCGGGGTGGCCCACAGGATCCTCGGGCCGATCGCGGAGGCCAATATCGAGGTCGACATGATCGTGCAGAACGTCGGTGCGGATCAGACGACCGACTTCACATTCACGGTCCATCGCAATGACTACGACAAGGCCCTGGCGATCCTCCAGGAAGCGGCGAGGGACCTGAAAGCCCGCGAAGTTTCCGGGGATACGCACATCGTGAAGATTTCCGTGGTGGGTGTCGGGATGCGCTCCCATGCCGGCATTGCCAGCCGCATGTTCGAGGCCCTGTCGCGGGAAACCATTAATATCCGGATGATTTCTACCTCGGAGATCAAGATCTCGGCGGTCGTGGACGAGAAGTACCTCGAACTTGCGGTACGTACATTGCACGATGCCTTTGAACTTGAGTACGAACCTGTCGGTCAACAGGAGGACAAAAAGGGATGACGACCCGTTCAACGGTTACCGGACGACCGACTCCGTCCGACACAGGTACTGCGGAGAAGAGCATGCTCATTTTGACTCGGCGTGTGGGCGAGACCCTCATGATCGGCGAGGATGTTTCCGTCACCGTCCTGGGGGTCAAGGGCAATCAGGTCCGAATCGGGATCAACGCGCCTCAGGACGTGGCGGTACACCGGGAAGAGATCTTCCAGCGCATCCAGCGCGAAACCCGCGTGGCGGGGGATTCCGGCGAGGGCGAGAGCGGCTCTTCCGGGGCTGGTGGTGGCGCCGCTGGCGGCGTCGCGGCGGCACGCGAAGACTGAACCCACCTCTTGAAGGTCCGGGCTGCACGCGTGAGGGGTGCGGTCGGGCTTTCCTTTCGCGGTACGAATCCGTATCCTGTGCCGCGTTTCACGGAGAGTTGGCCGAGCGGTCGAAGGCGCTCCCCTGCTAAGGGAGTATGGGTCAAAAGCCCATCGAGGGTTCGAATCCCTCACTCTCCGCCA
>JBNJFQ010000045.1:0-19306 GCA_051747025.1 Pseudomonadota bacterium
GTGTTTCGCCATGCCGGACTCCCGGAAAATCGGACCACGTCATGGTCGCACAGAAGCTTCCGGCCGGGGTGCCGCCGCCCGGAGAGCCCCTGTCAGAGGAAGTCGAACAACGACAGGCGGTTCACCTGGGTATAGGTCTGCTGCGCGGCCTGCAGCGCCACCTGCTGCTGGTTGAAGCGGCTGATCGCCTCAGCATAGTCGAGATCCCGGACCTCCGACACCGCACTGTTCAGATCCACCAGCCGGTCCTCATTCAGGTCCTTTTGCTCGTCGAAGGCCTTCAGGCGTGAGCCCACCTCGGCCCGGATATCGCTGAAATTGTCCAGGACCGCATCCAGGTCGGCCAGCGCGGTGTTGCTGGCCGTCGCCAGATTGGCCCGGCTGTTGCCGCTGGCGCCCCCTTCTTCCAGGGCTGCGATGATCGCATCCAGCGTCTCGAACACACTCTTGTTCTCGGCCGGGCGGGATTCCACCTCGTCCCCGATCTCGGGGGCTCCACTCAGGGTGATGGAGCGCCCCTCGAAGGAAATGGCCTCGTCGGGGACATATGGCCCGTCGGCGACCGTATTGCCACCTTCATCCTCGACCACGTACCCGATCTCGCCGCCCCCCAGATCCTCGAAGGTGATGGTATAGGTCTGGTCAGTCAGTGCTGCCGAATCGTTCACGCCGGCCTGCTCGACCACGAGACGACTGCCCGCCTCCCGGTTCGTCACCTCGGCCCCGACACGGCCGTCATTCTCCGGAACATCCATGAACACGCGCGCACCGGTATCCCCCACCGGGACGTTCCGGTTGGCCGAGATCGCGACTTCGCGGATACTCCCCGACCCCTCCGCCCCTTCGTAGCGCACCGCACCACTGCCATCCTGCTCGAAAGGCTGCTGCAGCGACTTCGTACCGGCAAAGAGGTACTCACCGTTCGGGTCCTTGGTGTTCGCGATGTCGAACAGCCCGTCACGCAACTGGCGCAACTCGCCGGCAAGATAACTGCGGGTCTCGTTGGTCTGGGAATCGTTGTTGCCGGTCACGACCAGCTCCCGCGCCCTCTGCAGCAGATCCGTACCACTCTGCAGAGCCGATTCCTCCTGCTGCAGGCGCGGCTGGGTGTTGTCGATGTTGCGCTGATACTGCTTGGTGGCCTGGATAATGCGCTCGAACTGATTGACCTGCGTCGCTCCGCTCGGATCATCGGACGGCGACAGGATGCGCTCGCCGCGTCCCATCTGCAGCGAGGTCCGGTTCAGCTCGGTCTGACCGCGCTGGATCTGGTCGATGCCGGTCTGGAAGATCTGGGTGGTCGAGATGCGCATCATCGTATCCCTAGCGGCGGACCGCGCCGAGCAGTGAATCGAACAGCGAATTGCTGACCGAGATGACCTGAGCCGCTGCCTGATAGGCCTGCTGGTGGCGGATCAGGTCCGCCGCCTCCTCATCGAGGTTGACCCCGGACACCGCCTCGCGCTGCGCCTGCGCCTGCTCCAGCTGTGCGTTGGCGGACTCCTCCGCCACCTGCGTCTGGCGGGTGCGCGTCCCGACATTCGCCAGCAGGCTGTTGTAGCCATCCCCGAACGTGCGATCACCCCCGACCAGCCGTTCGTCCGACAGGTCATTCATCGCCAGCATGTTGCGGTTATCGCCCGGATGTCCCTCGTTGCTGCCGACCTCGAAGGTATCGCCATCCGCCGGGGTGCCGCGGATCTCCATCTCCCAGCCATTGGCGCTGATCGTCGTCACTCCATCGGGATCCAGTGCGAACGTGTCCCCGTTTACCGAGAACTCCTGGGCTGCCCCGTCAAACGTCACGACCGCATCATCCAGGAGAGCACCATCATCCGCGTCCACTGCCTGAACCGATCCGATGGTCGCATTTCCGGCATTGCCCGCACCGACATCGGCCCGCACCGCGGCGGCGGCCGCAATGCCGGAGGGGTCTGTCATCTCCACCGACAGGTCACGAGCCCCGTTGCGGGTCGGCTGAATCAGCCATTCGTCGCCGCCCTGGGCGCCGGTCAGGCCATCGACATCGATTACGAGCCCGTCGACGGGATCCGCCACATTGTTGCCATCGAGGTTCAGCGTGCTCGTCTCGCCATCCGAGAGGCGCGTGAGCTGGTAGTCCGTGCCATCAAAGCTCAGGCGATAATCCGAAGTGGTCAGGTCACGGGTGTCGCCAAACGTCACATCCGGCGTCGCATTCACACTGTTCCCCGGAAATCCACGCGCGGCCGGGCTGCCGATATCGAAGATATCCGCGCCCAGTTCGTCGTTCAGATCCAGACCCAGGTTGTTCTGCTGGTTGTACTCCTGGCCGATGCTGGTCGCGAGGCGACCCAGGGTGTTCTGGGCCTCGTCGATGATCCCGGTACGGGTCTCCAGCAGCGCACCCAGCTCGCCGCCCTGGATGAACCGGGAGATGTTGGTCGGATCGCCGCTGGTGGCCAGCCCGATGTCCGGCGAACGCGGATCGCCGGTCAGCGACTCCGCCACCAGTTCGCGGTTGTGGCCGCCCAGCACCAGGGCCTGACCGTTGCCTACAAAGACATTGACCGCCCCGTCATCCTGCTCGGTAATGCGGACATTCACCTTCTCCGCCAGCTGGTTCAACACACGGTCGCGCTGGTCCAGCAGATCGTTCGGGGTGCCCTGGGTGGACTTGGCCACGATCTCGCGGTTGAGCCCGGCGACCGCCTCGGTCAACGAGTTGATCTCCTCGACGTTGGTGTCGATCTGGCCGTTGATGATGTCGCGCTGCTCCTCGATGCGCCGGTCGATCGCGCCGAACCGCTCCGCCAGGGACTCGGCCTCGGTCAGGAAGACCGTACGCGCGGCGCTGGAGGTCGGGTCGTTGGCCAGGTCCTCACCGGCGTCGAAGAAGCCCTGCAGCACCGGCGTCAGCCCCGAACTGGAGCTACCCAGCAAATCGTCGATGCGCCCGGCCAGCGAGGCCTTCAGCTCGGCACCCGACTGGTCGGAGATGGAATTGCGCAACTGGGTGTTCACAAAGTCGTCGGAGATGCGACGAATCGTGTCCACCTGCACGCCCTGACCCTGAAAGCTGCCCCCCAGGAACTGCGGCGTCTGATTGGACAACTCGGTGCGCTGACGGCTGTACCCCTCGGTCGCGGAATTCGCGATGTTGTTGCTGGTAGTCCCGATCGCGCGCTGGAACGCCAGCAGCGCGGAGGTCCCGATACCGGACGCACTCATGCCCGCGCCTCCCGCGATAACGCCTGCTCAATCACCGGACTGGGCCATTTCTGCTTCATGCTCTACCCCTCGGTACGGGTAACGGCCGCATCGGCCGCGACTTGAGTCGATCCACTGCCCTGGTGTGCGGCCAGCTCTTCGCGCACCCGCAGGACCTTGTCCGCATAGGCCGGATCTGTCGCATAGCCGGCATCCTGCAGCTCGCGGATGTACTGCGCGTCATCGCCGGCCTGCAGGGCCCGGTGGTAACGCGGGTTGTTGCGAATGAACTCGACGTAATCGGAGAACGACTCGGACGGATCGGCATAGGCCCGGAAGCGCGCCTGTTCGCGCTGGGCAATCCCTTCGCGGAACTCCAGCGTCCCCACGGATACCTCATCCCCGTTCCAGCGACTGTCCGCCTTGATCCCGAACAGGTTGAAGCTCGGCTGGCCGTCGGCACGCGACGGCACGTGCTGCCCCCACCCGGTCTCCAGCGCGCTCTGCGCCAGCAGGATGCCGGGTTCGACCCCGAGCTCGGCTGCAGCCTCCTGCGCCAGGGGTTCCAGGGTCTGCACGAAATCGGCGGCATCCCGCGGAGGCCAGGCCATCGGTGCCGGTTGCGCCGCCCCCGGTCGTGCGGCTTGCGGGCCGGTGGACTCGGGCCGCTGCGGCCCCACCGGCTGCGGCTCGGCCTCGGAGCCGCCCTGCAATGCCCGCAGGGTGTCCAGCTCCGAGCGCCGGCGCGGCAGTTCGAGCGCGGCCTGGCGATCGGGATCGCTCAGCGTCCCGGAACCGGCGGGCTGCTGCGCAGAAAGCTGACGCATCAGGGTGTCGCGCAGGCCCATGCCGTCGCCCTCGCTCATAGCCTTCGCGAACTCCTGGTCCTGCATCTCCAGGTACATCTTGCTCTGTTCGTTGTCGAACAGGCCGTCACCCAGCGAGGCCTCGCGCATCTGCTTGAGCATCTGGCCGATCAGCATCGCCTCGAACTCGCGGGCGACAGATTCCAGGCCCTTCTGATCGCCCGAACGCGCGCCCCGGGCCAGATCCTGCAGGCCACTGGGGTCCGAGGCCATGGCCGCACGGGCCTGCATCTGGGTATCAATGCCCGGGCCGATCATCAGATCACCACCAGCTCCGCACGCAGCGCACCGGCCTCGCGCAGGGCCTCCAGGATCGCGACCAGATCGCCCGGGGCCGCGCCCACGTTGTTCACGGCCCGGACGATCTCGTCCAGCGAGGTGCCCGGGTCGAACAGGAACATGGGGTTGTCGCCCTCCTCAACAGCGATGTCGGTATCCGGCTGGATGGCGGTCTCGCCCTCGCCGAAGGGCGCGGGCTGCACGACCTGCGGCGCCTCGCTGATCGTCACGGTCAGGCTGCCATGCGACACGGCGGCCGGGGTTACCTGCACACTGGAACTGATCACTACCGTCCCGGTACGCGAGTTCACGATCACCCGGGCCGGTGGTGCGCCGCGTTCGATCGGCAGGTTCTCCAGCTCGGCCACGAAGCCGACCCGCTGATCCGGATCCGACGGCGCGCGCACCCGCACGGACGAGCCATCCATGGCATCGGCCACCCCCTGGCCGAAGGTATCGTTGATGGTCTGCACCAGGCGGTTCGCGGTGGTGAAATCCGGGCGGTTGAGGTTCAGGGTCACGTGATCCCCCTGGGCGAAGGCCGTCGAGACCTCGCGTTCGACCATCGCCCCGTTGGGGATACGGCCGACACTCGGTACATTCACGGTGATGCTCGAGCCATCACTACCCTCGGCGCCGAATCCACCCACCACCAGGTTGCCCTGAGCAATGCTGTAGGTCTGCCCGTCCGCGCCCTTGAGCGGCGTCATCAGCAGTGTCCCGCCGCGCAGGCTGGTCGCGTTACCCATGGAAGACACGGTCACGTCGATCCGCTGCCCGGACTTGGCGAACGGCGGCAGCTCGGCCGTGACCATCACCGCCGCCACGTTGCGCAGCTGGGGATTGCCGGCATCGGGCGTCAGCCCCAACTGCCCCAGCATGTTGTTCAGGCTCTGCACGGTGAAAGGGGTCTGGGTGGTCTGGTCCCCCGTGCCGTCGAGGCCGACAACCAGGCCGTAGCCGATCAGCTGGTTATCGCGCACACCGGAGACACTGGCCACATCCTTGACCCGCTCCATGTAGCTGCGTTCCTGCAGGGCGGCCTGCTGCTGGATGGCGGTCTGGGCCGACACCGAGGCACTTCCCAGCCCGCCCACCAGGAACGCCACCAGGAGCAGCAGCCCCATCCGGCGCCAGTCGCCGAACAGCACGGTCCTGCTGCCGGGCCCGTGTTGCTTGAGGGGTGTGGAATCCATGTCGTACCTCTTAGCGATCATGCCGGGTCAGAAGGGCCAGATCGCGCTGTTGAAGAAGCGCGTGATCCAGCCGGGGGTGTTGCTGTCCGCCAGTACGCCGGAACCGCCGTAGTACACGCGGGCGTCGGCCACCTGGGTGGAGAGCACAGTGTTGTTCGTGGTCACGTCCACCGGACGCACGATGCCGCGAAAGCGCACGTACTCCTCGCCCTGGTTGATTCCCAGCCACTTCTCGCCCTGCACCACCAAATTGCCATTCGGCAGCACCTCGGCCACGGTCACAGTGATCTCTCCGTCGAGCTGGTTGCTCTGCGAGGAATCGCCGCCCCCGTCGAAATCGCGCGAGCTGCTATTGCTCGCACTGAACAGTGGACGCCCCCCGTGCCGCGCCGGGCCGCCGAATGCCTCCAGGTTGCCCAGCTCCAGGGTCGAATCCTTGTTGGTCGAGGTCGACGCCGACTTCTGCGCATTGGTGTTCTCGGCCAGGACCACCGTCAGGATGTCCCCGACCCGGCGCGCCTTGTAGTCCTCGAACAGCCCCTGCGCATGCGCGGACTGATAGATGCTGCCATTGTTCTGCGCCTGCGGCACCGGCTGCGGCGGCATGCTGGACTGGAACTCGGCATTGTCCCCAGGCTTGGTTGGCTGTACGGCGGCACAGGCCGACAGCAGCATCGCGCCCGCGAGAGCGGCAGTCACATGCAGGGGGACTCGAAGGGAAATCATCACGTTACCCGATGGTCTGGTTGACGAACTGCAGTGACTGGTCGGCCGCGGAGATCGCCTTGGAATTGACCTCGTAGGCGCGCTGGGTCTCGATCATGTTCACCAGCTCCTCGGCGATGTTCACGTTCGAGGTCTCCAGCGAGCCCTGTACCACCGTCCCGGTGCCATTCAGCCCCGGCTGCGCCTGCTGCGCCACACCCGAGGCGGCGGTTTCCTGGAACAGGTTCTCGCCCACCGCCTGCAGGCCGGCCGGATTCACGAAATCCGCCAGCTGGATGTTGCCCAGTTCCACCGGATCGGCCTGGTCCGGGATCTGTGCAGTCACTGTGCCATCCTTGCCGACCGTCAGGGACTGGGTGTTCTCCGGGACGAACAGGCCGGGCTGCAGCGGGTAGCCATTGGACATCACCACCTGGCCGTCCGAATTCAACTGGAAGCTGCCGTCCCGGGTGTACCCGACGTCGCCGCCCGGGAGCTGGACCTGGAAGAACCCGCGGCCCTCGATGGCGATGTCCAGCGAGTTTTCCGTCTGCTGCAGGTTGCCCTGCTCGAACATCTTTTCGGTGGACACCGCGCGCACCCCGGTGCCGACCTGCAGGCCCGAGGGCAGCTGCTGGTCCTGCGTGGCCTGGGCACCCGGCTGACGCACGGTCTGGTAGATCAGGTCCTCGAATACCGCCCGGTCCTTCTTGAAGCCCGTGGTATTCACGTTGGCCAGGTTGTTCGAGACCGTCGACATGCGCGTGTGCTGCGCGTCGAGGCCGGTCTTGGCGATCCACAGTGCCTGGTTCATGGTGTTCTCCTGTCGTTACTCTCGAAGCCGTGCATCAGCCGAGGCCGAGCAAGCGGTTGCTGCCTTGTTCCAGCGTGTTGGCGCTGTCCATCATCTTCACCTGCATCTCGAAGTGGCGGGACAGCTCGATCATCCGCGTGAGCGCCTCGATGGTGTTCACGTTGCTGCCCTCCAGCATCCCGGAGACGATGCGCACATCGGCATCCGCCGGCGCCTCGCCGCCTTCCGCCAGGCGGAACAGGCCGTCGTCTCCCCGCTGCAGGTCGTCCGTGTCCGGGTTGACCAGGCGGATGCGTTCCACCGCCGCCATGGCGTCCGGACCCACACCCAGCGGGCGCACGCTGACCGTGCCGTCGGTGCCGATCTCGATCTTCTCCGCCGGCGGGATGGCAATCGGCCCGCCATCACCCATCACCTGATGGCCCTGCGCGGTGCGCAGCAGGCCGAAGGCATCCACATGCAGCGAGCCGGCGCGAGTGTATCCCTCCTCCCCATCCGGGCCCTGCACCGCGATGAAGCCCTCGTCCTCGATGGCGATGTCCAGATCGCGGCCGGTGCTCTGCATCTTGCCCTTGCTGAAGTCCACCGCCTCGTTACCCACCTGGTTGTAGTCGCGCGAGGCGTACCCGGGGCCGCGGACAGGCACGGTGTCTGCCGTGGCCAACGCCTGGCGAAAGCCGTCGGTGTTGGCATTGGCCAGGTTGTGGTTGTTGATGGCCTGTGCGTGCATCGTCTCCTTCGCACCGGACATCGCGATGTACAGAAACCGATCCATGCTCAAGCCCTCTTCAGTGCCTTACCCGAAACTTAGCGGATGTTGATGATTGTCTGAGTGGCCTGGTCGGCCGTGGAGATCGTCTGCGCATTCGCCTGGAAGTTGCGCTGCGCGGTGATCAGGTTCACCAACTCCTGGGCAATGTCCACATTGGATGCCTCCAGCGCACCAGACTGAATGGTGCCCAGATTGCCGGTCCCCGGTGCCGCGAACACCGGCTCGCCCGCCGAAAAAGTCTCGGCCCAGTTGTTGTCCCCCACCTGTTCCAGCCCCTGAGGATTGGTAAAGCTGGCCATTGCAACCTGGCCCAGAACGGTCGACTGCCCGTTGGTAAAGCGGGCAAACGCAACGCCGGATTCATCAATGTCCACGCCGGTGAGACGACCCGAAGCAAACCCATCCTGGTTCAGATCGTTCACCGCGAAATCGCCGCCGTACTGAGTGGTTTCCCCGAAATCCATTTCAAAGACCAGATCCTCTGCACCGTTCCCAAGATCGGCGCTCGGCACCGTTACCTCTGCGGGATCCGGCTGAACATCGTCGAGCGCTCCACTGCCATCGAAGGTCAGATCGAACGACTCGTATTCCTGACCGTCCACGCCAACGTGGGCGGTCCATTCAAGATCATTGGCCCCCTTGACGAAGTAGATGTTGGCGTCGCGCGATGTGCCCACCGAATCGTAGAGCGTCAGGGACGTCGAAAAGTTGTAGGTATCGGGATCGGTCAGGTCGAAGGGCCCAGCCGGGGGTTCTTCGGCATCGGAACGCAGGTTCAGCAAGGCCTCGACCGACGTGGTCGCGCGGGGCGGTGCTTCGCCGGACTGCAAGCGGATGTCTTCAAGCTGACCTGTGTTGAAATTGGGATCGGCGGTATTCGGGTCCTGCGGCGGGTAGCCCTGCAATTCCTGGCCCTGATTGTTTACCAGAAAGCCATCGCGATTGACCTGGAATTCGCCCGCCCGGGAATACACCGTGCTGCCCTGGTCGTTCAGGGCGAAAAAGCCCTCGCCATTGATGGCCAGGTCCAGGCCGTTCTCGGTGAACTCGGTACGCCCCTGCGAGAACTGCTGGGTCACCGCCTGCAACCGTGTGCCGGAGCCGATCGCCGTCTGGCTGATGCCGCCAAAGCTCTGGGCAAACACGTCGCCGAACTCGGCCCGCGAACGCTTGAAGCCAGTGGTCCCCGAGTTGGAGACGTTGTTGCCGGTGGTCTGCAGATCGGCCTGGGCCGCGTTGAGTCCGCTCAATCCAATATTGAAGGGCATGGGAAATTTCCTCCGTTAGGGTTCTTTTGTTGCAGGCCGGCGCTCAGCCGCCAATCCGCCGTACATCCGAAAAGCTGATCTCGCCCAGGCCCTGCACGGTCAGTGCCAGCCCGGAGTCCTCATCTACCGCGACACTGTCCACGCGGGCATCCAGGAAGGTATCCACGGCCTCGGACTGGGTCCCGGAGCGGGCCGTGGCCTTGAACTCGTACACGCCCGGCGAGGCAAAGGTCCCGTCATCACGCATGCCGTCCCAGCTGAACTCCTGCAGGCCACTGCCGGCGGCCCCGAGGTTCATGCGCCGGATGCGCTCGCCATTCGGGCTGTACACATCGACCTGCAACTCTTCCGTGCTTTGCTCCAGGTCCACCGCCCCGTTGACCATGCCGTCAGGTCCCAGCTCGCCGAACTCCACCGGCACCAGCACATCCTTGCCCACCAGGGACGCCGCCTGCAGCGTCTGGTTTTGCCCCATCGACTGCGCGAGCTGCTCGAACGACTTGGACAGCTCCTCGATCCCGGTCACGGTGGAGAACTGCGCCATCTGGCCGATGAACTCGCCGTTTTCCATCGGCTCCATCGGGTCCTGATTCTCCAGCTGAGTCGTCATCAGCTTGAGGAAGTCGGACTGGCCAAGGCGGTCCATCTCGCCTTCTTCCGGTTTCTGTTGCTGCCTCGAAAGGCCCAGGCGCTCCAGCATTTCGGGGGATATCTGTGTCATGGCGAACTCCTCTAGCCTTGGCCGATCTGCAACGTGCGCTGAAGCAGCTGACGCGAGGTGTCCATCACCTCGACGTTGGCCTCGTAGTTGCGCGAGGCGGACATCATGTTGGCCATCTCCTCCACCACGCTGATGGCGGGCCGAAAAACATAGCCCTCCTCGTTCGCCTGCGGATGGTGGGGCTCGTACTGCGCCTGCGGCTCCGCCTGCGACTCGCTTACGCCGGCCACCCGCACGGCAGTGGCCGAGCCATCGGGATCGGCCTGGTCCATCACGCTCTGGAACATCACCTGCTTGGCGCGATAGGCCTCCTCCGCGCTGCCCGACACGGTATTCGCGTTGGCCAGGTTCGAGGCCACGGTATTCAGCCGCACCGACTGCGCCGTCAGTGCCGAGGCCGAGGTGTTGAACAGGTTGAACAGATTGCTCACGGCGTTTGTCTCCGTTGTTCGGCCCGCAGATCAGGGCGTCACGCTAGCGTTCGCCCCGCAGGGCATTGCGGATGCCGGACACCCGGCGATTCAGGAACTCCAGACTGCTCTGGTACTGCACCGCGTTCTCCGCGAATGCGGCCCGCTCCAGTTGTGGATCCACGGTGTTGCCATCCAGCGACGGCTGCGACGGCGTACGGTAGAGCATCTCCGGCGCACCCCCCTGGCCAGTGGCCGAGGGATCCACGTGTGCCGCGTGGCTTCGCGCCACGCGTAACTGGTCACCACCATTGGAGGCGGCCTGCAGCACACTGCGGAAGTCAATATCACGCGCCTTGTAGTTCGGGGTATCGGCATTCGCGATATTGGAGGCCAGCGTCTCCATGCGCCGGGCACGCAGATTCACCGCCTCCGGCAGAATCCCCATGGCCTTGTCCAGCGAAAGACTCATCGTTCCCGTCCCGTCCGCACCACGCGGACCCTGATGTTGCAGCGGGGACACCGCACACCGGCATCCCGTCTCAACCGGGAGGATGCAAGGTGTATGCCACAAGGGAGGGTCCGGACAGCAAGCCGGGGGGATCAGGGCTGTTTCGCGCTGGGGGAGGGAACCGGGCGATGCCCCGGAATACGCCGGGAATCGCGGATTCCGGGGCGCTCAGGGCTTCAGACGCAGCACCGAACCGTATTCGGTACGAACGGTTTCGAAAGACTTGGTGTAAGGGCCTGCTGTCTCCGAAGCGCCAAGAAACAGATAGCCCCCGGGGTTCATCTGGCGGGCAATACCGTCAAGAACCTGTCGCTTGGTCTCGGCCGAGAAATAGATCAGCACATTGCGGCAAAACACCAGGTCGAACTTGCCCAGCGCCGCATAGCTGTCGATCAGATTGAGCTTCTGGAAGCGGCAGCGGCGCTGCACCTCCGGAATCACGCGATGACCATCGGCCACCGTCTCGAAAAACCGCGCGCGCCGCGCCTCGCTGAGCCCGCGCACGATACTGAGACCGTCATACACCCCCCGGCGGGCATCCTCGAGGATACCTTCGGAGAGATCGGTCCCCAGGATCGACACCGGGACCACACGCGGCGGCCGGGAGGCCTCCCATTCCGAGACCACCATGGAGATACTGTAGGCCTCCTGACCACTGGAACAACCGGCCGACCAGACCTTGATACTGGCGCCCTTTGTTGCCAGTTCCGGCAACAGGACATGACGCAGGATCTCGAACGGGAAACCGTCGCGAAACCAGGAGGTCTCGTTGGTGGTCATCGCGTCGATCACCCGCGTACGCAGGCGGGGGTTGGGCGCCTTGCGCATCGCGTGCAACAGTTCCGGCACGCTGTTGAAGCCGAATTCGTCGAGCAGGCGCGACAGCCGGCTGGACACCAGGTACTGCCGGCTGTCGCCCAGCACCAGGCCGCAGCATTCGGACAGGAAGCGCGAGAATTCCTCGTAATCGCGCGAATCGATCACAGGATGCTCCCCGGCCCCTGCAGGGCGATGCCACCGCTGCCCAGTGACGATTCCTTGACACCGACCACGGCACCCCCGAAGACGAGTTCGTTCACGTCGAGATTCATGGCGTCACAGTATACGCGTACATCCACAACGGGAAGCCCGTGGTCCTTGCGCCAGAAACGGCAACCGGAGGCCGCCGGCACGCCCGCGAGCGGCAACGGGGTTCCGCCTGCGAGCCGCTGTCCGGTTCACTAGGCGTCCTCGGACCGGGTCTGTTCCAGCACCGCGTTGATAAGTTCGTCCGGGTCGAACTTCGACAGGAAGGCGTCGGCCCCGGCGCGCCGCACCATGTCGGTATTGAACTCCCCGCTCAATGACGAATGCAGCAGGATGCGCAGGTCCTTCAGGCGGCTGTCTTCGCGGATCCGCGCGGTCAGGGTGTAACCATCCATGCGCGGCATCTCGATGTCGGAGATCACCAGTTCCACCGTATCCTGTACGGTTCCGGCCTCGCCCTGCCCCTCCAGAAAGTCCAGCGCCTCACGCCCGTCCTTGAACACCAGGTATTCCCAGCCCAGGCTCTCGATCACCTTCTCGATCTGCTTGCGCGCCACCACCGAGTCGTCGACGATCACGATCTTGCGGTTGCCCAGCGTCCCGGCCCCGGAACGTACCTCCTCGGAGACATCGGTGGGCAGCGGGTTCACGATCGACAGCACCCGCTCGACATCGATGATCTCCACCAGCTTGTTGTCGATCTCGGTCACCGCGACCAGGAACGATTCGCGCCCGGTCCCGCGCGGCGGCGATTTCACGTCTTCCCAGTTCACGTTCACGATACGATCCACCGCCGACACCAGGAAGCCCTGCACCCGGCGATTGAACTCGGTCACCACAACCTTGGGGTCCTCGGCACTCTCGACCCCCCGGTGCAGCCCGATGGCACGTGCCAGATCGATGATCGGAACTGTACGATCGCGCAGTGTCGCGACCCCGCGGATCACACTCACCGACCCCGGAATCTGTCGCAATGCCGGCAGCGGGATGACCTCGCGCACCTTGAACACGTTGATCCCGAACATCTGGGAACCGCCCAGATGAAACAGCAGCAGTTCCATCCGGTTCTGCCCCACCATCTGGGTCCGCTGATTGACGTCGTCAATGAATTGACTCATATGCCTGTTCTCCTCGCGCGCCATCCCGGGCCCGGTGCGGACCAGTGTGCACCCGCAACCCGCACCCTGTCATGCGCCAGGCGGCGCCAGCGGGCCCATTTCGCCTGTTCCCACGCTCTAACGGCACGCGGACCCGTAGCTTGAATTCCGCCGGCCCGGTTTCATGGCACGGATTCTGCTTGTTTATCCGACGACAACCCATGCTACCGGACTCGGTCCACACGCCCGCTACCGGCGCGCCAGCAGGAACACCATGCACAGACTTGCTCGCACAATCGGAATCGCCCTGCTCGCGCTGGCACTGCCGGCGCCCGCTGCCGAGGACGAGATCGAGCCGATCGAGAACATTCGCCAGGCCGCCGGGGATTTCATCGAGCAGGCCCTGACAATCGGCCCCGAGGACGAGGTCGAGATCGACGTTGGGCGTCTCGACAACCGCCTGCGCCTGGCGCGCTGCGCCAGCCCGCTGGAGGCGGAATTCCCGCCGGGCGGACGCCGCGAGGGCAATACCGCAGTCAAGGTGCAGTGCAACGCCCCGGTCACCTGGTCGCTGTATGTCCCGGTCACGGTGGAACGCTACGCCGACGTGGTGGTTGCCGGCCGCAGCCTCGGCCGACAGAAGACCATCGGTGCCGACGACCTGCGCCTGAAACGTATCCAGACCTCGCGACATGCAGGCAGCTACTTCGAGGACCCGCAAGAGGTCATCGGTCAGCAGACCCGGCGCCACATCCGCGCCGGCCAGATCCTCGGGACCCAGCACGTCACTGAACGCGAGGTGGTCGCGCGCGGTCAGCGCGTCACCATCCAGGCAGAAAACGGCTCGGTCTCGATCCGCATGCGCGGCGAGGCGCTGGAAGGCGGAATCGTCGGCGAGCGCATCCGGGTCCGGAACGGCTCCTCCGGCCGGGTGGTCGAAGGCGTAGTGCAACCGGCCGGCCAGGTTCGCGTATCATTGTGATGCCGGCACTGGCAGGGGAACCTCGGCGGGCCTAAAGTTCAGGGCGCTGCGGCCGTTAACCCTTGCAGCAAAGTTACAGAGACAGGAAGGCAACCATGGACATCAAGGGCCTGAACACCAACAACCTGAAGCCCGACGGCAACCAGTCGGGCTCGGGCGTTCAGCGACGCAATGACACCGCGCGGGCCGATGCTGCCGGCAATCAGGGCAACGGCAACACCGTCAAGAACGACGATGCCGTCACCCTCACCGGCGCCGCCCAGGCCATGAACGCCACCGCCGGCGCCAGCGAATCGGCCCCGTTCGACGCCGCCCGCGTCGCAGAACTGCGGTCGGCGATCTCCGAGGGGAACTACCCCGTCAACAACCAGGAGCTCGCCGACCGCATGATCGAACTCGAAGCCCTGCTGCGCTGATCCGCACGTGACCCCGCGCATGGACACGAGCCCGCAAGAACATCTGCAGCAATCGCTGGAGACCTCGATTCGGCTGGCCCATCAACTGGAGGATGCGCTGCTGGACGAGACCCGGGCCGTGGAAGCGCGCCAGTCGGAACGTCTGCAGGAGACGGTCCAGCGCAAGCAGGCCCTGCTTGACGACCTCGAAACCGAGACCCGACAGCAGCAGCAGTGGGTCGAGGAGCACGGCGAGGCCTTCACCCCCGAGGGCCTCGCGCGCCTGTTTGCACGGCTCGAGGGTGGCTCCCATCTCGACGATCGCTGGCAGGCGCTGCGCCACTGTGTCGAGCGCTGCAACACCCTGAATCGCGGCAACGCGACCCTGATCGAGCGCGATCAGCGCCGCGTCGAACTCTCCATGCAGATCCTGCGTGGCGAGGACGGCACCCCGCCCACTACCTACAACCCCTACGGGCAGGCCCAGACCAACACCCGCTCGGGCCGCCACATCACCCGGGCATGAATACCCGCCTGGTCCCTCCCGGGGCTGGCATTTTCGGGCGCTCACCCGTACCGTTCCCGCTGGCGCTGGACGAGGCCTCCGCCTGGTCCCACGGACGACCCCAGCAAAGCGAATGGAATGGACGACACTGACTACACCGTCGACAAGCCGAAGCGGATCGGCAGCATCCTCCGGGACCTGGATCACAAGCTGACCCTGGTCAGCGTGCGCCTGGAGCAGGACGGCCCGCTCTACAACTCCGCGCTGGTCCGCCTGGACCCGGACCAGCGCCTGCTCTACCTCGACGAACTCACACCCCGCGAAGGCCATCAAAAGGCGCAGCCCGGGACCGAGATCCGGGTATTCGCCAGCCTGCGTGGGGTCGCAGTGCGCTTCTCCACCCGGATCCAGCAGGTCGAGCACGAAGCCGACGGCGCGCTGTACGCCTGCCCCTACCCGGAAACCCTGCAATACCTGCAGCGCCGCGAGACCTTCCGCGTACACATTCCGCTGAGCCAGCGCCCGATCGTCGAAATGCATGCCGACCACCTGCCCGAACCGATCCAGGGCGAGCTGGTGGACCTCTCGGCCCAGGGCATGTGCGTGGAGCTTCCGCTCGAGGTCGCCGACCAGCTCGAACCCGGCACCACCCTGCGTTTCGAGAACCTGATGCTCCCGGACGTCGGCGAACGCCTGTCCGGCGACGCCTGTCTCGCCAACTGTCGCCGCAGCGCCCGCGACGGTCACACCAACGTCGGCCTGCAGGTCATCGGCATCAGCCAATGGCTGGAACGCCAGTTCAATGTTGCCCTGCTGTACTACCAGCGCGAGGCCCGCCGCCGCGCCATGGAATAACTCTCGCCGCGCATCCCCGTCACCGTAAGGCCGCAACATGACCGTGGCACAGGAGCATAACGCGCAGGGCGAGCGCAGAGCATCATCCCCCCGGTGCGCCTCGAACGCCGAACCGGCCACCTCCCCGTAACCCGCCCGCCGCCCCCGGCAAAGCCGTTACCATGGGGCGCTCGCCAGCACCATCGGGACGCCCGCCTTGCACCCACTGCTCCAGCACCCGCGTTTTCTCGGCGCCGGCTTCCTGCTGGTCGCGTTCTCCGCAGTCGGGCAGACCTTCGTGCTGTCGCTGTTCGGCGGCGAATGGCGCGAACTGTTCGAGCTCTCGCACGGCCAACTGGGCCTCGCATACTCCGCCGCCACCCTGGCCAGTGCGTTATTGCTGATCAGCGCCGGGCGCCTGGTCGACCAACTGCCGCTGCGGGCGATGGTGGTGTTCGTGCTGGTCGGGGCCGCGCTGGGCAGCGCGGTGCTGGCCACCAGTCCCGGGGTGCTGGGGCTGGTGCTGGGGTTCTTCCTGCTGCGCTTCTTCGGCCAGGGGCTGATGACCCACACCGCGCAAACCGCCGTCGCGCGCGCCTTCGACACCCATCGCGGCAAGGCCGTCAGCCTGGTGGTCGCCGGCCTGCCGGTCGCCGAGGCCGTGGCGCCGATCCTGGTGGTCGCGGGCGCCGCCGCACTCGGCTGGCGTTCCACCTGGGGCCTGATCGCACTGGCCCTGGTCGCCCTCACCTTCCTGGTGCTGGCGCTGCTCGGGTCCGGCACCCCGCGACCCGCCGCCACCGAGGAACCCGCTGACGGCGGCCACCACTGGTCCCGCGGCCAGGTCCTGCGCGACCCGCGCTTCTACCTGCTGCTGCCCGCGCTGATGGGCGCCCCGTTCATCATCACCGCCGTGTTCTTTCACCAGGTCCCGCTGGCCGAATCCAGGGACTGGACCCTCGCCTGGCTCGCCTCCAGCTTCGTCGCGTTCGCCGCCGCCCACCTGCTGTCGCTGTTCCTCGCGGGCCCGCTGGTGGATCGCTTCGGCTCGCGGCGCCTGCTGCCCTGGCACCTCGCGCCGCTGATCCTCGCCCTGCTCGCCCTCAGCCTGCTCGACGGCGCCTGGCTGGCACCCGCCTACCTCGCCCTCGCCGGCCTGGGCATGGGCGTGGCCAACACCCTGATGGGCGTGATCTGGGCCGAGCTCTACGGCACCACCCACCTCGGCGCCATCCGCGCCGTCGCCCAGTCCGCGATGATCTTCGCCACCGCCGCCGCCCCGGTCGCGGTCGGCGCCCTGCTCGACCTGCAGTGGTCCATGGAACACGTCGTGCTGCTGCTCGCCGCCTACGCCATCGCCGCCTCCCTGCTCGCCCGCCACGGCCTGCGCCCCACCCCGTAGACCCCCGGACCCCCGCGCGATCAACCTCACCCAACACCCACCCCGTCATCGCGAGGCCGCAACGCGGCCGTGGCGATCTCCAACCAAAGCCCCACGACACAACACCCCCACACGCATCCGCCATCACAAGGCCGCAACACGCCCGCGTCGATCCTCAACCAGCCCCCTACCGCCCAACCTTCTGCTAAAATGCTACATGTAACGTCCTCCAGCGGAGAACCTCCAATGGCCACACCCACCAACGAACGTGTCCAGAAGCGCCGCCAGGCCCTGCGCGCCGCCGGCCTGCGCCCGGTACAGATCTGGGTCCCCGACACCCGCCGTCCCGCGTTCGCGCAAGAGGCCCGTCGCCAGTCCGCCCTGCTCGCGGAAGACCCGCAGGAACAGGACATCACCGCCTGGTCCGAACACGCCGCCAGCGAGCTCGAAGGATGGAAGTAACCCGAGGCGCTCTCGTCACCGTCGCCCTGTCGGGCGATTACGGAAAACCACGCCCCGCCCTGGTCATCCAGTCCGACTACTTCGACGAACACCCCTCCGTCACCGTCCTTCCCGTCACCAGCGAATTGCGCGACACCCCGCTCTTCCGCATCCGCCTCGAACCCGACGACACCACCCACCTGCAACACACCTCGCAGGTCATGGTCGACAAGGCCGTCACCGTCCGCCGCGAGCGCATCGGCCGTGTATTCGGCCACATCCAGCCCGGCCCACTACTGGAAGTCGAACGCAGCCTCGCCGTCTTCCTCGGCATCGCCAAATAACCCGCCCACGACAATCTCCAACCCAAACACCCCCCCCTGCAGGAGCCCGCCCCCCCCCCGGGCGATCAACCTCACCCAGCGCCCCATCGGCCAGAGGGCTGGCCTCCTACCACACAACACCCACCCCCACCCCGTCATCGCGAGGCCGCAACTCGGCCGTGGCGATCTCCAACCGAAGCCCCACAACACAACACCCCCCACACCCCCGTCATCGCGAGGCCGCAACTCGGCCACAGCGATCCCCAACCAAAACCCCGCCACCCCCGGCCAACGCACGCCCCCACACACAAGACAGACCCACCCCGATTCGGTAAGGTAACCCCATACGAAAAGGGACATTCGTCGCATGTACGCCAGTCCGGCCAACGCGGCCCAAGCCGCCCACGTCGACCCCGACGCGACCACGCCCCTGGCCGCGCCCGACCAGGTCGAGGCCTTTATCCAGCGCTGGACCACCGCCGGCGGCTCCGAGCGCGCCAACTACCAGCTCTTCCTCACCGAGCTGTGCAAGCTGCTGGACCTGCCCCACCCCGACCCGGCCCGCGACGACACCCGCGACAACGCCTACGTATTCGAACGCCGCGTCACCATCCGCAACCCGGATGGCAGCGAGAACCGCGGCTACATCGACCTCTACCGCCGCGGCTGCTTCGTGCTGGAGGCCAAGCAGACCGGCAAGGGCCTGCACACCCAGGGCTGGGACAAGGCCATGCTTGCGGCCCATAACCAGGCCGACCAGTACGTGCGCGCCCTGCCGGAAGACGAAGGCCGCCCGCCGTTCATCGTGGTCACCGATGTCGGCCGCAGCCTCGAGCTCTACTCCGAGTTCTCCCGCTCCGGCGGCACCTACGTCCCCTACCCGGACCCGAGCCGCCACCGCATCCGCCTGGAAGACCTGCGCGACCCCGAGATCCAGCAACGCCTGCACCACCTGTGGCTCGCGCCGGATCAGCTCGACGCCAGCAAGCACGCCGCCCGCGTCACCCGCGAGGTCAGCGCGCGCCTGGCCGAGCTCGCCAAATCCCTGGAACAGCACGGCTTTGATGTCGAGCGCGTCGCCCACTTCCTCAAGCGCTGCCTGTTCACCATGTTCAGCGAGGACGTCGAACTCCTGCCCAAGGGCAGCTTCACCGCCCTGCTGGAACGCCTGCAGCAGAACCCCGAACACTTCCCCGACGCCATGCGCTCGCTATGGGAGACGATGAACACCGGCGGCTATGAGGGCCAGCTGATGCACAAGGTGCAGCGCTTCAACGGCGGCCTGTTTCAGAACATCGACCCCATCCCGCTCAACGCCGACCAGATCGGCCTGCTCATCCAGGCCGGCAAGGCCGACTGGCGCTTCGTCGAACCCGCCATCTTCGGCACCCTGCTGGAACGCGCGCTGGACCCGCGCGAACGCCACAAGCTCGGCGCCCACTACACCCCGCGCGCCTACGTGGAACGCCTGGTCATGCCCACGCTCATCGAGCCCACTGCTGTCCCACTTACGCGGCCCTCAGCCGCAGGGGCATTTGGGGATCGGGTGGATCCTGTTTTCGACCGCGGAGGAGATCGGCCAAGGGTCTGC
>JBNJFQ010000046.1:0-18706 GCA_051747025.1 Pseudomonadota bacterium
CTCCGGAGGGTGGCGCTCTATCCAGCTGAGCTACGGGCGCAAGACCCGCAATGATACGGCGCGGCTTCGGTACCCGTCCAGTCGATTTTTCGACTCTGTTACTGGGTTTGTGGTCCGGGGCGAGGCGATGCCCTATACTCTGCGCCCGATTTGCGCGCGGGGGCGCGCAGCCATGTATCTGGCCGCGAGGGGTCAGGACATCACGAAGGCCGCGCGCGGCCTGGATCCGGAGGGAGACAAGTGGTGAATCAACCGATCAAGATGGACACCGGAAACAAGGTGTTTTTGTTTATCTCTGCCGTGGCGTTGCTCGCCACGGTGGTCTTTCTGGTGGGTCATCTGGCCAGCTTTCTGGGCCAGATGGCAGTAGGCGAGCGCACAGCGGCCGATCCGGAGCGAGTTGCGGAGCGGATCGTGCCGGTCGGTACCGTGGTCTCCGGTCCGGTCGACGCGGAGGAAGAAGTCGCGGAACTGTCTCCCGGCGACATCTACTCCAACGTCTGTTCCGCCTGCCACGACACGGGTGTTTCGGATGCCCCGGTGAAGGGCGACACCGATGCCTGGGCGGCCCGCTTGGATGACAAGGGGTTCGATACCTTGCTCGAGAACGCGACTAACGGTATCGGTGCGATGCCGGCCCGTGGTGGCGATACGAGCCTGACGGACGAGCAGATGTACGAGATGGTCGTCTACATGCTGGACGAAGCGGAAGTCGAGCATGATGCGGCCGATGAGGCTGCGGCTGCTGCACCTTAGGCCGCTGAAGAAACCGTGGCTGCCGAAGCCGCGCTGATGGCGCCCAACGCTGCCAACCGTTGGACCAGGATATTGCCGGTCTGGCGGCCTGAGTGGTGACGTTCGAAGACTGAGCGGCCTCGCTGCGGCGCAAAGCGGGGCCGGGCGGGCCTTTTGCATGGAGAGGCCGCGCGGTGTCCCTGTGCGTCAGGCCTGGGTGCGCCAGTGATCCAGGGCGCGAAAGCTCAAGGCTTCGGTCAGGTGCCGGGTGGCAATCGTTTCCGCGTCGTCGAGGTCCGCGATACTGCGCGCGACGCGCAGGATCCGGTGATACGCGCGCGCCGACAGCCGAAAGCGCTCGGCGGCAGTGTCCAGCACTTCGCGGTCGGCCGATGACAGCGCGGCATGCCGGTCGAGCGCAGGGCCGTGCAGGGCGCTGTTGGGGACCTCCTGGCGGGCCTGCTGGCGTTCGCGCGCCGCGGCCACCCGTCGGACGACACGCGCCGAGTCTTCGCTGACGGTATCGTTGGCGGCAAGCTCGGCCGGCGGGATACGTGGTACCTCGATGGCGAGGTCGATCCGGTCCAGCAGGGGGGCGGACAAACGCTTGCGGTGGCGGGCACGCTGGTCGGGGCTGCACTGGCAGCGCTCGGCCAGATCGCAATCGAAACCCTGCGGGCAGGGATTCATCGCCCCGATCAACTGAAAGCGTGCCGGGAATTCGGCCTGGCGTGCGGCGCGCGAGATATGGATGCAGCCGGTCTCCAGGGGTTCGCGCAATACATCCAGTACCGTGCGGTCGAATTCTGTCAGCTCGTCGAGAAACAGCACACCATGATGAGCCAGCGAGATCTCGCCGGGCCGCGGGGTGCTGCCGCCGCCGACCAGGGCAACGCCGGAGGCGGTGTGATGCGGCGAGCGGTAGGGGCGTGTGCGCCAGTCGCCCTGCAGGTGGTCGGTGCCGCGCAGGCTGTGGATGGCTGCGGTTTCCAGCGCCTCGGTCTCGGTCATGGGCGGCAGGATGCCGGGCAAACGGGCCGCGAGCATGGACTTGCCGCTGCCCGGTGGGCCGACCATCAGGAGGTGGTGGGCACCCGCGGCGGCAATCTCCAGCGCGCGGCGGGCCTGGTGCTGTCCGCGCACATCGGCGAGGTCGGGGTGGCGCGGCGGTAGCGGCTCCGGGGCCTCGGCCTTCGGCAATTCGGCGCGTGCGTCCAGGGCGGCGGTGACCTCCAGCAAATGTTCTGCAGTGACCACCTTGGCTTGGCTGGCGAGCGCCGCCTCGCGTCCGTCCGCGGGGCTGACTACCAGCCGGTGTCCGATCTGCGCGGCGGCCAGGCCCGCCGCGAGCGTGCCGCCGACCGGCCGGATGTGGCCGTCCAGACTCAGTTCGCCGAGAAACTCGTGATTGTCCAGGGATTCCAGCGGTATCTGGCGGCTGGCGGCGATGATGCCCAGTGCGATGCCGAGGTCGAAGCGTCCGCCGTCCTTGGGTAAATCGGCGGGGGCCAGGTTGACGGTAATGCGGCGCCGGGGGAACTCGAAGCCGCTGGTCTGGATCGCGGCGCGGACCCGGTCGCGGCTCTCGCGCACTGCTGCCTCCGGAAGGCCCACGATCTGGAATGCTGGCAGGCCGTTGGCCAGATGGGTCTCGATGGTGACCAGGGGCGCGTGGATGCCGTCGATGGCGCGCGCATGGGCAATGGCAATGGGCATCCGTGCCCTCCTCTGGGTGTCTCCGGGCCTGGCAGCCTGTCGGCGTTGGGACTGATCGGCTGCGCGCGTGGGTTCGCTCTCCCGACACGCTCGCGACGATCGCCGAAGTCCGACAGGATGCCAGCCGCCCGGGTTTTCGGGGATATCGGGGAGGCGGCTATTGCCCGCCGGCGGCCTGCTGTGCATCCTCGAGGGCCTGTACCCGGGCCTCCAGCTCGGCGAGGCGTTCGCGGGTGCGCTCCAGCAGCGCGACCTGGATGTCGAAGTCCTCGCGGGTGACCAGGTCCATGCGCTCGAAGCCCTGCTGCAGCGAGGAGCGGACCTGGCGCTGTACGTCTTCCTGCATATGGCGCACCGACTCCGGCAGACTCTCCGTGATGCGGCGGGCGAGATCGTCGAAGCGTTTGGAATCGATCATGGCAAGGCTCCTGCTGCCGTGAATGCATACATGGCCGAGTTTAGCAGCCTGTCGAATCCGGGTGCTTCCGGCGACCTGCCCGGCACTCCGGTCCGGTTTACTGCGAGGCCGAGCGCCCGCCATCCACCGGGATGATATGCCCGGTGATGTACGGCGCGTCCAGCAGCAGGAAATGCACCGTCCGCGCGATGTCCTCGGGGGTGCCGCCACGCTTGAGCGCGGTGCGCTCGACCATCGCCTCGTGCATGCCGGCATTGGCCTCAGCCTCCGGGGGCAGCACGGCCCCGGGGGCGACACCATTGACCCGCACCTCCGGCCCCAGTTCGCGGGCGTAGGCCTGGGTGAGCGCCCACAGCCCGGCCTTGGCGGCCGAATATACCGGATAACCTTTGAGTGGGCGCAGGGCGTGAATGTCCACGATGTTCACCACGGCCCCGCCGCCGGCGCGCAGGGCTGGCGCGCATGCCTGGGTCAGGAAGGTCGGGGCCCGCAGATTGGAACCGACCAGGTCGTCCCAGTCTGCGGGCCGGATCTCGCCAACCGGTGTGGGGTAGAACGTCGAGGCATTGTTGACCAGGAAGTCGAGTCGGCCCCAGGCGGCGGTTGCGCGTGCGGCCAGGGCCTCGATCTCGGCGAGGTCCAGCAGATCCGCCATCAGCGTGCGGGCACTGTCGGCGCGTTGCGCGTTGAGTTGGTCGGCCAGCGCGGCGGCCTTGTCACCGGAGCGACGATAGTGGATCAGCACATTGAGCCCGGCGCAATGGAGTTCGCGCGCGATGCTCGCGCCCACCCGGTGGGCGGCGCCGGTGATCAGCGCAACTCGCGGGCGGTTGTCCGCGGTGGCGTTCGGATTGCTGGTGTCCTGCGTCACGGCGGCCCCCGGGTTGGTACCATTCACGGTCATGACTCCGCCGAAATCTAGCACAGCCGGGCCGGTCACCGGCCCCGACGATCCGGTCGCCCGCGAGATCGGCGAGCGGTTGCAGGATGCCCTGCGCCGCGAGATCGCCGCGCGCGACGGGTTCCTGCCGTTTGTTGATTACATGCAACAGGCCCTGTATGCCCCGGGCCTGGGGTATTACGTCAATGGGGCTCACAAGCTGGGGCCGGGAGGGGATTTCGTGACCGCCCCCGAGCTGTCGTCGCTGTTCGGCGAGACGCTAGCGCTGTGGCTGGCTCCGATCCTGCGTGATGATCTGCAGGGGCGGGGGACCCTGCTGGAGTTCGGGGCCGGCAGCGGCCGTCTGGCCGGCGACGTGATTCGTACCCTGCGCGAACAGGAGGTCGCCTGGGAGCGCTACGCCATCGTTGAGGTCAGCCCGGACTTGCGCGAGCGTCAGCGCGCCTGGCTGACACAGGTGCTGGAGCCGGAAGACTTCGCGCGGGTCGAGTGGCTGGATGCGCTGCCGAAGGGACCGTTGCATGCAGTGGTACTGGCCAACGAGGTCCTGGATGCGCTTCCTGTCGAGCTGTTCCGCTGGCGCGATAACGGGGTCTGGCAGCTCGGGATCGCGGAGGATGGCCACCAGGCCCTGGTGCTGGCGGAACGTCCGGCCCCGGCCACGCTTGCCGAGCCGGTTGCCGCCCTGCAGGCGCGCTACGGACCGTGGCCGGAGGGCTACACCTCGGAGTGGCGGCCGGCGCTGGCGGCCTGGATTTCCAGTGTCGCGGAGCGCCTGGAGCGGGGGGTGGTCTGGCTGGCGGACTACGGCTTTCCGCGGTCCGCCTACTATGCCCCGGAACGGCATCAGGGGACGCTGGTCGGCTATTACCGCCAGCAGATGATCCTTGATCCGCTGGCGGCGCCGGGCCTGATGGATCTGACGGCCAGTGTCGATTTTACCGGGGTGGCGCAGGCCGCCCGGACGGCGGGCCTGGAGGTCGCCGGCTATGCCGCTCAGGGCGAGTTCCTGCTGGCGGCCGGCCTGCCCCAGCGCTTCGAGGCGCGGGTAGGCGATGCCAGCGATGCACGTGCGACCATGCAGGCGGCTCAGGCCGTGCGCATGCTGACCCTGCCGGGGGAGATGGGCGAGCGCTTCCAGGTGATGGTGCTGGCGCACGATTGTCGGCACCTGCCGCTTCAGGGTGTACCCGACCGGCGGGCGCGTCTGTAGGGAAGTACCCGTCCGCGCATGGACATGCAGCCGTGTTTCCGAAGAGGGTGGGAGCACTGGGGCTACTTTCCCCCGGCCGCAGTTCGCGGCATGCTCGCCGCATGAAAGTCCTCGGAATCGAGACCTCCTGCGACGAGACCGGCGTGGCGCTGATCGACGACCGCGAGGGTCTGCTGGCGCATCGGCTCTACAGCCAGACCGACCTGCATGCGGTGTATGGCGGCGTGGTGCCGGAGTTGGCCTCGCGCGACCACATCCGCCGCCTTTTGCCGCTGGTGCGCGCGGTGCTCGACGAAGCGGCGGTCGATGGCCGTGATCTGGATGCGGTGGCGTATACCGGGGGGCCCGGGTTGCTGGGCGCGCTGCTGACCGGGGCATCGGTGGCGCGTTCCCTGGCCTGGGGCTGGGGGGTGCCAGCGCTGGCGGTGCATCACCTGGAGGGGCATCTGCTGGCGCCGTTCCTGGAAGACGCCGGGCTGGATTTCCCGTTCCTGGCCCTGCTGGTCTCCGGCGGGCACACCCAGTTGATCCACGCGCGCGCGCTGGGCGACTACAGCCTGCTGGGCGAGAGCGTCGACGATGCCGCGGGCGAGGCGTTCGACAAGACCGCAAAGCTGCTGGGGCTTGGCTATCCCGGTGGCCCGGCTCTGGCGCGGCTGGCCGAACAGGGCGATTCCGGCGTCCTGCGCCTGCCGCGTCCGATGCTCGATCGTCCGGGGCTGGACATGAGCTTTTCCGGGTTGAAGACGGCGGTTCTGACTGCACTGCAGAAGCAGGACTGGCGTCCGGAAGATGTGGCTCGAGCCTTCGAGGACGCGGTGGCCGAGACCCTGGTGGAAAAGACCCGGCGCGCACTGCAGCAGTGCGGGGCACCGACGCTGGTGGTGGCCGGCGGGGTGGCCGCCAACCAGACCCTGCGCGCCGGTCTGCGCGGCATGGCGGCCAGCGAGGGTGTGCCGATGTTCTTCCCGCGCCCGGAATTCTGTACCGATAATGGCGCGATGATCGCGCTGGCCGGTCTGCGGCGGCTGCAGGCCGCCACGCTGCGGATGGACGAGTTGGTGCTGGCGGCGCCGACGATCGCCGCGCGGGCGCGCTGGCCGCTGGCCGAGCTGACGTCCTGAGACGCCGGCCCGACGGATCAGTGTTTCTCTCAGTCCTTGGCGGGGGCGGGTGCCTTCTTCCGGCCGATCTTCGGCTCTTCGCCGCGCATCAGGCGGCGGATGTTGCTGTCGTGCCGGATGAACAGGAGGACGGCCATGGCCGCCACCGCGGTTACGATCCACGGGTCGATGCCGAACAGCACCAGATAGATCGGGGCCAGGGCCGCAGCCACCAGCGCGGCCAGCGAGGAATAGCGCCCGATCGCGGCGACCAGCAGCCAGGTCAGGACGGTCAGGGCGGCGGTGAGCGGGTGCAGCGCGAGGATCACGCCCAGCGCGGTTGCCACGCCCTTGCCGCCTCGGAACTGATAGAAGGTCGGGTACAGGTGCCCGAGGAATGCGGCCAGGCCCACCAGGCCGACCGCCCAGCCGGAAACGAGGTCGAGCTGCAGTACCACGAAGACCGGGAGCCAGCCTTTGGCGACATCGCCGAGCAGTGTAAGTATGGCTGCCTTTTTGCCGCCGGTACGCAGCACGTTGGTGGCCCCTGGGTTACCGGAGCCGGTGGTGCGGGGATCCGGCAACCCCATCACCTTGCTCACCAGGATGGCTGTGGAAAGCGACCCCAGAAGATACGCAATCACAATGCCCAGTAGGATGCCCATGGTGCGAAAGCCTGCCTGTTTGCGGTGGCGGAAGGGCGTTCATGATACGCAACCCGCGCAGCGCGAGACACCGGGCGGGATGCGTCGGGGCGACACGGGGGATGGCGTGGCATGAGCGCACGCCCATCGAGTTCGCTGTGCCCGCTCCCGGTACTGCTGCACGGCTGGGGCTTTTCGGGCGCTGTCTGGGACCCGGTGCGCGCGGCGCTGGCAGGAGTGGAGGCGCTGGCACCGGATCTCCCGGGGCACGGTGCGGCGGGCGGTGCCGGGCGGCTGCGTGATCCGGAGAATCTGGGGCGCGGACTGTGCGCCGCCCTGCCCGCGGCTGTGACCCCGATCTGGGTGGGCTGGTCGCTGGGCGGCCTCGCCGCCCTGCTGGCGGCGCGTGCCTGGCGGGGTCCGCAGCGGCTGGTGCTGCTGGGTTCCAGTCCGCGACTGGCGGCCGCGCCGGACTGGCCGAACGCGCTGGGTGCCGATGAGCTGTCCGATTTCCGGGCCGCACTGGGCGGGCCGCGTGCGCGTCTGGAGCGGCGCCTGGCGTTACTGTGTGCACAGGGTGATCCAGCCGCGGCGACGCTGGCGGGCGAGCTGGTCAAGGCCCTGCGTGCGAACCCCGCGTCGTCGGCCGGCCTCGCGGCCGGCCTGGACTTGCTGGAGGGCGCCGACCTGCGTGCGGTGTGGCGTGATATCGACTGCCCGGTCGCCGCGTGGCCGGCACAATCCGACGCCCTGGTCCCGGCGGCGGTGGTCGCCGACCTGGTGGCTCTGCGCCCGGACGCGCGGGTGCGGTACATACCGGGTGGGCATGCGAGCTGGTGGCGTGATCCCGCGCCGCTCGTCGCCGGGTTGCGCGAGGAGTTGGCATGAGTGGTCCCGACGAATTCGAGCTCGACAAGACGCGGGTGCGTGCGGCGTTCTCGCGTGCGGCCGCAACCTACGCCGATCATGCGGTGCTGCAGCGCGAGGTGCAGGGCCGTCTGCTGGAGCGGCTCGACTGGATCCGGATGGAGCCCGCACGTGTGATCGATCTGGGTTGCGGCATCGGCGAGGCCCTGGAGGCCCTGGCGGGCCGCTATCGGAGGGCCCGGCTCGCGGGGCTGGATTTTGCCCCGGAGATGGCGGCACGCGCGCGCCGTCGCGGGCGCTGGCTGCGCCGCCCCCGAGTGGTATGCGGCGACATCGAGGCGCTGCCGCTGGCCGAGGCCTCGTTCGACCTCGCGGTGTCCAGTGCGGCCCTGCAGTGGTGTACGAGCCTGGATCGAGCGTTTGCCGAGGTCCGCCGGATCCTTGCGCCCGGCGGATTGTGGATGTTTGCAACCTTCGGTCCGGACACTCTGCGCGAGTTGCGAGCCGCCTTCGCAGCGGTGGATGGCGGAGCCGGTGTTCATGTGAACGCCTTCATCGATATGCACGACATTGGCGACGCCCTGGTGCGCGCCGGATTTGCCGATCCGGTGATGGACCAGGAGACCCTGACCCTGACCTATCCGGATCTGACCGGTCTGATCCGCGACCTGCGCGGCGTGGGCGTACGTAACGCGCTGGCCGGGCGTGGCGCCGGGCTGTTCGGGCCACGCCGCCTGGCCGCGGTCGCGGAGGCGTATGCGCGCGAGTTCGGGGTCGAGGGCAGGTTGCCGGCGACCTGGGAGGTGGTGTATGGCCATGCCTGGGTACCGGAAGCCCCACCCCCGCAGGGGCCCGAAGGAAAGGTGATCCCGGTCATCCCGGTATCCTGAGCGGGCTACCGCAAGCGGCTGTGCACTGGAACTTCCGCCTGCACCAGGGCTGTGCAGGCGGATGCGCCACGTACTGTTTGATATACCTCAATACTGTGGCAAATAACCCGGAATACCCTCGCATTTTCGCGGGCTCACGGTGTATTCTCTTATTGCCCAAAAGTTCCCGGCTTCGGGTCGAATCTCCCAGTACCCCGCGGGGTCTGGTTTTCGCCGGGGCCGCAGAATGGGGTACAGTTCACGCCCCCGAACCATCGGGACATCCGTGTTCCCCGCAGCAAGGTGGAAAAAGTCATGTCGCAAGCAGCCACTACCGCAGGCTCCGTGCCCGCAGAGTCAGTCGCTACAAACGAGCAGTACAACTACGCGATCGTCAAGCGCTTCGCCGTTGCCGCCGTCCTCTGGGGCGTGTTCGGCATGGCCGCCGGTGTCTGGATCGCGTCGCAGTTGGCCTTTCCGTTCCTGAACTTCGATATCGCGCAGATCACCTTTGGCCGGTTCCGGCCGGTGCACACGACTGCGGTGATCTTCGGCTTTGGGGGTAACGCCCTGTTTGCAACGTCCTATTACGTTGTGCAGCGCACCTGCCAGGCGCGCCTGTTCGGCGACTCGCTGGCGAGTTTCACCTTCTATGGCTGGAACCTTGCACTGGTCCTGGGCGTTATCACCTACATGATGGGGATCACTCAGGGCCGCGAGTACGCCGAGTTCAACTGGCAGATCGACCTGATCATCCTGGTTGTGTGGGTGGCGTACTTCTTTATCTATCTGATGACCCTGCTGCGCCGTAACCAGCCGCATATCTACGTGGCGAACTGGTTTTTCATGTCGTTTATTCTGGCGACCGCGCTACTGCACATCTTTAACAACATCCAGGTCCCGGTCGGGCTGTTCAGCACCCAATCCTACTCGGCCTTCTCGGGCGTGCAGGATGCGATGACCCAGTGGTGGTACGGACACAACGCAGTGGGCTTCTTCCTGACTGCGGCGTTCCTCGGGATGATGTACTACTTCGTGCCGAAGCAGGCCGGTCGTCCAATCTATTCGTACAAGCTGTCGATCATCCACTTCTGGGCGCTGATCTTCCTGTACATGTGGGTGGGTGCGCACCACCTGCACTGGACCGCCCTGCCGGACTGGGTCTCCACCCTGGCGGCGACCTTCTCCATCCTCCTGTTGCTGCCCTCCTGGGGCGGCATGATCAACGGGATCATGACCCTGTCGGGTGCCTGGGACAAACTGCGCTCCGACCCGATCATGCTGTTCCTGATCACCGCACTGGCGTTCTACGGCATGTCGACCTTCGAAGGGCCGATGATGTCCCTGAAGAGCGTGAACGCGTTGTCGCACTACACCGACTGGACCGTGGGCCACGTGCACTCGGGTGCCCTGGGCTGGGTGGCGATGATCTCCTTCGGCTCCCTGTACCACCTGGTCCCGCGGCTGTGGAACGTGAACCTGTACAGCCTGAAGCTGGTGTACGTGCACTTCTTCCTCGCGACCATCGGGATCGTGCTGTATATCACCGCGATGTGGGTGGCCGGTATCGGTCAGGGCCTGATGCTGCGTGCCTTCGACCAGTACGGGAACCTCGCCTACACCTTCACCGAGTCGGTGGTGTTCCTGCACAAGCCGTACGTGGTGCGCGCCATCGGTGGCGGCTTCTTCCTCACCGGCATGCTGATCATGGCGTTCAACATCTGGATGACCGTTCGCTCGGGCGTCAAGGCCGAGGCCCGCGCGGCCCAGACCGCGTCCGCCGAAGCCCGTACGGCCTGATTAGGGAGAGACTAGACCCATGAAGCATGAAAGCGTTGAAACCAATGCCGGCCTGCTGATCATCCTCACCCTGGCGGTGATCAGCGTCGGCGGCCTGGTCGAGATCGTCCCGCTGTTCTATATCGACGAGACGATCGAGGAAGTGGACGGTGTGCGCCCGTACACCCCGCTGGAGCAGCGCGGGCGGGACATCTACGTCCGCGAGGGTTGCTACACCTGCCACTCGCAGATGGTGCGCCCGTTCCGGGACGAGATGCTGCGCTATGGCCACTACTCGCTGGCGGCCGAGTCGCAGTACGACCATCCGTTCCAGTGGGGCTCCAAGCGCACGGGTCCGGACCTGGCCCGCGTGGGCGGAAAGTACTCCAACGAGTGGCAGGTCCAGCACTTGATCAAGCCGCAGTCGCTGGTGCCGGAATCGATCATGCCGGCCTATCCCTGGCTGGCCGAGACGCCGCTGGATTACTCCGACCTGGAGAGCCGGATGATCGCCCTGAAACGGGTCGGGGTCCCCTATTCGATCACCGAGGAGGAATACCAGGCCAATGTCGAGAAATTCGGCGAGCAGCATGCCCGGATGTTCGACATCAACCGTGCGCAGGACAACCTGATCGCGCAGGCCCAGGCCGGGAACTTCGACGGCGACTCCTCCTTTATCTCGGAGATGGACGCCATCGTGGCCTACCTGCAGGTCCTCGGGACCATGGTGGACTTCAGCGAGTACGACGACGGGCACTTTGCCGAATTCCGGTAAGGGCGAACGAGCGGGGCGGGCGAACAAAATGGCGGCAGCCTGGGAATGGATCACGGACATGGGCAACAGCAAGATGGTCGCGCTGTTGCTGTTCATGAGTACATTCATCGGCGTTGTGATCTTCCTGTTTACCAATCGCCAACGCGCCAGCAAGTTTGAGACGTATCGCTACATTCCTCTGGATGACGATGATTCGTTCCGGGAGCCCACGGCCCGGCACGACAAAACCGAGAGCGAAAAGCAATGAGCACACAGGACAACGGCAACAAGGACCCGAACAGCCAGGTCGAGACCACCGGGCACGTCTGGGACGGGAATCTTCAGGAATACAACAACCCGCTGCCACGTTGGTGGTTGTGGGGGTTCTACGCCACGATCGTGTTCGCCGTGGTCTACTGGTTCATCTATCCGGCCTGGCCGATCGGTGACACCTTCACCAAGGGCTTCGCCAGTGTGAGCTTCGAGCAGGATGGTGAAGAGCGCACCATGCACTGGAATACGCGGGCCCTGCTGGCGAGCGACATGCAGACCGGTACCTACGCCGTGCGCCAGCGCGAGATGCTCGAGCAGACCGCGGCCAAGGACTACGACGAGATCCTGGCTGACGCGGAGGCGATGAGCTTCGTTAATGCCTATGCCGAGGGGTCCTTCGGTACCTGGTGTGCTGCCTGCCACCAGGTCGGCGGCGCCGGTGTGGTCGGACAGTACCCGAACCTCCGTGATGACCATTGGTTGTGGGGCGGTACCGTCGAACAGGTCGAGCAGACCCTGGTGCAGGGCCGCCTCGGCTACATGCCAGGGTATGGCGGGGTTCTTGACAGCGAGCAACTGAACCAGGTTGCAGCCTACGTGCTGTCGCTGAATGGCTACGATATGGATGCCGATACCGTCGACGCAGGCCAGCGTATCTTCACTGGTTCGGAGGGCGGCTGCTTCCAGTGCCACGGCATGGATGCGGGTGGTCGGACCTCCCAGGGTGCCCCAAATCTCACCAACGACCTCTGGGGCCTGGTGGACGTCCGGGGTGCCGACAGCGATGCTCAGCGTCAGCGCCTGGTGGCCAATTTCGTACGTGGCGGGGCCCAGCGCGAGATGCCGTCGTTCGCCGACCGCCTGTCGGATGTGGAGATCAAGATGCTGACTGCCTACGTGCACTCGCTGGGCGGCGGCCAGTAGCCACCAGGGCGTTCGTCCAGCGGACGGGGCCCGGGCAGGGGCCCCGTCGCGCTTAATCTTCCAACAGGGGCGCCCGCCGGGTTTCTTGATGCCCGCGGGCGCTCCTGTTTTATTAGTCAAAGCATTTTCCCGACCGTGGCCCGGTTCCCGGCGCCATCGGTTATCGCCGGATCCCTCTCCGGGAGGTCTCGATGCCCCAAGCCCAGCCGTTGTACGAGGCGCGCGTCCCGATCCATCCGCGTTCGGTCAAGGGACGTTTCCGTAATCTGAAAACCGGTATCCTGCTGCTCGCCTACGGCGTGTTCTTCGCCCTGCCCTGGATCCGCTGGGAGCGAGAGTTCGGACCCAACCAGGCGGTGCTTTTCGACATCCCGGGTCGCCAGTTCCACATCTTCGACCTGGTCGTGTATCCCCAGGATATCTTTTGGCTGGCGGGCATCCTGATGCTGGCGGCACTGTTGCTGTTCTTCGTCACCGGCGTGGCGGGTCGGGTGTTCTGTGGCTATTTCTGTTTCCAGACTCTGTGGACCGACGTATTCATGTTTCTGGAGCGCAGGATCCAGGGGGAACGACCGGCCCGACTGCGCCTGGCGAAGCAGCCGTGGACCGGTGAAAAACTCGTCAAGTACGGCCTGACCCATCTTTCCTGGCTGCTGGTTGCGTTCGCCACCGGGCTTGGCTTCGTCCTGTACTGGGGTGATGCACCCACCATCGTGGCTCAGTTCTTCACCGGGGAGGCCGTAGCCGCGGCCTATATGACGGCGGGTATCCTCACCGCGACGACCTATACCGCTGCTGGACTCGCGCGCGAACAGGTCTGCACCTTCATCTGCCCGTATGCGCGTTTCCAGAGTGTGATGTTCGACCGCGACACCCTGATCGTCTCCTACGATGCCGCGCGCGGCGAGGGCCCCGCGGGTCGTGCCAAGGTGAAGGCCGGCCTGAAGACACGCGAGGAGCGCCATGCGGCCGGGGTCGGGGACTGCATCGATTGTGGCTATTGCGTACAGGTCTGCCCCACGGGCATCGATATCCGCGATGGCCTGCAATACCAGTGCATCCACTGCGCCCTGTGCATCGACGCCTGCGACACCATCATGGACAAGCAGGGGTGGCCGCGCGGCCTGATTGCCTACACCTCCGAGCGCGAGCAGGAGGGCGGCAAGACTCGCCTGGTGAAGGGCAAGACCCTCGGCTACGGGATTGCGATCCTCGTGGTGGTGGGTGCTCTGGTGTACAGCATCCTCGAGCGCCCGCCGGTGGACGCCAACGTCAATCAGGTCCGGCAGCCCTTGTACGTACAGATGGCCGATGGCTCGGTGCAGAATGGTTACGAGTTACGCTTGAACAACGTGTCACACGAAGTGCTGGACTTCGAGATCGACATCGACGGCCTTGCCAACGCCGAACTGGACCTGGGGCGCGTCGACGAGATCCGTCTCGATCCGGGCGAGCGCATCACCGTCCTGGTCCGCGTTCGCGCCGAGATCGAGTCGGGCATGCCTTCCCCCTATTCGTTCGACTTCGTGATCCGCGACCGGGAGGGTCGGATCGAGCCACTGCGCGTGGATTCGCGATTCAGCCACCGCTGAGTGAAAGCCCGAGCCGACCGTTCGTTGGCGGAACTGATGTTCCCTGCGGTCGGTCCCTAAGCTGCAAGCCCAATCAACCTTGATGGTCGCCTGATGAACAACCTTGTCCTGACCCTGGGTCTCGGCAGCGCGGTGCTGGCCCTGCTGTTCGCGCTGATCTACCGGTTTACCCGCCTGCGCGCCTATCACACCGCCGCGCTGGTCGTGGCGGTGATGCTGTTCGTGTTCATCCCGGCCTCGATCCTCAACTGGCACGGGGCGGATGTCTTTGCGATTCACCTGGCCTTGTACGTGATCGTCCCCTATGGCCTGGGGATTATCTTTACGCAGAAGGAGGGCGAGGCCGGCAACGGCGAGAAGGGTGCGTTCGGTCGCCTGCACTGGGCCCCTATGGTCCTGGTCGGGTTCTTCACCATTGTCGCATCGGCGCAGGCGGTGCTGATCACCCTCGCGAACAACGGCATGCCTCAGCGTTTCATTGGTACCCTGCTCCCGGAACCGGAGAATCCGGTGCAACGCGTTACGTCCGCCTTTCCCGGAACGGTCGCGGGGATCCAGGCCCGCGATCAGGCCCTTGCGATCGACCGTATCAGTGAACTCGAAGAGCAACGACAGCTCGGCTGGAAGCTCCGCCAGGGCTGGCTGCAACGTCCGGTCGAAGGGGAACCAGCCATTCTGCAGGTCGAAGTGCGGGATGCGCAGGATCGCCCCATTGGTGGCGCCGAGATCACCGGTGCCTTTATGTGGCTCGCCGATGAACGCCAGGACCAGGACTTCGCGATGGAATACCGGGGGGAGGGCCTGTACCAGGTCGAAGTACGTTTGCCCGCACCGGGTCGCTGGGACCTGCGTTATTTCGTCGAGCATGACGGCCAGCGCGTCGAGCAGCAGGCTCGCACGCGCGTCCGGGGCCGCTCCGGCTGACTGCGCCCCGTTCACTGGTGAGCGCCCGTGATGCGTCCCCCCGGACGGCTGGGCCGTCCGATCCCCCGGACGAAGCCCCCTGTTTTCATTGTGGCCTGCCGGTGCCACCGGGCGCCGAGTATCCGGTCGAGTTCGAGGGCCGCGAGCGTGCGACCTGCTGTGCCGGTTGCCAGGCGGTCGCGGGCGCGATCATCGAGCGCGGCCTGGGTGCGTACTACCATCATCGGCCGGCGCCACCCGGCACCGCCGGTGAACCGCTGATCCCGGACGAGTTGCGCAAACTGGAGTTGTTCGATACCCCGGAGATCCAGAAACAGTTTGTAACGGACCTCAATGATCAACGTGGGGGGGCGTCATGGCGGGAAGCCGCGCTGATCCTGGAAGGGATCACCTGTGCAGCCTGCGTGTGGCTGAACGAGCGCCACGTGCAGTCACTGCCCGGGGTAGAGGGCTTCACCATCAACTACTCCACCCATCGCGCCCGCGTGGTCTGGGACCCGCAGCGGATCGCCCTGTCCGACATCCTCAAGGCGATTCGCGATATCGGCTACCACGCCCACCCCTATGATCCCGGCACGCGCGAACAGGCGCTGATGCGCGAGCGTGGGCTGGCGCTACGCCGCATCGCCGTTGCTGCCCTGGGCATGATGCAGGTGATGATGCTGGCCGTCGCGCTGTGGCTGGGTGAGGACGATCCCGCCCACCAGGATCTCATTCAGTTCATGCGCTGGGTTGCCGCGGCCCTGACCACCCCCGTGGTGCTGTATTCGGCGATCCCCTTTTATCAGAGCGCCTGGCGCGACTTGCGCCAGCGACGCCTGGGCATGGACGTGCCGGTCAGCCTGGCGATCATTGGCACCTATCTTGCGAGCCTGTACGCCGTGTCCCTGGGGACCGGCGAGCACGTCTATTTCGAGTCGGTGGTGATGTTCGTGTTCTTCCTCCTCGTCAGCCGCTACCTGGAGCTGATCGCGCGGCAGCACGCCAGCCAGGCGATCGACCGTCTGGATCGGCTCGTTCCGGCGGTGGCTAACCGGCTCGACCCGCAGGGGGGAACCGAGGCGGTCCCGGTCAGCGAACTTGAACCTGGCCACCGGGTGCGCGTGCGGCCCGGAGAAGCCATCCCCGCCGACGGCGTGATCCGGGAGGGGCGTTCCACCATCAACCGCGCCCTGTTGACCGGCGAACCGGATCCGCGTCCGGCCGGACCCGGTGACCTGGTCACCGGCGGGACCATCAACGTCGACGGCCCGCTGACCATCGAGGTTCGTCGGGTGGGGGCCGAGACGACTCTCGCGGCGATCCAGCGCCTGCTGGACCGCGCCCAGACGGAAAAACCCCGGCTGGCGCGAATTGCAGAGGCCGGAACGGGTTGGTTTGTGGGTGCCGTGCTGGTCCTGACCGCACTGGCCGGCGTGGTCTGGTATGCCCTGATTGATCCCTCCCGCGCCCTGTGGGTGATGGTCGCGATGCTGGTGGCGACCTGCCCCTGCGCCCTGGCCCTGGCAACACCCGTCGCGCTGACTGCAACCACCGGCGCCCTGTCGCGCCTGGGCTTGCTGGTCACCCGTGGTGTGGCGCTCGAACGCCTGGCGCGGGTGGATACCGTCTGCCTCGACAAGACCGGGACCCTGACGGTCGGCCGGCCGGGGCTGGTAGCCTGCGACGATCTGGCCCCGTCCCCCGCGGGCGCGACCTGGCTGGACTGGGCGGCAGCCCTCGAGCAACATTCGGAACACCCCCTGGCGCGGGCGCTGGCCGATGCTCCCGACGCGAACCCGGGCCGGGTCCGGGTCGAGGAGGTGGCGAATCACCCCGGTCGCGGCCTGACCGGGCGCATTGACGGCTCCGTCGTGGCCATCGGCGGTGCCGCCCTTTCGCCCGAGGCCGTGGCGGCGTCCCCGGCTGGCCGCCCGCCTTCCGGTTATCCGCTGGCGTCACCGGTTTGGCTGGTGGTGGACGGCACCGCCGTCGCGCGCTTCTGGCTGGCCGATGCGCCGCGCCCGGAGGCCGCGGACACGATCGCGCGGTTGCGGGCCCGCGGTCTCGAAGTCGTGCTGCTGACCGGTGATCGCCCGGAGGCCGCCGATGGGTTCGCCCGGCATCTCGACATCCCACTGGCGCTGGGTGGTTTGTCCCCCGAGGACAAGCTGGCCTATGTGCGTCGCCGCCAGGGCGAGGGCCGGGTGGTCCTGATGGCGGGAGAAGGGATCAACGACGCCCCGGTGCTCGCCGGCGCCGACGTCTCTCTGGCCATGGGGGGGGGCACCCGCCTGGCCCAGACCCAGGCCGATCTGGTACTGATGTCCGATCGCCTCGACCGGTTGCCGGTCAGTCTAGACCAGGCTCGCCATACTCGCCGTATCATTCGCCAGAACATCGCCTGGGCGATCGGCTACAACACGGTGGCCCTGCCGGTGGCGGCAGCGGGTTTGCTGACGCCCTGGCTGGCGGCGCTGGGCATGTCGCTCAGCTCGCTGCTGGTTGTCGGCAATGCCCTGCGCCTGCGCCCGGGGCGCGACGAGGCCGACACGGACGCCTCCCAGCCCGACCTGGTGCGGCGTCCGTCACGACCGGTGTAAACGCCGGATCGGGAGGTCCCCTGTCGGGACAAGCCCATGGCGACACGGCGCGGGGCGTCGCCAGGCGAGAAGCATCGTCCTCGCAAGGCGCGCCGCGCCGTCGCGATTTCCGTAGGCGGGCCCGGCGTCGGGTTGGGGGCGTCGGGAGATGGCCATGGCCCCTGCGGGGCATCGCCATGACGGGGGAGTGGACGTACATCACTGTCCACTCCCCCTGGTTCATCGCATGCTCCGCCATCATCCTCCAAAGGCGACATTACGACCTGGGGCCTGCACGACCGCTTTAAGACCTCGTACGCGGGCGGTACACTGAACTGATGTCCATCCTGTACCTGCTGATTCCGCTGGCGATGCTGTTTGCCCTGGTCGTGGCGCTGGTGCTGTTCTGGGCGATTCGTTCGGGCCAGTATGATGACCTTGAGGGGCCGGCGCATCGTATCCTGATGGACGAGGACGACCCGCGTATCCCGACCTCGAACCGGCGAAACCGGGACTCCTGCGATACGGATGGTGACAACCGCGGGGATTGAGTTGCTTGCGCTTCCGTCACGCCCCCCCCCGGCTTTCGTTGACTTGCGCCTTGCTGCGGGTAGCCTTATGCTTGATCCAGTTATCGGATTCGACCCAGAGGGCTTGGCTATGCGTACCTGGTTTTCCTTCGATTATTTCCCGCTTACTTTCGTTATCGCGTTGGTTATCTGGTCCTGGATCAGCTTCTTCTCGGTGATCCTGTTCGGCTGATTGCCGTGCTCCGGGCGGTCTGTTTGCCCGGTTCGCATCGAGTAGGAGGAGGAGTTACCCCCGCCGTCCTCTCACACCACCGGGCATACGGTTCCGTACCACGGCGGTTCCTGTCCCCCATTATTGGGGCTGAGCTTCGTTCCGCTGAATTCGCTCGCCTGTGTGCTCTGAGCGCTTCGACAGTCTTTGGGCTTCCGGCCCGCCATACAGTTATCGAGAGCCCTCCGGGGAGGCTTCTGCTCGTACACATCAGAGAACGGTCAACTATCCACTCGTGACAGGTTCAGCCCTTCAGCTCTTGGTTAGAGAGCCTACTATGGCCTCTGCTGACTCCTGTTCGCCCATCCCGACACCTCACGGTGTCGGTAGCCAGTGGCAGGCGTACAGACCTCCCAGGGTAATGCGCGCGACCTTCACACTTATACCCGCCGCATATACGTCCGCCGCTTCCGTGCAAGTACCGGGCTTTGAAGATATTGGCCTTCTCACCCACGGCGGCCGCCTCGTATGCGATTTCTGTTCGTCGGGCCAGTGCTTTGCCTTCGGCTTCCTTCAGATCCCACCTCGCGGTGGGCACCCTTGCCGTTCGGCTAACCGTTCCCCTTGCCGGGCCGGTAGAGGACTTGCACCTCCAAGTCATCCAGTCACCACCACAGTGTCCGGAATAGCGC
>JBNJFQ010000047.1:0-18644 GCA_051747025.1 Pseudomonadota bacterium
TGATTCCCGACGTTCACCCCAGGCCCACCGCCGTTCGGCCAGTGCCTCGTTCCACAACAGACAGTGGACCCAGCGCTGGTGCTCCAGGGCACCACGCTGCGCTGCCGTGGGATACAAGCGGTATGTGACCTTGCGCTGCACCATCGTGATTCCAAGATACTCCGAGCATTCATCCATGCAAATTCTGGCGCGACGCGCCATGCGCCGCTATAGGCGGGGCACTGCGGCGCTGTTTGGTAGGGGCGGCCCCGCACGGTGGGCAAGGCCCGTCAGTTCTCGACGAATTCTGCTTCGGACTCGGCGAGCTGACGCTGTGCCTCGTCGAGCAGCCCCAGCTGCACGGCCACCGGGACATTGCCATGCAGCGCCTGATGCACCGGGCACTGGTCCATAAGACGCAGCAAAACCCCGCGCTCGTTCGCGTCGAGCTCTACGGAAAGGTGGAGCACAAGCTCCAGGCGCGCGATCCGGCAGGCACCTCCGTCCAGTTGCCAGTCCAGGGTGACCAGCAGGGTCTGGGGCAGATTGCGGCGTTCGAGAAAACGCCGCGCAAACTCGGTCATGCAGCAGCCCAGTGCAATCGCGAGGTGTTGCACCGGGTTGTACCCCAGCGGGCCGTTCGGCTCACTGGTAGCGGGCGGGCGATCTCCGGTGTTCAGGATGCGTACCCGACCCCGGGTCGAACGGCAAAGGGTGAGGGTCGCATCATGCTCGCCATGCTGGCTCATTGCAGGGATCCCTTCGCGGCCGGCCGCCGCTCCCAGAGAACTCCACGGGATCAGCGGCATCCGAATGACTCGGAATCACTATAAGTCAGGCAGGACACCATCAGAAGACGAATACCCCTTCTTCGAACAGTAGTATCCCTTTTGGTGGGGGCCGCCCCGAGTGCAAACCGAAATCGGCTCAGTTGGGCGGGCCGCCCGGATTGATGTCCTTGTCCTTGAAGATGAAGTAGACACCCACTGCCGCCAGCACCATCCACAGGAGCAGTGCGACCACACCCAGGATCTCCCACAGGCTCACGAAGAAGAGCAGCATCAGTGCCGCGACCCCGAGGAAGATATTGCCAATCACGAAGTTCGAGGGCCGACGGGAATCGTTGGACATGGCGGGCTCCGGTACAGGCGCCTGGAACGACGCGAGTGAACGCTACTGCTTCTTGTAGGGGGTGAAGTCGAATTCCCCGGCGGTCATGTCGTCCCACAGATCGCTCTGCAGCACTGCCAGCAGCTTGAACAACTTGCGCAGTTCGGGGTCCTCCATGAAGCGCTGATCCTCGCTGGCCTTCAGCACCTCCACCAGGGTAGCGCACTGCTCGCGGCTGATCCCGAGGACGTTCAGGCCCTCTTCTCCCATCTCGACATCCATCGAGCGACTCCCGTTCGGGCTAGATGGCGTTGATTGTAGCGGCATGCCAGCACGCAGCGAAAACACCGGACCCCGGCCACGTCATTGCGAGGTTCTGCAAGGGACCGTGGCAACCTCGTGGCGGCCCCCCCGACGTTCGACCGGGCCGGCGCCGGGGGCGGCCATGGAGATCGCCACGTCGCTACGCTCCTCGCGATGACGGTGCCTTCTACCCCCTTCATTGCGAGGCCTCGCAGGGGCCATGGCAACCTCCAAACGAAACCCCCGACGCCCGACCGGACAGGCGTCGGGGACGGCCACGGAGACCGCCACGTCGCTACGCTCCTCGAGATGACCGGTATGGCCTACGCCGCCTGGCCGCGGACCACCTCGACCCGGGTGCGCACGTACAGGTAGTACAGCACCGGGATGATCACCAGCGTCAGCAGCGTGGAGACGAACACACCGAAGATCAGCGAGATCGCCAGGCCCGAGAAGATCGGATCGTCCAGGATGAACCCGGCCCCGACCATCGCCGCCAGACCGGTCAGCACGATCGGCTTGGCGCGCACCGCGCCGGCGTGCACCACCGCCTCGATTACGTCCACGCCGCGGCGGATCTCTTCATTGATGAAGTCCACCAGCAGGATGGAATTGCGCACGATGATCCCGGCCAGCGCGATCATCCCGATCATCGAGGTCGCGGTGAACTTCGCGTCCATGAAGAAGGCATCCATGAAGGCATGCCCCGGCATCACCCCGATCACCGTCAGCGGGATGGGTGCCATGATGATCAGCGGCACCATGTAGGAGCGGAACTGCGCCACCACCAACAGGTAGATCAGGAGCAGCCCCACCGAATAGGCGATGCCCATGTCGCGGAAGGTCTCGTAGGTCACCTGCCACTCGCCGTCCCACTTCAGGGAGAAGTTGTAGGGATTGTCCGGCTGACTGATGAACAGCTGTTCCAGCGGCTCACCGTAGACCATCGGCTGGCCGCGCAGGCTGAAGAACATGTCGAACATGCCGTACAGCGGGCTGTCGAGCCCACCGGCCAGATCCCCCATCACGTAGACCACCGGCAGCAGGTTCTTGTGGTGAATCGAGTGCTCGAGGCTCGAGTCGACCACATTGACCACCTCGGACAGCGGAACCAGGGTGCCGCTGCGCGAGCGCACCTTGAGTCCCAGGACCGGGTCCAGGCTGCCCTTCTCGGCCTGTTCGAACTCGAGACGGACGGGCACCGCGTATTTCACGTTGGACCCGTACAGGTAGGTCACGTCCTCGCCGGACAGGGCGGTATCGATCGCCTGCACCACGGCCTGCTGCGACACGCCCAGGCGTGCGGCGCGTTCGCGGTCGACCTGCAGGATCTTCTCCTGCCCCGGGTACTCGACCGAGTCGTCGATATCGGTGATGTCGCGCGTGTTCTCGAAGCGCTCGCGCACCTGTCTGGCGATCTCGATCTGGCCATCGTAGTCCGGCCCGTAGATCTCGGCGACGATCGGCGACATCACCGGCGGCCCCGGCGGGACCTCGACCACCTTGACCGCCGCGTCGTGGCGATCGGCGATCGCGTTGATCGCCTCGCGCACGCCGAGGGCCACCGCGTGGCTCTTGCGATCACGCTCGTAGGAATCGACCAGGTTCACCTGAATGTCGCCAACATGCGAGCCCTCGCGCAGGTAATACTGGCGCACCAGGCCGTTGAAGTTGATCGGCGCCGCGGTGCCCGCATAGGTCTGCACGTTGTGCACCTCGGGGACCGTCTTCAGGTAGTCGCCCATCTCCGCAAGCACGCGGGAGGTCCGCTCCAGGCTGGTCCCTTCCGGCATGTCCAGCACCACCTGGAACTCCGACTTGTCGTCGAACGGCAGCATCTTCATGACCACCAGTTGAAAGTAGGCCAGCGACACAGACGCCAGGATCAGTACCAGGGTGCCCACCCACAGCACCAGGCGGTTGGTCTTCTTGCGCCCGCCGCTACCGAGAAACGGCAGCAGCAAAGTGTTGAAGATCTTCATCAGCCCGGCCGAGGCGCTCTCGTTCTCCGCGCTGTGGTCGCCGCTGGCGGGCGCCGCGGGTTCGTGCTTCTCGGCCTGGCGGCGCAGGACCTTGTAGGTCAGCCACGGGGTGACCACGTAGGCCACCGCCAGCGAAATGATCATCCCCATCGAGGCGTTGATCGGGATCGGACTCATGTACGGGCCCATCAGCCCGGTCACGAAGGCCATCGGCAGCAGTGCCGCGATCACGGCAAAGGTCGCCAGGATCGTCGGGCCACCGACCTCGTCCACCGCCAGCGGGATGGCCTCGAGAAATTTCTTGCCGCCCTTGGCCATATGCCGGTGGATGTTCTCCACCACCACGATGGCGTCATCCACCAGGATCCCGATCGAGAAGATCAGCGCGAACAACGAAACCCGATTGAGGGTGAAACCGTAGGCCCAGGAGGCGAACAGCGTAATCATCAGCGTGATCACCACGGCCACGCCGACGATAAAGGCCTCGCGCCAGCCGAGCGCGATCCAGACAAGGATGACCACCGAAGCGGTTGCCAGGATCAGCTTCTGGATCAGGGTGTTGGCCTTGGCGTCCGCGGTCTTCCCGTAATTGCGGGTGATGGTCGTCTCGATCCCGTCCGGGATGTAGGTCCCGCGCAACTGTTCCAGGCGTTCGACCAGGGCATCGGCGATATCCGGGGCATTGGTGCCCGGCTGCTTGGCAATCGCCACCGTGACGGCGGGATGACTGTCGCCCAGACGCGCACCTTGATCGGCGGCGGCACCATGGGCAAAACGTACGTGTTCGGTGGCATAGGCCGGACCCTGCTCGACCTCGGCAACATCCTCGAGGTAGACCGGACGCCCGTCGTGCATGCCGACGACCAGACCGGAAAACGCCTCGGGGTCCGTGATGAAGTCTCCCGCCTGGACCAGAATCTCCTCGTCGTTCCGGTAAAGCTGTCCGGCATCGCGCGAGAAATTGGAGGCCTGCAGGCTGTCGCGCAGATCCTCCACCGACAGGTTGTAGGCCGCGAGGGTCTCCGGCTTGAAGCGCACATGGACCACATGATCCGGGCCGCCGACGGTGTAGATGTCGCGGGTACCCGGTACACGCTTGAGTTCGGCCTCGATGCCATGCGCGACGCGCAGCAGATCATGTCCACCGCGATCTTCGTCCTCGGTCCACAGGGTCACATTGACGATCGGGACATCGTCGATCCCCATTGGCTTGATGATCGGCTCGCCGACCCCCAGCCCCTGGGGCAGCCAGTCCTGGTTGGAGAAGACCTGGTTGTAGAGACGTACCAGGGCCTCGGTGCGATCCTCGCCGACCTTGAACTGGATGGTGATCTGCGCCATGTTCGGGCGCGAAGTCGAATAGATGTCGTCGATGCCCTCGATTTCCGAGAGCACCTGTTCGGCCGGCGTGGCGACCAGCTGGGCGACTTCCTCCGCGCCGGCCCCGGGGAACGGGATGAACACGTCGGCCATGGTCACGTTGATCTGCGGCTCTTCCTCGCGCGGGGTCACAAGGATCGCGAACACCCCTAGCAGAAGGCCGATCAGGGCCAGCAGCGGCGTGATCTGGGTGGTCAGGAAGGCCTTGGCAATGCGCCCGGAGATGCCCATCCGGGCGGACGCCCCGTCCGTGGTGGCATCGCTCATCGGTTCACCTGCTGATGTTCCTTCAGATAGATCTGCGCGTGCACGGGATCCAGCGCCACGCGTTCACCGTCGTTCAGCCCGCCATGGATCTCGACCATGCCGTCATGTTCGCGCCCGACCCGCACCTGGCGGAACGCGACCCGGTCTTCGTCGTCAACCACGTACACCGCAACGACCTCGCTGCGATACACCACGGCCTCGACCGGCACCAGGAGACGTTCGACGTCGTCAACCACGAAGGCGGTCTTCACGAACATGCCGGGGAACAGGCTCAAGTCCTGCTGTTCCGGCAGATTCACGCGGATGCGGAAGGTGGAACTGGCGGGATCGGCATAGGGGAAGATGGTCAGGCTCTCGGCCGTCACCCGGTCGCCGTTGAGCAGGACCTCGGCGCTGCGTCGCTCGCGCACGTTGTGGATCAGGCGCTGCGGGACGTCCACCGCAACACGCAGCTGATTCAGGCTGATCCCGGACAACAGCGGCGAACCCGGGCTGACCGACTCGCCCACCTCGACATGCCGCTCGGTGACAATACCGGAATACGGGGCATAAACCTCGGTATAGCCGAGCTGTTCGCGAGCCTCTTCGACCCGGCCCTCGGCGGAACGCAGGCGCGCACGGGCCGATTCCAGCGCGGCCTCGGCGCGGTCGAACTCCGACCGAGATACCACCCCGCGATCGAACACGTCGCGGATGCGCTCGAACTCCGACCGCGCCTCGTTGAAACGGGCGCGGGCCTCGGCCAGGTCACCCTCGGCCTGGCTTACGCGGGCCTGCTGTTCGGTGTCGCTGACCCGGACCAGGAGCTCGTCGGTCTCGACGAAGTCGTCGACATCCACGTAGATCTCGCGGATACGCCCTGAGGTCTGGGCGGAGATCGTGGAACGCTGTACCGCCTCCACACGGCCGTCCAGGATCCGTTCCTGGGCGATAGTCTGGCGTTCGGCGGTGGCCGTCTCGAACGGCAGCTCCGCCTGGGCCGCGAACGGCAACAGCAGCAGGCCCCACAGGGCGTGGCGCATCCGGTTTCGTGTCATGAGGCGTCTGTCCTTGCTTGGTGAGGTCCCGGGCGGCGTGCAGTCTCGCACAGGCCCCGCCCCATATATTAGATTTTTCTAATTTATTATTTCCTGATGCTGAACGCAATCCGTCTATCCCGGACGGTGCGCCTCCCTCGCAGCGAGTATAGCCACCCTGACAAGGGTTTCACCCCGTCCCGGACAGTTTGCCCGCTGCACCGATGACGCGCTCCCCGTATCATGGCGACCTTTCTGGAACCACCCGGAGGATGCCATGCCGCTGCTGCAAGTCGAGACCAACACCGCCCTGCCCGACGACACCACCGGCCTGTGCCAGCGCCTGTCCGCGGAGGTCGCCGACTGGCTGGGCAAGCCCGAGGGTTACGTGATGGTCACCTGCCGGCACAACCCGGCCATGTGCTTTGGCGGCTCGACCGAACCGCTCGCCTACTGCGAGCTGAAAAGCATCGGCCTGCCCGAGGGCCTGACCCGCGAGCTGTCGCGCAAGCTCTGCGACGCCCTGCAGGCGGAACTGGGCATCGATCCAGCCCGCATCTACATCGAATTCGCCGACGCCCCGCGCCACTTCTGGGGCACCAACGGCACCACGTTCTGAACCCTTTCCAGCCATCAACCACGGACTGCCCCCGATGCGCGTCTCGCAATTCCCGCTGAACACCCTGAAGGAAACCCCGGCCGACGCCGAGATCGTCTCCCACCAGCTGATGCTGCGCGCCGGCTACATCCGGCGGCTGGCCTCCGGGCTGTACACCTGGCTGCCGCTGGGGCTGCGCGTGCTGCGCCGAGTGGAGCACATCGTGCGCGAGGAGATGAACCGTGCCGGCGCCCTGGAGGTGCTGATGCCGGCGGTACAGCCGGCCGAGCTGTGGCAGGAATCCGGGCGCTGGGACTTCTACGGGGCAGAGCTGCTGCGCATCAAGGATCGCCACGAGCGCGACTTCTGCTTCGGCCCGACCCACGAGGAGGTCATCACCGATCTGGTGCGTCGCGAGGTCCGCAGCTATCGCCAGCTTCCGGTCAACTACTACCAGATCCAGACCAAGTTCCGCGACGAGCGCCGGCCGCGCTTCGGCGTGATGCGCGCGCGTGAATTCCTGATGAAGGATGCCTACTCCTTCCATATCGACGACGCCTCGCTGGCCGAAACCTACCAGCAGATGCACACGGCCTACACCCGGATCTTCGAGCGCTGCGGGCTGGATTTCCGCGCAGTGGAAGCCGATACCGGCGCGATCGGCGGCAATGCCTCGCACGAGTTCCACGTGCTGGCCAGCTCCGGCGAGGATGCCATCGCCTTCTCCCCGGCCGGCTTCGCCGCCAATGTCGAGCTGGCCCCCTGCCCGAAGCCGGCGCCGGCCCCGACTCCCGGCGCAGCGATGGAAAAGATCGGCACGCCCGACGTGCACACCATCGAGGAACTGGCAACGTTCCTGGACATCCCGACCGAGCAGACGGTGAAGACCCTGGTGGTCGCAGCCTCCGACGAGATCGACGCCGACCTGGTCGCTATCGTGCTGCGCGGCGACCACGAGCTGAACGCGGTCAAGGCCGAGAAGCACCCCTGGATCGCCGAGCCGTTGCGCATGGCCGAGGCGGCCGAGATCCGCACCGCGTTCGGCGCCGACCCCGGCTCGCTGGGCCCGGTGGGCAGCCCGATCCCGGTACTGGCTGACCAGGCCATGCTCGGCATGGCCGACTTCGTGGTCGGGGCCAACGAGGACGGCCATCACCTAACGGGCGTGAACTGGGGACGCGACCTGCCGCAGCCGGAGACCGCCGACCTGCGCAACATCACCGAGGGCGAACCGGCCCCCGACGGCTCCGGTCCGATCGAGATCCGGCGCGGCATCGAGGTCGGTCACATCTTCCAGCTGGGCGACAAGTACAGCCAGGCCCTGGGCGCCCGGGTGCTGGACGAGGACGGCCGCGAACAGGTCGTGACCATGGGCTGCTATGGCATCGGTGTCTCGCGCGTCGTGGCGGCGGCCATCGAGCAGAACTCCGACGAGCGCGGCATCTGCTGGCCCACCGCCATCGCCCCCTTCGACGTCGCGCTGTGCCCGATCGGCGCGAAGAAATCCCAGCGCGTGCGCGAGGCGGCGGAGAAGCTGCATGACGAACTCGAGGCCGCCGGCTTCCAGGTCCTGCTCGACGACCGCGAACAGCGCCCCGGCGTGATGTTCGCCGACATGGAGCTGATCGGCATCCCGCACCGGATCGTCATTGGCGAACGCGGCCTGGATGCCGGCGAACTCGAATACCAGGACCGCCGCGCCCCCGATGCCGAACACCTCCCCATGGACGGCCTGCTCGACGCCCTGCGCGAACGGCTGACGGCCTGATCGGGGCCGTTCCCGCCTGCACCCCGGACGACGCGCGGCGCACTCGTGCGGTCCGGGTAGCGGGGCTACGCCCCAGGCAGATCGCGAGCGTGGATCAGGAACACGCCGTGCCCGCCAGCCTCGAACTCGAGCCAGATCAGCGGGACCTCCGGGAACGCCTGCTCCACCGCGGGCTGGCTGTTGCCGACCTCGACGATCAGCACGCCGTCCTCGGCGAGATGCCGACGGGCACCAGCGAGGATGCGGCGCACGACATCCAGTCCATCGGGCCCGGCTGCCAGGCCGAGTTCCGGTTCGTGGCGATACTCGGCCGGCAGGGCCGCCATGTCCCGGGCATCCACATAAGGCGGATTGGACACGATCAGGTCATACCGGTCACTCGCATCGAGCCCGTCGAACACATCGGCCTGGAGGACGCGCACCTGGTCGGCAACCTGGTGGCGCTCGACATTGATGCGCGCGACCTCCAGCGCCTCCGGCGATACATCGACCAGGTCCACCTGCGCCCCGGGCAGGGCCCGCGCCATCGCGATGCCGATACACCCGCCGCCGGTGCACAGATCCAGCGCGCGCGTGACCGTATCCGGGTCCAGCCACGGCTCGAAGCCCGCGGCGATCAACTCGGCCAGTGGCGAACGCGGGACCAGCACGCGCTCGTCAACGTAGAAGGACAGACCGGCAAACCAGGCCTCGTGGGTCAGATAGGCGGCCGGCCTGCGGGTCTCGATGCGCTCCTGGAGTATCCGGACGACCCGGGTGCGCTCCAACTCGCTCAGGCGTGACGCCCACCAGGACTCCGGGAGGTCGAGCGGCAGATACAGGGTATGCAGTACCAACCAGGCCGCCTCGTCGAAGGCATTGTCGGTGCCGTGCCCGAATTCGAGCCCGGCGGCCCGGAACTGGCTGGCACCAAAGCGAATGAAGTCGCGCAGGGTGCACAATCCGGTGGTTGATTCCATCTCCAGCCTTTCCCGTCGGTTCGAGGGCGGTCATCATACCGCCTCGATACCGGCCTGTACGCTGCCCATCACCCATACGGATGCCGCATGAGCAAGATCGATTCCTGGCTGGCCCGCCTCTCTTACCTGCTGCCACAGCATGCGCTGTCACGGGCCGTGCACCACCTGGCGCGCCTCGAGTCACCGAAGCTCCAGCCGCTGTTGCGTGCGTTCGTGCGCCATTTCGGCCTGAACATGGACGAGGCGGAAGAACCGGACCTCGGTGCATATCCGAGCTTCAATGCCCTGTTTACGCGCGCCCTGCGCGAGGACGCCCGCCCGCTGGAGGGCGACGACCGAACCGTGGTCAGTCCAGCCGATTCACGGGTCAGTGCGGCCGGGCGCATCGACGCCGGGCAGGTGTTCCAGGCCAAGGGCCATCACTACACGGTGAGCGAATTGCTGGGTGGAGAGGAGGACCTGGCCGCACCGTTTCGCAATGCGTATTTCGTCACGCTGTACCTGTCACCCCGGCATTACCATCGCCTGCACATGCCACTCGCCGGCACGCTGACTCACATGATTCACGTCCCGGGCCGACTGTTCTCGGTCGCGCCGCGCATCGTGCGGCATGTGCCGCGCCTGTATGCCCGCAACGAACGCGTGATCGCGTGTTTCGACACCCCGGCGGGACCCATGGCGATGGCCCTGATCGGCGCCCAGAACGTGGGTTCGATCGAAACCGTCTGGGCCGGCGAGGTCACCCCGCCGCGCGGTCGCCGGATCAGCGCATGGGAATATCCGGATCGTGCGGTCCACCTGGAACGCGGCGCCGAGATGGGTCGTTTCAACCTCGGATCGTCGGTGGTCCTGCTGCTGCCGGAACAACCGCTGGCACTGGACCCCAAGCTGGTCCCAGAGGCCGAGGTCCGGGTCCGTGCCGCGCTCGGACGGTTCAACTGAGCGATCGCCATCGCGCGCGGATCCGATCACCCGTCACGCGATCACTTGAGCCGGCGGCCGTTGCGGCGCCACGGGAGGGACCGGGCGGTGTTCTCAGCCCAGCGCACGGGCCGAGGGCTGCCCGGCGAAATACGCGGCCTTCCATCCCTCGTAATCGGCCACCAGTTGCTCGACATCAGCCGCATCGAACGGGCGCAAGCCACTCAGCACCAGGTGCTTGCTGCCGTCGGCCACCACCGACTGGTCGGTTACCAGTTCGTAGTCCAGTCGGATCTCGCCGCGTTTGCCATTCACCGTCATGACCGCATCCTTCAGGCGCGGCTCAGGTACACCGGCCGCGGCAGCCAGCGGCTCCGGCAGACGAAAGCCCATGCGCTCGTACATCACCAGCGGACGCTTGGGATTCACCATCACCCCGTGCTCCCTCATCAACGGCACCAGCACATGCGGGAAGTTCTGGCCGGAGAAGCCGACATAGCTGCGGATCAATGACTCGATGGCGGCGGGATCATCCACGATCGCACCGGAGCGATCTACCTCGATCACGCTCTTGCCCTGATCGTCGGTAATCGCGAACTGCTCGCCGGGATCCGCGGGGAACACCAGGGGCACGTCGCCACCCACCATGCCGGTAAAGCGAAAATGCATGTTCGCGCTGGCGCCGTACGTCTCCAGCACCAGTGCGAACAGCAGGTCGCCCGGGACGCAGAAACGTCGGGAATCGGCGTCGTGAATCGGGTTGAAGTCGCCCGCCAGGGTCTTGGCGAAGCGGCTGCCCTGCTCCGGCGTCACCACCAGTTGCCCCTCACGGTAGCGAAAAAACTCCTGCAGAAAGCTGTTCTGGGTCTGGGTCACACGCTCACCCGAATGTCCGTGTTCGCTGGTTTTGCCCGCCACTATAGCCCCAAATGCCCTGCGATGACCTTGATAAAGGCATCACCATAGCGCTCCAGCTTGTGCTGCCCGACGCCGGTGATCCCGGCCATCTCCTCCGGCGTCCGCGGGGCACAGGCCACCATCTCCAGCAGCGTCGCATCGCTGAAGATCACATATGGCGGCACACCCTGCTCTCGCGCCAGTTCGGTGCGCAGGCCGCGCAGGGCCTCCCACAGGGCCCGGTCGTCCGTATCCATGTTTGCCACACTGCGCGCGGTATCGCGCCGCACGGGCTTGGCGGTCCCGGATTTCGGGGCCGGCGCGGCGACCTCGCGGCGCAGATGCAGCGCGGTCTCGCCGCGCAGCACTGGCCGGCAGGACGGATCCAGGCGCAGACTGCCGTGGCCCTCCGGGTCCAGGCGCAGCAGGCCGCGCGCCAGCAACTGGCGCACCACACCGCGCCATTGCGCGGTTTCGAGCTCGGTGCCGATCCCGAAGGTGCTCAGCCGGTCATGCCCGAGCCGGGCCATCCGGTCGCCACTCCCGCCACGCAGCACGCTGATTACATGACCGGCACCGAAGCGTTCGCCGGTGCGGTAGATGCACGACAGCAGCTTCTGCGCGGCGACCGTGGCATCCCAGGTCTCCGGCGGGTCCGTACAATTATCGCAGGTGCCGCAGGGTTCCGGCATGGTCTCGTCGAAATACGCGAGCAGGGCCTGGCGCCGGCAGCTGGTAATCTCGCAGAACCCCAGCATCGCTTCCAGCTTCTGCTGCTCCACCCGCTGACGCTGCTCGCCGGCCTCGGAGCCCTGCAGCATCTGGCGCAGGGTCACCACGTCCTGCAGGCCATAGACCATCCAGGCATCGGCCGGCAGGCCGTCACGTCCGGCGCGCCCGGTCTCCTGATAATACCCCTCCAGACTCTTCGGCAGGTTCAAATGGGCGACGAAGCGCACGTTCGGTTTGTCGATACCCATACCGAAAGCAATGGTCGCCACCATCACCACACCTTCCTCGCGCAGAAAGCGCTGCTGATTCGCCGCGCGCTCGGAGGCTGACAGTCCGGCGTGGTAGGGCAGCGCATCGATTCCCCGGCTTGCCAGCCAGGCGGCCATGGAATCGACCTTCTTGCGCGAAAGGCAGTAGACGATTCCGGCCTCGCCCGGGTGCTCCTGGCGAATGAACTGCAACAGCCGATCACGGGCCGGACCGCCACGACTGCCGTCCGACTGCGCCACGCGATAGCGGATGTTCGGGCGATCGAAGGAGCTGACGAATGCGCGTGCCTGTTCCAGCCGCAGGCGTTCGCGCATCTCCTGCCGGGTGGGGCCATCGGCGGTCGCGGTCAGTGCCAGGCGCGGGACCCGGGGGAAGCGCTCGGCAAGCACCGCCAGTTGCCCGTACTCCGGGCGGAAATCGTGTCCCCACTGCGATACGCAGTGCGCCTCGTCAATCGCGAACAGGGCCAGCTCGATGTCCTCCAGCCGCTCCAGCACACCGGGGGCAAACAGGCGTTCCGGGGACAGGTACAGCAGATCCAGTTCACCGGCGTGCAGCGCCGCCAGCACCGCACGTGACTGCTGCGCATTCTGGCCGGAATCCAGACTGGCCGCCGCCACCCCGTTCTGACGCAGCGCCGCAACCTGATCCTGCATCAATGCAATCAGCGGCGAGATCACCACCCCACAGCCGCGCCGCGCCAGCGCCGGAATCTGGTAGCAAAGCGACTTGCCACCACCGGTCGGCATCAGCACCAGCGCATCCCCCCCGCCGGTCACATGCTCGACGACGGCTCGTTGCTGGCCACGAAAATCGCTATAGCCGAAGGTCTCGCGCAGGATCTCCAGCGGCGCCGCCGCCGGAGCGCTTCCCTGCGCCTGCCCGGCTGCAAGACCCGAGGGTTCCAATAGCTGATCTCCAGAATCACGGGACAATCGACGCAGACTGCCGAATGCCCTCGCCGGCTGCAACCACACCAGCGCCTGCCGGGCACACAGCAGGCCACCAACGCCACTTGCGCACAGATCGGCCGCTGCCGGTCGCGTTTCACGCCCGACTTACGTTCGTCCCTGAGGCCCCCGCGAGATGTGCTTTACTTGAGAGCAATGCTCGACAGGGCTCGGGGAAACACCGCGGCGGGGAGGGAATACGGCATGTCAGGCTTGTCCGGAGGTGGCTGCGGATGAACGGGATTCTGGTACCCGCCCTTTACCTGCTGGCAGGGCTGTGCGCATACGCCGCCGCAAGCCACCTACTGCACGGCTGGCTCAGCCCGCGACACCGCGAGCACTTGCTGTTTGCCGCCATGTGCGCATTGATGACCGGGGCAGCCATCTGCGCCGCCTGGGGATTTCGGGCCGACGGCATCGCCACCTACACCACCGCCCTGAAGACCTACCTGGCACTGATCGCGCCGTTCTATCTGCTGTTTGCCGCGTTTGTCGCCACGCACACCCGAACTCCGGCACGCGCGTTCCTGCTGGTGCTGTCCGTGCTGACGGTGATCCTGTGGGTAGCCAACCTCTGGCGACCCTACGGACTGCAGTTTCGCGAGATCGTTCATCTGCGGGACTGGGTCGCACCATGGGGCGAAACCGTCAGCCTGGGCAGCGGTGAACCAAGCACCTGGTTCCTGCTGGCTCTTGCCGTCCTGGTTGCAGTATTCGGGTTCGCCGTCGGCGTGCTGATTCGCCACTATCGCCGCGAACGGCGCAAGGCCACCCTGTTCCTGCTCGGCGGGATTGCGCTGTTTCTGCTGGCCACCGCCCAGGGCGCGCTGGTGCGGCTGGGCCTGATCGACTTCGTGCCCCTGACCGTCTTCGGCTATCTGTTCATGATCCTGGTGATGAGCCTGGTGCTGCATCAGGAGACCCAGCAGCGCCTGCGCGATTCCGAACAGCGATTTCGCGGCATGGTGGAGCAGGCCCCGATGGGGATCCAGGTCCTGAGCCCCTCGGGGGTGGTACGCCAGGTCAACCGGGCCTGGGAACAGATGCACGACCGCTCGCGCGCGGAGACCGTCGGCCGCAATGTGCTGGAACAGCCCGACGCGATCGAGACGCGTATCGCCGAACCGATCCGTACGGCCGCCGCGGGCAATCTGGCAACCATTGACCCCCTCCCCTATCAGCCGCACTCCGACGCGACCGATGATGCACCGGACGGGCACTGGATGCGGGGCTGCGCGTACCCCCTGCGCGACACGGCAGGCGCCGTGCAGGACGTCGTCGTGGTGCAGGAGGATGTGACCCTGACGCGTCGCAGCGAGGATGCCCTGCGCGTACTGGCGCAGGGCATCCAGGCCGACACCCGCGAGGGCTTTTTCCAGGCACTGGTGCGACAACTGTCCGAGGTGTTCCCGGCTGATTTCGCACTGGTCGGCAAACGCGCCCCCGACGCACCGGACCACATCGACACCATGGCGCTGTGCGGACAGGGCGAGATCCTGCCCAATTTCCGCTATGAACTGGCCAAGACACCCTGCGAAACCGTCCTGGACCAGGGAATCTGTGTGTTCCCGGACGAGGTCCAGGTCCTGTTCCCGGAAGATCACATGCTGGGGGACATGGCGGCGCGCAGTTACCTCGGAGCACGCATGTTCGACAGCAGCGGCAGTGACCTGGGGCATATCGCAATGATCAACCGTTACCCGCTCAAGGAAGTCAGACAGACCACCGAGATCCTGCAGATCTTCGCGCAGCGCGCGGCCGCCGAGCTCGAGCGCCTGGAGCGTGAAGAAAACATTCGCCAGCTCGCCTTCCAGGACTCGCTGACCGGACTGGCCAACCGCGCCCAGCTGCACGATGCGCTGGCGCGGGACCTGGACATTGCGCATGCCGATAGCCAGCACGGGGGGCTGATCCTGATCGATCTCGATCACTTCAAGACCATCAACGATGCCCTCGGGCATGCCGTCGGTGACACCGTGCTGGCCGCAGTGGCAGACCGGCTGCATGCACATGCCCCGGAGCACTCCCTGACGGCGCGCCTGGGCGGGGACGAATTCGCGGTCCTGATCCACCCGCAGGCCTGTCAGCGGGAGGGGCTGGAGGATGCAGTCGCGGCGCACGCCGGGCGCTTGCTCGAAGCGCTGAATCACCCCGTGGCAATCGACGAACGCACCTTCGGAGTGGGCGCCAGTCTCGGCTGCGTATTGTTCCCGGATGCCGGGCAAACCGCCGCGGACGCCCTGCGCCACGCGGACATCGCACTGTACCAGGCCAAGGGTGCCGGACGCGGCGGCGTGCAGTTCTACCGCGATGCGCTGCAGGACGCCGCCCACGCCCGGCTGCAGATCGAGGACGGCTTGCGCCAGGCGGTAGCGCGCGACGAGCTACACCTGCACTACCAGCCGCAGTTCGACCGCGACGGCCGCATCATCGGTGCCGAGGCCCTGCTGCGCTGGCAACACCCCGAGCTGGGGGATGTCGCGCCGGGACTGTTTATCCCGGTGGCCGAGGAGACCGGCTTGATCCACGGCATCGGCAACTGGGTACTGGATCACGCGCTGGCGACCCTGCGACACTGGCACCATACCGGAAAGCCGGTACTGCCCCGGCTGGCGATCAACATCTCGCCCTGGCAGCTGGCACGACCGGATTTCGTGGAGCAGGTCCGGGGGCGCGTGCGCGCGCACGGCGTACCCCCGGGACAGATCGTCCTGGAAGTCACCGAATCCGGGCTGCTGCGTGATCTGGGCGACGCGGTCGCCAAGCTGGGCACCCTGCGCACGTTCGGAATGCGCGTCGCGCTGGACGACTTCGGCACCGGCTACTCGTCGCTGGCCTACCTGCGCGACCTGCCGGTAGACGAGCTCAAGATCGACAAGTCGTTCGTCGACGAGTTGCTGCAGGGCGGCGACCGCACCCTGATCGAGAACATCGTGGATATCGGCCGCAACATGCATCTGGACGTAATCGCAGAGGGCGTGGCCCACGAGGAACAACTGCACCAGTTGCTCGAGCTCGGCTGCACCCGCTTCCAGGGCTTCCTGTTCTCCTGGCCCCTCCCCGCGGACCAGATGCACCACAAGATGCGCGAGTCCTCCGCCTGAGCCCCCGGGTCCGGGGCGCGTCTCAGTCGCCGGTGCCGGCCTGTGGCGGATCGGACTGCAGGCCACAGCCCAGTGGCGAATGCTCATGATCGGCACGCCCCGGGCCGCGCCCGGGGCCGGCATCGAGTTCCCCAAACAACGTGACCCAGAAACCCCCCGCCTGCTTGGACTGGTACATCGCCTGATCGGCATGCTGCAACAGGGTTTCTGCGTCCTCGCCATCTTCGGGATAGATCGCCACCCCCAGACTCAGGCCGATCCGTACCGACTCGTAGTTGACCTCGACCGGCTCCTCGAACCGATCGAGCAGTTTCAGGCAGATCCCGTTGACCGCGTCGGCATCCTGAACATTCTCCAGCAGCAGCACGAACTCGTCACCGCCCACTCGCGCGACCACATCGCTCTCGCGCACACCCTCGCGCAGGCGCTGGGCCACCGCCACCAGCACCACGTCGCCGGCGTCGTGTCCCATTCGGTCGTTGATCGGCTTGAAACCGTCCAGGTCGCAGACGACCAGCGCAACCCGGCCCGTGTTGCTCTGGGCACGCCGCAACGCCTGGGCCAGGTGTTCGTGCAACAGGCTGCGGTTCGAAAGGCCGGTGAGGGAGTCGTGGTGGGCCTGGTGCCACAGCCGTTCCTGCGAGGCCTTCTCGCGGGTAATGTCACGCACCATCCCCAGCATCTCCAGCGGCCGCCCGGAAGCATCGCGCTCGATCTCGCCCTCGACCCGCAGTTCGCGGACCTCGCCATCCGGCCGGACCACGCGATGCTCCACCTGATACAGGGCTTCGCCTGCCAGTGCCTCGTTGATAGCGCGCCGGACGCGCGTGCGGTCATCCGGGTGTGCCGCATGCAGGTAAGCGTCGAACCCCGCCTCGGTATGCGCCGGATCCAGCCCCAGCAGTTCGAATAAATTCGCCGACCACTGCAGTTGATCGTTGCGAATATTCCATTCCCAGTAACCGGCCCCGGCAACACGCTGCGCCGCCTCCAGACGCTCGGAGGCCTCTTCCAGTTCGGCGGTGCGCCGGGCCACCGCCGCCTCTAGCCCGATCTGGGTCTCGCGCAGACGCGCCTCGACCCGCTGGCGCTGACCGAGCTCCGTCTGCAGCGCAGCGTGATCACGGAATATCCTGCGGCGTACCCGAAAGCCGATGAACACAATCAGCAGCAGGGCCACCCCGGCGGTCCCCAGCATGGCCTGCTGGGTCCGCTGGTGCCTGCGGGCGGTCACCTCGATCGCACGGGCATTATCACGCTCGAAGGCGTACAGGATGCGCTCCATCTGCTCCAGCACCTGCTCCTGGATCGGCACCGCCTCGCTGTACAGTCGCGCGAGCGCATCGTTGCGCCCACCGACCAGTGCCAGATCGACGGTCTCCGCCAGGATCGGCGCGCCTTCCCCGGTCAGAGCGCGCAGTTCGTCCAGCAGCGCAGCATCGCCCGGGCGCACCACCAGCGCCTCCACGTCCGCGCGTGCTGTCACAAAGTCCCCGGCCAGCCCCCGGAGCTCGCGATGATAGCGGTCCTGGAGTACTGGATCCTGGGCGCTGATCACCAGCGCCGCGCGCAGCATCCGCTCGCGCACCAGGCTGCGCATGCGGTGGATACTGTCCACCTTCTGCACGTATTCCTCGGTGAGGGCCTCGATCTCTTGTTGCAGTTCCTGGACACGCTGCCAGCTGGTCCAGGCCACCACCGCAACCAGCACCAGCACGACCATGAAGGCGCCGGTAATATCGGGGGCACGGGGACGCGAAGGCATGAACGGGAGACGCCGTCAGCGCGGCGGCGAGCCAGGCGACTCGGCCTCGTTAACCGGCAAGCGAAATCGCGGCCTGCTCCCCATGCTGCCCCCCTGACAAACCATGGTGTGGCTTGTAACAACGTGCGAGCGTGCCGCGAGATGACATCAAATACAAGTAGCGACAGCCAAGCGAGCCCCTTCCCGGCACCAGAGCAAGCGCGCGGTTCGCTGGAGCTGGTGTATCTCGCTGCGTCCTACATCATCGAGCTGCCGGAAGGGCCGGTAACCCTGCAGCCCGGCACGCCCGCTCCGGCGTTCGCAACCCGGCTCCGCAACGAAGGCTGCGCGAGTGCAACCCTGTTGACCGCATTCAACCCCGGGAGCCGCCCGCTGCCCGACCACGCGAACGCGGAGCGGGCGCAACAACTCGAGCGGCGCGTGGCGCAATCCGGGCTGCGTGCCTGGCCGACGACCCACCGCGATCCGGAGGGCCAGTGGCCCGACGAACACGGGCTGTGCATCCTGGATCTGCCAGCGGAGCAGCTCGACACCTGGCTGACCGAATTCGGCCAGAACGCCGCGGTGGTCGTGCACCCTCCCGCGCCGCCGCGCCTTGCATGGCACCCACACCTGCGCCGCGACTGAGCCGCCGTTCCGCCGG
>JBNJFQ010000048.1:0-18535 GCA_051747025.1 Pseudomonadota bacterium
ATCCTCCGGGACACCCACTTCATCTTCCGGGTTCATCCTCCGGGACACCCACTTTGTTGACATAACCCGGATCACATCCTCCGGGACACCCACTTTGTTGACATAAGCCCGATTCGCCGAAGCCGCCTGGCTCAGACTCCGCTTCTACATCCCGTCCCCCCAATCCCCAAATCGACCAGGATCCACCAGGGTCACCGCCGTGGCATGTCCAGGACCGACTGCCAGGTGACACGAATTCCGTTCCCTTCCGAGTGGATCCGGCTCTCCCGATTGCGCGCAGCCATTTTTGTACATACTATAAGTTAATGGAGATCGAGTTTGACGCAGACAAGGACGCTGCGAACCTCGCGAAACACGGGGTCTCACTTGGCGATGCCCTGAGCCTCGAATGGGATACGCTCCTGGTGGGTTGGCCATGGAAGACCGTCGGAAGAGCTACGGCGAGTGCCGAATGCTTGGATATGCATTGATGGGCAACCGCTTGTATTGCGTCGTGTTCACCGATCGGGCATCCGTGCGGCGGATCATCAGCCTGCGCAAGGCCAATAACCGGGAGATTGCGCGCTATGTCGAAATCACTAACGCTACGTAGCGGTCGGCGCGTCGTCTTGAACGACGCCGACGAAGAATCAGCGATTCAGGCCGGGATCGATGCGGACCCCGATGCCCCGGAACCTTCCGATGCCGAGACCAAAGCCCTGCGGCGCCTGGGCCGCCCACCGCTGGCGGTGACCAAGGAGCGCATCACGATTCGGCTGTCGCCGGACGTGGTCGCGGCATTCCGGGCAACTGGAAAGGGTTGGCAGACGCGAATGGATGCGGCTTTGAAGGACTGGCTCAAGAACCATACCCCGAGCTCAAATGGTCATTAGGCGTCAGGAATCGGCTGGTCGCGCGGCACCACCTCTGGCGCCTTGCTTAGGGACACCCATCCCCTAGGACACCCACGTTGTCAGCCTTCCGGCTACCGGGCTACCGGGACACCCACTTTCCTCCACTCTCCTCGCCCGGCCCCTGCGAAGGCATACCGGAACCGCAGGCACACCCAACTTGCTTGCCGTGCTCCTGAAACTCCCCAAGACAATGGCTATGCTATCGGCAGGAGCGTAACGGACATGCGTTCCAGCAGGCCTACTCCACGGAAGGAGTCCATCATGACCCAACCCCGCTCAACCCTCGTCTCTCTGGACGACACGCCCTGGTACCACGTGGTCTCGCGCTGCGTGCGGCGCGCCTTTCTGTGCGGCCACGATGCGCACACCGGACGGTCCTTTGAACACCGCCGCGGCTGGATCGCCGACCGCATCAAGCAACTCGCCTCGGTGTTCGCGATCGACATCGCGGCCTACGCAGTGATGAGCAACCACTTTCACATCGTCGTCCGGGTGGACGACACGCGGGCCCAGGACCTGGGGCGCGACGAAATCCTGGGTCGATGGACTCAACTCTTTTCCGGACCGACCCTGGTGCAGCGGTATCTGGCGGATGCGGATCGGCTCGGTCAGGCCGAAATCGAGCTCGTGGATGCCTGGGCGGAGACATATCGCTCGCGTCTGGCTGATCTGTCATGGTTCATGCGCGTACTGAACGAGTCGATCGCACGGCAAGCCAACGCCGAGGACGGGGTGACAGGACGCTTCTGGGAGGGACGCTTCAAGAGCCAGGCGCTCCTCGACGACCAAGCTGTACTGACCGCCATGGCCTATGTTGACCTCAACCCCATCCGGGCCGGGATCGCGGATACGCCCGAGCGTTCGGAATACACATCGGTTGCCGAGAGGACTGAGCTGCTCCTCGGGTCGGCCATGGACGACGACCCGCAAATCTGCGGGTCACCGAGGATCGATGCAGCCGATTCAACGAAAGAGTGCATGAGACGCTCGTACCGAATCGCCAGGGCGACCGAGCATCAGCGGTGTGCGGATGCACAGGATGCGGAATCCCTGAACCCCGAGTCGGCCCTGAATCGTCTGCCGGGCGCTCCGTTAATGCCATTCGATGCCACTGGCCGGACGGAACCGGCAGTGCCCTTTGGGTTCGAGGACTACCTGCAACTCATGGAGGCAACCGGCCGTGTGATCCGCGAAGACAAGCGCGGCTTCATTGATGGTGAAACCCCACCCTTGCTGGTACGCCTGGGAATCGACCCCCACCAGTTCATCCGCACCTCCAGTCGCATGCTGAGGCAATTTGGCAGCGCCGTGGGTACACCCGCTCGCATCACGGCCCGGTGCGACGCGCGCCAGACCCGCTATTTGCGGGGCATCGGGGCTGCCCGAAAGCTCTTTCCCAATCCTGCTGCCTGACACCGGTGACCGCCATACAGACGCCAGCGGCCGGGATTCGCAGACACTCGGTGCCATCAAGACCAGGAGAGTTCTCTGCGACACCCACTTTGTCGCCGTTTGTCATGCCATCCTCGATGGACGCCAGTCAGATCTTCTTGATGCGCATCGCTGATGCGCGTATTATATGCGCCATCATCGGCAGCATCAGGAGGCCCTTGTGTACCAGGCTCCGTACAACACAGACGCACCGCGCAAGCCCACCAACCTCAGCGTCAATACCGACCTTCTGGCTCAGGCGCGAGAGCTCGGCATCAATCTCTCGGGCCTGTTCGAGGAATCGCTGGCGCGTGCCGTGCGCGACGCCCGCCGCGACGCATGGCTGACCGAGAATCGGGAGGCGCTCGAAGAATACAACCAGCGCGTAGCCAAACAGGGCAGCTTTGGCGATCAGATGCGGCGCTTCTAATGGCGCAGTTCGCGGTACATCGCAACCCGCATGCGGCCACCGCGCGCTGGATACCCTATCTGCTCGTGCTTCAGAACGATCTGCTCTCCGAACTGGACACCGTGGTGGTCGCCCCGCTCGTAGACGCTGAGGCGTTTGGTCGTCCCGCCCGCATCCTCAACCCGACCTTCACCATCGAGGGCCAACTCGTCGTGCTGTCCACCGCCGAACTGGCCGGAGTTTCCCGCGATTTGCTTGGCGCCGAGGTCGTCAGCCTTGCCCACGAGCGAAATGCCATCATCGCCGCTTGCGACTTGCTGCTCACAGGCATCTGACCCCTTCCGCGCGATCGTCCACTGACGGGGCGCCTTGCTCAGGGACACCTACTTTGATGTCATCCTCCGGGACACCCACTTTGTTGGGGCCAGAATCGGTCACGTTGCGGCCGGAATCACCGGTCACGATCAATCGGAATGGGCGGTCACGATGGGCCGGAATACGCAGCGCTACCACCGCGCACTGGATACCCTAGCTGCTCCTACTCCAGAACGAGTCGTCCCGTCGTCCAGGACACCCACCTGCTTGCTAGCCGTGTTCGAGGAAGTCCACTGGCCGCACGATGCGGATGCCGTGGAACGGGTCAAGGGCCAGCAAATCCTCATCCCCAGTCACGATCGCATCGGCCTCGCCATGGATGGCGACTTCCAGGAACTTGTCGTCTTTCGGATCGCGGCAGGCGGTGATCGGCGTGGTGATGTTCACAATACGCGCGATCCCGCCCAGCAGGCGAATGAACTGCTGGCGCTCCGCTGTGCTGACATACGGATCGAACTTCGGACGCGCGACAACGTGAACGAGTTCTTCCAGGGTGGCCTCCGAAACCAGGAGGATGCCCCGTTCCAGCGCATGATCCACGGCCCGGGCCGCGGGGCCGGATGGAACCAGGAGCCGGCTGACCAGAAGATTGGTATCCAGCACCCACCGACCCTGCAGGTCGGATTCAGTCATCCGCGAGCAGATGGTCGAGCTTTTCCTGAGTCAGGCCGGCGGATTCGGCCTGACTCCCGACTTGGTCACAGAAACGCTGGAACTCGTCCACGTTCAGATGGACCAGGCGCTGGTATTCCGCCGGCGACAGCACCACGGCGACATCCCTTTTTTGTCTCTGGATAACGACGGGCTCCTTGCGGGCCGATTCAATCACACCGGCCAGCCCCTGCTTCGCTTCGCTTGCACTGACGATACGCATACCCATTCCTCATAGCCTGTATTGTCCACTATGTACAAAACAGATCGATCGGGACAAGCTCTGAAACCGAACCGCACGGAACCTCGAGGACACCCACCTGCCTCTACTTCCCGGGAATCGCCGTCTTCCAGGACCCCACTTTCCGTACTTTCCCGCCTCAGGGACACCCACTTCGTTTGCCCCACCAGGCGCTGGAGAACCGTACCCCGGACGAGGTCTACCAGTCCGGCCCCGGGAGCGGCGCAGCCATTCCTGACCCCTTCGGTGGCAAGAAGGACGCATCGCACGATGCGAACACAGGGCAGCGCGATGCAACTGCAAACACCGCCGAAGCGATAGTTTGAACCCCGGCGATTTCTGTCTTGACCATGGGGTCCACTTCAGGGCGTCCGCTGGGAGTTGACAGCCCTCTTGGGCGAAGGGATATTGCGGTGGGGCAATTGGATTTTCCTATCCTTCTATTGCTTACAAGAGACGTTCCCCTACCCATGGACGAGGGCCGACCCATGCATCCCGTTTTGCGCTCCTTGCTGCCGATGATCACGGCCCTCCTGCTGACCGGTCCGGCCCAGGCGGACGCCGCCCCGGACCCCGACCGCCAATTGACCATCCTTACCGAGGACTACCCACCGCTCAATTACCAAGAGAACGGCCGCATCACCGGCCAGGCCACTGCCATCATCCGCAAGATGGCCGACGCCGTGGGCGAGTCACCGACCTTCGAACTGGCCAACTGGGATGCCGGCTATCGGGCGGCGACCAACGGCCCGCACACGGCGATCTACAGCACCGTGATGACCGAGCAGAGGAAGGACGATCTGCAATGGGTAGGGCCCATCGGCGCACTGGACACCAACCTCTACGCACTCTCCGATGCGGCGATCACGGTAGACAACCTCGCCGACGCCCGCGCGGCAGACGGCATCGCCACGGTGACCGGCTACTACAGTGAGGAACTGCTCAAGGAAAAGGACTTTACCAACCTGGTCGGCCACGACAGCGAACGGGCGGCACTGCAAAGCCTGCTCGACGGCGAGACGACACTGCTGGTCAGCAGCAATGCCGCCCTGCCCGGCCTGCTGGAAGCGGTCCAGACCGACAGCGCCGCGATCGAACCGCAGTTCACCCTGTCCACTGACCTGACCTACCTCGCCTTCTCGCCCGACGTCGCTGGCGAGCGGGTCGCCCGCTGGCAGGCCGCCCTGAACGCCATGAAGCAGGACAGCCGCTTCGACACGATCTACCGGCAATGGCTGCCCAACAACCAGCCACCCGGCATCCTCTATCTGGTGACCGAGGACTATCCCCCGCTCACCTACCGGGAAAACGGGGAGACCACCGGCTACGTCACGGACGTGGTCCGCGAGATCACCGACCGGCTGGACAGCGAGGCCCCCATCCGGCTGACCACCTGGGAAAACGCCTACCGCATGGCGACGATCCACCCCAACGTGGTGCTCTTCAGTGCCGAACGCACCGCGGAACGTGAAGACCTCTTCCACTGGGTCGGCCCGGTCGGCAGCAACAACGCCATCCTCTACGCAAAGGCGGGCAACGATCTGAGCCTCGATGACCTGGACGCCGCACGCGACGTGGAAACCATCGCCACCACCAGCAACTGGTTCACCGAACAATACCTGCAGGACGCGGGCTTCACCAACCTGGAAAGCCGCCCCGAACCGGTCGACGCCGTGCGCGCCGTCATGGCAGGCAACGCCGAGCTCACCATCCTTACCGACAGCACCGCACCGAACATCGTGGAACAGGCCGGCTACACCATGGCGGACCTGCAACCGCAGCTAACCGTCCTGAGCACCGACTACTACATCGCCATCTCGCGCGACACGCCGAAGTCCACCGTGCGAAAATGGCAGCAAGCACTGGGAGACATAAAGGCCGACGGGGGGCTGGAGACCATCCGGGAGCGCTACTTCCCGGGCCACGAAGGGACTCCCGCAACGTCGGCTCCATGACCCTGGTCCGTCCGATCAACGACGATCCGAACATCCGCGATACGCTTGACTCGACGCTCAGCGCGTTCTTCGGCCCCTTCGCTGATTGTGTGGGTAACGAACCTCGGGAGAAATCTCTGGGACACCCACTTTGTTGACACCCACTTTGTTGACACGGGAGAAATCTCTGGGACACCCACTTTGTTGACATCAGCCGGGGCCAGAACCGGGGGGACACCCACTCCGGCGTTCTCCGGAACACCCACCTTGCCCCAGTTCCCGGGAAGCGCCGGAACTCCTCCTGACCCTCGCCACTGACTTATACTGAGCCGGTATTTGCCAAGCAGGGTCCTTCGAATGGCGCCACTCTCTCACCGGCTGCCGTGCCTGGCTGCCGCGCTGATGGCCGCTGCGGTGCTGGCTGCCGGCCTCTGGTTCAACAACCTGATGCAGCAGCGCTACCTCGAACGCGCCTATTCCGAGGTTCAGAGCCAGGTGTCGACCCTGCGCACGCGACTGGAAGGGGAGCTGAACGCCGCGGTCTATCAGGTCAGCGGGCTGGCGAACTTTGTGGGCGCCTATCCGGAGCTTACGCTGACCGAGTTCAATAATTTCGCCCGCCAGATGATAAGCCCGGGCTCCCCCATCCGAAATGTCACACTCGCCCCGGACAACGTGATCCGCTTTGCCTATCCCCTGGAAGAAAACGAGAGCGTGGTCGGCCTCGACCTCACCACCCTGCCCGACCAGTCGTTCTCCATCGAGCACATGATGCACGAGCGCCGCACCGTGGTGGCGGGCCCGGTGAACCTGGTCCAGGGTGACGAAGCGCTGATCGTACGCACCCCGATCTTTCTGGATCGCGGCGAGCGGTACTGGGGCATGGCCAGTGTGCCCATCAATATCGACACCATTTACGAGCGCATCGACCTGGCGACGGCGCAGGAACAACTCACGATCGCCCTGCGCGGCAAGGATGGCCTCGGTGCGGACGGAGCGGTCTTCCACGGGGACCCGGCATTATTCCGCGCCGGGAACGTGATCCAGCGCATACAGTTTCAGGACAACGAATGGATCATTGCCGCCGCCCCGCGCGAAGGTTGGGAGTCGGCCGCGGCCCAGCCGCTCCATCGCTGGGCCTATCTTGCCCTGGCATTGCTGGTACTGCCCGGTGTGGTGTGGCTGCTGATGCGTCAGGCCTGGCGGCTGCGCGAGTCGGAAGCCCGCCACCGGGCCAGCGAGGTCCGTTATCGCACCCTCACGGAATCGCTGCGCGAGGTGGTCTTTCAGACCGATGCCCAACGTCGGGTCCACTACATCAATCCGGCCTGGACGCGGATCACTGGGTGGTCACAGGAGGAGACCCTGGGCCGTGACTGGGTCACGCTGCTCCATCCCGATGACCGGCCTCACGGCGATACCGCCTGCGACACCTTCATCCTGGGGGACAAGGACCGCTACCTGGAACAATTCCGGGTGCCGTGTCGGGATGGCTCCCTGCGCTGGATGCAGGTCAGCGCCGAGCGTGTCCCCGATCCTGCAGGAGGGCCCTCCGGCACCATTGGCACGATGATGGACATCACCGACCGGAAGGCCGAGGAGGAACGAATCCAGCACCTGGCCATGCACGACAACCTGACCGGCCTGGCCAACCGGCGCCTGTTCGAGGATCGATTGCAGCAGGCCATGAGTCTCTCCCGGCGCAACGGCCACCCAGTGGCCCTGCTGTTCATCGACCTCGACGGCTTCAAGCCGATCAACGACGAGCTGGGCCACCGGGTCGGCGACCAGATCCTGCAGCGCGTGGCCCGACGACTGGAGGGACTGGTCCGTACGACCGATACGGTAGCGCGCTTCGGGGGGGACGAGTTCATGGTGCTGCTCCAGGAGATCGATGGCCCGGAGGAGGCCGAACGGGTCGCAGCGCACATCATCGACGGGCTGAACGAGCCAGTCACCGCCGACCGCCACACCTGTCAGCTTGGGGCCAGCATCGGCATCAGCCTTTTCCCGGAGCACGGCAGCAACAGCGACAGCCTTGTCGCGGCAGCCGATCAAGCGATGTACGCGGCCAAGCATGCCGGCCGTGGAACCTATCGCACAGCAGTCATGGCGGGCGACACCACTGCCCCAGAAGCAGGCTAGGAGCCTGTCGAACTTGGGACTGATCTGCTGCGCGTATGGGAGAGTGGGCCCATTTTCCGCTCTCTCTCGTTACATGGTTCCCACTATGCGCCTCGAAAGACCGAAAAAATCGCCTCACCCTCCTGCCTCACGCTCGCGACGTTCGCCCAAATCCGACGGCTCCTAGCTCCAACACCAGAGAGCCCCCGGAAGATGTGCGCCCGGGCCGCGGCCTGAGCGGCCCGACAGGGGAAACCCGCCAGCACGCCATTTCTCGAGGCCCAAAAAGAGGAGAGCCACCCCGGCTTCCCTGCCGAGATGACTCTCCGGGGGCGTCCCTGCCCCCGATGCAAAAACTAGCACATCGTTTGAGGAATTCCAGGGAATCCGGCAAAAAATCGCCGAACGGTCGTTTTTGACCCATAAACGGTCGAAATTCGAGAGAACTCGCCAGGCGCAACGCCCGGAATTACACCCCTCATCTGGCACACCCGCGTTGCGCCCCCGAAAACAGGGCACCGCGGATTCTTCGGAACTCTTCGACCCACGCCTCCAAACACCGCGGCAACGGGACCAGCATGGGTAATTACCAGACCCCAAAAAGTGGAGAGCCACCCCGGCTTCCCTTCCGAAGTGACTCTCCGGGAGCATCCCTGCCCCCGAAGATAAATCTAGCACAACATGTGAGGATTTCCAGCAGCCGAGCGCCCCATCGTCGAACAGTTCCCCTGTTCTATCCGATGGGGACCTGACAACGCCTGTCACTGAGTCCTCGAGTTACCAATCCAGTTAACCGGCGCGACCACCATTGGATCGTGTTCGTGCCCTCTAGAAATCGCCAGTACGGCCCGCTTCCACGATGCTGTAGATCGTGTCGCGCACCTCGCGAGCAATCTCCTCAAGGTCCTCGGGCAGATCGGTGGCATGCAGCATCATGTCCATGTTCGTGGTCACGATCCAGCCCTGGCCTTCATCATCCTCGACAATTGCGATCCGGCACGGCAGGAAACTGGCGAAAATGATGTCGTGCTGAACCATCCGGTTGGCAATCAGCGCGTCGCAGAACGCGAGGATGCGCATGTAGTTGCCCTCGCCTCCCATGGCCGCAACCTGATCGGACAACGGAAGGTCGGCCACTTCCTGAAAATTCCTCAGGTTCGCACGCAGCTTCATCGATTCGACCGCATCTTCGATACTGACGCCGTCTTCCAGCGGGAAGACCTCTGCGCTGTGTCGAACCATCTGCTGCAGCGTTTCCCGATCCAGTTCCGGTGTCTCGGAGTCCCCGTTCCCGGAGGCCCATAGCGGAGAGGCCAGCAACAGCCCGGCAAACAAAGCCATCAAGAGCGCTTTCATGAATACCTCCAGGTGGTGATTGAACTAGTCCCTGCGCGGATCCGGGACAACAATGCATTCGCCCCGCCCGTACCCTGCAACATAGCGCAGGCGATCCTCGACAGCGAGCCCCCCATAGTCGCGCAAGGTTCTCTCGCCCCCCAGAACCCGGTCCACCACTCTTCGGGCACAGGCGGACGCTGCAACGAAGCGGCGCCCCCTGAAGGTTACCCACCCGGATGTTTCATGAATGGCACGCGCCCTCGCTGGTCTCTTGGCCGCACAGGGAATTTTCCTCCGTCGGCCGTATCGCCCAATACGGCACCCCTTCGGAAACCCCCCTGTGCGGCCAATTTCCTGCGCGATCATCACGCGTATTCATGAAACATCCGGGCTAAGTGGGTATCCCGCAGACTCTGCAGACCCCCCTTCCTCAGAGCGCGGACAGGCTCGACGGCAAATCCTCTGCAGGCACCGGACGGCCCAGCAGGAATCCCTGTCCTACAGCACACCCCGAGCGCAGCAGAAAATCGCGCTGGGCATTCTCTTCCACCCCTTCGGCTATCAGCTCGAGATCCAGCGCCTCGGCCAGCGCAATGATCGCGCGCACGATCGACTCGTTATGCCGCGAATGCCCGATGTCGCGTACCAGCGACTGGTCGATCTTGAGTCGGTGCAGGGGCAGGCGCAGCAGGTGGGCGAGGTTCGAGTATCCGGATCCGAAATCATCCATTGCCAGGCGCACACCAAGCGTATTCAGCCTTCGCAGTACAGCGAGTGCGCGTTCCGGCTGTTCCATGATCATGGTCTCGGTCAGTTCGAGCTCCAGCCGTTCTGCGAGAATGCCGTGGCGCTGAAGCGCATCACCCACCACCGACACAAGATTCTCGTCGTGCAACTCGCGCGCCGAGAGATTCACGGCGACACCCGGGATTTGCTGTCCCTGCGCGTCCCAGGCCGCGAGCTGCGCACAAGCCGCGTCCAGTACCCAGCGATCGATGGCGGAGATCAGTCCGGTTTCTTCCGCAAGCGGGATGAATTCCGCCGGCGGGACCATGCCACGCTGGGGGTGCACCCAGCGCACCAGCGCCTCGACCCCGACACATGCGCCGCTCCCCAGATGAAACTGCGGCTGGAAGTGCAGTACAAATTCTTGATACGCAACCGCCTGACGCAGGTCGGTCTCCAGAAACAGCCGCCTTTCGGTACGCTCGCCCATCCGCGTTTCGTACCGGCGCCAGGTATCGCCCGCTTGCGCCCGGGCATTCTCCATGGCCAGCTCGGCGCCCGCGAGCAACTCGTCGCGGGTCGTTCCGTCCTCGGGGAACACCGCCAAACCGACACTTCCGGTCAGCACCAGGGACCGCCCCGCCAACGCGAATGGCTCCCGAATGGTCTCGAGCAGACCGGCCAGCCAGATATCCTTGTCATCGTCCCCGGGCGGGTGTTCGACCAACAGGCAGAACTCGTCCGCCCCGATCCGGGCCACGGTATCCTCGATCTCGGCGTACTGCCCCAGACGGCGCGCGACACCCTGCAGTACCTCGTCGCCCACCGAGGTCCCCAGGGTCTCGTTGACGTGCCGAAACCGGTCCAGATCCAGTAGCAGCACCCAGCGCGCGCGATCATCCGCCAGCGCACGTTCCAGCATATGCCCCAGACGATCCTGCAACAGGGTACGGTTCGGGAGGCCCGTGCGACCATCGTAATGGGTGAGTTGCCGAAGCTTCTCCTCCTGCTTCATGCTGGCGGTGAGATCGGTCCAGGACCCGATGATCTCGACCTCGCCGCGTTGGGCATCCGGGGTATTTACCCGCATCTCGTCGCGCACGTAGCGCAACTTGCCCCAGCCGTCGAACAGACGGTATTCCTGCACGCCAAAGCCCTGCTCGAGGATGCGCTCCTTCTCGCGCAACACGGTCAACCGGTCTTCCGGGTGGAGCTGCTGGATCCAGAAGCCGGGGCGCAACGCCGCCTCGCGCGACACCCCGAACAGACGCTCGATATTCGCGCTCACCCATACCGGTTCCAGATTGCGGGCCCGCAACTGGTAGATCACTACCGGCGCGCTGTCGAGCAGATGCTGCAGACGCTGGTTGACGGCACCCAGCTCCCGCGTGCGGTATCGAACTCGCCAGCGCAGCAGACCCGCCATCACCGCGAACAGCAGTGCCAGCACCAGCACCACACCGAATGCGGGCCACAGCCAGCGAGGCAGTCTGCTCGGATCGGGAGATGCCAGGGCCTGCTGCATCGCTGCCTGATAGGGAGACCCGGCCTCGTCCTTCCACAACTCGAGATACGCATCGATCACGGCCAGGCGCTCCTCCTGCCCCCGGGGGGGACCAGCAAAATACAGGCCGACCTGTCCGAAGGTGATTGGTGTTTCGATCAGACCGTGCGCGCGCGCATGGCGGCGCCCATAGAAGTTGTTGGTCACGGCCACATCCGCCCGTCCGGCAGACACCGCCGCCAATACCGCGTCCATCTGCGGGAAACGCACCAACTGGTAATCCAGACCGGGATCGTCGGTACGGCGCCGTTCCAGATATTCTTCCTGCACCGCCCCTCCGAGCACCGCGATGCGTTGCCCGGCCAGATCCTCGAGTGTCCCGAGCCCGGTACCCGGCGGGGCGTAGACCTGACTCCAGGCCTGGGTTACCGGAATGGAGTGAAACCCGAAAGACTCGCGCCGGGTTTCGGTCAGCGCGACATCCGGCATCAGGTCGATGCGACCGTCCTGCAACGCATGCAGGCATGCTGCCCATTCGCACTCAGCATATTCAAGGGTCCAGCCCTCGCGGCGCGCGATCGACTCCAGCAGGTGGACGAAGACGCCGCCGGCTACACCATCCTCACCAATACCCACCTTCGGCACATTCTCGTAGAGACCCACGCGAACGACGCGGTCGTCCCCCTGCGCCACCAGACCGGAGGACCACACCACTACCAGACCCAGGAGGGTCCCCCGTACGATGTCGCGCAGCGGCCTTCGTGCATACCGCACGGCTCCGTATCGCCCCCCGGACCTGCCTGCCAACGTCGTCGCCATCGCTCACCCTCGCGACTCTCCGCGGGGGTCATCATGCCATGTCCCGCACTGCAAGTGCCTGCGAGAGGTATCCCCTGGAACCGGACCCGGCCTTCCGGCTCCCGCGACACCCGGATCGCGCGGTAGCGAATCGTGAAGAGGATGTCCTCTGGCGATCCAGTGCGCCCGAACCGCGGCTCACGGAATCACACGCTGCCCGGGGATGACTGCGCACACTCGCCAGCCTCCACCCCGCGGCAAACAGCGTTCCGCCCGGCGCTTTTTGCTGCGTACATGCCCTGGTCGGCACGCGCCAGGGTGGCATCGATGGGCTCGCCGGGACGCCACTCGCTGACCCCGACACTGGCGGTCACCGTCACTTCCCCCTTCGGGAGTTCCACACGCATTCCCGCCAGCGCCGAGCGCAGTTCCTCGCCACGCTGCAACGCCTCCGCCATCGCGGTGCCCGGCAGCAGCAAGCCAAACTCCTCGCCGCCCAGCCGGGCAAATTCCTCGCCCTCGCCCATGCGCGCCCAGATCCGGGTGGCCACGGCAAGCAACACCTCGTCACCCGCGGCATGGCCATAGCGGTCATTGATTGCCTTGAAATGGTCGAGATCCAGAAGCACCACCGTCAGCGGTTCATCCCGCGAACGCGCCTGCGCGATCGCCCGATCTGCGGCCTCGAAGAAGGCCCGCCGGTTTCCGGCTCCGGTCAGTGGATCGGTGGTCGACACGTGGACCAGTTGCTCGAGCGCCCCGAACTGCTCGCGCCGCACCCGGTCCTCGCGATGTGCAATGACCAGCGGGGCCAGTACCACGCCAGCAACCAGCAACGCGGACAGCAATACCTCGTCACCCAACGCCACGCCGAAACCGGCCCCGGCCACCACGGCTATCCCGGCGAGGTTCAAAAGTGCCAGCAGCACCCGCCAGGTTGGTGTATTGGGCAACAAAAGCACGAAGACCAGGGCCAGGACCGCGAACTGAAACACAAGAACCGGCGCCCCGAACTCCGCAGCATGCAGCAGGGCCAGTCCCGTCGTCACCGCCGTGGTGAATACCCCGGTCGCCGGTGCGAGATGCACGATTCGGCCCGGGTAGCGAAGTGCCAGAAAGGCCACGAGGACGAGCCCCGCCAGGAAGACAAGACGCATCCCGAGCGCCACCGGCTGTGCGCCATCATCCAGATGCCGGAGGTCCAGCGGAGCGGCCGCAGCAAACATGACTGCCATCAGCGCGAGTACCAGCAGAAACCCGTGCAGCATGGAGCGCGAACGATGCTCCCGGTAGCGTTTCTCGAGATGGGTGTCCCGAAACACGCCGCGCCAGGGGTCGAGCGCCGGCAACCCCAAGCCCGGACACGCGCGCGAACCGGCGCGGGCCGCTTCGGACAGGTGGCGAGCGCTCACCAGGGGGCCCTCCCGCCGCACCCGGGGCGCCACGGGCACTGGGCCACCACGCAAACAAGGCGGGGTGGCCGGCCCTGGCCAACCACCCCGCCTCCCGGCCCTGCGTCCTGCCCAGGGCCCTGTCGAATTCGGGACAGACCTGCGCCACTAGCGGGAGAGGGGCCCCTCTTCCGGCTTTCTCCCGTCACACAGTCGCCCCTGTGAATCTCGAAAGACCGGGAAAACGGTCCCGCACCCCCGCCTCGCTCCCGATGATCACCCAAATCCGACAGGCTCCTAGCGGAAGATGCTCTCGTGGGTTGCCTCCATCATTTTCGGGGCATCCGGTGGGCAGAGCGTCTCCGGATCCAGACGGACGTCGTCATCTCCCAGACCGAGCTCCTCGGGTTCCGGCACATCGGCACGGGTAATCTCGAGATACTCCAGCAATCGACCCATGCCGTTCAGCGCTCGCGCCTTGGCCAGCTCGTAGTCGTGCTGGGCATTGACCAGGGCCCGGCTCGCCTCGAAGTACTCGTTCTCGGTGTCCAGCAGGTCGAGCAGGCTGCGCTGACCGATCTGGAACTGCTGACGATAGGCCGTGCGCACGCGATCCGACGAGTCCCGATGCTGGCGCAGGAAGCGCAGCTGGCTTTCCAGCGAACGGATGTCGTTGTAGGCCACCGACAATGTCTGACGCACATTGCGGCAGACCACCTCCTGGTCCTCCCGGGCCCCGTTGAACTCGTCCGTAGCACGCCGCAACCGAGCCTGGTCACTGCCGCCACGGTACAGGTTCCAGCTCAGCACGAACTGGGCCAGCGTATCGTGGACCCACACATCCTGGCGCTCGAGCACGTCGTTCTCGTAGGCGTGGCGAATCCGGAAGTCCAGACGCGGATGGAAACGCGAGCGGGCTACCTTGCGTTGCAACTGCGCCGCCTCAATGCTCCGATTCGCCGCGAACATCGCCGGGCTGCTGGTAATGGCCTCGGAAACCGCATCCTGCACGGTATCCGGCAGGGGTTCATCGGCAAACACCCCGACCAGATCGACGGTTTCCTCCGGCGGGGCCATCCCGACCACCCGGTAGTAGCGCGCGGTTACGTCGTGCAGGTTCTGCCGTTCGGTCAGCAGATTGGAATCGGCCAGCGCCAGACGACCCGAGGCCTGTTCGAGGTCCGAACCCCTGCCCACGCCCTGCTCGGCCTGGTCCATAATCTGATCGTAGGTCTCCTTGTGCGCGTCGTAGTTTTCCTGCGCCAGTTGGACCAGGGTACGCTGGCGCTGCACGTCGGCGAACGCTTGCACGGCCTCTTGGGCCGTTTCCTCGGTGGCTTCGCGCAGTTCGAAGTAGCGAACCCGCTGGACCTCGCCCAGGCGATTCACGTCACTGGACACACCGAATCCGTCATACAGCATCTGGGTCAGCGTGATGTCGATGCCCTGCGGATGGCTGGTCCGGTCGGGGATACTGCTGTCATCGTAGCGCTGCCGCTGGTATCCGGTCCGCGCGTTCAGGTCGATCTCGGGCAGGAATCCGCCCCGCGCTTCCCGCTGCTGCTCGCCGGCCGCGCGAAAGGCATGCCAGCGCGCCTGCACATCGGGATTCGACAGAACGGCTTCCATTGCAGCCTCGCGCATCGGCTCGGCGGGCTCGGCCTGCGCCGCCCCCCCTACCGCGATGGTCACGGCTGCCGTCAAGGCCAGCAGGGTCCCCCTGCCAGACAAAGGCATTCGTCGGTTCATTGCTTTCTCCTCCCATGAAACATGGATCGCCCACCCGGTACCGGGCCAGCTCGTCCCACTGGCCGGGCGCGACACCGAACGTGTGCCGAACGCACCTGAAAGATAGGGTCACGTCCCCACCCTTGCAATACATTGCGATATGATCCAGATAACGCTCAACAAACGCCTGATGGGAAATGCCTGTACATTGGCACACTTCCGGACTGGTATTTACCGGTTCGGTGCCCCATGATCGACAAGAGCTTTTTATCGATGCCTGCTCCGAGGGCCCTTTCCAGCTTCCGTACCCAGCCGATGCGCCTTGCCGTGTGGTGCGCCTTCGCCCTGGCACTGGCGACCTCGACATGGTGGGCCCAGACGCCCGGGCAGGCCGGGCTGGAAGATTTCCAGCACCTGGAGGTCCTGGCCGAACAGCGTTACGGGCGGGAGACGGCCGACCTGGTGCGGCGCTGGCGCAATCTGCTTGCGGAGCTGGCCGACGAGGACGAGCAGACCCAGATCGAACGGGTCAACGAGTTCTTCAACCGCAACATCCTTTATCAGGATGACCAGGTGACCTGGGGGCAGGAAGACTACTGGGGGACCCCGCTGGAGTCCCTGAACAAGGCAGCCGGAGACTGCGAGGATTTCAGCATTCTCAAGTACGTAAGTCTGCGCAAACTGGGCATCCCCGACGAGCGACTGCGCCTGTTTTATGTCCGCGCACGTATCGGCGGCCCCGGCAGCTCGCTCAGTCAGGCGCACATGATCCTGGGCTACTTCGCCGAACCGCGCGATGAACCGCTGGTGCTCGACAGTCTGATCACCCGGATCGAAACCGCCTCCCGGCGTGACGACTTGACGCCGATCTTCAGTTTCAACAGCGAGGGCCTGTGGCCCGATGGCGCCGAACGCTCGGCCGCCGACCCTACGGCCCGCCTGTCACGGTGGCGCCGGGTCGTGGAACAAATGGACGCGGACGGTCTGAATCTGGATCGTCCGATTACTGCGACTTCCGAATGAGAGGGCTCCCATGTCACTGAGAAAACAGCTCTGGATTGCCGTCGCCATCCTTCTGCTACTGGCATTGCTGGTCAGTATCGTGGTGAGCACCCTGTCGGCCCGCGACTATCTGGTGCAGCAACTGCACGTCAAGAACATCGACAACGCCGCCTCTCTTGCCCTGTCGCTGTCCCAGCTGCCCAAGGACGACACCACCGTCGAGTTGCAGATCGCCTCGCAATTCGATACCGGGCACTACCGTGGCATCCGCCTGGTGGACCCGGACGGCGAGGTCATGATCGAACGCGAGAATCCCGCGCCGCCCCAGGGCGTCCCCGGCTGGTTCGTGGACCTGCTGCCGCTCGAGGTCCAGCCCGGTATCTCGCACATCTCGGACGGCTGGGCCCCGTTCGGCACCCTGTATGTGGAGAGCCAGACCAATTATGCCTACGAGACGCTGTGGACCGGCACACTGCGCCTGACCGTGATCTTCGTGCTCGGGCTGTTCCTTATCGGCCTGCTGGGGAGCGTGCTGCTCGGACGTCTGATCCGCCCCCTGAACGGCGTGGTCGAACAGGCCCGAGCCCTGGGCGAGCGCCGCTTCATCACCAATCCCGAACCGCGCACCCTGGAATTCCGGGCCGTAGTGCGCGCGATGAACCGGCTCACCGAGCATGTGCGCATGATGCTGCGCGAAGAATCCTCACGCCTGGAACATCTCCAGGCGCAGTTGCAGCACGACCCTGTCACCGGCCTGCTCGCGCGGGAACCCTTCCTGGGACGATTGCAGGCGACCCTCGACAGCCGCCATGGCGGTGCCGCCGGGGTCCTGGTGGTCCTGCGCATCGCACGCATGCAGGAACTGAACCGGACGCTGGGCCATGCCGGGCTCGACGCCCTGCTGCAGCGCATCGCCGAAGTGCTTCGGCGCACCACCGAAGACGTCGACTACAGCGCAGCCGGTCGCCTGAACGGCTCCGATCTCGTGCTGTTCGCGCACGGCATCTCCACACCCCGCGCCTACGCCGAATCCCTGCTGAATGCCGTCCGCACCGAGCTGGGCCCCGACGCACCCGAGGACCTTGTGTTTTACGCCGCCACCACCAGCTACCATCCGGATGACACCCTCGGACAAATCCTCGCGCGGGTCGACCAGGCCCTGGCGCGGGCGGAACTCGAACCCGGCGACACCGTCGCCGAGGAACCGCATGCCGCCGCACGCTACACCAGCCAGGCCGAATGGCGCAGCGCGATTACTCGCGCGCTGGAGGAACACGGGGTGCAACTGGCGCGCTTCCCGGTGGTCGACATCGACAACGAACTGATGCACCAGGAGGCGCCGATGCGGCTGGTGCTGGACGGCGAACCGCGGCCGGCGGGTTATTTCATGCCCTGGGCCGTGCGCCTGAACCTGATCCAGCAACTGGACGAGGCGGTCCTCGACGCTGCGCTCGAGGCACTACAGCAATCCGGCGAGCGCCTGGCCATCAACCTCTCGGTCACCAGCCTCACCGACACCGGGTTCCGGCAAGCGCTGGAACAGCGCCTGCTCGAGACCCCGGATACAGCCGGACGCCTGTGGCTCGAGTTCCCCGCACGTGGCGCCCTCGCACACCCGGCGGAATTACGCGACCTCTGCCGCATCGCCCGCACCAGCGGCTGTGTCGTGGGGCTGGAACATGCCGGCCCGGAGGCATTCCGCGCCCATGATCTGAGCGAATTCGGCCTGCACTACGTGAAGCTGCAAAGCTCGCTCGCCAGCGCCGCCGAAGGCTCCAGCGAGGGCCAGGCACTGGTCCGCGGCCTGTGCACCCTGGCCCACTCGATCGGTGTCCTGGTCATCGCAGAAGGCTGCGACACGCCGGAAACCCTGCACCTGATGCCGGACCTCGGCCTCGACGGCATGACCGGACGCGCCGTGCAGCCGCCGGGCTGACAAACAGACCCCGCAGGCTCACGGGCCCTCGAATCCAGCCTAACCAACGCCCCA
>JBNJFQ010000049.1:0-17509 GCA_051747025.1 Pseudomonadota bacterium
AGAGGCTGGTACCTGGGCGATGGAGGCTCCCACGCGGCAGATCAAGCCCTCGCAGACCTGTCACGCCTGTGGGCGTCAGGAGAAGAAGCCGCTCAGCCAGCGGCGTCATGAGTGCTCTTGTGGCGCATCCTGTTCGCGGGACGACAACGCCGCACGGATCTTGATGGCGTGGGCGGAGCAGCAGCTATCCGGTCGGGAACGGGGCCGATGCGTGGAGGGAGGTCAGACCGGGTCATCTCCGGATGATCCGGCACTCCCAATGAAGCGCGAAACTCACGCCATAGCCTGAAAGGCTTGGCGGGAGTAGTTCATAGCGTACTGACGATGAGCATCGGGGTCTTGGGGATGGCCTGGTCCGCGCACTACCTGACCGATCTGTTCCAGGGCTACTCGCACCCGGACCAGGCGATGCTCGCCGTCACGGTCGGGCTGTTGCCCGCCTGGGTTGGCAAGGTGGCCGCGGGGTTCCCCAGGCCCTGGGGCAACGGCATCGCGTTGCTGCTGATCCTGTATTCCCTCCGGCTGCTCTACTGGTCGCTGCGCGAGATCATCGGCTTTCGCCGGGGCAACCGGATCGGCCTGTTCGTGGCGTCCGTCTTCTGCGGCGCCTTCATCATCCTGATTTTCGGCTGGCTCCTGATGGACCTGATCCCCGGCACCACACCCGACCACTGCGTGGGCACCACCTGGCTGCTCTAGTTGTGATGTCCAGCCATGGCAATCCCCGCCTGCGATCGTTACATCCTTCGCCAAACGCAGAACCCGTCATCCCGAAAACCGCGCAGCGGTTATCCGGGATCTCCGCCGTTGGAGGTGGTGCAGCCGTTGGCGTGTTCCCACGTGTGAAGACCCCGGCTCTTCGCTTCGCTGCGGCCGGGCTCGAGTCGGGGCGGTTGAAATGGGGCGAGGGGTGGCCCGCGGCTTTTGAACCTTAAAGGCTTCCGAGTCCGATCTTCAGGTGGTCCTGTGCATAGGTGCGAAGCGCGTGGTAGTCGGCGTGCATCTGGTCGGTGAAAAGGCAAGCGCGCTGGAGGGCCGGGGCCAGGTCGGCGGGCCTCTCCATGTATTCATGGACCAGCCGGTTGCGCAACTGGCGCATTTGCAGCCAGGCGTCGGCGTCCTGGATGAGGTCGAGCTTCTCCAGACGTGACAGATTGTCGATGGCCGGGCCTGTGTTTTCCCCGGCGCAGGCAAGAAACGCGGGGATGAGCTTGTCCATGATCGTGTCCTGCATGCGGCCAAACTTTGCACCGAAGGACTCCAGTCGATCGACCCCGGTGTCCGTGGAAAGGATTCCCTGGATACGTTCTGAATCCACTTTGCAATCGCCTTCCAGCAGGCGTTCGCGCACGGCGAGCACGTGTTCATCCTCGCGATCAACCCGATCAATGAGCCGTGCGAGTCGTTCCTGTGGCATCGTGGTGGTCACAGGGCGACACCCGTGCGGTCTGCATGCGTATCAATAGGGCGATGCGGTGCCCCGCGCGGATGCACGACGATATCCACACGGCGTTCGCCCAGCCGCCGTTGCAAGGCTGCAGACAGCCGGAGTTCCCGATCCAGCAGTTCATCCGGCGTGCCGTCCGCCTCGATGTAGAGGTCGATGTCCCCGCCACGCGCGGCATCGTCCACGCGCGAGCCGAACAGCTTTACGCGCGCATCCGGCCCGAAGGCACGGGCCACTTCTTCGCGGATGATCGTCTGTTGTTCGTCGGTCAGTCGCATCGGTCAAGTATATCAAGCCCCTGCCGACATGCCCTCCGCGTCACTCCCGAAACCGCGCAGCGGTCATTCGGATTCTCCGTGGCTGGGGTGGCACAAACGTCGAGTTGATCGCGCGTGGGGAGCCCCCCTCTTCGCTTCGCTCCGGCCGGGATGACGAGAAGGGGTTCGCTGCGGCCTGGATGATGGGAACGGGATGGCCGGTTGGCGCGCGATTCGGCCGGGATGACCGAGTGGGCCACGGTGGGCGGCATACGGTCCGGACGAGGTCGGCTTCGGTAAGTGGCATTACGGTTTCGCGGCTGGATAACCTTGGGGGACGGCAAGAAATTGCCGTGGGTGAAAAATAGTGTTACTGGCAAAAGTGGTGTACGGGAGGGATTGAGAAAGGCGGCGTATCCGGCTGGAAGGGAAGTACCAGCAACCAACCAGCCAGAGGAGATACGCCACCATGGCCTACGATACGACAGCGATTGCGAGCGGGCCAGCCAACACGCACGATGACCCGTTGACCGAACTCCTGCGCCGCGGGGCGCGGGATCTGATCAAGCAAGCGGTGGAGGCGGAGTTGCAGACGTTCATGGAGGCCTACGCGGAGGATCGTTTGCCGGATGGTCGCCGGGCGGTCGTGCGCAATGGCTACCAGCCGGAGCGCCGGATCCAGACCGGCATTGGCGATGTCGCGGTGCAAGTCCCCAAGACCCGGGACCGCGCGGGCGGGGGGAGGCACTTCACCTCCAGCCTGCTACCGCCGTATCTGCGCCGGGCGCGTTCGGTCGAGGAGCTGCTGCCCTGGCTCTATCTCAAGGGCGTGTCCTCGGGCGATTTCCAGGAGGCGCTCACGGCGCTTCTGGGCGAGCAGGCCCAGGGGTTGTCGGCCTCGACGCTGGGCCGGCTCAAGCAGCAGTGGCTGACCGAGCACGCCGAGTGGCGCGAACGCGATCTCAGCGCCCATCGCTATAGCGACTGGTGGGCCGACGGGATTCACTTCAACCTGCGTGGTGACGACGACGAGCGCGCTTGTGTGCTGGTCATCATCGGGGTCCTGCCGGATGGCACCAAGGAGTTCGTTGCCCTCGACGACGGGGTCCGCGAGTCCGAGCAGAGCGGGTACGAGCTGCGGGATCATCGGGGCCTGGCGAACGGCCCGAAGCTCGCCATCGGCGATGGCGCGCTGGGCTACTGGAAGGCCCTGGCCCAGGTCTACCCGAACACCCGGCGCCAACGCTGCTGGGTCCACAAGACCGCCAACGTGCTCAACAAGCTCCCCAAGCGCAGCCAGCCCAAGGCCAAGTCGGCATTACAGGCGATCTGGATGGCCGAGACCCGGGCTGATGCCGAGAAGGCCTTCGACGCCTTCCTGACCGCCTACGGCGACAAGTACCCGAAAGCCGCCGAGACGCTGCGCAAGGACCGCGAGGCCCTGCTGGCATTCTACGACTTTCCGGCTGCGCACTGGCAATCGATCCGGACGACCAACCCGATCGAATCGACGTTCGCCACCGTGCGCCTGCGCACTGCCAAGACCCGCGGTTGCGTGACCCGCAACACCGTCCTGAGCCTGACGTTCAAGCTCGGCCAGAGCGCCCAGAAGCGCTGGCGTCGACTCCGGGGTTACGAATGGCTCGACAAGCTCGAGCGCGGGGTTCAGTTCATCGATGGTGTCGAGCAAACCGAGCCATCTAGCACCGACGAGTCATCCATCGCCGACCGGAGCGCCGCCTGACCCTCAGTGCTCATACACCAGAATTGACAATAACTCGTGGGCACCACCTGGCTGCTCTAGAACGCTAGACCGAAGAATTACCCACGCCGCCGCTGCCACGCCCCGACATTGAAGGGTCAGGCATCAAACAGAAGAGGCTTCGCGTTGAGTTCCGCATGACGAAGGCGGCGGCCAAGGGTCTGAAAATTATTTTTTGAAACGTCCTGCGCGTAGGCAAAGGCCAAGGCGCCAACTTGATTCAGGGCCTCCAGCATTGCACCGGGTTGTTGGCTCAGCGCAGGTAGATTGATGCCGAGCAGATTCTCCGGCGCGTAGCATTGTCCGTTCTGCTCTAGCTCGGGCTTCCAGGACTCCAGAAGGCCGGCGATCTGCAACGCCTGGGCGGCCGACCGGGCCGCTTGGCGACCTTTCTCCAGTGTACGAAGGGTGGCTTCGATGTCCCGAGCGAGAGGGGTAGGCCGACCCGCTTCTGCGAGGGTGTGTTCGCCACCCGGACCGATCAGCTGACTCCCTACGTCATACCCTAGGATGGCTTCTCCCGAAGGTTCGGTGGGTACTAGTGCAAACGGGTAAAGGCGCACTGCTGCAGGCACAAAATTGGCGTGCCAGTGGCCCTTTTCGTCTACTAGAAGGTTGTCGTTTTTCTCGAGCCCGAGGACAGCCATGACCCGCAGGGTCTCGGCCGTGTCCTTTACGACCGCAATCGGGAGTGCGGCGGCCGCGGCTGCGACTTCATCCAGGCTGAGCTCCACCATCTGAGTGGTCTGGGAGTGGCGAAAATCTGCCGCCCAATCAGTCGCGCTCGTTGCCTCGTCGTATTCTAGTGGCACAATGCTCGAGAACATTTCTTCCCTCTCTGGTGCGGCTGCTCGTCCCGGCCTAATGGGATTACGCCACCCGCGGGTTGGCTTGACGTCAGGAAAGACTAGCATGGAGAAACTGGCATGAGTCTCAAGAGCAGGCGCGTCAAGGACAGGCCAACCGTAAAGCGAGCTATGAAGTGCTTGCGGCAAGGCCGGTACGAAAGTGCGGGCCAGCAACTGCGTTACCTGGTACGCAAGGGTCGGGATCCTGATCTCTGGCAGGCCCTGGCTAATGTTCAGGAGATCCTGAATCAGCCCGAGGGCCTGGAAACCGCCCGCGAGGCGGCTCGTCTCTCGCGTACGCCTGATAACCTGAACCGCTGGATGCGGCTCGTGCAGAAGTGGGGCGAGCCGGAAGAACTAGCGACTGCGGCCGAAGCCGTATTGCAAAAAGAACCTCGCTCTACGGATGCGTATCTTGCGCTGATCAAGGCGTCGCTCATGCAGAAAGATGTCGAGCGAGCGCGGGATATGGGTGAACGGGCAGAAACCGCATGTGCCGCGAACCACGAGGTTCAGAGGCTCAGAGCAGCGATTGAAGGCCGTTTGGGCCATACGGATAAATCGATCCGCATGTGCCGTGAAAGCCTCGCCGACGCTGGGTTCCATTCCAGGGGTACTGGGGACTCCCGGAAACCCAGGATCCTGATGGTGAAGGCGATGAGCAACACAGCTCCCAAGGTCAGGCTCAAGACCGGAGGGGTTATGTTTGAAACGGGTAATGACATTGGGCTCCATCTTCAGCAAGCCCGGTTTCCGGTTGTCTCGCTCTTTGCAGAGGCCCTTGAGGATCGGCCAGAACTACTGGACGAAATCCCGGAGGTGGACGGAATCTATTGTTCCATCACGGATGCAGACAAATCAGCAAGTGAACTCCGGCTTACGAGTGAACTCGTGCGCCGAAGCGCGCTACCCGTAGTAAACGACCCGGAAACGGTCTTGCTGACCCGTCGGGACCTGAATGCACGGAGGTTTAAGGATTTCGCAGGAGTGATATTCCCGTCCACGATCGCCCTCCCGGTTCGGGATAATCAAAATCCGGTGGCCCTGGTGGAGAATGCCATGGAAGTGCATGGGCTGGAGTTTCCGGTGATCCTGCGTTCGTCGGGGCTGCACACAGGACAGTCGATGTATCGAGTGGAGAATCGCCGTCAGTTAGCTCGAATGCAGGTAACCGACCGGGTGGCGGAACTGTATTTGATCGAGTGGCTGGATACGCGGGATGCGCGGACTGGCTTGTTCCCGAAATATCGCGCTTTCCGCATTGGTAACGACATTGTGCCCGTTCATGCATTCATGGGCCCCGAATGGATTGTTCACGCGCGCAACTCGGTTCCGACAATGCGCAAGAGGCCGGAAGTCATGAGGCGAATCCAGGCGTACCTGGATGATCCGCTGAATGAGTTCACCAAGGATCAATGGGCCCGTGTCGAACAAGTCCTGATGGCACTGGACCTGGAGATCTGCGGCATCGATTTCGCCATTGATGCGGGGACCGGGCAGGTTGTGGTTTTCGAGGCCAATGCGGCGATGCAGCTGCGTCCGCCGGAACGTGAGGGGATGGAGTTTCAATTCGAAAAGGCGTTGGAGAATGTTGCGCTGGTTAACCGGTTCTTCGAAGCCCGTTTCGGGAGCGCCGGCCTCCCGAAGAGGACACTGTATGAGTGAAGGCGAGCATGAGAAATGTGCGCCGCGCTCGGTGTCGGAGGCGATCAATGAGGCGCACCTGAGCGGCAAATCCACGATCGGCAAACCCGATGCGATCGACCTGCCGGGAAGCCCCTTGACCCCCTCGATCAATTTCTCGTCGGCATATTCCTTCGAGGGCCTGGAACCCTTGGGTCGGTATCATGACGACAAGCACAATTCCGTTCGCTACGGGCGTGATTCCAGCCTTTTGGTGCTGCAACTCGAACAGTATTTCGCGGCTCTGTTCGGAGGACTACCGGGATGTCTGTTTAATTCGGGGATGGCGGCGGTAACGGCTGCCCTGAACGCTGTGATTTCCGGTCAGTCGAGGTTATTCCTCCTGGGGGGGCTGTATCGCAAGACGATGGCGCTGGCCCGGTTTTGGCAGGAGCGGTTTGGGTTGACCGTACACTACTGCGCGGACGAGCAGTCCTGCCTGGAGGCGATGGCAGGGGATCGGAGTACGGATATCCTGCTGGTAGAGAGCCCGGGGAACCCGCTGTTGAGGCTGGTGGACCTGGAAAAACTGCACCAGGAAGCACCCAATGCGGTGATCATCCAGGATGCGACATTGCAGGGGCTGCTCAACGATCGCAGTGGCTATGCCGGAGCCGACATGGTGGTGATGTCCTGTACCAAGTACATCGGTGGCCATAATGATCTGCTGGGTGGCCTCGTAACCTGTGTGAATGAGGACTGGTTTGGCAGCATCTGGAGCGAGCGATCTACGCGGGGCGGAATTCTGGACAATATGTCCGCATATCTGCTGATGCGAAGCCTGCGCACCTACGACATTCGCATGGAGCGCTCGCTGGAGAACACCGAACGCGTCCTAGCCCTGCTGTCAGCCATGCCCGGAGTGGAGCAGATCCATTATCCGGGCCGGTACGCCAATGACGATCAGGAATGCCTGGCCGGACGAACGCTGTGGCACGGTGGGGCATTGGTCGCATTCGAGGTGACAGACCCCCTGGCCGTCGAGGAGCGTCTGGGGCAGTTGCATTCGACCAAGATGGCACCGAGCTTTGGTTCGGTAGACTCGCTGATCGAGATGCCGGCCTCCATGAGCCATTGGGGGCAGTCGCCCGAGGCTCTTGCCGAATTGGGGATCCACCGGGGGCTGGTGCGTTTTTCGGTCGGTAATGAACCGTTCCAGTATCTCGAGAACGACCTGCGGATGTTGCTGGGGCAGGCGTGAACGAGTCCCGAGTAGGGCCTGGTCGGGATCCGTTCATCGGGTCATCCAGGGCATCTTGTCGGGCTTCTGGGGGGCGGGTCGCCGCCGCCAAGCAAATTTTTTGAAACTTGGGCTAAAGGATTCGGAAGGCCGGTCGTTAAGGCTCCTGAGAGCGGAGAAGCTCCGCCACCCAAACCGCCCGAGGCGGTGACGCACGACTCTACAGGAGAGCGACCATGTCTCAAGCTATCAACACCAACGTTCTGTCGCTGAATGCTCAGCGCAATCTGAACAACTCGCAGGGAGCCTTGGCACAGAGTCTCGAGCGCCTGTCCTCGGGCCTGCGAATCAATAGTGCCAAGGACGACGCGGCTGGCTTGGCCATCGCCGATCGATTCACGACCCAGATTCGCGGTACCGACCAAGCGGTTCGTAACGCGAATGACGGCATTTCTTTCGCCCAGACCGCCGAAGGGGCCCTGGGTACCGTGGGCGACGCCCTGCAGCGTATTCGTGAGCTGGCCGTGCAGGCCTCGAACGATTCGAACTCTGCCTCTGACCGCCAGGCGCTGAACAACGAAGTCGAGCAGCTGGTCGAGGAAGTCAGCCGTGTGTCCAACGCGACCGAGTTCAACGGTCAGCGTGTGCTGGACGGTAGTCTGACGGACCTGTTCTTCCAGGTCGGTGCAAACCAGGGCCAGATGATCGGTGTCTCGGGTGTCGACTCCAGGACGACTGAGCTGGGCTCGACGGAAGTGGATCCCGGACTGAATCTTTCTCAGGGTGAAATTGAAGGTGGTCTCGAATTCGGCGGCACCGTCCAGATCACGCTCGAAGATCCGGACGGCAATGACATCGATATCGATGCCGACCTGACGGACGTTACGTCGTTCGAAGACGCGGTGCGCGAGATCAATTCGGCGATTCGGGAAGAGGCGGCCGACGATGACACTCGTACGGTTTCTGATGCGGACCTTCAGGCTTCGCTTCGCGTGAATGACGATGGCGAGACGGGCATCGTGGTCAACGGCGGGTTCGACGCTGAGTTCAATGTCGACGGGGGTACGGTTGACTACACCGACGACGATGGAAACGACGTTGCCGATGCAGATCTGTTTGATAATGCCGATTCGGCGCAGGTTAATCTGACGGACATCAGTGTCGACACCCGCAACAATGCCACCCAGACGATCGCCGCGGTGGACGGCGCGTTGACTCAGGTGAGCAGCCTGCGGGCCGAGTTGGGTTCGGTGCAGATTCGCTTCGAGAACACCATCTCGAACCTGGAGATCTCCTCCGAGAACCTGTCGGACGCCCGTTCGCGAATCCAGGACGCGGACTTCGCGGCCGAAACCGCCGAATTGACCCGCAGCCAGGTGCTACAGCAGGCAGGTACTTCGGTCCTGTCGCAGGCCAACGCCGTTCCGCAGAACGTGCTGGCCCTGCTACAGTAAGCTTGATCACTCGGGCTCCGGTTGAGGGAGGATGGCGAGGGCGCCATCCTCTCCTTCTGATGAGGACAGCGATATGAGTGATGGAATCGGGAATATCACATCACCGCTGGTTGCAGTGAACCCGCGCGGGGGCGATGGGGCCAGGGCTCCTGGATCCGGCGCGGGTCTTGTTCGTGGCGAAAGCCGGCAGGAGGCCGTGGTTCGCGCGAATGATGTCTCGGAATCAACGACTGCAGGTTCCACCGGACCGGGGATCGAGGCCATGGACATGGCCGAGGTCACCCAGGTGGTCGAGTCGATCAATTCCTATCTGCAATCCACCAAGCGGGCACTGGAGTTCAGTGTCGACGAGAGCAGTGGCCGCACGGTGATTACGGTGATCGACGGAGAACGCGAAGAGGTGATCCGCCAGATTCCACCGGAGGCCGTGCTGGCCCTGGTGGAACAGTTCCAGACCGAGCAGGAGCTTGGCGGCACGGGGCTGGCGGACAAGGCCTGACGGCCTGCTTGACGAAACAACGCCACAACGCGGAATGTTTTATTGAGCCGGGTCCGGTAGCGGGTCCGGCTTTTCTCGTTGCCTGGACCATCGAATGTGCTGTGGAAGCGTCCCGGCTACTCCTTCCCGGTCATCCCGGGCGGAGCGAAGCGAAGAGCCGGGCCCCGCCTGGGGTGCGCCACACAGGTGGACTCAATCTCGGCGCTGGGGGGCGGATAACGGTTCGCAGTTTCCGGGGTGATCGGGTCGAGGGCGAATGACGCAATGGTGGCCAGGTTCTGGACATGGCTTCACCGCGCCGAGGTCTAACGGGGCGGCAAGCCGGGGACGGTTTCGGTGGGTTTTGCTGCGTCGAGCTCAAGTTTTGGGCTAGTCTGTCGTAAACGGATATATCGCACGTGCAAAGGGTCCGAGACGTCGGGCACCGAGGAGCAGAAAGACCATGGCTATCAGTTCATTGGGTGTTGGATCGGGACTCGATCTGAATCAGATCGTTGGCGACCTCCTGAACTCGGAGCGAGTCCCGAAGGAGCAGCGTTTCAATAAGCGCGAGGAGCGTATTGAGGCGCAGATTTCCGCATACGGTGGGCTAAGCAGCGGTATCGAACAGTTGAATGGCACGCTCAACGGACTTTCCGGGTTCGAACTCTCGCAATCGGCGTCCGTCTCGGACTCGAGTGTTGCCGAAGTGAATGCCAATGGCACCGCGGCCAACGGGAATTTCTCCCTGCAGGTGGATCAGTTGGCCCAGGCCCAGTCCCTGGCCTCCGCGCCTGGCGATTTCGCCGACAGCGACGCCGAGGTGGGTGCTGGCCAGCTGGAGATTCAAGTGGGTGGCCGGAGTGCCGTGACCATCAACGTCGAAGAGGGCCAGACGCTGCGCGATCTGCGCAACGCGATCAACGAGTCAGAAGCCGGTGTTACCGCTTCGATCGTCAATGACGGGAGCAGCGCTCGTCTGGTGCTGAATGCAAACGAAACCGGGGCGGATAACACGATCTCCGTCAACGCCACCGAGGACCCGGCTGGCAGTGGCCTGTCCCGCCTGGATGGAACCAACCTGGTGGAAACGCGCGTGGCCCAGGATGCAGAAGCGGTAGTCAATGGTCTGACTGTCACCAGTTCCAGTAACACCCTTGATGACACCATCGAAGGCCTGAGTATCGAACTGATGGGAACATCCGCAAGTCCGGTGACAGTATCAGTCAGTGAGGATCAGGGGGAGCTGAGGGATCTCCTTCAGGGCTTTGTGGACCAGTACAACTCTCTGGTTGGGCAGACCCGAGAACTTACAGCTTTCGACCCGGAAGAAGACGAGTCTTCGGTTCTCACGGGTGACAGCACGGTCCGTGGTATCCGGAGTCGCCTCGGCGATGCCCTGATGAACCCGGCGGAGGTGCCGGACGCCAACGTCCAGACCTTTGCGGAACTCGGGATCGTATCCAATCGCGATGGCACCCTGACGTTCGACACCGGTCGCTACAACGAGGCCGTGGATAGCAACGGATTCGAAAATGTATCCGAGGTGGTGCGGGAGATTGGTGGGCGAATGGAAGAGGTAACCAGTAGCTTCGTCGGTCCCGATGGGCTGATCGGAACGCGCACGGATGGATTGCGCAACGACCTGGAACGGATCAATCAGCAGCGCGAGAATCTGGATACACGCTTGGAGCGAATGGAACAGCGCCTGGTGGGCCAGTTCTCGCGCTTGGATAGTGCGGTGGCGCAGATGCAGAGCACGGGCGATTATCTGACGGGGCAGTTGGCGAACATGCCGCTGGCCCAAAACAATTCTTGAGGATAGTCGCCCCGGGTTGGGCGAACGGATAACGGAGAACAACGCATGTACGGACCGGGCATGAATCGAGCGGTGAACCAGTACCGGCAGTCGGGCGCGCTGGCCGAGGCCCAGGTGGCGGACCCGTACCGACTGATCCAGATGCTTTTCGAGGGGGCACTGGAGCGGATCGCCGTCGCGAAGGGCGCGATGCAGCAAGGCAACGTCGGCCTGAAGGGCGAGAAGATCGGGAAGGCGATCGACATTGTCGAGTCGCTTCGGGCGGTGCTGGATTTCAAGCACAATGAGGAATTGGCCGGGAACCTCGATTCGCTTTACGAGTACATGAGTCGGCGGCTACTGGAGGCCAACATGCAAAACGACCCGGAGCGACTTGACGAGGTCGCCAAGCTGTTGCGCGAGATCAAGGCGGGCTGGGACGAAATTCCGGCGGAGCACCGGTCGGCAAAGGCAAGCTGATTGGCGCGTGTGCCGCGATGGGCTCTAGGGAACCGGGACCGCCAATGATCCGCTCGGGAGAGCCGGTGGACGTTACGCTGGAGGATGCCGTGCAGGCCGTCCACATGCGTATGAGCGAGGCCGTGAAAACGGAAGACTGGGAGGAGTTGCGCGAGCTGGACCGACAGGTGAGGAGCTTGATCGAAAGCGCCTTTGGTACGCAGCCTGTACCACTTCGGGATGACTCCGGTACTGCGCTGCGCCATGCGCTGGAGGCGCTGGCCGAATTCTACGCGAGCTCGTTGCGCGGCCTGGAAGGGCAACGATCCGAGGTCGCCCGCCAGATTCGCGAGATCAAGTCCGGTCGCAAGGGCATCAGCGCCTACGAGACGACTCGGCGCCATTCGATGCGCATCGGTCCGGGGCATCCCGAGGATTAGGCCTGGGGCCTGCAGACCATTTGGCATTTCCTGTAGCCCCCATGGCTCGCGATGCGATCCATGGGGGCTACGCGTTGGGGGGAGTTGGGGGCTGGCGGCGGACGGTCTGAACGCTGCCGAGGGATTGCAGGCGGTCGAACAGGTGGCTGAGTTCACCGAGGTCACTGATCTCCGCTTCCAGTTCCATGCGCACGCTGCGGTCATCGCGGTTGGTCTGGGTGTTCACGCGCAGCAGGTTAATTCCGCACTCGGAGAAGGCGTTGCCGACTTCGCCGAGCAGGCCGGGGCGGTCGTGGGCCTCGAGTTCCAGGGTGACGGGCTCGCGCTCCGGTTCCTCGCCCCAGGAGACCGGGATCAGGCGGCCGCGCTTTTCCTCCGGCATGCGCAGAATGTTCACGCAGTCGCTGCGGTGAACCGAGACACCGGCGCCACGGGTGATGAACCCGACGATCGGGTCGCCGGGCTGCGGGTTGCAGCAGTGCGCGCGAGTGGTCAGCAGGCCGCCGACGCCGCGGATCTTGATGTCGTCTTCTCCGGCCGCGGGTTTGCGCGGGCGCCGGGGTTCGGGGCCGGTGTCGGGCCCGGGACCGGTGCGCGCGCGTGCCTCGCGCATCTGCTGGGAGATGCGCCCGGCGATCTGTGCGGTGGTGATATCACCGGCGCCCAGGGCGGTCAACAGCTCGTCGAAGGTCTGGTACTTCATGGCCTCGGCGAGGGCGTCGCGGTCGAGGTCCTGGCCGCAGCCGAGGCGCTGGCACTCGCGTTCGAGCAGTTGCCTGCCGTTGGCCAGGTGCTGGTCGTGGTGCTGCTGGCGGAACCAGGTACGGACCTTGGAACGCGCACGGGTGGTGTTCAGGTAGCCGAGATGGGGGTTGAGCCAGTCGCGGCTGGGGCCACCCTCGCGGGTGGTCAGGACCTCGACGCGTTCCCCGGACTTGAGGCGGTAGGTCAGCGGTACGATCTGACCGTCGACCTTGGCGCCACGACAGCGATGCCCGACCTCGGTGTGCACGGCGTAGGCAAAATCCAGTGGGGTGGCCCCCTGCGCCAGGTCCATGACCTCGCCCTTCGGCGTGAGCACGAACACGCGCTGGTGCAGGGGCTCGCTCTGGATCTCGTCGAGCAGGTTCTGGTCGGAGCTGTCGGATTCCAGTAGCTGGCGCAGGCTGGCGATGGCCCGGTTGAGGGCCTGGTCCTCGCGTCCGCCTTCCTTGTAGCGCCAGTGGGCAGCAACCCCGAGCTCGGCGAATTCGTCCATTTCGCGGGTGCGGATCTGCACCTCGACGACCTTGCCCTCGGGGCCGACCACCGCGGTGTGCAGTGAACGGTAGCCGTTGTCCTTGGGGTTGGCGATGTAGTCGTCGAACTCGCTGGGCAGGTGCCGCCATTCGTTATGCACGATCCCGAGCACGGTGTAGCAGGTGGCGAGCTGTTCGACGATCACCCGGGTGGCGCGCAGGTCGTACAGCTCGGAGATCGAGGTACGCTTGCGCTGCAACTTCTTCCAGATGCTGTAGATGTGCTTGGGGCGGCCGAACACCCGCGCCTCGATGCCCTCGGCTGCCAGGCGATCGTGCAGGCTGCGTGCGAATTGCTCGACGTAGGCCTCGCGCTCGGTGCGATTCTCCTCCAGGCCGCGGGCGATCTCGCGATAGGTCTCCGGCTCGAGAATGCGCAGGGAGAGATCCTCCATCTCCCACTTGAGCTGGCCAATACCCAGGCGGTTTGCCAGAGGTGCGATGACGTCGAGGGTTTCCTGCGCCAGGGCGCGCGCGGTGGTGTCCGGTTCCCGGACCGCCAGGCGCAGGTGCTGGAGGCGGTAGGCCAGTTTGATGAACACCGCGCGCACGTCATCGACCATGGCCATCAGCATACGGCGCAGGCGTTCGGCTTGTTCCGGCCGACCGGCCGGGGCCTCGAAGCGCCGCCGGACCAGCTCCGCGACGTTGCGGGTGAGCCGGGCCAGGGTTGCGCCATAGCGCTGCTCCAGGGCCGCGGAGGACAGATGGCCGGCCAGATAGACAGGGACCAGCAGGGTCGCGATCAGGGTCTGCTGATCGGCGTTCAGATGCAGCAGGATCTCGGCGACGTCCAGCGCGTGTGCCTCCAGTCGGGCGTCGTCGATCGCCGCCAGGGACTGGTCCAGGGCGTCCGCCAGGTCGTCGTCCACGCCTTGGGTGCGGCGCGCGAAATGGGCGAGCAACTGGTCCCGGTCCAGCGCACGCAGTTCGGTAGTGGTCAGCAGGGAGTGACGCATGCCGTGTGAAGTTCGGATCCCGTGGTGGCGTGATGCAAGGGCTGGAAGCGTATCTCTGCGCGTATTGTACGCGACCCGTCGACGGGTGACCGGAAGGTGCTCATGGATCGCATTCCCCCTGCGATTGAGGGGCCGGAGTTGGTATGCGGCGAGGCAGGGGACTAGGCTCGAATGCCGATCACCTCGAAGCCAACGTGTAGCGAAAGGAGGGGACATGAATATCGATCATCTGGTCGACACCGCTCAGGCAATGATGGCGCCGGGCAAGGGCATCATAGCGATCGACGAGTCCACCGGTACCATCGGCAAGCGCCTGGAGGCAGTCGGAGTGGAGAATACCGAGGAGAATCGCCGGACGTACCGCGAGATGCTGCTGACCACCCCGAATCTGGGAGAGTATATCTCGGGCGCGATCCTGTACGACGAGACCCTCCGGCAGTCGACCCGGGCCGGTACGCCGTTCCCCGAGGTGATGCGAAAGGCCGGGATCCTGCCGGGGATCAAGGTGGATACCGGGGCCAAGCCGCTGGCCGGGTTCCCCGACGAGAAGGTCACCGAGGGCCTGGACGGGCTGCGCGAGCGTCTGGAGGAATACGTACGCATGGGGGCCCGCTTTGCGAAATGGCGCGCAGTGATCACGATCGGCGGCGCAATCCCGTCGGAGACCTGTATCCGGACCAATGCCCATGCCCTGGCGCGCTACGCCGCGCTGTGCCAGGAGCAGGGCGTGGTGCCGATCGTGGAGCCGGAGGTGCTGATGGAGGGCGATCACGACATCGAGACCTGCTATGCGGTGACCGAGGAGACTCAGCGAGCGGTGTTCAATGCCCTGTACGAACACGACGTGCTGCTGGAAGGGACGATCCTGAAGGCGAGCATGGTTCTGCCCGGCAAGGACTGCCCCGAGCAGGCGAGCGTGGACGAGGTCGCGCATGCGACGCTGCGCTGCCTGGCCTCCGGGGTGCCGGCGATCCTGCCGGGGATCGTGTTCCTGTCCGGAGGGCAGAGTGACGAGGATGCGACCCGGCACCTGGATGCGATGAACCGGGTCGGCGGCACGCCCTGGCCGCTGTCGTTCTCCTACGGGCGGGGCATGCAGCAGGCCGCGATGAAACTCTGGGGCGAGGACATGCAGGGCAACTTCGAGGCTGGCCAGCAAACGGTCTACGCTCGTGCTCGTGACAATGGTCTCGCTGCCCTGGGCCAGTACACCGCTTGATTGAGACGGATTGCCGAAGGGGCCGGAGCCCGTTCGGGCATGTCTATGCACCTGTCCCGCGCCTCTATCTTGCCCTCGAGGGGCTGCCACCGTCTGGCCGCGAGCCCCGCAACCGCACGATTACGCGGTTTTTCGGGTGTGTGGTCAGGGGGGATGCGGAACGGGCCCGCAGAGGTTTTTGTGACCGGATGCCCGGGCCTTGCGTGGTGCCGGCGGGGCGATCGGGATTGATGTTGATCTGGATCAATTCCCCGTAGGGAAGTGGGTATTACGGTGAAGACTCCGGCTGTGAGCCATGCGAGCCGAGGGTCTGGCGTCGGGATGGCCGGACGCCTTTCCAGGCGGTGGCCGCCTCGGTGCTTCTTTGCTGGCTCCTTCGGTGTATGTCGCGTCTTGGCCCGCGTCCTTTCGGGGACTGCGGGCCTCTTTTTGGTACGTTGTCGGGTGTCTTTGCGGCCTGGCTCCGGGACAGCGGACAGGCGCTGGCGTCCGGGATGACGGCGGCGGGCCAGGCGGGCGCTGGTATGATGGCGCGCCCGTTCGCCGTGCGGATGCCGAAGTGCCATGGGAAAGCCCGAGACCCCCGCCGAACTCCTGTGCTACTGCCGAGCCGGGTTCGAATCCGACCTGGCGGCGGAGCTGGCGGCACGCGCAGCGGCCGCCGGAGTCGGCGCCTATCCCCGCTACGAGGAGGACGGTGGCTTTGTGCGCTTCCTGCCGGCCGGCACGCCGTTCGAGCGGCTGAGCGAAGTGTTGCCACTGGATGCGCTGGTGTTTGCGCGCCAGTGCATCCCGGCCCTGGAGCCGTTGTCGGGGCTGCCGCGGGATGATCGTCTGACGCCACTGGTGGAGCGGGTGGCGGCGAGCGACTGGGCCTTCGAGCATATCTGGCACGAGACTCCGGATACCAATGCCGGCAAGGGGCTTCAGCGCCTGGCGCGGGCGCTGGAGCGGCCGCTGGAGTCGGTGATGCGCAAGCGGGGCCAGCTTCGCCGGCAGGCACACGGGTGGCGTCTGCACTGTTTCTGGTCGCGCGGGGATACGGTGCAGCCGGGCCTCTGCCAGCCAGGGGCCTGCAGTGATCGGCTCGGCGGGATCCTGCGCCTGCGCGCGTCGCGCGCGGCCCCCAGCCGTTCGGCCCTGAAACTGGAGGAGGCCTGGTATCAGTTTCTGCCGGCCGAGGACTGGGGTCAGCGGCTCGCCGAGGGCATGACAGCGGTGGATCTGGGCGCCGCCCCGGGCGGCTGGACCTGGCAGTTGGTGCGCCGCGGGATGTACGTGCATGCGGTGGACAATGGCCCGATGAACGCTGACCTGATGGCGACGGGGCAGGTGGAACATCACCGTGCGGATGCCTTCGGCTGGCAACCACCTGCCCCAGTGAACTGGCTGGTCTGCGACATCGTCGACAAGCCCGCGCGGGTTACCGCGCGCATCGCGGATTGGCTGGTGGCGGGCTGGTGTCGCGAGGCGATCTTCAATCTGAAGTTGCCGATGCGCCGGCGCTGGCAGACGGTAGAGGACTGCCTGGCCCACCTGCGTATGCGTCTGGAGGAGGCGGAGGCTGTCCACCATCTGCGGGCGCGCCAGCTGTATCACGACCGCGAGGAGATCACGGTGCATGTGCGCCTCGAGTGAGGCGGGTGCGCCTATTCGCCCTGTACCGTGATGGTCAATTGTCGCGACTGGGCGGCGTAGCGGTGCTCCCAGAGGAAGAGGCCTTGCCAGGTTCCGAGGATCAGGCGGCCCTGGCCGACCGGTATGGTCAGGTCGTTGTGGGTCAGCATTGCGCGGGCGTGGGCCGCCATGTCGTCGTCGCCCTCCATGTCGTGACGGTATGCGGGGTCGCCATCGGGGGCGAGCCGCGCGACCAGAGTCTCGAGATCATGGCGGACATCCGGGTCGGCGTTCTCGGTGACCAGCAGCGACGCACTGGTGTGGTGCTGAAAGACATGGCAGGTGCCGGTGCGGATGCCGGAGGCCGTCACCGCGCGGGCCACCGTCTCGGTGATGGCGATGGTGCCGCGGCCGGTGGTGCGTAAGGTCAGGGTGTCCTGGTAAACCGTCATTGGCTCCTCGAAATCCAATAAAAAAGCGCCCGAAGGCGCTTGATTAATCGGCTAAAAAATGGTGGAGGCGGCGGGAATCGAACCCGCGTCCGCAGGACCTCCGCCCTCGGCTCTACATGCTTATTCTGTCTTTGCGTTTAACCAGCTACTACCCGACA
>JBNJFQ010000050.1:0-15171 GCA_051747025.1 Pseudomonadota bacterium
CTAGGGCTGACACTAGCACGAAAGGTTCAGAACAGTTGGCGGTTTTTGCGCATTTCGTTGGCTTCAGCGCAATTTTCGCACGGTTGTACGCCTTGACCGCCCGGCGCCCGGGGCGCTAATATCCTGCGCTCGCTGTGTACGCCCTTTAGCGGGGACGGCTCGACGGGGTATAGCGCAGTCTGGTAGCGCGCCTGCTTTGGGAGCAGGATGTCGGGGGTTCGAATCCCTCTACCCCGACCATTCCTGGCCCGGTCAAGGAAGTGCAGGTCGCTGTCGGACCAGGCGGGACCCATTGCCCGGCGCAAAATGCGCTCGTAGCTCAACCGGATAGAGCATCGGCCTTCTAAGCCGACGGTTGCAGGTTCGAGTCCTGCCGGGCGCGCCATGGTCCGGGCCCGTGCAAGTGCAACACAGTGATGCGGTGGTGACCGTAGCTCAGTTGGTAGAGTCCCGGATTGTGACTCCGGTTGTCGTGGGTTCGAGTCCCATCGGTCACCCCATCCCCTTTTTGTTCCGGGGGCCGTTAGCTCAATTGGTAGAGCAGTGGACTCTTAATCCATTGGTTGTAGGTTCGATTCCTACACGGCCCACCATATTTCTGCCTTACCTCGTTCACCCGGCTCTGTATGCCCCTAAGTGGCAGTCTACCGGGGCATGGCGGGTCTCCGACTGTCTCTTCGGCGCTGGATGGTTCACGCCTCGCGGTCGATCCCCTTGAGGACCATGTCCGTATAACTGACCAGGCCCACTACCTTGCGATCCTCTATCACCGGCGCACGAGCCAGACCAAAACTCTCGAACATGCGGGCGCAATAGCGAATGTCCATGTCGGGATCCACGCTCACCACCGGCTTCGACATCACCTCGTAGACATTCACCCGATCCGGCGACCGATCACGGGCCAGCACGTGCTTGGCGATGTCGGAGAGCAGGACGATCCCGTACTCGTCGTCTTCGTGGCGCTTTTCCACGAGTATGCTCTTGGTGTGGATGTCCCGCAGGCGTTCCAGTGCCTCGCGCACGGTGAGCATCCCGTCGACAATAGTGACTTCCGTCTTCATTACGTCGCGCACGCGCACGGGCGGTTGGCGTTCACTCATAGCTTTTCCTCCACGGTATGGCGAAGTTCACGTACCTGGCGGGATACCCCGACGGCATCTTCCACATCCACCTGAAATGCAATGCCGGTGCCCGGTTTTTCCTCGAATTCTCCCGCCTCCGCGATTCGTTCCAGGATATGGCGCGCCAGGTGCTCCTCCACGACGAATAACAGTACATCGCGCTGAGTCTGTAACGAGAGTCCAAAGAAGGTGCGGGTAACCTGGGATCCTTCGCCTCGAGCCTGGTTGATGACTGTGGATCCGGTCGCGCCATTTTCGCGCGCTACCTTCATCACGGCGTCAGTCTTGTCGTCCTCGACAAGGGTAATGATCAGTTTGAAATGCATCGGTTCATCTCCTTTCGGCCTGTTCGCGGGCCTCGCGACGACGTGCCTGCCACTGCCCGATCTGGGCGTAGGTCATGACCGTTATGATGGGGAAGAGACAAGTGGTGGCAATCATTCCGAAGCCGTCGATCAGCGGATCGCGTCCCGGTATGGTCGTGGCCAGGCCGAGGCCGAGGGCGGCCACGATGGGCACGGTGACCGTGGAAGTAGTGACACCACCGGAATCATAGGCCAGCGGAATGATCGAGTGCGGCGCCCTGAAGGTCTGCAGGATCACCAGCGCATAGGCCGCCATGACAACATAGCCAAGCGGGATGCCGGTGACGATGCGCAGCGCCCCCACGGCGATCCCGATACCGGCTCCCAGCCCCACCGCCACGCGCAGGCCCCAGGCGGTCACCACGCCCCCCGAGACCTGGCTCGCCTTCATCGCTACCGCAATCAGCGCGGGCTCGGCGATCGCCGTGGCAAAGCCGATGGCCAGGGCGAAGAGATAGACCCAGTAGTAGTCGTGCCAGCGCAGGGTCTCGGCGGTGGCGTCGGTCATCCCGGTCAGGAAGGCCGGGTCGGTGAGCTGCTCCGCCATCAGTCGCCCGAGCGGAAACAGTGCCTTCTCCAGCCCGGCGAGAAATAGGCCTAGTCCCAGCACGACGTAGACAAAGCCCAGCAGCACCCGGCCCGCATGCTGGACGCGCCTGCGCAGCACAAGGAACTGGAACACGAACAGGATCGCCGCAATGGGCAAGACGTCCCGCAGTGTGGACAGGAGGGTGGAAGACAGTTCGTCCAGCATCGCGCTCATACCAGGATCCCGAACGCAAGCACGAAGATGATCGGCATCACCGAGGCGAAGGCGATGATCCCGAAGCCATCCAGGATGGGGTTGCGCCCCTCGAGACTGGAGGCGAGACCGACGCCCAGAGCGGTGATCAGGGGCACGGTGATGGTGGAGGTGGTTACACCACCCGCGTCGTACGCAATACCGACAATCGTGTCCGGCGCTAGCGGAGTGATCAGAATCACAATGACATAACCGCCGATGACGATGTGGTGCAGCGGCCATCCCTTGAGGATGCGCAGCACTCCGAGCAATACCGCGCTTCCTACCGCCAGGGCGACCACGTAGCGCAGGGTCAGGGCATAGGCGGCAATGGCATCCTCGTTGTTATCGATGAGCCCACCCCGCGCCATGGTGGCCGCGGCCTCCCCGGCCACGGCCACCAGTGCCGGCTCTGCAATCGTGGTGCCGAAACCCAGGGCGAAGGCAAACGCGAACAGCCAGGAGGCACTGCCCTTGCAGGCGAAGGCATAGGCCATGGCCTCGCCCAGGGGAAACAGGCCCATGTCCAGCCCGCGGATGAACAGGGTCAGGCCAACAATGATCATCAGGCCGCCCACGAGGATGGTCCCAACCTCCGGGATCGGCTGACGGACGACGAGCGCCTGGAAGAATCCGACGACCACCACGATGGGAAACAGATCCCGGAGGCTTCCGGCGAAAGAAGCCGTGATGGACCACAACACCCGTACCACTCACCTTCCCCCTGCTGTTGCGGCAACAAGTGCCGGACGCGTCATCAGCCGGATGGCTGGCTCGACTCCGGCACGACGCCGGAACGGCCGGTCCTGCCTGGGCGGCAAGGCCGGTTGCCGTCGTCTCGCGCAGACTACCACCGCGCACCTCCCCTTTCGATAACGATGACATCGTCCCTGGAGCCCTCAATCTTGGCGTTGCTGTCGAAGCGACGAATCCTGTGATTGAAATGGCACAAGTGCGATGGCCATTGGCCCGCCGTTCCCTTGCGGCGTGCAAGTGCCGGAAGATGACCTTTTACGACGCGACCCTGGAGCGCAAGGAAGCGCAGGCATGACGCGGTAGCACCGGCCCGCAGTCCTCCCCGCAGCCCGCCATTCGCAAGGTACCCCCGGGCGGTGAGCGCGCCGCGCCGTTATAATACGCGGCTTTCCTCACACTCCGACCCGAGCGCGCCCGCGATCATGGACAAGAGCTTCGACCCGAAAAGCATCGAGCAGACCCAGTACGACCGCTGGGAGGCCGCGAACATCTTCGCGCCACCGGCGACGGGCGAGGCCAACTACTGCATCCTGCTGCCGCCACCGAACGTCACCGGCACGCTGCACATGGGGCACGCCTTCCAGCACACCCTGATGGACACCCTGATCCGCTACCGCCGCATGCACGGCGACCGCACCCTGTGGCAGGGCGGCACCGACCACGCCGGGATCGCCACCCAGATGGTAGTGGAGCGCCAGCTGGGGGCCGAGGGCAAGAGCCGCCACGACCTCGGGCGCGAGGCCTTCCTGAAGGCCGTGTGGGAGTGGAAACACGAATCCGGTGGCACCATCACCCGCCAGATGCGCCGCCTCGGCGACTCGGTGGACTGGTCGCGCGAGCGCTTTACCATGGACGACGGGCTGTCCGACGCGGTGCGCGAGGTCTTTGTGCGTCTGCATGAGGAAGGCCTGATCTACCGCGGCAAGCGCCTGGTCAACTGGGACCCGGTGCTGCACACCGCGCTGTCCGATCTCGAGGTGCTGTCGGAGGAAGAGGCCGGCCACCTGTGGCACTTCCGGTACCCGCTGGCGGACGGTTCCGGGCATCTGACCGTCGCGACCACCCGCCCGGAGACCATGCTCGGCGACACCGCCGTCGCGGTGCATCCGGAGGACGAGCGCTACCAGCACCTGATCGGCAAGACCATCCGGCTGCCGCTGGTCGGGCGCGAGATCGCGATCATCGCCGACGACTACGTCGAGGCCGAGTTCGGCTCCGGCTGCGTGAAGATCACCCCGGCGCACGACTTCAACGACTACGCGATGGGCCAGCGCCACGGCCTGCCGGTGATCAACATCCTGACCATCGACGCCTGCCTGAACGAGAACGTACCCGAGGCCTATCAGGGGCTGGACCGTTACGAGGCACGCAAGCGGGTGGTCGCCGACCTCGAGGCCGAGGGTCTGCTGGAGAAAATTGACGACCACAAGCTGATGGTCCCGCGCGGCGACCGCTCCGGCACCGTGGTCGAGCCGTATCTGACCGACCAGTGGTACGTGAAGGTCGGCCCGCTGGCCGAGCCGGCGATCAAGGCGGTGGAGGATGGCCGCATCCGCTTCGTGCCGGAAAACTGGTCGAAGACCTACTTCGAGTGGATGCGCAACATCGAGGACTGGTGCATCTCCCGCCAGATCTGGTGGGGCCACCGCATCCCGGCCTGGTACGACGCAGACGGCAACGTGTATGTGGGCCGCGACGAGGCCGAAGTGCGCGAGAAGTACGGCCTGGGCGCCGATGTGGCCCTGGAACAGGATGAGGACGTGCTGGACACCTGGTTTTCTTCGGCGCTGTGGCCGTTCTCCACCCTCGGCTGGCCGGAGCAGACGCAGGAGCTCAAGGATTTCTACCCGACCAGCGTGCTGGTCACCGGGTTCGACATCATCTTCTTCTGGGTCGCCCGCATGATCATGATGGGCGAGCATTTCATGGGCGACGTCCCCTTCCGCGAGGTTTACGTCACCGGCCTGATCCGCGACTCGGAAGGCCAGAAGATGTCCAAGTCCAAGGGCAACGTGATCGACCCGATCGATCTCATCGACGGCATCAGCGCCGACGACCTGGTGGCCAAGCGCACCCAGGGCCTGATGCAGCCGCAGATGGCGAAAAAGATCGAGAAGACCACGCGCAAGGCCTTCCCCGATGGCTTCCCCGCGTTTGGCACCGATGCCCTGCGCTTCACCCTGGCGGCGCTGGCTACCACCGGGCGCGACATCAAATTCGATCTCGGCCGCATCGAGGGCTACCGCAACTTCTGCAACAAGCTGTGGAACGCCTCGCGCTTCGTGCTGATGAACGTCGAGGGCCACGACTGTTCGGCGGCCACGGATACCGCGGAACACCGCACGCTGGCCGATCGCTGGATCCTCGACCGCCTGGCCGCCACCGCCGCGACTGCCACGCAGCAGCTCGACGCCTACCGCTTCGACCTTGCCGCACAGACGCTCTACGAGTTTACCTGGCACGACTACTGCGATTGGTACCTGGAGCTGACCAAGCCCGTCCTGAACGACGACGCCACTGCAGAGTCGGTCAAGCGCACCACACGCAACACCCTGGTCACCGTGCTCGAGGCCCTGCTGCGCCTGCTGCACCCAGTGATGCCGTTCATCACCGAGGCCATCTGGACCAGTGTGAAGCCGCATGCCGGCATTGGCGACGACACCGAGTTCCTGGTGCAGCGCCCCTGGCCGGCGCGCGAAGGCTTCCCGCGTGACGCCACCGCAACCGCCGACCTCGACTGGGTGAAGGGTTTCATCACCGGGCTGCGCCGCATCCGTGCGGAGATGGACATCGCCCCGGGAAAGCCGCTGCCGGTGCTGGTCAAGAACTGGACCGACGCTGATCAGGAGCGCTACACGGGGCATCGCGGCTTGCTGGAATTCCTTGCGAAGCCCGAGAGCGTCACCTGGCTGGAGACCGCCGACGAGGCACCGGAATCGGCGATGGCCCTGGTCGGCGACATGCAGCTGCTGATCCCGCTGGCCGGGCTGATCGACAAGGACGCCGAGCTCGCCCGCCTGGACAAGGAGATCGCCAAACTCGACAAAAACCTCGAGCAAAGCGAGAAGCGCCTTTCCAACGAGAGCTTTGTCGCCCGCGCCCCGGCCGATGTGGTGCAGAAGGAGCGCGACCGTGTTGCCGAGATGCACGCCACCCGCGACCAGCTCACCGCCCAGCGCGAACGCATCCGCGCAATGTAATCGCCGCCCGCCCAGCGGTGGGTTCGGCCGGACGAAGGCAGGTGAACACCGAACCCCGATCCAGGCCTGGGAGCCTGTCGGATTTGGGCGATCGTCGCGAGCGTGAGGCACGAGAGTGAGGCGATTTTTTCGGTCTCTCGAGGCGCATAGTGGGAACTATGTAACGAGAGAGAGCGGGAAAAGGGGCCACTCTCCTGCCCACGCGCAGCAGATCAGGCCCAAGTCCGACAGGCTCCTGGCCAATATACATGGCAGGCGGCCCGGCCAAAGGCCTGGAGCCGGAGATACGGGCCCCCCGGGGGCGTCAGCCGAAGGACTCGGGGAAGATCTCGGCGAACGGCAGGGCCTCCACCTGTTCGCCAGCGTGTGCCCCGCTGGATTCGCGGGGCAGTACGATGTAGGCATTGGCCTCGCTCATGGCGTGCAACTGATGGGAATTCTGCCCCCCGGCCGAGCATACGCTCCAGCCGTCCCCCTCGGCGTGCAGCAGGCCGCGCTGGAAATCCATACGTCCCGGGGTCTTGCGCAGATCCTCCTCCAGACGAGCCCGCACGGTGCGCGGGGGGGCGGCCGGACGGCCGGCGAGCGCGAGCAGGGCGGGGCGGGCAAGCAGCCCAAAGGTGGTCATCACCGCGACCGGATTGCCCGGGAGGCCGAAGAAAAGGGCATGGCCGAAACGGCCGAAGGCCAGGGGGCGCCCGGGCTTGATTGCCAGCTTCCAGAAGCCAACCTGTCCGGAAGCCTGCAATGCTCGGGTCACGTGGTCGGCATCCCCGACCGAGACCCCGCCGGTCGTAATGATCAGGTCGGCCGTCTCGGCAGCCCGGGTGAGGGCCGCGCAGACCTCCTCTTCGGTGTCGCGGATCACGCCATAGTCCAGCGCCTCCACCGGGCAGGAGCGCAGCAGGGCGCGCAGGGTGTGGCGGTTGCTGTCGTGGATCTGGCCGGGCCCCAGGGGCTGCCCCAGCGGCACCAGCTCGTCGCCGGTGGAGAAGAACGCCACGCGCGGGCGGCGCAGGACCGGTACCCGGGAGATGCCCTGGCTGGCCAGTACCCCGACCTCGGCCGCGCCGATCACCTGCCCGGAGGTATACAGGGAGGTACTGGCCGCGGTGTCGCTGCCCGCCTCACGGATGTTGTGGCGCGGGGCGAAGCCGCCCTTCAGGAGTCGGATACTGCGTCCATCCCCTGCTACCTCGACCTGTTCCTGCATGATGACCACATCCGCGCCGGCCGGGACCACCGCGCCGGTCAGGATGCGCACGCACTGACCCGGACCGACCTCGCCTTCCCACGGGTGTCCGGCGGCCGAGGTGCCGACGAGCTCCAGGGCCGAGCCCTCGCGGGCATCCTCGGTACGCAGGGCATAGCCATCCATCGCCGAGACCGCGGCGGGCGGGACGTCGATGCGGGCATGTACCGCCTCGGCCAGGGTCCGGCCCAGAACGTCCTCCAACGATACCTCCTCGGCGGCGGTCAGGGCCTGACAGGTCTCGAGGATCGCGGTCCGCGCTTGCTCGAGGGTCTTGGAATTGGGATCGAACTCGTCGCAACCGGGGGCGGCCTCAGGCATGGGGCGTCTCCGTGTTCAGGTGGAGGTGGGCGATGATGAAATCGGCGACCGCCTCGGGCTCGTTGATCGGCAGCAGCGGGCCGTCGAAACCCAGGGTGTTGGCGTCGGTGGCCACCGCGATCACGCCGTCGACCTCGCGGTACAGCGGTGGTTTGCCAAGCGCCGGCCGGTAGACCTCAATCTTCGGCAGGTCCGCCTGCTTGAAGCCCTCTACCAGGATCAGATCCGCGCGCGTCGGGTCCAGCCGCGCGCACAGCATATCCAGATCCGGCGTGCGCCCGTCGTCGGTCTCCGGGGTCTCCGCCATCAGCGCATAACGTCGGCCGGAGGCGACCAGCATCTGTTCCGCGCCGGCATGGCGCAGTTCGAAGCTGTCCTTGCCGGGCTTGTCGACGTCGAAGTCGTGATGGGCATGCTTGATCATCGCCAGGCGCAGCCCGCGCTGGCGCAGGATCGGGATCACCGCCTTCAACAGGGTGGTCTTGCCGCTGCCGCTCCAGGCGGCGAACGCAAGGCGCGGCGGGGTTGGCTGGCGGTCGTCCATGGTGCATTCCCTGTTGGCTGGCGGGGCCGCTGCGGGGCGTCAGCTTCGCAGTATAGCGATCCTGTGACGCGGGAAAATCTTTCCTTCAAGTCCCGCGGGTCAGGTCCGCCAGGTCGCCCGGTGTATTGAGGTTGACAAAGGCCTGCGGCTGGTCGGAGAAGTCGACCACCTTGGCGCCTTGTTCGCGAAACCAGCGCCCCGCGGCCAGCGAGCCCATATCCAGGTCGGTGCGCAGTCGGTCGGCCAGTACCGGGCGCAGCAGCGCGAACAGCGGCTGCAGGCGATCGCCGTCATGTGCGATCGCGGCGGGCGCGACCGAGGCCTCCAGCGCGCGGGCCAGACGCTGCCCCAGATCTGCGGGGGCCCGGGGCGCGTCGACCGGCATGCACAGCAGGGGCTGGCCGGGACAGGCGGCGAACGCCGCGGTGATCCCGGCCAGCGGGCCGCGATAATCCGGATATGGATCCATGACGCACGGAAACCCCAGGGCCCGGTAGCGGTCGATATCGGTATTGGCACTGATCACCAGACTTGCGACCTGCGGTTGCATACGCTCGATGACCCGCTCGACAAGGGGGCGTCCCTGCCAGGTGATCCATCCCTTGTTCACGCCGCCCATGCGCTGGCCCTGCCCGCCCGCGAGAACGACCCCGACCGGGAGGGGCAATGAGGGAAAGCATTCGGTATGGCGGGAAGGATCCAACATGGCGGGCGGGTTCGGCGACAACACGGCCAATGGTTTATGGTGAGGAAAGTGTACGACGGAACGCGTGCCGGGGAATCCGGGAGGGGATCGATGAAAGCTGCCACGAGGTTTGCGCGTCGCCTGCTCTGGGGGCTTTGCGTGTTGCTGGGCGCGGCCTGGCTGGCGGCCAGCGCCCAGGACACTGGCGCGCGCCAGGGCATCCTGCTGACCGTGGACGGTGCGATCGGTCCGGCCAGCGGCGACTACATCCGCCGCGGGATCGAGGCCGCGGAGGAGCAGGCCGCCGAGCTCGTGGTGCTGATGCTGGATACCCCCGGGGGTCTGGACTCCAGCATGCGCAGCATCAACAAGAATATCCTGCGCTCCAGCGTGCCGGTGGTGACTTATGTCCATCCGGCCGGCGGGCGCGCGGCCAGCGCCGGCACCTACATCCTGTACGGCTCGCATGTGGCGGCGATGACGCCGGCCACCAACCTGGGGTCGGCGACCCCGGTGCAAATGGGCGGTGGAGGCCTGCCAGGCATGGACCCGCCGGAACGCGACGAGCCGGACGGTGCCGATGAAGACAGCGACACGAATGACGAGTCGAGCGGCGAGGCCAACGCAGGCGAGATCGGGGAAACGGAGGCGGCGGATGCGGCGCCCGCGGACGCCGATGCGGCGAACGGGGATGCCGCGGAGGCCGACGAGCCCCGGCGTGGCGCGGACGCGATGGAGCGTAAGGTGCTGGAGGACGCGGTGTCCTACATCCGTGGCCTGGCCGAGCGCTATGACCGTAACGCCGACTGGGCCGAGGAAGCGGTACGCGAGGGGTCCAACCTGACTGCACGAGTGGCGCTGGAACAGAATGTGATCGATTTCGTGGCTGACAATCTGGACGATCTGCTCGGGCAGCTCGATGGCCACACGGTGCGCATGCAGGATGGCGAGCGTACGCTGGCCACCGAAGGGCTGGAGATCGTGCGCATGGATCCCGACTGGCGTACGCGTCTGCTGGCGGTGATCACCAACCCGAACATCGCCTATATCCTGATGCTGATCGGGATCTACGGCATTATCTTTGAACTGGCCAACCCGGGTGCGATCTATCCCGGGGTGATCGGTTCGATCGCGCTGATCCTGGCGTTCTTCGCGCTGCAGGTGATGCCGGTGAATTACGCGGGCCTGGCGCTGATGCTGCTGGGCATGGTCTTCATGGTGGCGGAGGCCTTCGTGCCCAGTTTCGGGGCGCTGGGCATAGGAGGGATCGTGGCGTTTACCGTGGGTTCCATCATCCTCTGGGACGACCCCAACCTGAATGTGGCCTTGCCGCTGGTGCTGGGGACCGCAATCGCGATCGGGCTGTTTTCGGTCTGGGTCCTGGGCCGGCTATTCAAGCTGCGCGGCAAGCAGCCGGCCGCCGGTTACGAGGAAATGATCGGCATGATCGGCGAGGCACGCGAGGACTTCGACGGCCGCGGCCGCGTCTGGGTACACAGCGAACTGTGGAACGCGACCACCACCCGCCCGATTCGCACCGGACAGCCGGTGCGGGTCACCGCGATCGAGGGGCTGCGCCTGAGTGTCGAACCGGTGGAGGAAGAATCGAACACGGGAAGCGCGAGCGAGTGATCGCGTCGACCGGGGGCGGTGCGGATCCGCGCCGCCCTGACAGCAGCAGCGAAAGGAGCAGGCCATGAACGATTTCGGTATTTTTGTAGTCCCGCTGGTCATCATCGTCGCGATCATCGCGATGTCCATCAAAGTACTGCGCGAGTACGAGCGTGGCGTGGTGTTTTTTCTGGGGCGTTTCCAGTCGGTCAAGGGCCCCGGCCTGATCATCGTGATCCCCGGCATCCAGCAGATGGTGCGCATTGACCTGCGCATCATTACCCTGGACGTGCCCAGTCAGGACGTGATCTCGCAGGACAACGTCACGGTGAAGGTCAACGCGGTGCTGTATTTCCGCGTGGTCGACTCGGCCAAGTCGGTGATCCAGGTCGAAGACTACTACGCCGCGACCAGCCAGCTGGCCCAGACCACGCTGCGCTCGGTACTCGGCAAGCATGATCTCGACGAGATGCTCTCCGAGCGCGACAAGCTGAACAACGACATCCAGGAGATCCTCGACGCGCAGACCGACGCCTGGGGTATCAAGGTCACCAACGTCGAGATCAAGCATGTCGACCTGGACGACTCCATGATCCGCGCGATCGCCCGACAGGCCGAGGCCGAGCGCGAACGCCGCGCCAAGGTCATTCATGCGGAAGGCGAACTGCAGGCCGCCGAGAAGCTGGTGCAGGCGGCGCAGAAGATGGAGGCGAGCCCTGCCGCGCTGCAGCTGCGCTACCTGCAGACCATGGCCGACATGTCGACCAACGGCACCGCCAACAGTATCTTCTTCCCGCTGCCGCTGGAGTTGACCAAGGTGTTCGAGAGTCTGGCCGGCAAATTCCGGGCGGAGACCCCGGAGGCACCGGGCAATCCGTAGCGCGTGACCGCGAGCGAGACGGCCCCCGCAATCCTCGACCGTTTCCTGGACGAGCTCTGGGCGGTCGAGGGTTTGTCCGAGCATACCCTGGCGGCCTACCGGCGCGATCTGACCGCGCTGCATCGCTGGCTTGCGGCTCGCGGGATTACCCTGGATTCAGCCACCACCGCCGACTTGCTGGGTCATGTCGGGGCACGCATGCAGTCGGGTGCGCGACCGCGCAGCGTGACCCGTCTGGTATCCAGCATGCGGCGCTTCTACCGTTTCCTCGCACAGCACGGACTGCGGGCCGATGACCCCAGCGTCGGGATCGAGTCGCCACGCCCTGGCCGTCCGCTGCCGGACAGCCTGTCCGAGGCCCAGGTCGATGCTCTGCTGGGGGCTCCGGATGTCTCTGCGCCGCTGGGGTTGCGCGATCGGGCGATGCTGGAACTGATGTACGCGACCGGCCTGCGGGTGTCCGAGCTGGTGGGCCTGGAACGCTCCGGGCTCAATGTCCGGCAGGGCGTGGTGCGTGTGACGGGAAAGGGCGAGAAGGAGCGCCTGGTCCCGCTGGGCGAGGAAGCGGCCGACTGGCTGGGACGCTATCTGGATACCGGCCGGTCGGCGCTGATGGCCGGGCACCCTCCGGTCGAGACTGTATTCGTTACGCGTCGTGGACATGGGCTGACGCGGCAGGCCTTCTGGTACCGTATCAAGGCGTATGCGCGCCAGGTCGGGATCGAGGCGCCGCTGTCGCCGCATACCCTGCGGCATGCGTTTGCCACCCATCTGCTGGATCACGGGGCCGATCTGCGGGTGGTGCAGATGCTGCTCGGTCACAGTAGCTTGTCGACCACACAGATCTATACCCACGTGGCCCGCGCGCGTCTGCAACACCTGCATGCGGAACATCATCCCCGTGGATGACGTCATAAGCACAATGCGAGGACAGCCCCGCAGCGCGAGCCGATCAATGCCTCCCGCCAAGGTTGAACCGGCACGGGGGCCAGCCTGATAGACTTGGCCCACTTTTTACCCCAGCAAGAGAGAGTCCATGTTCCCGAAACGCATGCTTCCCCTGGCCGCAATGCTGGCCGTTGTTACAACCCCTGCACTGGCCACCGAGGCCATCGAGGAGAGTCTGAACCGGCTGATCCCGAATGGCGATATCGATGCGATCGAGTCCACCCCGCTGGAAGGCATGTACGAAGTGCGCTACGGCACGGACATCTTCTACGTCTCCGAAGATGGGCGTTACCTGCTGCAGGGCGCGCTGATCGAGCTCGAAACCCGGGACAACCTGACCGAGCGTTCCCGCAACCACGTGCGTGCCGACCTGTTCGCGGATATCGACGACAGCGAGCTGACGGTGTACACACCGAATGGTGACCAGCGGGGGGTTCTGAACGTGTTTACCGACCCCAACTGCCCGTACTGCCGCGAGGTCCACCAGGACCTGCCCGAGTACCTCGATGCCGGGATCAAGGTCCGCTACCTGATGTACCCGGTGCTGGGCGAGCGCTCGCCCGAGATCATGAATCGTATCTGGTGTGCCGACGACCGCCAGGATGCCATGGATCGGGCCAAGGCCGGCGATTCGTTGTCAGAGATGGACGGGAGCTGTGCTACCCCGCAGGACGAACACATGACCCTGGGCCAGGCCCTGGGAATCCGGGGTACCCCGGCGCTGATTACCGAACACGGAGCGCAGATCTCCGGTTACCAGGAGCCGGAGGCGGTCATTGAGCGCATCCTGGCCGAGGAGTGATCGGGTTCCTCCCCGGGTCGCGTGACATGATCCGGGGCCACGCGCCCTGAAGGGGTTGGCATGCTGGAGTATCGACTGAACGTCGACCGGATGGATACGCACGGGAGTCTGGCGCGCGCCAGGCAGGCCGAGGTCACGCTGGACACCGACATGGACGGGCGCGACGACGCCCTCAGCCCGCCGGAGTTGATGCTGGCGTCACTCGGGGCGTGCATGGTGCGCGGTATCCAGCGCGCGCTGCCGCTGCTGCGCATGGATGTGGACAGCATCTCCATCCAGTTGCGCTGCTGGCGCCAGGACGACCCACCGGCGATAGCGAAGATCGAGTATCGCGTCGAGCTCGGCACCGATGCCGACGAGGAGATGGTCGAACTGCTGCACCGCAACGTGCAGAAGGGCACGATCTACGCGACCCTGGCCGCGGGCACCGAACTCACTGGCGAGGTCGTCGCCCGGGCGTGAAGCCTGCGTCCACGCCAAACCTGCACCCCGCGGATCCTGTTGCAGAGGAGGTTCTCGTGTCGATGGTGTTGGTCAACGCCTGATCGCCGAGAGGGCTCGGCTCCTGATATGGATGCGCATCGCAACCATCTGTGCCAAAAGGCTCTTTCTTTCTTTTTTGGCGCAGACGTTGTTCGGTCCAGAGGACTTCATGGATCGCGATGCGATCCATGGGGACTACAGGTAAGGGCTTGGCGCGTGCTGTAGGAGGCCAGCCCTCTGGCCGAAGGGGCGGGTTCGAAGCCGTAGCCTTCTGAAAAGATGCTGTGCCGGCAACCGGAACCCGGTCAATACAGCAACGAGGCCATCTGCCGGCGGTATTGCCCGACCAGCGGGTGATCGTTGCCCAGCACCTCGAAGGCAGCCAGCAGGCCCTTCTGGCCGGCGTTGTCGTTGTAGGAGCGGTGCTGCTTCATCAGTTGCAGGTACAGCTCCAGCGCCTCCTCGGCGCGGCCGGAGAGCATCGCGTAGGCCGCCATCTGCTCCAGCGCCTCGGGGCGCGGGTCGCCTTCCTGCAGTTCCTTCGCCACTGCCTGCGGATCGATGCCGGCGGCGGTCTTCGCGAACACCAGCCGGGCGCGCAGGGCCCTGGCCTCTTCCTTCTCGCTCTGATCCAGCGGCAGCTTTCCAAGCTCGGCCTCGGCCGCTTCCGGGTCGCCGGCCTGGGCCAGCGCGCGGGCCAGCTCGATGCGCAGATCGCCGTTGTCGGGGTCTTCTTCCAGCGCCGTGCGCAATGTGGCCAGGGCCCCGTCCGTGTCACCGGCCCGGGCCTGCTCGCGCGCCTTCTCGATCAGCTTGTCCGAGGGCTTCTCGAGGTACTGGTCGATCATTGCCCGGATGTTCGGCTCCGGCTGCACGCCCATGAACTGGTCCACCGCCTTTCCGTGACGAAAGACCATCACGGTGGGCAGGCTGCGCACGCCATACTGCTGGGCCAGGGCTTGCTGCTCGTCGCTGTTGACCTTGGCCAGGCGGAACTTGCCGGCGTACTGCGCGGCCAGCTGTTGCAGCAGCGGCATCAGCTGCTGGCAGGGGCCGCACCAGGCGGCCCAGAAATCCACCACGACCGGGCGCTTGTGGGACTCGTCCAGCACCGCCTGCTGGAAGTCCTCCTGGGTGATGTCGAGGATGTCGTCGCCGGTGGCGCTTGCGGCTTCTGCCATGGGAACCCTCCTGAAATACTGGAATACGGAAGCTGCAGTGCATTGTTGGGATCGTCCCCGGGATTGCAAGCAGCCCTTCCCCCGCAGGCTTTGGTACGCTGCGCACAGTTCGGCGCGCGGGGTCGCGCCGGCAACGAACGCCAACCACCCCCGTCATCGCGAGGCGCGCAGCGCCGTGGCGATCTCTGAGGGTGGCCCCGGCGCTGGCCGGAGCGGATGTCGGGGGTTGCGTTGGGAGGTT
>JBNJFQ010000050.1:15271-17363 GCA_051747025.1 Pseudomonadota bacterium
CTCCTCGCAATGACGGTGCATGATGACCGAGGCCGTGCCCGGTGCCGGGCACGATCCATATCAAAAAGGGGTTCCTGCGTGAGCTATTCCGCATCCGATATCGAGGTCCTCGAGGGGCTGGACCCGGTGCGCAAGCGCCCGGGCATGTACACCGACACCACCCGCCCGAACCACCTGGCGCAGGAGGTGATCGACAACTCGGTGGACGAGGCGATCAGCGGCCATGCCCGGCGCATCGACCTGATCCTGCACAAGGACGACTCGGTCTCGGTGGCCGATGACGGCCGCGGCATGCCGGTGGACCTGCACCCGCGCGAGAACCGCCCCGGGGTCGAGGTGATCCTGGCCACCCTGCACGCGGGCGGGAAGTTCTCGGACAAGAACTACCAGTTCTCCGGCGGTCTGCACGGGGTCGGGGTGTCGGTCGTCAACGCGCTGTCGAAGCAACTCGAGGTGCAGATCAAGCGTGACGGGCGCGAGTACCGCATGACTTTCGCCGGCGGGCACAAGACGCGGGACCTGGAGGCGGTCGGCGACGTCGGCAAGCGCAATACCGGGACCACGCTGCACTTCTGGCCGGACCCGCAGTATTTCGATTCCGCGAAATTCTCGGTGCCTCGGCTCAAGCACATCCTGCGCGCGAAGGCCGTATTGTGCCCGGGCCTGACCGTGACGTTTCGCGACGAGACCACCGGCGAGGCCTGCGAGTGGTGCTACCAGGCCGGGCTGCGCGACTACCTGGTGGAGGCCCTGGATGGCCTGGAGCGCCTTCCGGAGGAGCCGTTCATGGGCTCGGTCTCCGGCGCCACCGAGGCCGCCGACTGGGCGGTGACCTGGCTGCCGGAGGGTGGCGAGGTGGTCAGCGAGAGCTACGTGAACCTGATCCCGACCACCCAGGGCGGGACGCATGTGAACGGGCTGCGCACCGGCCTGACGGATGCCGTGCGCGAGTTCTGCGAGTTCCGCAGTCTGCTCCCGCGCGGGATCAAGCTGGCCCCGGAGGACGTCTGGGAGCGGGTTTCCAGCGTGCTCTCGTTCAAGATGCAGGATCCGCAGTTCGCCGGGCAGACCAAGGAGCGGCTGTCCTCGCGTCAGGCCGCGCCGTTCATCTCCGGCGTGGTCAAGGACGCCTTCAGCCTTTGGCTGAACCAGCACCCGCAGCAGGGCGAACGGATCGCCGAGCTGGCGATCCAGAACGCGCAGAAACGCAGCCGCGCCGGGCGCAAGGTGGTGCGCAAGAAGGTTACCCAGGGCCCGACCCTGCCGGGCAAGCTGGCCGACTGCGCCAGCCAGGACCTGGAGCGCACCGAACTGTTCCTGGTCGAGGGCGACTCGGCCGGCGGCTCCGCCAAGCAGGCGCGCGATCGCGACTTCCAGGCGATCATGCCGCTGCGCGGGAAGATCCTGAATTCCTGGGAGGTGGATCCGGACCAGGTGCTGGGGTCGCAGGAGATCCATGACATCTCCGTCGCCCTGGGGGTGGACCCGGGGCAGGCCAGCCTGGACGGGCTGCGCTACGGCAAGGTCTGCATCCTGGCGGATGCCGATTCCGACGGCGCGCATATCGCCACCCTTCTGTGCGCGCTGTTCCTCAAACACTTCCGCCCGCTGGTGGAGCGCGGGCACGTCTACATCGCCATGCCGCCGCTTTATCGCGTGGATGTCGGCAAGCAGACCTTCTACGCCCTGGACGACGACGAGAAGGCCGGGGTGCTGGAGCGTATCGAGGCGGAAAAGATGAAGGGCAAGGTCTCCGTGACCCGCTTCAAGGGGCTGGGCGAGATGAACCCGCTGCAGTTGCGCGAGACCACCATGAATCCGGACACCCGGCGCCTGGTGCAGCTCACCCTCGAGGCCGCCGACGACACCATGCAGCTGATGGACATGCTGCTCGGCAAGAAGCGCGCCTCCGAACGCCGCGCCTGGCTCGAGGGCAAGGGCCACCTGGCCGACGTCGTCGTCTGACAGCCGTGTTTTACCGATAGACCTCGCGACGGTGGCCGATCTTCACCACTGTCACGATCAGTTGGTTGTCCTGGATCTCCTAGAGGATGCAATGAACTACTCCCGCCAAGCCTTTCAGGCTATGGCG
>JBNJFQ010000051.1:0-16051 GCA_051747025.1 Pseudomonadota bacterium
CGGTATGTGACCTTGCGCTGCACCATCGTGATTCCAAGATACTCCGAGCATTCATCCATGCAAATTCTGGCGCGACGCGCCATGCGCCGCTTCACCGCCCCCTAAGCCGCTACGCGGCTATAGGCGGAGCACTGCGGCGCGGTTTGGTAGACTTCGCGGCGAACCGAAACATCCGAGTAGCGCCTGCGATGTCCGACACCCCCACACTGATCCTGAGTGCCCCGATCATCCTGCCGGTGGTTCCCCGCAACACGGTCCTCGAGGACCACGCCCTGGTGATCGCGGGCGACACGATCCGCGCGATCCTGCCGCGCGAGGTCGCACTGCGCCAGTATCCGGACACCGAACACCAGCATCGTGACGGCCACGCCCTGATCCCCGGCCTGGTCAATGCACATACCCATTCGGGGATGAGCCTGCTGCGCGGGATCGGCAGCGACCAGCCGCTGATGGACTGGCTGAAGCACTATATCTGGCCCGCCGAGGGCCGGCTGCTGGCCCCGGATTTCGTGCGTTCCGGAACGCGCCTCGCCATCGCCGAAATGCTGCGTGGCGGCACCACATGTTTCAGCGACATGTACTTGTTCGTGGAGGTAGCCGCAGAGGTGGTCGAGGAAAGCGGTATCCGCGCGGCGCTGGGGCTCACGGTGTTCGATTTTGCTACCCCCTGGGCGCAGACGGCCGATGAGTACTTCGAACGCGGTGCCGCCGTCGTCGATGCCTGGCAGGACCACCCGCGGATCGAATTTACTGTGGCCCCGCACGCACCCTACACCGTGGGTGATGCGAGCCTGCAACGAGTGGCCAGGCGCGCCCGCGAACTGGGCGTGCCGATCCACATGCACGTCCACGAGACGGCCGGTGAGATTGCGGATGCGGAATGCGCCGGACAGCCCCGCCCCCTCGCCCGCCTGGCCGCCCTCGGATTGCTGGACCAGCCCTTCCTCGCAGTGCACATGACCCAGGTAGACGAGCAGGATCTCGAACTCCTGCGCGGCCGGCCGGTGTCGATCGCTCACTGCCCGGAGTCCAATCTGAAGCTGGCCTCCGGGTTCTGTCCGGTCGCGCGCCTGCAGGCGGCCGGCATCAATATCGCCCTGGGAACCGACGGCACCGCCTCCAACAACGACCTCGACATGCTCGGGGAGATGCGCACTGCTGCGCTGCTGGCCAAGGGGGTGAGTGGCGATGCTGCAGCCCTGCCCGCCACCCGGGCGCTGGAGATGGCCACACTCGATAGCGCCCGTGCCCTGGGGCTGGGTGCCCGGATCGGTTCGCTGGAGGTCGGCAAACAGGCGGATGTGGTTGCCATCGACCTGCGTTCGCCCGAACTGCAGCCGGCCCATGAACCCCACGCCCGGATCGTGTATGCAGCTACCCGAGACGCGGTCAGCGATGTCTATGTCGCCGGGCGTCCATTGCTACGCGAGCGGGAACTGCTTACGCTGGATCAGACGGGCATCGTCGCGGAGGCCGAACGCTGGCATGCCCGCGTCCAGGAAGCCCTTCACGCCACCACCTGAACGGGACACCCATGACCCCCGAAGCCCATTCGCAAGCCGGCGACAACGTCGATACCGCCGAGGTCCACAAGTTCACCGATCGCGCACACGAGTGGTGGGATCCGCAGGGCCCGTTTGCGACCCTGCACGCGATCAACCCGCTGCGCCTGGACTGGATCGACCAGCATGCCGACCTTGCCGGCAAGACGGTGCTCGATGTCGGCTGCGGAGCCGGAATCCTGGCCGAAGCCATGGCCGTCCGCGGCGCCACGGTGACCGGTCTGGACGCCGGGGCGGAACACCTGGAGGTCGCTCGCGAGCACGCCACCGACCACGGACTGCAAGTTCACTACCTGCACACCACTGCAGAGTCACATGCCGAGCAGCATGCCGGGCAATACGACGTGGTGACCTGTCTGGAGATGCTGGAACATGTGCCGGACCCGGATGCGGTGGTCAGCGCCCTGGCCCGTCTGGTGCGCCCGGGCGGCTGGCTGTTCCTGTCGACCATCAACCGGACGCCGCGTGCCTTCACAGAGGCCATCATCGGTGCCGAGTACCTGCTGCGCCTGCTGCCCGCCGGCACCCACGAATATGGGCGTTTCATTCGCCCCTCCGAACTGGCCACCAGCCTGCGGCAGCATGGTCTCAAGGTCACGGATATGACCGGCCTGACGTATTGCCCGGTTTCCCGGCGGTATCGGCTGGTGTCGCGTACCGACGTGAACTACTTGCTTGCCGCCCGCCACGAAGAGGCGCCGACTGGCGCTTCCTTCGGGACATGAACGAACCCCTTGGCGCCGTCCTGTTCGATCTCGACGGGACCTTGCTGGACACCGCACCCGACATGCACACCGCGTTGTCGGTGCTAATGGCCGAGAACGACCGTGCCCCGCTGCCGTTCGAAGCCGTACGTGATCATGTGTCCCATGGCTCGCAGGCCCTGGTTGCCCTGGGCTTTCCGGATGCCTCGCCGGAATACACCGAACGTCTGAAACAACGCTACCTGGAGATCTACGCCCGTGACCTGTGCCTCACCACCGGGCTGTTCCCCGGTCTGGATACCGTGCTCAACGCGATCGAGGATCGCGGCTGGGCACTGGGCGTCGTCACCAACAAGCCCGGCTGGCTGACCGAGCCGCTGCTCGACGCCCTGGGTCTGACATCGCGCCTGGCCGCGATCGTCTCCGGCGACAGCCTGCCGCAGCGCAAGCCCGACCCGGAGCCCATGTGGCTGGCCGCTCGCCACACCGGCCTCGAACCGTCCCGGCACTGCTACTGGGGCGACGCCGAGCGCGATATCCGCGCCGGACGCGCCGCGGGAATGCGTACCCTGATCGCGAACTGGGGCTATATCGACGTCGACCAAACCCCGCAACACTGGGGTGCCGACGGAGCCCTTGATCACCCCGAGGATTTCTGGTCCTGGTATAGAAACGCGATCCAGCCACTGCGCGGTCTGGCATCCTGACCCGCGCCCGGTCCGCGCCCCTGTTGCCGAGGCCCCGATGAATAAAGACACCGAACGGCGCGAAGCCTACCGTCACTGTCGCCAGCGCGCAGCGGCACACTACGAAAACTTTCCGGTCGCCTCCAGGCTGTTACCGCGCCACCTGCGCGACCCGGTTGCCGCCATCTACTGCTTTGCGCGCACCGCCGACGACCTGGCCGACGAGGATCCGCGACCGGTAGCCGACCGGCGTACGGATCTGGAGGCAATGCGCGCACACCTGCTGGCACTGGGCGCCCCCGAGGCCGAATCGGACCCGGAATGGATGGCGCTTGCCGACGCCTGCCAGCGCCACGCCCTGCCGGTGCAACCCTTTTCCGATCTCATCGATGCCTTCATCCAGGATCTGGACCAGCACCGCTATGCCACCTTCGGCGAGGTCATGGAATACTGCCGGCGCTCGGCCAATCCGGTGGGACGCCTGCTGCTCCACATCCACGGAAACCCAAGCGACGAGATGCTGGGTCATTCGGATGCGATCTGCTCGGCCCTGCAACTGATCAACTTCTATCAGGATCTGCGTCAGGACCTCGAGGAAAACGACCGGATCTACCTGCCACAGGAAGAAATGGCGCGCTACGGGGTCACCGAGGCAATGCTGGCCGCCGGTGCCACCAGCCTTCCGCTACGCAATCTGATGCAGTTCCAGTATGCGCGGGCTGACCGCCTGCTGCGCGCGGGGGCCCCTCTCGGGAGCATGCTGGGTGGACGCATGGGGCTGGAGGTTCGGGCCATCGTCAACGCAGGGGCCCGGATGCTGTGGCGGCTGCGGCAGCAGGACGATGTGTTTGCACGCCCACGTCTGCGCCCGCGCGACAAGTGGATCGTGATGCGGCAGAGCCTGTTTCCCCGTCGGCGGCGCCGGGCATAGCCCGGCCATTCGCGCTTTGCCGGCTTGACCGGGTTCGGCATCCAGTGGTTACCGCGGCCGCGCCCCGGCGCCCTGCGCCTGGCAGGCGACCGGGCCGGAGCCACTGTAAACACCGGATGCCGAACCATGGCCAGCGACCAACAGGCAGGCGGCCGGGGCGCAACCACCGGAAATACTGGAACCGGCTCCAGAGCTGCCAGACCAGCGGTGGACGGAGGACCCTGCAGGGCCTACACCACCTTGCTGTAACGCTGGCCCGCGTCCGAACCCAGATAGGCGTCGAAAGCCATCGCGATGTTGCGCAGCAACAGCCGGCCCCGCGGCTGCACCTCCAGGCAGTGTTCGCCGATGGCCACCAGACCGTCGCCCTCCATCTCCCGCAGCTGCCCCAGGGCGTCGGCAAAATGCTCGTGGAAATCGATCCCGTGGCGTTCCCCGATGCGTACAAAGTCGATGCGGGAATGGCACATCAATTCGGTGATGACCTCACGGCGCAGACGGTCCTCGGCGGTCAGTTCGAGGCCGCGGAGGAGCGGCAGGCGTCCGGCATCCAGGCACGCGTAATAGGCCTCGAGATCGCGCTGGTTCTGACTGTAGGTCGCTCCAACCTTCCCGATCGCGGTCGGACCCAGCGCCACCAGATCATACTCGGCGCGCGTGGAGTAGCCCTGGAAGTTTCGCTGCAGGGTCCCCGCGCGCTGGGCTACCGCGAGTTCGTCATCCGGCAGCGCGAAATGATCCATGCCGATGTAGACATACCCGGCATCGGTCAGGCGACGGATGGTGGTCTCGAGGATCGCCAGCTTTTCCGCCGCATCCGGCAGATCGGCCTCGCGAATCTGGCGCTGCGTCTTGAACAGGTGCGGCAGGTGGGCGTAGTTGTAGACCGCCAGGCGTTCCGGCCGCAGTTCCAGCGCGCGCTCCAGGGTATCGGCATAGCTCTGCACCGTCTGCAACGGCAGGCCGTAGATCAGGTCAAAGTTGGTGGAGGTAAACCCGTGCTCGCGGGCCTGTTCCACCACACGCGCGGTCACCTCGAAGGGCTGGATGCGGTTGACCGCCCGCTGCACGTCAGGGTCAAAATCCTGGACACCGATGCTGACGCGGTTGAACCCCAGTTCGGCCAGTAACGGGACAGTGTTCTCACGCACCGCGCGCGGGTCGATCTCGATGGAGAATTCACGTTCCTCGCCAGTATCCAGGTGAAAGTTCCGTCCCAGCGTGGCCATTACCCAACGCAGGTCGTCATCGCCGAGATATGTCGGGGTGCCCCCGCCAAAGTGCAACTGGCGCACCGGTCGCCCACGATCAAACAGCGCGCCCTGCAGTTCCGCCTCTTTGCCAAGGTAATCCAGATAGGCCGACGCCCGCCGATAGTTCCCGGTAATGACCTTGTTGCAGGCGCAGTAGAAACAGACCGTATCGCAGAAAGGGACATGCACGTACAGCGACAAAGGGCGTCCGGCGCCCTCGGCATTGGTCGATGCCGCCGCCATTGCATAGGCGGCCGCGTCAAACCCCTCGTGAAACTGCGGCGCAGTCGGGTACGAGGTGTACCGGGGACCGGAGACGTCGTAACGGCGCAGGACCTCGGGATCGAAAATCAGTGTCTGTTCCATGGATTCCCCGGGAAGGCGTAACCAATAGCGGGATTCTAGGCCATCCCGCCAGCAGGACGCTTGATGCAGGTCATGCGGCCACGCTATACCACCGCCGTACAGGGTGACACTGGCATCCATGGCGGCCGTCCGCACGCGCGCTTTTTCCCGGACAAAGGGTGGCATGCAGCGCCGCACCCGGACTCGCCTGTGCTAGCCTTCTCCTCCCTGTCCCGACCGCGCCACGAGAACGCATGTCGCCCGACGAATACTGCGAGGAAAAGGCTGCCCGAAGCGGCTCCAGCTTCTATTACGCCTTTCGTTTCCTGGAGCCGGATCGACGGCACGCGATCACCGCACTTTACGCGTTCTGCCGCGAGGTCGACGACATCGTCGATGAGGTGCGCGAGGAAAGCGTGGCACGCGCCAAACTGCAGTGGTGGCGCGAGGAGATCGGCCGTCTGTTCGATGGCGCGCCGCGCCACCCGATCAGCCAGGCCCTGCAGCCGCATCTTGCCACCTTCGACCTCGGTCGCGAGTACTTCGACGAGATCATCGACGGCATGCAGATGGACCTCGACTATGACAGCTACCCCGATTTCACCACTCTGTCACTGTACTGCTACCGCGTAGCCAGCGTGGTCGGCATCCTCTCTGCGCATATCTTCGGCTATTCGGACCGCCGGACCCTGAAGTATGCCCACGACCTGGGAATGGCGCTGCAGCTGACCAACATCCTGCGCGACGTGCACGAGGACGCGATGCGCGGTCGCGTGTACATCCCGATGGACGAGCTGCAACGGCATGGCATTCGTCCCGAGGAATTCCAGGTCAACATCACGGACGACCGCCACCGCGCCCTGTTCGCGGCGCAGGCCGAACGTGCGCGACGCTACTATCAGCGTGCCGAAGAGCACCTACCGGCGGAGGATCGCTACCCCCAGCGCCCCGGTCTGATTATGGCCGCGATCTACCGCACTCTGCTGGAAGAGATCGAAGACGACGGTTTCCGCGTGCTGGAGCACCGCGTACGGCTCACACCGCTGCGCAAGCTCTGGATCGCCTGGCGTACGGCCCGCCGCCTGAAACGTGAACGTCGCAGGCTCGCCTGAGCACGGCACCCGGATCTCGCCCGGTGCCGGCACGGCTCCGGTAGCGGTCATCGGCGCCGGATGGGCCGGCCTCACGGCAGCGCTCGCGCTGGCGCGTGCGGGCGTTCCGGTCCACTTGATCGAGGCCGGCGCCACACCCGGCGGTCGCGCGCGTAGCCTGACACTGGACGACACCCCGCTGGACAACGGCCAGCACATCCTGGTCGGCGCCTGCCAGGCCACGCTCGCTCAGATGCGTGCGGTGGGTGCCGATCCGGACCGATGTCTGCAACCGTTGCCTTTCGGACTGCGGATGCATGCCCCGGGGCAGACCCACCCTGCCCTCACCCTGGAACCGCGCTCGCCGCGCATGCCGGCCCTGGCAAAGGCGCTGTGGCATTCACTCGCCGGCCACCCGGCCGGCGCCCGATGGCGGGCGGTACTCGGCGCCGGCTGGATGCTGCGTCACCCGCCCGACGTCGACATGCCGGTACAGGAATGGCTGGAGCGCCACCGGCAGCCCCCGACAATGATCCATGCCCTATGGGAGCCGCTGTGCCTGGCGATCATGAACACCCCGCTGCGCCGGGCCTCGGCCAGTGTCTTTCAGCATGTGCTCGCCGAAGCCCTGGGCCACGGCCCCGACGCGGCCCGTCTGCTGATTCCGACGCGTCCGCTGGGTGCCCTGTTCCCGGAGCCCGCGATCGCGGAACTGCGCGCACTTGGGGCCACGATCGAGCTCGGTCGCCGCATCCAGCGCATCGCGCCCGCGCACGGCTCCAGCTATCGCCTGTATGACCGCCGCAAGGAAACCAGCGAGGCACGCGCGATCATCCTGGCGACCGCGCCCGCCGCTACCGCCCGGCTGTTGCCCGAGACACCCGACCTCCGTGCGACCCGCCAGGCGGTTGTGCAGATGGGCACGGGCACTATCTGCACCGTCTACCTGCGCTATGCGCGTGCCCTGTCCCTGCCCCCTCTGCAAGGGCTTCTGGACCAGCACGGGCAGTGGCTGATCCCGCGCGCGCTGACCGGTGCCCCGCACTGGCTGGCAGTGGTGATTTCGGCAGCGGATGACTTGCCGGCCAGGGCACCGGAACAACGCTGGCGCGAAGTAGCCGCCGCGTTGCAGGACACCTTTCCCGAGCTGGGCTTCCCGTTGCACGGGCATGCGATCTGCGAGCGCCGCGCGACCCTCGACGCGCGGGTTGGCATCGATCGGCTGCGGCCTGCCGCCGCCACGCCCTGGCCGGGACTCTATCTCGCCGGGGATTACCTGACCCCCGGCCTGCCCTCCACCCTCGAAGCGGCGGTACGGTCTGGATTAGAATCGGCGCACAAGCTACTGGAGAATCTGCCTTGACCGACCTCGATATTGAACGCCTGCTGGACTACCGGCCCGAACCCGGTGCATTTGCCGACCGGGTGATCCTGATCACCGGTGCGGCGGACGGGATTGGGCGGGCGCTGGCCGAGGCCTGTGCGGCGGCCGGCGCGACCGTCGTCCTGCTGGACAAGGACATCAAGGGCCTGGAGGCGGTCTATGACGCCATCGAGGGGGCCGGACATCCACAACCCGCCATCTATCCACTGAACCAGGAAGGGGCGACGGTCAAGGACTACGGGGATCTCGCGGAGAATATCCGCGACTCGCTCGGGCGCCTCGACGGACTGGTGCTGAACGCCGGCTGGGCCGGTACCCTGACCCCGATGAAGGGCTATGACCCGGAACTCTGGTTCAAGGTCATCAACAGCAATCTGCACGGGCCGTTTTTCCTCGCACAGTCGGTGCTGCCCCTGCTGGAGGCCAGCCCCACCGGCGCCCTGGTGGTCTCCACGCAGGATGCCCGCAAGCCGTTCTGGGGTGCGTTCGGGATGGCCAAGGCGGCCCAGGACGCGATGATCGACATCCTGGCCGGCGAACACCGCCACGAGAAGGGGTTTATCTTCGTCAACGGGGTGGATACCGGACCGGTACGCACACGCTTCCGTGCCGGACACTATCCGGCTGAAAATGCCGATACCCTGCCCGTGCCCGAGGCCGTGGTCGGGCCGTACCTCTACCTGCTGGACCCCGGTGACCCCGAGGTGACCGGCCAGCACCTGCGCCTCGAGGGCCATGTCCCGGTGCCGCCCCGCACCCCGGAGCCCTGAAACTTCCCCGGCACGAAACGCGCGGCTTTAACGCGGTTTTCGCACCCGGGACGGACGCTTGCCGGAGCCGCGCGGCTTGCCCTTGCCCGGCTGCGCCAGCGTTTGTCCCCGGGGGCCGGCCGCCGCTTCCAGGCCCTGATGCTGGGTGCGGAACGCGCCGCCGCGTTTCTTCAGCGCCTTGCCGCCCCGGGTGAGGCGGCCGCCGGCGGCGGGGCGTGCCGCGCCCTTGCCGGCCCCGGTACCGGCCGGCTGCCAGGACGGGATCAGCTGATGCCTGCCATTGCCGATCAGATCGGCGCGCCCCATGCGTTTTAACGCATCGCGCAACAGCGGCCAATTGTTCGGATCGTGGTAGCGCAGGAAGGCCTTGTGCAGGCGCCGTGCGCGCATCCCGCGCGCGACCGGGACACGCTGGTCCGCGTTGCGCCGAATCCCCCGCAGCGGGTCGCGCCCCGAGTGCCACATTGCGGTCGCCAGCGCCATCGGACTGGGCAGAAAGGCCTGCACCTGATCCGCGCGAAAACCGTTGTGCTTCAGCCACAGCGCGAGATTCAGCATGTCCTCGTCGGTGGTCCCGGGGTGCGCAGCAATGAAATACGGGATCAGGTACTGTTCCTTGCCGGCCTGGCGCGAATATTTCTCGAACATCGCCCTGAACCGATCATAACTGCCCATTCCGGGCTTCATCATTCTGGAAAGCGGCCCGGATTCCGTATGTTCCGGCGCAATCTTCAGGTAGCCTCCCACATGGTGGCTGACCAGCTCCTTGACGTATTCCGGGGACTCGATCGCGAGGTCGTAGCGCAGCCCCGATGCAATCAGGATCTTCCGGATCCCGGGCAGTGCGCGTGCTTTGCGGTACAGACGGATCAACGGTGTATGGTCGGTATCCAGGTTCTTGCAGATCCCGGGATAGACACAGGACAGACGGCGGCAGCGCCATTCGATCTCGGGATCCTTGCAGGCCAGCCGGTACATGTTCGCGGTCGGACCACCCAGATCGGAGATCACGCCGGTAAAGCCGTCGACCTTGTCGCGAATTTCCTCGATTTCCCTGAGAACGCTGTCCTCCGATCGGCTCTGGATGATGCGCCCCTCGTGTTCCGTAATGGAACAGAAGGTGCAGCCGCCGAAGCAGCCGCGCATGATATTCACGGAGAAGCGGATCATCTCCCAGGCCGGGATACGGGCGTCCCCGTAGGCCGGATGCGGGGCACGGGCGTAGGGCAGGTCGAACACGGCGTCCATTTCCGCGGTCGACAGCGGAATCGGCGGCGGATTGAGCCAGACCTCCTTGTCCCCGTGCCGCTGCACAATCGCGCGCGCGTTGCCCGGATTGGTCTCCAGGTGCAGCACGCGCGAGGCATGCGCATACAACACGGGGTCGCCGCGAACCTGTTCGTAGGCCGGGATCCGGATCACGGTCCGCTCGCGCGGCGTCCCGCGCGGAATGTCCCGGTGGAAGCGCACTACCCGCGCGACGTCCCCTCCTGCCCCGTCGCGGTCGGCATCGGTCTCCGCGCAAGTGTCCGCTGACACCATGGCATACGGATCCGGATTCGCATCTACCGGACCCGGTGTATCGACCTCGCTGGAGTCCACTTCCACGTAGTCGGCCGGGACCAAATTGCGCAGAAAGGCGGTGCCACGCAGATCGGTGATCTCGCGCGGATGCTCGCCGGCCGCCACCCGGTGGGTCAGTTCGACCAGCGCCCGCTCGGCGTTGCCGAACAGCAGGATATCCGCCCGTGAATCGAGCAGCACCGAGCGACGGACCTTGTCCTGCCAGTAGTCATAGTGCGCAATGCGCCGCAGGCTGGCTTCGATGCCGCCAGCAACCACCGGTACATCCTTGTAAGCCTCGCGCGCCCGCTGGGCATACACAATAACCGCCCGGTCCGGACGACGCCCGTGGACATCCCCCGGGGTATAGGCGTCGTTCGAGCGGATCTTCCGGTCCGCGGTGTAGTGGTTGACCATCGAATCCATGTTCCCGGCGGTGACACCGAAGAACAGGTTGGGACGCCCCAGCGCCCGAAACGGCTCGGCCGAGGTCCAGTCCGGTTGCGCGATAATGCCGACTCGAAACCCCTGCGCCTCCAGCAGCCGGCCAATAATGGCCATCCCGAAGCTTGGATGGTCGACATAGGCGTCGCCGGTTACCAGTACCACATCGCAACAATCCCATCCGAGCTCGTCCATTTCCGCGCGCGTGGTCGGCAGAAATGGCGCCGTTCCGAAGCGCCGCGCCCAGTAGGGCTTGCGCGAAAACAGGGATTCCGGAACCGCGGACATGCGAGGACTTCTTCCGGCAAACGCCGGTAACGGGAAATGCGCGCATTACACGCCCGGGGCCCGGCAATATCAACCCGGACGGAACGCGGGATTCGCGCAACCACCCCGCCCCGGCCAATGTCAGCGCGCCTCCAGCACCCCGGCATACTGAATACCCGCCAGTCGCGCGAGGTCCCGGTCAAATGTCGTCAGGTCGTTAGGACCGAAATCTTCCAGTCGTTCATGGCCGCAGGCGCGCGCCAGGACCGCCATCAGCTCGGTGGCCGCGCCCAGGAAACGCCCCAGGCGCTGCCCACCCTCGACCGGATCCAGACGTGCACGCAGCGCTTCGTCCTGCGTCGCGACACCGGAGGGGCACTGGTTGGTATGGCAGATTCTTGCACCCACACAACCGACCGCCTGGATCGCTGCATTGCCCAGCGCGATACCGTCCGCACCCAGTGCCATCGCCTTGACAAAATCGGTCGGCGTTCGCAATCCGCCCGTAATCAGCAGCGTCACTCGGCCACTGGCCCCGTTGGCATCCAGGAAACGCCGGGCCCGGGCAAGTGCCGGGAGGGTCGGCACGCTGATATGGTCCCGCAGCAGTGCCGGGGATCCGCCCGTTCCACCACCGCGACCGTCGAGGATCACGTAGTCCGCGCCGGCCTCCAGCGCGAACCCCAGGTCCGCCTCGATATGGTTTGCAGAGAGTTTGAAGCCCACCGGGATGCCGCCGGTCTTCTCGCGCACCTGATCGGCAAACCGGGCAAAGTCGGCAGGCGTCTCGAGCTCCGGGATCACTGCCGGAGACACCGCATCCTCGCCCGGCTCGAGACCGCGAACACGGGCGATCTCCGCACTGACCTTCGCGCCGGGAAGGGTTCCTCCAGCCCCGGTCTTGGCCGCCTGCCCGGCCTTGAAGTGGAAGGCCTGCACCTTGTCCAGGATCGCCTCCGAATAGCCAAACTGGGCGGGCCCCAGCTCGAACAGGTAGCGCGAGTTCTCGGCCTGCTCCGCATCCAGCATCCCGCCCTCGCCCGAGCAGATCCCCGTACCCACCAGTTCGGCCCCTCGGGCCAGGGCAATCTTCGCCTCGCGCGACAGCGCCCCGAAGCTCATGTCGGTCACCAGCAGCGGGATCTCCAGCTCCAGCGGTCGCCGGGCCTCCGGGCCAATGACCAGTCGCGACTCCACCGACGCATCCCCAGCCAGGGGGCGGTTCGCGAGCTGGGCGGCAAGCAGTTGCAGATCATCCCATTGCGGGAGTTGCGTACGGGGCACCCCCATCGCCACGGTCGGACCCTGATGCCCAACGCCGTTCAGCCCCTCGCGGGCCAGGGAATGGATCAGTTCGACCTGGGGCTCGAACTCGGTATTGTGCGGCGCGGGCGGACCGTCGGCGCTGTCCGACTCCCTTTTCCCGGCTTCGGAAGCCGTGCTGCCGACATCCGTGGCCTCGAAACGGGCATGTGTCCCGTCACAATAGGGCAAATTCCCGGACTGCTTGCACTGACAGAGAAACGCCTCGCCACTCTCCTGGGTCGTAAACGCCAGTGGCTCGATCCCGGTACCCGCATGCGAACCATCGCAAAACGGCTGATTTGCCGATCGCCCGCAACGGCAGAAATAGTATTCCTTTCCCTGTTCCAGCTCGATTCCCTTTGGCTCCACTGCTGCAATCACTGGCTCTGTCATCCTCTGCTCCCTTTATCGCTTCTCAGCCGCACACATTGGTCATTCCCGGTATGACAATTGCGGCGCGACAAATTTCCGGTATGACGCGAAACACCGTCACCCCGTATCATGGACCTTATTCCCGTTGACCGGAAAACCCGATGAGCACAGTGGATCACCGTCATACGCGCCGCGACTACAGTCGTTCCGAGTTGCGTCGGAACGACCTCACCCCCGAGCCCTATCCGTTGCTGCAGCGCTGGCTGGAAGAGGCCCGCGAAGCGGGTAATCCGGATGCCACCGCGATGATGCTTGCAACAGCGGATGCCGATGGACAGCCTTCTGTACGCACCGTTCTGCTCAAGCATTTCGACCACGAAGGCCTGTGCTGGTATACCGATTCACGCAGCCACAAGGGACGCGACCTCGCCGAGAATCCGCGCGCCGCCCTGTTGTTCTACTGGCCGGAGACCGAACGCCAGGTCCGCATCGAGGGCGACGTCGAGGCACTCCCGTCGGAGATGGCCGATGCCTATTTCGGCGAACGTCCTGTAGAGAGTCGCCTGGCCGCCGCCGCCTCGATCCAGAGCCAGCCGGTGGAAAGCCGCGAGGCTCTCGAAACCCGTGTGCACGAACTGGAGGCCCGCTACCCGGACGGCAACGTGCCCCGTGACCCCGCGTGGATCGGCTACCGGCTGCGCCCGGACTACTTCGAGTTCTGGCAAGGGCGGCCCGGTCGCCTGCACGATCGCTTCCAGTACCAGTTCGACAACGGCAAGTGGTCCATTGCCCGGCTGATGCCCTGACCCGGACAGTGGCGGGGTGCTACCCTCGGACGATCCGGATCTGCTAGGATTCGCAGCGCCGTGATCGACGGGCCCGGCCCGGAACACGTGCCACATCAACGGAGAGGTGCCGGAGCGGTCGAACGGGGCGGTCTCGAAAACCGTTGTACTCTCGCGAGTACCGAGGGTTCGAATCCCTCCCTCTCCGCCATATTCCTGCAAGGGGGTCCAAGTGGCCCCTTTCGCTTGTCTAGCCCGAACGCCACGGGATTCGAACCCGAGGAATCGAAAATACGGTTCGACTGGCGGCGCACAGCGGCGCCAGAACGCCGCAGCGGAGCGAAGGCGGCCCGAAGGGCGACCGGCACAGCCGGTCGTCATCCCTCCCTCTCCGCCATATTCCCGCAAGGGGGTCCAAGTGGCCCCTTTCGCTTGTCTAGTGCTCAACGCCGCTTCTTCGCCTGCAAGGCAGCCTCCCACCAGGGCATGCCCGCACAAACGCACGATGCGCATAGTCCCGAAAGGCGTTGTCGGGTTCGTACCTGTCCGGTCGCTTGCTGCCCGGTGGTCGTTCGCACACCCCGCGCCGAATCCGGGATCAACCACGATGCGGCAGGGCCATCCCGGTCAACTGTTTGTACAGGGATACCGCGTAGCCATCGGTCATGCCGGCAATGAAATCGGTCAGGTTCAGGAGTAACAGATAGGGCTCGGTAATGCGCTGGCGGTGCCCGCTTTCGGGGTCGTACTGGTAGAGGAACTGCTCGGGCACCAGCTTGGCCACGGTACTCGCATGACGTGATGGCCGGGCGCCCTCGACCTCCGCCTCCGCGGTCTCGTGTACGGCCCGATGGAAGATATCGAGGAGTCCCCCGATTACACTGTAGCCGGCCGCACAGACCTGCTGAACCTCCACATGCTCGTAGACACGATCGCGGGAGATCCGTGCAATCTCGCGCAGATTCCCGGACACCGCTAGCAGATCCGTGAGTTCGTGCCTGAAGCGCCCCTGCAGGATCGCCGTTTCATGCTCCAGGAACGTCTCGCTGGTTGCCTCCACCAGCGCATTGATCGCACGTGCGCGGAGATATTCGACCCGTTCCTTGTTATCGCGCAAACGCCCGAGCCGCTGATCGGCCATGGCCTGCTCCGCCGCCGGAAGCAGCCCGCGCAGATGTTCGCTGACCAGGGAATACTCCAGGATGCCCAGCCGAAATGCGTCCTCGAAATCCACAATGAGGTAGGCGATGTTGTCCGCCGCCTCCATCAGATACGCCAGTGGATGTCGGCACCACACGCGCGGCTCTTCCTCCAGCAACCCGGTGTGCCCGGCAACGCTCCGTACCCAGTCCGCCTCGGCGACGAAATACCCATATTTCTTGCGGTGCACGCCGCGATCCGGATCAATCGCCGCGGCCGGACAGGGATACTTCAGGGCCGCACCCAGCGTGGCGCAGGTCAATTGCAGGCCCCCGGCATTATCCGGGTTCTGCAAGCGCGTCACGACTCGAAAGCCCTGGGCATTGCCCTCGAAGAACTCGAATTCCGCTCGCTGTACCGGGCCCAGCTCCTCCAGCGCCTTTTCTGCAACTGGGCTGGTCGCCACCCAGTGACGAATCGCATCCTCGCCAGAGTGACCAAACGGCGGGTTGCCGATGTCGTGCGCGAGGCAGGCCGCCGCGATGATCGCGCCGATATCGCCTGCATTGATATCCGGGATGCCCTCGCGCGTAATGATCACCTCGCCCACCCGAGTGCCCAGAGAACGCCCCACGCAGGAAACCTCGAGGCTGTGCGTCAGACGCGTGCGGACATAATCGCTCTCGGCCAGCGGGAATACCTGCGTCTTGTCCTGCAGACGCCGGAATGCCGACGAAAACACGATCCGGTCGAAATCGCGCTGAAACTCGGTGCGTACCGCACTCGGATCGGGCTCTTTGGTCCTGCCGAGACGCTGCCGGCTCAGCAGTGTCCCCCACCCCATTGACTCCTGTCCGGCCATATCCCGCGCCCCTTTGATACTTTACTGCGCGAGGATACCGCCATTCGCCCGCCCCTCGCAGCCATCCCGCTGGCACCCGGCCCAGTGCTTGACGGGCTCGGGTCGAACGCCTAATCTTGCCGCCTGCCTGGGCGGTTAGCTCAGCGGTAGAGCACTGCCTTCACACGGCAGGGGTCACTGGTTCGAACCCAGTACCGCCCACCAGGTTTTTCAAGGGGTTAGGTCACTTCGGCCTGACCCCTTTTTCGTTTGAGGGTGCAACTGCCTGGCGGCGCAGCCGCCGCAGGACGTTGCCGCAGGCAACGTCCGAATCCATCCCTCCCTCGCGCGGCCGCCAGGCCGCGGTGCAGGACCCCGGTTGCCAACCCCTCCCCCTTGCCAGACAATGCCCGCCCTCGGAGAGGTGGCAGAGTGGTTGATTGCACCGGTCTTGAAAACCGGCAGGGCTGCGAGGCCCTCGAGGGTTCGAATCCCTCCCTCTCCGCCACCCACACCCTCAACGCCGGCCCACATTCCCCGCCCCCCACAAACGCCTTGCGGCTGCCACTCATAGCGGCCAGGCAAACCGTCGTATCGAGCTGCTTAGA
>JBNJFQ010000052.1:0-15792 GCA_051747025.1 Pseudomonadota bacterium
AGGGCGGGGAGCAGTCACCCCCAGAAGCCTTGCCGGAACCACTGGCCGCTGCGCAGGCAGCGGTAGAGCCAGAGCTGGCGCCCGCGGGCATCACGGGCCAGGGCATAGTCCCGGCGCTGGTCGCCGGTATGACTCCACCAGCCATCTTCCATCCGTCCCAGGAAGCGGAATCGACGGGGCGCGGGTACGGGTTGCGGCGAGTGCAGCCACAGGGCGTCCCCGCTGACGAGTTGGGCGGGAGTGGGGGGCGCTGGCGCGGCGGGGGTGTCCAGGCCGTGCTGTGCCCGCAGGGCGTGTTCGGGCAACGGCGTCCCGCGGTTGTGCAGGCGGGTTACGGCGGTCTCGCCCAGGCGCGCCCGCAGGCGGGCCAGCACCGCCGGCGTGCCGGGGTCGCGGGAGGTGTTGCCGGGGGCCGGTTCCAGCAGCTCGGGCGGGTCCGGTCGGGGGTCCAGCAGGTGGTCGGCATGCAGTTGCAGGGCGATGACCGGTGCCTGCAGGGTCACGCGCTGCAGGCGGGTCTGCCACAGGTCCAGCCAGTCGCTGGTGCGGATGCCGGGGTGGGTTCGTTCCAGATGCAGGTGCGTCTGACCGTCGCGGTGACGCAGGGTCAGGGTCAGGGTCTGCAGGCTGCGCTGGCGCCCGCGCAGGTTCTGTTCCATCTGCTGCAGCAGGCGCTTGAGGGGAAAGGCCAGCGCCGGGGTGGCGGTGATCTCGTGTTCCAGGCGCAGGTGCAGATCCAGTACCGGTGCGGGGGCAAAGCGCGGCAGGACCTCGCGGCGATCCCCCAGCAGGTGGTCGATCCAGGTCAGCAGTTCCGGGCCGTGGCGCCGTGCGAGTTCCTTGCGGGGCAGGCGCAGCAGGTCGCCGAACCGGCGCAGGCCGGTGGCATTCAGGGCCTCGCGGGTCGCATCGGGCAGGGGGCAGCGGGCCAGCGGCACCGACATCAGGGTCCGGCGCAGGGCGTCGCGGTCCGCGGGCAGGGCCGAACTGCGCAATCCAGCCAGCAGGCGCGCGGCTTCGGGGGAGCGGGCGAGCCCGATACGGGGGTGGAACCCAAGCGTATTCAGGGTCTCGTGGACCCGTCTGCGCAGGGCTTCGAGACCGCCGAACAGGCGCTGGCTGCGGCCGGCCTCCAGTAGCAGGCGCCGGGCACGGGGTTCCGGGCAGACATGATCGGAGAATTGCAGCAGGACGCCGGCCAGCATCCGGATCTGGTCCTGCACGGCCTGGGGATCGAGTTCCACCAGTTCCGGGGTGTCGAGGATTGCCAGGGCATCGGCCAGGCGCATGCCGGGGCGTGCTCCGGCCCGACGGGCCGGGTGGTTGGCGGCATGCACCTGGGGGGTGGCGGGTGTCTCGACGATCAGCAGCGGGCGGGCCGTCTGGCGCCCGGCGCGGGCCAGCATGTCCAGCGCCAGGTGGGGCAGATCGATCGCCATCCAGTATTCGCGGGTTGTCGCGGATACCGGGCGGGTGGCGGGGCGATGTGCCGGTGCGTCGCGAGGTGGTGCCGCAGTGGACGCTGGCGCCACCGGTGCCAGCAGCCCCGGCTGGCGCGGGGGCCTTCTTGCGGGGTACAGGGTGTCGGGATGGGGTACGGAGCTGCCCATGTCATGACACCCCCGCGCGGGAGTCCGTACAGGGCGCTGAATGGGGGATGTGCAACGCCTGGCCGGGGTGGGTCCAGGCACCGGCACCCTTGAGGGTCTCCAGTTCCAGCCCCTCCGGTCCGGCTCGCCAGCGCAGGCGTTGGTGAGCGGGCGAGGGCCGGGCGGCCGCGCGGGCGGGGCGATACAGGATTGCACAGGCGCGGCTTTCCGCGGCGGCCAGGCGCAGGCGCCGCAGGCCGGAGGTGGATAGCGGACCGCGGGCCCAGGCCAGCAGGACGCCGAACTGGTGGTCGCGCAGGCATTGTTCGCTGCTCCACAGGGTGTCGGTGTCGTGCTGCGTATCCAGGAGCAGGATGCGCTCGGTGGGGATGCCAAGCTGCCGCCAGCCGGGCAGCCAGGGTGTGGCGGGTGGGGCTACCAGGGCCAGCCAGCTGCCGGACTGGCCGCAGGCAGCCAGCATCGGGACCAGCAGGCGGGTTTCGCCGCTGCCGAAGGGCCCGCCAAGCAGTTCGATCAGTTGGCCCAGGGGCCACCCGGCACCGCCGAGGAGGGCATCCAGCCCGGGCTGGCCCGAGGGCCAGCCCGGGCTGTGGCCGGTGCCATCCCGGGGGCGCCCGCGCCGGATCGCAGGGTGTTTCAGCAGCTGCTCCAGTGCGCTCATGGGACCGGCTCGGTGGAGGGACCTTCCAGGTCCCGCAGGACACCCACGCCGATGCCTTCGATCGCCAGGGGCTGGCGTTCGAGGTCGATCTCGATCGGGGCGAACGCGGGGTTCTCCGCGAGCAGGCGTATCCGGGGGCCATCCTGTTGCAGGCGTTTGACCGTGACCTCGTCCTCGATGCGTGCGACGACAATCTGGCCGGGGCGGGCCTCCGGGGTCTGGCGTACGGCGAGCAGGTCGCCGTCCAGGATGCCGGCGTCGTGCATGCTTTCGCCGCGCACGCGCAGCAGATAGTCGGGACGCGCCCGGAACAGAAGGGGATCCACGCGGTAATGGTGTTCGATGTGCTCGGTGGCGAGGATGGGCAGGCCGGCGGCGACCCGTCCGACCAGGGGCAGATCGATGGCCGAGTGCCGGTGCCTGCCGGGCAGGCGAATGCCGCGTGCGGCCCCGCCGACCAGTTCGATGGCACCCTTGCGGGCCAGGGCCTTCAGGTGACATTCGGCAGCATATGGCGAGCGGAACCCGAAGGCACGGGCGATCTCGCCGCGCGTGGGCGCGGTGCCCTGGGTTTCGACGATCTCGGTGATGTAGTCGAGGATGGCCTGCTGGCGAGCGGTGAGCGACACAGGGGTGTCTCCATTTAACTGGTTAAAAATACAGTATCCGGAGAGGGCCGGGCGAGGCAAGAGCGCGCTTGCCGGATCTGTCCCGAGAAGTGCTTGAATCCGCCGGGGGCGGGTGGTCTAGTGTAGTGCGTGCGCAAACCGGGCCGACCAGCCCGCTCCGGAGGACAGCATGGAAACACCCGGTCAACGTCGTAATCGCGAGGCATTGCCGCCGCTGCCCAGGCCGATGCGCTGGGCGATCGGGCTGGGCATTGCGATCCTCGCGGGCTGGTTCAGCTGGACCCTGTTGCCGGGGGTCGGGTTCAGCGGTGACCTCGAGCGTGTGGGTGCGGGCGAACCGGTTGCCGTGCTGGTGCACGAAAGCGCAAATCCGACCAGTATCGGGGTGATGGAACGCCTCGAGGCCCTGCGCGCTGCGCCTCCCGGAGGGGTCGAGTTCCTGGTCGCCTCGCTGGGCGATCCCGAAGGGCAGCAGTTCGCGCGTCGCCACAGCGCGGAGGCTCCCGGGACCCTGGTGTTCTTCGATGCGCTGGGTCAGCCACGCGAAAGGCTCCATGATCCCGGCACCACCGAGGAGATCGTCCGGGCCGCCGAGCGTGTGGCCGGGGTCTCCCGGTAGGGTGGAAGGAGCCCCCGACAGGCTCTCTCCATCCTCTTGTCTGCTCAAAAGCAATCCGGGGCCGGTCAATACTTGACCGGCCCCGCTCGGTTTTTGTCCTCGTAACCTCGTCCGATCCTCGATCAAGTCACTGAAACGGGGGGGTTCGTGCTGCCTATTCCGGTGTGGCCTGGCGCTTGCTTGTGCCTCCGGGAGGCGACGGTCCCGGGCCTTCAGGTCCCGAGATCGGTGCGGAAACCATGTGACGGGAGACGTCGTGTTGAACACGAGATTGCGACAGCGAGGTGGTTGGTGGTGTGCGCTGATCCTGGCTCTGCTTGCAGGGGCAGGACTGGCGGGTGCCGGTGTGGCTCTGGCAGACGACGCGACGCAGGCCGACGACGCGGCACAGGCCGAGGTAGTTGAACGCCTGGTCGAGGAGGTACGCGGCCGTTCGTCGATCATGTCCCGCAAGCGGGCCAGCGACCTGCGTGCGCATATCGGCCTGATGTTCGACAGCCCGCATGCGGTGGAATCCGATCCGCGTACGCCGGCCGGACAGTTGGGGGCTGCGACCTTCTGTTTCGCTTGTCATGGCGAGGGGTTCGAACACTATTTCAACGTGGGCGAGGATGTCAGTGCCGACAAGGTCAACGACACCTGCCTGCAGTGCCACAGTGGTGGCGACCGAATGCATTTCCGGGGCAGCCCGCACGAGTTCCAGGATATGGCCTGCGTGGATTGTCACGCCATGCACAATGACAACGAGCGGTTGCTGAAGTCGGAAAGCCAGCTCGAGCTGTGCAGTACCTGCCATCAGGAACGCCGGGTCGACTTCAACCGCCCGCATCACCATCCGGTGGGCGAGGGTCAGGTCGATTGCACCGACTGCCACAACCCGCATGGTACGGCGGGTCCGCGCCTGCTGCGCGGCAACGATATCAATCAGACCTGCTATTCCTGCCACGCGGAACACCGCGGGCCGTTCCTGTGGGAGCACCAGCCGGTGCGCGAGGCTTGCACCAACTGCCATGACCCGCACGGCTCCGTGCACCCGCGGATGCTGCACGCCCGGCCCGCACAGTTGTGCCAGTCCTGCCACATGACCAGTACGTTCCATCCCGGGGAGCTGATGGAGCACGACGAGCCCCAGCGTCGCTTCATGGCAGCCGGGCGCGGATGCCTGAACTGCCATTCGCAGGTGCATGGCTCGAATCATCCCGGTGGCAGCCACTTCAGACAATGAGCGCCGTGGGTCGAGGTGTGCCGGACGAACGAATGCGGGAGATAACGAAATGAAGCACTGGACGATTGGCAGTGTGGTGGTGACGGTATCGGTTTTTGGCGGGCAGGGCATCGCAGCGGCGGGGACGCCCCATTCCACTGCCGTGCCGCCGGGTACCAAGGAGTCCGCGGTGGAACTTGGGGCGGGATATCTGAGCGAGGATGCAGCCCGGTTCGGCCGTTATACCGGTCCGGTGGAGAGTGGCTTCTTCCCGATTCTCGACTTCGACTGGTTCCTGACGCGGGACGAGGATGATGAAGACTCCAACGATGCGCGCTACGGCCACCTGCAGGGACGCGACCTGGGCCTTGATTCGCGCAATGTACGCGGTCGCTACGGGATACAGGGCGACTATGGCGTTCAACTGGAATATGACGAGCGGCCGCTGTTTCAGGAACTCGACATGCGCAGCCCGCTGAGCCGTGACGGGCGTGATCGGCTGCGCTTGCCGGAGGTCGGCGGCGGGGACACCGTGGATCAGTCCTCACGGTCCTGGGATATCGATCAGAAGCGGCAGACCGTCACCCTTTCTGCGCAGAAGGTTGTACGTGAATCGGTGAAGCTGAACGCATCCTTCAGCCGCGAGGAGAAGACCGGCCGGCGTTTCCAGGGGTATGGTGACTGGACCCTGGCCCAGGGGTTCCAGTTGCCCGCACCGATCGATCAGCGCACCGATCAGCTTGACCTCGGCTTCGAATATCAGGGCGAACGATTCCAGGGCCGCATCGGGTACCACCTGTCGGCCTTCAGCCAGTTGGAAGAAGACTTCTTTGTGGTGGACGACCCGACTTCCGCGGACTGGGCGAACCCGGATCAGCGCACCCTTTCGCTGGCCCCGGACAATACCTATCACAATATCCACGCGGCCGGGGCCTACGCGGTTCGCCCGGGTACACAGGTGAGTGGCGAGATCCAGGCGGGGCGCGCCGAGCAGGACGAGGACTTCATTGCGGACGACAATTTTGCCGGGGCCTTGTCGGACCTTCCGGAAAGCCTGGATGCGCGAACCGACACCACTCGGGTCAATCTGCGCGGGACGCACCGGCTGACCAGCCGGATCCGCCTGCGCGGGAGTGTGTTCTATAACGAGCGTGACAACCGGACGCGTTCGTTCGTGGTCGACGGGCGCGAGACCCGCCCGCATGGCGAGACCCGGTACGGGGTCGAATACGATGCGGATTTCAATCTGCCGGGGCGCAACAGCCTGACCCTGGGATATGGATACGAGAATGTCGACCGCGAACTCGGCGACCGGGGCGAGAGCGAGGACTGGACATTCCGCGGGCGCCTGCGCGGGCAGCCGAGTGACAATCTCACCCTGGGCGTGCGTGCCAAGCACCTGATCCGGGCCGGGGGGACCCGCTATGATGGCAGCACCCTGCGCGGACATCTTGACACCCTGCATCAATACCATCTCGCGGATCTGCATCGCTTTGACGGTGCATTCCACGGGAGTTACGCGGTGAGCGACGAACTCGCGCTCGGGTTCGAGCTGGGAGCGCGCATGGATGGCTACGAGAACTCGGAATACGGGCTGCTTTACCGGGACCGCTATTCCGCGACCGCGAGCCTGGATTATTTCCCGTCGGCGGATTTCTCGATGCATGGATTCCTGACTGCCGAGACCGGGAAGAGGGAGCAGCGGGATGCCATGCAGACCCTCGATTGTCGGACCGATACGGTGACCCTCGGGGGTGGCCTCGAGCGCAGCATGACCGAGGACGGGCGCTTTCGCCTGGGTGTGGATGGTCTGTACATGTATGCGCGCACGAAGGCGGAGTTGAGCGTCGGCCAGGACCATCCCACCGTGTCCAGCGGGCTGGCCCAGATCGAGGTCTCCGGGCGCTATCAGGCCAGTGAAGATCTCGAGTGGCGGCTGGCCTACATGGTCCAGGCCGCGCGCGAACGGGACTGGGCACTGGGTTTTGCGCCGGGTGACGGCCCAGACGGGTACGTCCTGATGGGCCAGGAACCGCTCGACTATACCGCGCATCTGCTGATGGGCTCGGTGAATTACCGCTTCTGAAAACTGGTGTGGCGCCGGGAATGGCACGCTGGCATGAGCCGGGCGCGTGGATGGCGCAGGCTTTTTTCTGGCCACATGCTTCGGAATATGCGTATATACGCAATCCAGGGTATGAGCAGAAATTGATCAAAGTGGTCAGAATTCGTTTGACAGTGTCATGGATTCCGTCTAAAAGTTCACGAACTGTAGGGTTTGCGTGATGCATGCCCGCATTTGCCAGGCGTCACAGGGATTCGCCAGGGGTGTCGAGAGGATTTGTTCGATGCCTGCCGGTCTGCACGGGATGCCGTGCACGGGGAGCGGTCGTCCGGCAGAAGGTCGTTGCGATTGACCCGGTCGGCGACGCGATACAGAGACCAGGGCGGCGAGGAACTCATGGTGAATTCGCACGATGCCTCCGGTATCAAGGTGGACCAGGCAGGCCTGGAGGCGCGCTCGCTGTGCTGCCGGCGGGGAGGGCGGGATCTCTTCCGCAAGGTAGAGTTCTCTCTCGGCGCGGGCGACTTTCTGTTCGTCAGGGGCGAGAACGGCTGCGGCAAGACGACGCTGCTGCGCGCGTTGTGCGGGTTGACACGCCCGGTTGCGGGGACTGTGCTCTGGTGCGGGCGGCCGATCGCCGAACAGGACGCGTTCGCGGGGGACCTCCTCTACATCGGTCATCGCGAAGCGGTGAAGGACGAGTTGAGCCCACTGGAGAACCTTCAGGTACACGGAGGGCTGCGCGGCGAGAGCCACGCCGAAGAGGCGCGCGAGCGGGCCCTGTCCCGAGTCGGCCTTGCGGGTTATGAAGACATCCCGGTGCGCTATCTTTCGCAGGGGCAGCGGCGTCGATGTGCGCTGGCACGTCTGGTGCTTTCGGATGCGCCTCTGTGGATTCTGGACGAACCGTACAATGCCCTCGACCGGGGTGCGGTGGACTGGCTGTCCGGCCTGGTCCGCGAACACCTGGGGCGGGGTGGCATGGTCGTCGCGACCAGCCATCAGCCGATCGAGGGTGTCGGGGACACGCGTGTCCTCGAGCTGGGGTGACGGCTTGCATGGGACGAACGCTATGGACGCTGCTGCGGCGCGACGTCTCGCTGATTGTCACGCGGCGGCAGGACGTCCTCACGGTGGTGGCGTTTTTCGCGATCGTGATCATGCTGTTTCCACTGGCGGTGGGGCCGGAGCCGGAGATCCTGCGCGAACTGGCCCCCGGTGCCGTGTGGGTGGCGGCGGCCCTGGCCAGCCTGCTGGCACTGGATCGCCTGTTCGCCGACGACTGGCGCGACGGGACCCTGGAGCAACTGGCTCTGGTCCCGCAGCCGCTGGCGTTGGTAGTACTGGTCAAGGTCGCGGCGCACTGGCTGGCACTGGGGTTGCCGCTGGTGGTGCTGTCCCCGGTCCTCGGCTACACCCTGGGCCTGCGCGGCGAGGAGTTGCTGGTTCTTCCCGTTTCTCTGCTATTGGGGACACCGGTCCTCGCGTTGCTGGGTGCGACGGGGGCTGCGCTGACCCTGGGCGTTCGTGGAGGTGGCGCGTTGATGGCGCTGCTGGTCCTGCCGCTGTTCGTGCCGGTGCTGATTCTGGGCTCCGGGGCGGTCTCGCAGGCGATGCAGGGTGGCGATTTCCTGCCCCACTACTATTTGCTGGGCGCCTTGCTGGTTGTGGCCCTGCCGCTGGCGCCCGTGGCGGTGGCGGCTGCGCTGCGCATCGCCCTGGATTGAGGATTCGCATATGAGCGCGCGCCCACGTATCCGGTGGTTCCGGTTTTCGTCGCCGCCGGCCTTCCATGCCCTGGTGGACCGGCTGGTGCCATGGCTTTGGGGTGGGGCGGCCCTGCTCGCAGTAGCGGGGCTTTATGTGGGGTTCTTCATGGCGCCGCCCGACTATCAGCAGGGCAACAGCTACCGCATCATGTTCCTGCATGTGCCCACCGCCTGGATGGGCATGTTTCTGTATCTGCTGATGGCGGTCTACGCGATCATCCACCTGGCCTGGCGCGTACGCCTGGCCGACGTGATGGCGCGCAGCCTCGCGCCGACCGGCGCCCTGATGACGGCGCTGGCGCTGTGGACCGGTTCGCTGTGGGGGGCACCGACCTGGGGTACGTACTGGGTCTGGGATGCCCGTCTGACATCGTCGCTGATCCTGCTTTTCCTGTTTCTGGGCTACCTGGCGCTGCACGCCGCCGCTACCGACCGCGAGAAGGGGGGGCGGGCGGCCTCGCTGCTCGCGATCGTGGGGGCGGTGAATGTCCCGATCATCTATTTTTCGGTGAAATGGTGGAACACCCTGCATCAGGGTATGTCGGTTACGGCGTCCGATGCCCCCAGCATGGCGCCGTCGATGTTCGCGGCCCTGCTACTGATGACGCTGGCGTGCTGGTTGTACGCGGCGGCGATCGGCTTGCGACGCGCCCAGGTCGAGGCACTCGAACGTTCGGCGGATGCCGGCTGGGTGCGGCGTGTCATGCTGGGCGAAACGGAGGCGGCGACCGGGCAGCACGATGATGATGCCGGGGCGACCATACTGGAGAGGGGGCGTCACTGATGTGGGACGGGATTGGTGATTTTCTGGCGATGGGCGGGCACGGTCCCTGGATCTGGGGGTCGTACGGGGCGGCACTGGTGCTGTTTCTGGCGGAGATCCTGCTCCTGGCCCGGCGTCGGCAGCGGGCGTACCGGATGATTCGGCGACGGGCGCGTGCGGCGAGCGGGTCAGGGCCGTCCATGCACGAAGGAGGTAACGCGTGAAGCGACGCAACAAGCGACTGGGCATTGTGGTGAGTGCGCTGGCAGGGCTGGGCATCGCCACGGCACTGGTTCTGAATGCGTTCCAGGATGCCATGGTGTTTTTCATTACCCCTTCGGAGGTTATGGCCAAGACGGAGATGCCGGAGCGCAATTTTCGTATTGGCGGGCTGGTGGAAGAGGGCAGCGTAACCCGCGATCCGCAGTCTACCGAGGTGAGCTTCCGGGTGACCGATACCGCCGAGAGCGTCACGGTGGTGTTTGACGGGATCCTCCCGGACCTGTTTCGCGAGGGGCAGGGCGTGGTGGCCGAAGGCCGGATCGGACCGGATCATGTATTCCGCGCCTACAACGTGATGGCGCGGCACGACGAAAACTACATGCCGGCAGAGGCCCAGGATGCGATCGAACGGGCCGGTCATCCCGGCGACACAGCCGGGGGGTACTGATCGATGTGGCCGGAACTGGGTAATTTTGCGCTAATCCTTGCCTTCTGCCTGGCCGGTTTGCAGGCCATCATTCCGCTTGTGGGGGCTCAGCTGGGGCATGACCGTCTGATGCATGCGGGCCGTTCGCTGGCAGTGGGTCAGCTGGTGTTTCTCGCGCTTTCCTATGCGGCGCTGACCCTGGCGTTCCTCGGCAATGACTTTTCGGTTGCCTACGTTGCCCAGAATTCCAACGCGACGCTGCCCGTGATGTACAGATTCACCGGGGTATGGGGTGGCCACGAGGGTTCGCTGCTGCTGTGGGTGCTCCTGCTGGCGTGCTGGACCGTGGCGGTCGCGGTATTTAGTAAGTCGCTCCCGAAGGAAGTACTGGCACGGGTGCTGGCGGTGCTGGGCATGGTCGGGGTGGGTTTCATGGCCTTCACCATCCTGACCTCCAACCCGTTCGACCGGCTGATTCCCGCGCCGCTGGATGGCTCGGATCTCAATCCGCTGCTGCAGGATCCGGGGATGATCATCCATCCACCGCTGCTCTATATGGGTTATGTCGGTATGGCGGTGGTGTTTGCGTTTGCGATTGCGGCGCTGATCGGCGGGCGACTGGACGCCGCCTGGGCGCGCTGGTCGCGGCCCTGGACCATGGTGGCCTGGGGGTTCCTGACGGCGGGCATCGGCCTGGGGTCCTGGTGGGCGTATTACGAGCTCGGCTGGGGCGGCTGGTGGTTCTGGGACCCGGTGGAGAATGCCTCGTTCCTGCCGTGGCTGACCGCGACTGCCCTGCTGCATTCGCTGGCAGTGTCGGAGAAACGGGGCGGGTTCAAGGTCTGGACCCTGATGCTTGCGATCCTGACGTTTGTGCTGACGGTCCTGGGGACGTTCCTGGTGCGTTCCGGGGTCATCACTTCGGTGCATGCGTTTGCGACCGATCCGGATCGCGGCACGTTCATCCTGGGCATGCTGGCAGTCACGCTGGTCGGATCGCTTTCCCTGTACGCATGGCGGGCACCCCGGGTGGGACTGGGAGGGGGCTTCGGCTGGTTTTCCCGGGAGTCTCTTCTGCTGGGCAACAACCTGCTGCTGGTGGTTGCCTGCGCGGCGGTATTCATCGGCACGATCTACCCGATGGCGCTGGAGGCACTGAACCTCGGCAAAATCTCGGTAGGGCCGCCCTACTTCGACGCGGTGTTCATGCCGTTGATGCTTCCGCTGCTGTTCCTGGTGGGGATGGCGCCGATGGTGCCCTGGAAGCAGGGTGATCCGATGCAGGCAGTGTACCGGTTGCGCTGGCCGTTCGCGATTGCCCTGGTGCTGGGGGTGGGTTGGCCACTGACGGTCGGGGCCTGGAATCCGTTGACGGCGCTGGCGCTGATGCTGGTGGCCTGGATACTGATTACCACGGGCATGGATATCGTACGGCGGCTTGCCAGGCGCGAGGGTCTGGGGGTGCGGCTGCGCGGGCTACGACCCAGTTTTCTGGGGATGCACATGGCGCATGCGGGTCTTGCGCTGGTCGCATTGGCCATCGCCATGGTGAATACCTACGAGGAAGAGCGGGATGTACGCCTGGAGGCCGGCGAGATGGCAACCGTGGGCGGTTATGATTTCACTCTGCTGGACGTAGGCCAGATCCGCGGTCCGAATTACGATGCAACTCAGGCCGAGGTACGGGTCACCCGGGACGGGAAGATGGTGGATACGCTCTACCCGCAGCTGCGGCATTACGACTCTCAGTCTGAAATGCCCATGCAGCAGGCTGCACTCAATCGGGGCCTGACCCGGGATATCTACGTCTCGATGGGGCAGCATGTGGGCGACGGTGCCTGGACCATGCGGCTGTATTACAAGCCCTACATGTTCTGGATGTGGATCGGCGGGCTGCTGATGGCGTTTGGTGGTTTGCTGGCGGCCGTGGACCGCCGTTACCGGCTGGCCCGGGACCGATCGGCGGTCTCCGAGCAGCAAGTGCGGGCGGACCGGGCCCCTGATTTTCGGGAGGCGCAGGGATGACGACAAAGATCCTGTTGTCGTTCGCGGGTGTCCTCGCGGTGCTGGGCCTGTTCTATCTAGGATTGCAGGTGGATTCCCGGGAGTTGCCGTCACCGCTGATCGACAAGCCTGCCCCCGCGTTCGAGCTGCAATCGCTAACCGAGCCGGAGCGGACCCTGACCGAGCAGGACTTCATCGGTGAGGTGGCACTGGTGAATGTGTTCGCCTCGTGGTGCAGTTCCTGCTGGTCAGAGCATTCCAATCTGGTGGATCTGGCGCGCCGGGGCGTAACGATCCACGGTGTCAATTACCGCGACGAGCGCCCGGCCGCGTTGCGCTATCTGCGCCGCGGGGACAATCCTTACACGCATATTGCCTTCGATCCGCGCGGTGATGCCGGTATCGAGTGGGGTGTGTATGCGACCCCGGAGACCTTCCTGCTGGATGCCAATGGCCGGATTCGACATAAGCATGTGGGGCCCCTGGATGCCCAGGTAATTCGGGAGGAATTTCTGCCAAGGATCGAACAACTGACTGCGGAGGCCGCATCGTGATCGGTTCTACCGGATCTATTCCGAAGTCACTGGTCACCGTTCTGGCCTTGGTGTGGCTGGGGGCTGTCCCGATGGCCCAGGCCCTCCCGCTTGGTACCCCGCTGGAATTTGATTCGCAGGAACAGCGCGAGCAATACAACAAGCTGGTGCGTGAACTGCGCTGCACGGTGTGCCAGAGCGAGACCCTGCACGAGTCACAGGCGTCCCTCGCCGGCGATATGCGACGGCGCATCTACGACATGACCCGCAGTGGTGCCGGCGAAGACGCAGTGGTGGATTTTCTGGTTCAGCGGTATGGCGACTATGTGCGCTATCGCCCGCCATTGCAGGCGAATACGCTCCTCCTGTGGGGCAGCCCGTTTCTCGCACTGATGGCCGGTGGGGTGATCTGGTGGCGGGTGGTGCGTCGGCGACGTGCGCTGCTGACGGAAGAGACGCTGTCGGATGCCGATCGTGACGCGATCGAGCGGTTCCGGCGAGGAGGCTAGAACATGCCCTGGACCTTTGTTTCCGGTGCCCTGTTGCTAAGTGTGCTTGCCCTGGCGTTTGCGTTGATTCCCTTGCTTCGGGAGGGTCAGTACGAAGCCCGCGGGCGCTCGCGCCGCGCCACCAACCGGGATATTCATGCGGACCGGATGGCGGAACTGGATCAGGATCTGGCGAACGGCACCTTGACCCGGGAACAGTACGATCAGGCCGTGGCCGACCTGGAGCGCGACCTGGTGCAGAGTGGGGCCCTGGATTCCGATGGTGAACTCGCCTTCAGCGGACAGGCGGCGCCGGGCGGGCGCCGGGTTCTAGTGGCTTCCGCGGTGGGTGTGGCGGTGGCGCTGCCCTTGGTCGCAGCGATGCTGTACCTGGCCGTGGGCGATATCCGAGCGCTTCCCCAGTCCGATACCGCTCGGGCATCCGGGCCGAGCCTGCAGGACCAGCAGGCCCTGGATGCGGCACACGACCTGTCGCAGTTCGATGAGCTGGCAGCGCAACTGCAGAAACGTCTGGAGGCCCAGCCCGAGGATGTCGAGGGATGGACCATGCTGGGCCGTACGTATGCCCATCTGCAGCAGTTCGATCGTGCGCGCGAGGCGTTCGCCGCGGCGCTTGCGCACGGTGGCGACCAGAACCCGGATCTGCTGGCCGAATATGCCGATCTGCTCGCGGACCACCAGGGGGATCTGTCGGGCGAACCGGAACAGTTGGTGTCGCAGGCACTGGAGCTGGATCCGGACCATGTCCTGGCTTTGTGGCTCGCGGGGACGGCGGCCTTCAATGCCGGCGAATACGATCGGGCCCGGGAGCACTGGGAGCACCTGCTCGGGTTGCTGCCCGAAGGATCGGAAACTCGGAGCGTCATCCGCGCCAACCTCGAGGCGATTGACGCCCGCAGAGAAGGCGGATAACAGCCTGCCGCGTGACAATGCGACGCGGCGTGCAGGAGGGAGCCTACATGCGTGGACGTATTCTGGTTGTCGAGGATCACGACGAGGTCGTCTATGCGATCCGCCGCGTCCTGGAAAAACAGGGCCTGGAGGTGGTTGTGGCGAACTCCGAGGATGCGGCTCTGAAGCGGATGGTCGAGGTCGACACGGCCGTGGTGGATATCCGTCTGGAAGACGGGGGTTCGGGGATCAACCTCCTGGCACGGATTCGCGAGGGCGGGGATGAAACCCCGGTGATCATCCTGTCGGCCTATGCCTCGCCGGACAATATCGTCTCGGCCTCCAAGTGCGGCGCGATCGAAGTCCTGCGCAAGCCCGTCAGTTCGGAGGATCTGGTGGCTGCGGTCCGGGAGAGCCTGAAAACCCTCCAGCGCGAGCAGCCGGTATTCTCCGTGCCCCAGGATCTCCCCGTTGTACTGGGCAATGCCCCCTGCATGGTGGAGGTCTTCAAGTCGCTCGGACTGGCGGCCACCAACGATCTGAGCGTGCTGCTCACCGGCGAAACCGGCGTAGGTAAGGATGTCGCTGCGCGTATCGTGCATGAACATTCCCACCGGTCCGGCGGCCCGTTTGTGGCACTGAACTCGACGGCGATGCCGGAGACCCTGCTCGAGGCCGAACTGTTCGGCTATGCAACCGGCGCATTTACCGGCGCGGTGCGCGCAACGCCGGGGCGGGTCGAGAGCGCGGCGGGGGGCACCCTGTTTCTCGATGAAATCGGGGATATGCCGGCGAGCTGCCAGGCTAAGCTGTTGCGTTTTCTGGAGGATCGCAGCTTCTACCGGCTCGGCGAATCCACATCCCGGCATGTGGATGTGCGCCTGATCGCGGCCACCAACCAGGATCTCCCTGCGCTGGTGGAGGAAGGCCGCTTTCGCCGCGATCTCTACTACCGGCTGGCACAGATTCCGGTCAGGATCCCGCCGCTGCGCGAGCGGGCCCAGGATATCCCGGCGCTGGTGGACGGATTCGTACTGGCCGCGAACCGCGAAATGGGCCTGCAGATCGAAGGGGTCGATCCCGCCGCACTGGAAGAGGCGCAGCGGTATTCCTGGGTCGGCAATGTGCGCGAACTCAAGAACGCCGTGTACCGCACCTGTGCCAAGCAGAAAACCGGCATGGTGCGCGAACTGGAATTGATGCCGGAGGCCCGCGAGGGATCCGACTCGGATGGCGCGGCGTCGATCGAGGAAATGATCGAGCAGGCCCTGAAGCAGGATCGTCTGCAGGATGTCATGCAGCAATTCGAGCAGCGGGTGCTGATCCAGGCGCTGAAGCATTTCCAGGGGAACAAGAGCAAGGTGGCCGAGGCCCTGGACATCTCTCGCAATACCCTGCGCAGTCGGCTGCATGCGTTCGGGATCGACGGACCGTGCGGGTCCCGGTCGTCATGAGTGTCACGGTGCCGGTCCCGGTGCGGGTCCCGGCGTCGGCCGGGACGAGCCTCCTTCGGGCCGGCCTGCGGCCATTCAACGCGCTTCGCGCTTTTGTGCCACGGCCCCTACGGGGCCATCGCGATGATGGGGTGCAGGAAGAAGCCCCGTCAGGCCGGCGGCCGTGCGGGCCTGACACGGTTAAGCTGGATCCGGACCGGAGGTGGCGAATGGCAAAGGCAGGACACAAGGGGCGTCCCCGGGCGTCGAAGGGACGGCAGGGCTGGTCCCGAGGCGACGCATCGCGCGGGCGGGGCGAGCGGGACTGGGTCGTGGTGGGGCTGGCGCTGCTGGGTGCCGGTATTTCTCTCTATCTGGCGCTGGTCGGGTGGCTGGACGGTGGTCTGGGGCTCTGTGCCGAGGGCGGGGGTTGCGATCGGATTCGGGGCGAGC
>JBNJFQ010000053.1:0-13606 GCA_051747025.1 Pseudomonadota bacterium
GCTAACTTCCCGATTTGACGGGATGTTCCCGGCTCCGGATACTCTCCGGGAAGGGCCCGGATTCCGGTGCCCACCGGGGTCGAGGACCGGACGCCCGACCCGGCAACACCCACACCAGGACGTTCGATGTCTCGTTTGGTTGCCCGCAAGGACGGTTTCAGAGGGTGGATTGCCCCGGTACGGCGCAGATTCGCGGCAATCCTGGTGCTGGGGATCTTGCTGCTGGCCGGTTGCAGCTCCCCCGAAGAGCCCCCGCTGCGGGTCGCAATGATCGAGTGGATCGGCTATCAGCCCCTGAATATCGCCCACAGCCTCGAGGCGCTTCCGCCCAGCGAAATTCGGGTGGCCCGGTTTACCTCGAACACCGAGTCATTGCGGGCATTCCGCAACCGCAGCGTGGATGTCGCCGCGCTGACCCTGGACGAAGCCCTGCTGTTGCGCGCCGACGGGCACGACATCCGGGTCATCCTGCTGATGGACTACTCGCATGGTGCGGACACCATCCTGGCCCGACCCGGGATCGACACGCTCGCCGACCTCGAGGGGCACCGCATCGGGGTCGAGAATTCGGCGGCCACTGCCTACCTGCTGGCGCGTGGACTGGAACACGCCGAGCTTGACCCCGACGCCGTCGAGGTCGTCCGTGTGGACGCCGGACGGCATGCGGAGGCCTTCCGCCAAGGCGAAGTCGACGCGCTCGCCACATTCGAGCCAATTCGCACTCGTCTGCTGCAGGACGGCGCGGTGGAGCTGTTCGACAGCACCCGCATCCCCGGCGAGATCGTCGATGTGCTGGTCGTGCACCGTAACGCCCTGGACCAGCATTCCGATCACCTCGCCGAACTGGTGCAGGCCTGGTTCCGGGCCCTGGATCATCTGGAACAAGAGCCCGAAAACGCCCGGGCCATTCTTGCGGATCAAACCAACCTGCCACTGGACGCGCTGGAAGTCGCCCTGAGGGGCGTACAATTCCCCTCGCTGGCCGAGAACTGCAAGGCACTGGCGAATAACGGCCAGGCACTGCGCGCGTCTGCCCGCCAACTCGTCGAGCTGATGCACGAAAGCCAGCTGCTGCCCGGCCCGGTGACGCTGGACGAGCTGTTCGAGGATCGGGTGATGCGGGCGGTCGGCTGCCCCGACCGTGCCACGGGCACCTGACGCATGACACGCTGGCTCTACCGTTTTCCGATCAACGTATCGCTACCGATCCTGCTGTTCGTGGCCGCGGTCATCCTGGCATCGGCCTACACTTTCGCCCTGGTCCAGGACCAGCAGGCAACCATCCTGACCAATGCCGAACGCGAACTGACGACCGAGATCACCCGCATGCAGCGGCTGATTCAGAATGCGACCGGGCAACCCGGGCTCAGGCACATTCAGGAAGAGATCGCCGCACTGGGCCCGGATGTCCGGGTCAGGCTGGCACGGGTGGTGGACGACCGCAACCGCATCCTCGCCGCTCTGGAGCGCGGCGAGCAAGACCGCCCCCTGCTGGACAGCCTGAAGGATGGCCACAGCTACAGGCTCGCCGATCCCATCCGCGATCTGCTGACGATTACGCGCGAACGGCGCGCCGCGCACCTGCGCTATATCCCCGAAGCCAGCACCCTGATCGCCACCGCCCATCTGGAACTGACCGACTCCACCGTCCGGCTCGGGCCCAGCCCCGCCGGCGCGGTGATTCTGGCCTGGGACCTGTCGTACCCGTTTGCCCAGGCGCGCGAGGCGGCTCTTCACTCGGCTGCACTCATGAGCCCTGTGCTGCTGGGGGCCTTTGTCGCACTGTGGTGGCTGCTGTACAGCGTGCTCGGGCGACGACTGAGCCTGCTGAGCCATGCCGCAGAACAGATCGCCGGCGGCGAAACGCGGCAGCGCGCAGCAGTCACCGGCAACGACGAGATCGGGCGCCTGGCCACCGCCTTCAACCGCATGACCGACACACTGGTCGCAGAACAGGAGGCCCTGCGAACCAGCGAACAACGCCTGCATCTGGCGCAGAGCTACGCCGGCATCGGGAGCTGGGAATGGGACATCGCCAGCGACCGCGTGGTCTGGACCGAACAGACCTGCCGGCTGTTCGGGGTGGACCCGGACGACCCGGACATCTCCTTCCAGCGCTACCTCGATCAGATCCTGCCCGAGGATCGCGAACGGGTGCGGGACGCGATCCACTCGGCGTTCGAGACCGGTGAGCGCTATGTAGTGGAACACCGCCTGCGCGGCCCGGATGGCGAGATCCGCTGGATCCTGGGCCAGGGCAACACGCTGCGTGATGCCGCCGGGAAGCCCCTGCGGATGTATGGCGTGGTCCAGGACATCACCCAGACCAAGCAGGCCGAGGAGGCCCTGTTCCGTGAGAAGGAACACGCCCAGGTCACCCTGTCCTCGATCGGCGACGGGGTCATCACCACCGACACCGAAGGCTGCGTCCGCTTCCTGAACCCGGTGGCCGAGTACCTCACCGGCCACAACACCGAATCTGCCCGCGGTCGGCCACTGACCGAGGTCTTCCGCATCATCAACGAGTTCTCGCGCCAGCCCGCCATCGATCCGGTCGCCCGCTGCCTGCGCAAGGGCCGTATCGTCGGGCTGGCCAACCATACCATCCTGCTGCGCCCGGATGGCGAGGAGTTCGCGATCGAGGACTCGGCAGCGCCGATCCGCGACCGCGAGGGCAGCATCGTCGGCGTGGTCCTGGTGTTCCATGACGTGACCCAGGCGCGCGAGCTGGCCAACCAGCTATCCTGGCAGGCGACCCACGATCCCCTGACCCATCTGCCCAACCGGCATGCGTTCGAAGAACGCCTGCATCAGCTGGCCCATACGCCCGAGGCATCTCACGGCCAGGAAAACCATACCCTGCTGTACATCGACCTCGACCAGTTCAAGGTGGTCAACGACATTGCCGGGCACACAGCCGGCGACCAGATGATCCGACAGGTCGGCAACCTGATGCTGGAACAGATACGCGAGACCGACCTGCTGGCCCGCCTGGGCGGCGACGAATTCGGGGTAATCCTGGAGGACTGCGATATCGAGCAGGCCCGGCGGGTGGCCGGCACGATCCACACGGTGCTGGACGAATTCCGCTTCGCCTGGGAGGAGCGTGTGTTTCGCATCAGCGCGAGCATCGGCATCCTCGAGTTTCATCCCGGCGCGCAGACCATGACCGAACTGCTGAGCCGCGCCGACATGGCGGTGTACGCGGCCAAGAACGCCGGGCGCCGCCGTTCTCATGTATTCGACAGCAACGACGCCGAGATGCAGCAGCAGCATCACGAGATGGACTGGGCCGCCCAGATCTCCGACGCGGTAGAAAACGACCGGCTAATGCTGTTCGGGCAGACGATTCAGCGACTCGGCGACCCTGCGCCGGACGACCTGCACACCGGCCTGTCGTTCGAGGTCCTGGTGCGCCTGCGCGATGCCGACGACAACCTGATCGCGCCCGGCGTATTCCTGCCGGCGGCCGAACGCTTCAACCTGATCAGCATCGTCGATCGCTGGATCATTACCCGCGCCTTCTCGATGGTCTCCGAGCATATCCGGGAACACGGACCGGACAGCATCCGCCACTGCGCGATCAACCTCTCCGGCGGGACCCTCGGCGACGAAAGCCTGCTGCCATTTATCAAGAACCAGCTCAGCCTGCACGCGCTGCCGGGTTCGATCTTCTGCTTCGAGATCACCGAGACCGCGGCGATCTCCAACTTCCAGGCCGCCATGCGCTTCATCCGCGACCTGCGGGCGATGGGCTGCCGCTTCGCGCTGGATGACTTTGGCTCGGGGCTATCGTCTTTCGCGTATCTGAAGACCCTGCCGGTCGACTTCCTGAAGATCGACGGCAGCTTCGTGCGCAACATTGCCGACGACCCGGTGAATCGGGCCCTGGTGGGCAATATCCACAGCATTGGCCGCCTGCTGAACAAGCAGACCATCGCCGAATTCGCCGAGGACGACCGGACCATCGAGATGCTGCGCGAACTCCAGGTGGACCATGCCCAGGGCTACGGCATCCACCGCCCCGAACCGCTGGAGCGGCTACTGCGCTAGGGAAATCCCCACGGCGCTCCGCGCCTCGTGACAACGGTGCTTCTCCCCTTCCCCGTCATGGCGCGGCCCTGCAGGGGCCGAGGCCATCTCCCAACGCAACCCCGAGGCTTGCCCGGGCCAGTACCGGGGCCGGCAGCCTCCGAGCGGGGGATACTCAGGACTCGCCGAGATAGCGCGACACGCGTGGCACCGCATCCAGCAAGTGCCGGGTATATTCGGCCTGCGGGCGGGCAAGGACGTCGGCGGTGGCGCCAATCTCCTCCATGCGCCCATCGTGCATGACCAGCATGCGGTCGGAGAAGTACTCGACCACGCCCATGTCGTGGGTGATGAAGATCATCGCCAGACGTCGCTGGGCCCGCAGCCGAGCGAGGATCTGCAGCACCTCGGCCTGGACGGACACGTCGAGCGCGCTGGTGACCTCGTCGCAGATGATCACGTCCGGGTCCAGCACCAGGGCCCGCGCGATGGCGATGCGCTGGCGCTGGCCACCGGAGAACTCGTGCGGATAGCGCCACAGGGTATCTTCCGGCAACGCCACCTGGTCCAGCACCCGGCCGGCCCGGGCGATGCGCTCGTCCTGACTCGCGCCGATCCCGTGCACCGCCATCGGTTCGGTCAAAAGGGTGAGCACGTTCAGGCGCGGGTTCAGCGACGAGGCCGGATCCTGGAACACCACCTGCAGGTGGCGCCGCAGCCGGCGCAGCGGCTTGCGCGGCATGCGGGTCAGCGACTCGCCGCGGTAGCGGATCTCGCCACCGGTGGGCTCGACCAGACGCAGGAGGGCCCGACCCAGCGTGGTCTTGCCGCAGCCGGACTCGCCCACCACCGCCAGTACCTCGCCGTTCTCCAGTTCGAAACTGACGTCGTCCACCGCCCGTACCACGTCCACCTGGCGGCGCATCAGTCCCTTCAGCACCGGGAAGTGCACCTGCAGGCCGGACACCTGCAACAGCGCTTCGCGCCCCGCGCCCGGCACCGGCGGCAGCGGCGGCAGGTTCTCCGGCAGGGCCTGGATCAGCTTGCGGGTATAGGCATCCTGCGGATCGCGCAGCAGCGGCAGGCATTCCCCCTGCTCCACCAGCCGGCCCTCGCGCATCACCGCCACGCGATCGGCCACCGAGGCGACCACCCCGAAGTCGTGGGTGATCAGCAGCACGGCCATGCCGTTCTTCTCGCGCAGGTGGTCGATCAGCTTCAGGATCTCGGCCTGGATGGTCACGTCCAGCGCGGTGGTCGGCTCGTCCGCGATCAGCAGGTCGGGCTCGGCAACCAGAGCCATGGCGATCATTACGCGCTGGCGCTGGCCGCCGGAGAGCTTGTGCGGATACTCGTCGCGGCGCTGCTCGGGGTTCGGCAGCTGCACCTCGCTCAGGACCTCGAGGGTGCGCGCGGCGCGCTGTTCCGGGGTCATCTGGGGGCGGTGCAGGCGCAGCACCTCCTCGATCTGGTCGCCCACGGTCAGCACCGGGTTCAGCGAGGTCATCGGCTCCTGGAAGATCATCCCGACGCGGTTGCCGCACACATGCTGCATCACCGGATCCGACAGTCCAAGCAATTCCTGTCGGCCTTCGCGTCCGGCCAGCCAGACCTCGCCCGTGGGGCGCTCGAAGCCGGCATCCAGCAGGCGCATGATGGCCAGCGCGGTGATCGACTTGCCGGAACCCGATTCCCCCACCAGGGCGAACAGCTCGCCCGCGCGGATGGCAAAGCTCGCATCCTCCACCAGCGCCTCGTCGCTGTCGCGGTGGCGGATCTGCAGGTTGCGCACCTCCAGCATGATCAGCGCACCCCGCCACTGGTGGCGCCGGCGGCCGGACGGGCCCCGGCATCGCGATTGGCGGTGCGCGCCGCCGAACGGGCGTGCGGGTCGACCGCGTCGCGCAGGGCCTCGCCGATCAGATTGTAGGCAAACACCGTGAGGAAGATCGCCCCGCCCGGGAAGGCCGCCATCCACCAGTTGAAGGTGGAGCTTTGCACGGCCTGGTTCAGCATTTGCCCCCAGGAGGGATCATCGACCAGCCCCAGGCCAAGGAACGAGAGCGTGGCCTCGGCGAGGATCGCGGAGGCCACCCCGAAGCTGGCGGCGACCAGGATCGGCGCGATCCCGTTCGGCAGCATGTGCCGGAACAGGATCGACGGCAGCGACAGCCCCGACGCGATGGCGCCCTGAACAAAATCCTGCTGGCGCAGGCGCAGGAACTCCGCGCGCACATAGCGCGCATAGCCCGACCACGACGTCAGGCCGATGATCAGCATCATCAGGTACAGCGAGCGCCCGAAGAAGGCGACAAAGGTCAGCAGCAGGAACAGGGTCGGAATGGCCTCGAAGATCTCCACCAGGCGCATCCCGATCATGTCGACGATTCCCGAGAAATAGCCCATCAACCCGCCCAGGATCACCCCGATCCCCAGCGCGATTCCGGTCGCGATGAAGCCGATGGATAGCGCGATCCTCGAGGCATGGATCATGCGCGAGAGCACGTCCGCGCCGGTGTCGTCGGTACCGAACCAGTGCACCCGCTCGGGGGACTCGTGCGGAGCCTCCAGGCCCGTATCGGCGTAGTCGCGCAGGTAGTCGCGCGGCGAATACGGGATCGGCGCGCGAATCACCGTCTGGTACTCGCCCATCCGCTCGGCCTCGCGGTACTGCTCGTGAACCACCAGCGATGGCGGCGACACCGTCTGCCAGGCGACCACGGCCAGTACCGCACCAAGCACCGCCCACAAGCCCAAGCGCCGCCACGGGCGCCCGGGCAGGCGCAAGAAGACCAACGCCAGCACCAGCATCCCGAACAGGGTCACGTCCGCCGCCGTCAGGTAGCGCAGAAACGGCATGGACCACGCGCCGTCGGCGGTCTGCAGCAGCAGCGGATGGGACGTCGCCAGCACCGGCGCGAGGATCGCCACCAGCGTCAGCAGCGCGATCCAGGCGATCCCGAGACGCGCGCCCCAGCGCAGCAGGACCTCGCCCACCACACGCCGCGCCCAGGAACGACTGCGACGCTCCCCGGTTTCCGGATTGGATCGGGCCTCAGTCATAGTTCACCCGCGGGTCGACGATGGCATAGGCAAGATCGGCCAGCAGGTAGCCAACCAGGGTCAGCATGCCGGAGAGCAGGGTGATCGACAGCACCAGCTCGCGGTCGCGGGTCTGCACCGCCTCCACCGCCAGCTTGCCCATGCCGTCGATGGAAAAGATCGCCTCCACGATGACCGACCCAGCCAGCAGTGAAGGCAGCAGGGTGGCCGACACGGTGATCAGCGGCAGCAGGGAATTGCGGAACACGTGGCGCCACAGCACGTCGTGTTCGGCCACCCCCTTGGCGCGCGCCGTGCGCGCGTAGTCCGAGGTCAGGTTCTCCAGCACCGCCGAACGCGACAGCTTGGCCAGGAACGCCAGCCCGCCGTAGGACAGGCATAGCACCGGCAGCACCAGGTGCCAGGCCCGGTCCAGCAGGAAGCCCGGCACCATGTCCCCCGGCGCCAGTCCGAGAGCCAGCGCCAGCCCGGCGCCCAGCCCCAGCGTGCCCAGGTAAAAGCCGCGCAGTACACCCCAGTCGGTGTGCGCCATCAGCCAGCCCATCGCGGCCCCGATGATCACGGCCACCGCTGTACTGACTATCCCGGCCATTGCCAGATCGCGGAACATCAGCCAGCCACAGAGCGCCCCGAGCAAGGCGCCCAGCCAGCCGCGAATCAGGGCCGGCAGGGCACGGGCGAGGTAGAACCCCAGGGCCGTCCCCAGAAACGGCAGGATCAGCAGCAACGGCAGTGCCCAGGCCACCTCCACCGTGGGCAGGAAGGTCATGTCCAGCGCCGCACGCTCGCTGAGCCCCCCGGTGGGGAACCACTGCCAAAACTGGTCAGAGGCAAAAAAGCCGATCAGCAAGACCCCCGCCAGCATGGTCGGCACCGACCACAGGGCCAGCAGCACCACGCCGGACTGCGAGTCGAAGGCCTGACCGTGCTGGGTGGCCGCCCGCACCCCCACGGCGACCGCGACGATGTAGATCAGGGGGATGGACAAAACGTTCAGCAACAGCGTGATTGGCAGGCGTTCCGCGATCAGGTCCGTCACTGGCCGACCGTAGCGGAAGCTCGTGCCCAGATTGGGGACCTTGAAGTGGGGCCATCCCGTCAACGAGCCATCCTCGTCGTGGGCAAAACCCACCGGCGAGATGTTGTTCAGCCAGCGCCCGAATTGCACTGGTGCCGGCTGATCCAGGCCATAGAGGCGGTTGTAGTACTCCTCCATCGCCTCCTGTGCCTTCGGCTCCAGCCCCTGCCCCTCCACCAGGGTGAGGACGCTGATGCCACCGGGCGCGGCCGCCATTACGGCAAAGACCACCACGGTGATGCCGACCAGGGTCGGCACCATCAGCATCATGCGGCGCAGGATATAGGTCAGCATCGTGCGCGCCGGCCTCCCGCCCCTTCCGCTGCCATGCGCATCGCCGGCTACTGCCCGTAGCGCTGCTGTTCGAACGGGACGTAGATCTCCAGCGGCACCGCGCCCAGATTAAGCCCCAGCGCGGTCTGCTCCAGATTCTGGATGCGCCGGTCGATGAAGGCCAGGGTCTGACGTCGCATCAGGAAGGTGTACGGCTGATCCTCCAGCAGGATGCGCTCGGCCTCGCGCCAGAGATCCATGCGCGCGGATTCGTCCACCTCGCCGCGCGCCTCCTCGATCACGGCGTCCATTTCAGGGTTCTCGTAGTGGATAAAGTTATCGCCACCGGAGACGGTCTGGCTGGAGTGGAACATCTGGTAGATGTCCACCTCCACGCCGCTGGTCCAGCCCAGCGTGATGGCATCGAAGTCCTGGCGACTGAGCTGCTCCAGCATCACCGACCACTCGGTCGGCTGCGGCTTCATCTCGACGCCGGCACGGGCATACAGGTCGCGCAGGAACAGCGCGATCCGGCGGGTGTCCTCGTTGTCCTGGAAGTAGGTCAGTTCGAAGGAGAACGGCTCGCCGTCCTCGTCGACCAGTACGCCATCACGGTTGCGCTCGCGATAGCCGGCCTCGGCCAGCAGCTCCGTGGCGCGCTCGACGTCATACGGGATCGGCTCGAGATCCGGATTGTGCTGCTCGCTGCGTGGGGAGAACGGCGAGATCGCGCGTTCGGCATACCCCAGCATGACCTCCTTGATCAGCCGGTCGATGTCAGTCAGGTAGCTCATCGCCTTGCGTACCCGCGGGTCGGCGAATCGCGTCGGCTCCCCATCGCGCTGCTGATTCCAGGCGATGAAGGAATAGCCCGCCGTGGGGCTCATGTACTCGTGGGTATCCGCGCGCTCGCGCAGGGCCTCGTCGTCACGCAGCCGGGCATATTCGCGCGGACGCGCGCCGTAGACATCGATGTCCTGGTTGCGGAAGGTTGTCAGACGCGCGCTGTCGTTCTGGATCACCCGCCACACCAGCCGGTCCAGCGGCGGCTCCACCGGCCCCCAGTACCGTGGGTTGCGCTCCAGCTCGATGCGTCCGGCGTCCGGGGTCCAGCCGGTCGGATCTTCCAGGCGATACGGGCCGGATCCCAGCAGAATCCCGCGCGACTCGTTGAAGGTCTCGGGCTCATCCAGGTAGCGCTCGTAGAAGTGCTTCGGCAACACATCGAGGCCACCGGCCACACGCATGGCATCGAAGTACGGCTCCTCGAAGGTGAACTGGACCGTGCGCTCGTCCAGCGCCTCGACTGCCTCGACCTTTTCCAGGAAGGCACGTGCCCGCGGGACCGCGATGGCGTCGGTCATCAGGAAATCGAAGGTGAACTCGATGTCCGCGGCCGTCAGCGGCTCCCCGTCGGAGAACTGCGGGCCGGAACGCAGGCGAAAGGTCAGTTCCGTACCGGTGTCGTCGAACTCCCAGGACTCGGCCAGCAGCCCCTGCCATTCCAGGGTCTCCGGGTCGCGCACCACCAGTGATTCGAGGACATAGTTCTGCACCTCGGATGCGTAGGCATCGGACGAGACATACGGCGTGATCGTGGCCAGCCCCGTACCGAAGGCCTGAATCAGCCAGTCGCCCTCCGCGTAGTCCTCTTGCTCCGCCGCCCGGGCCGCGCGGCGGAAGGCCGACGGCACCTCGTCTACCCGCGAGGCCTGTTCCATCTCCATGCCGGCAAAGCGCCCGGAGGCGAGATCCGATTCCAGCCCCTGCAGGCTGCGCCGCAGCGCCCGTAGATCCCGGGCCTGCTCGCTCATGGTGCTCTGCATGCCGGCCATGCGCTGCCACTGGCGGTCGATCTGGACCATCACCAGCAACAGAAGGATGCCCAGCACGATCAGGGTCATGATCCAACCGAAATGACGACTCACAAGGCCTCCGGGTTGTTGCAGTGGCCGTCCGGCCATCCCGTTTTCGGGGCGCCGGGCGGGCGGTCGCGGGGACCGCGGGTGCGGGCACTATAGCAAGCCGCTTGCTTCGGCTCATCGGGTGCTGGCCGCACTTGCAGCACATCGGTATGATCCCGGAGACAGTCGCGTCCGTCCCCGGTTCCGCCCGCGGTCGGGCGCCGTCGAGACGACCCACCCGGGTGCGTCGGCACGGATCCGAACCAAGGAGTTTCACATGGGTTTTCTGAAGGGCAAGCGCGCACTGATCGTCGGTGTCGCCAGCAACCGTTCCATCGCCTACGGCATCGCCGAGTCCATGCGTCGCGAAGGCGCGGAACTGGCGTTTACCTACCAGAACGACCGCCTGAAGGACCGTGTCGGCAAACTGGTCGCGGACTTCGACTCGGATATTCTGGTGCCCTGCAACGTCGAGGACGACCGCGAGATCGAACAGGTCTTCGAGCGCCTCGACGACTACTGGGACGGACTCGATATCCTGGTGCATTCGGTGGCCTTCGCCCCCAAGGACCAGCTGGAGGGCGACTTCCTCGACAACCTGACCCGCGCCGGTTTCCGCACCGCCCACGATGTCAGTTCCTACAGCCTGGCGGCCCTGGCCAAGGCCGGACGCGGGATGATGAAGGACCGCGAGGCCTCCATCCTGACTCTCAGCTACCTTGGTGCCCAGCGCTCGATGCCGAGCTACAACGTGATGGGCCTGGCCAAGGCCAGCCTGGAGGCCAACGTGCGCTACCTGGCCTACACCCTGGGGCCGGAGACGACCCGCGTGAACGCGATCTCCGCCGGTCCGATCCGCACCCTGGCGGCCTCCGGCATCGGCGGTTTCAAGGGCATCCTCGACCATGTCGAGGCAAACGCACCGTTGCGCCGCAACGTAACCATCGAGCAGGTCGGCAACGCCGGGGCGTTCCTGTGCTCCGACCTCGCCTCCGGGATCACCGGCGAGGTGATGTACGTCGACTCCGGCTTCAACACCGTCGGCCTCGGCGCCCGCGAAATGGGCATGGAGTAGGAACTGGAAGAATTGACGCTATAAGCGTAGATGACGCCCGGTTCATCCGCGATGCCTCGGAATTTCCGGGACATCGCATGGACCGACCACTGCCGGGCGAGGCATGTTCTGTGATCACCGAATCGCCGATTGACTACTCGAAGAACGCTGTTCGCCAAGGGCCACTACGCGGCCCAAATCACTGTCCCGCGCGAACAAGACGGACAGGATTGGTCGAGGTCTTGCTGGAGATCCACACACCGTCATCGCTGATGAAGTCCACGCGCCAGGCGCTACCGGCGTTGGTGGCGTAAGGCGACGACGACCAATACCAGTCATTCGGTGTACCCGGAAATACCGCCTCGTTAATCGCTGGGTTCCAGCAGCGTTCCTCGACAATGGATTCCAGTTCATTGCGATTAGGCAGGCGCCAGTCGGTGTGGCCGGCAAAGCCGGGCTGCCCATCGTTATCGGCATCGGAGACGCCGCTATTGATGTCGGCGGCCAGCTGCAAGGCGCCCTGCCACGTGTGAGTGGTGGCGGTGCCGGTGCAGGTACTGCCATCCCAGCTTTGGCCTAGGCTGCAACGCATCCAGGTCAGGCCGGTAAGGGTATGGGTGGCGGTGCCATCCGCATGCAACTCGAAATCCACCGTGGGGGTGGTGGGAAACACATATTGGTTCTGGTTGGTGCATTCCACGGCGGATTGCGCTTGGACCGCTGCCAGCAATAGCGGCAGGATGAGTAGTCGTTTCATGGGGTTCTCCATCGAAATGAGCAATTCGGCTTGCATATTAAGCCGGTCAGCGACTATCCCATTTCCGAAAGCCGGCAGTTGAAATGGCGCCAAGACAGGAATTCGGCTCAGGCCAGGCAATGCCATATCCCAACCCAGCACGCCTACGAAGCAAGCGCATCCATGCTCGTCACTGGCCCGCACGAACAAGACGGGCACGATGAACGACAAGTTTCTTCTCGAGGCTGGCCACACGGCCGTTGTCGAAGTTCACGCCCCACGCGCCGATGTCCCAGGCCGCCCAAGGCGAAGACGACCAAAACCACTCGGATGGGGTATTCGGGAAGTAGTCCAGGTCAATGGTCGGTCCGGGGGAAGCGATGCCGCTGTTTACCAACGTTATAAGCTCTTTGCGCGCTGGCAGACGCCAGTCGTCATGGCCACAAAAACCCGCCGCATTCACCGCCGCGACAAACTTTTCAGTGTCGCAACCTCCAGCGACCGTGCCATTGCAAAAGCCGCCGCCAATGAGGCCACTTAAACCGCCATTAGTGTCGGAGTCACTGTTGTACCAAGAGAAGGTATGGTCCTTATGGTGCATGCTTTCGTCATCATCCACCTTGACCTCCCACATCAAACCGGTGTGGTTGTCCTGTACGCAGGCCCAGGGGCTAGTGGGGTAGTCCGTACCCTGGTCGGCCAGGGGGATGCCGCTTGCATCCAGCTTGGTAAAGTCGAAACCGGCATGACCAGCACCTACCTTGACCAGTTCGGTATCAGCATCGCGACCATGGTCACCATCCTGACCGGGAAAGTTTTCCTGAGTACATTCCAGATGATTGGTGTCGGCATCGGCGCACCAGTCGATGCCGGTGTCGTTGAGCTTGCCGGTCGCCGTAATGGGCGCTGCCGGGGTAGCTGAAACCTCGTTGCTGGCCGCACTCTCCTTGCTGCCGTCACTGGCAGTGACGACGAAGTAATAGGCCGTATCGTTGGTGAGGTCGGCAACCATGTGGCTGGCGGTGGCAATGCCACAGCCTAAATCGTCATAGGAAGCGGCAGTATCCGGGTGAATTCCGGCGTTCTCGCTCACATACACGCAGTAATCGGTAGCGCCAGTGACCGCTGTCCAGCTCAGGCCCACCACTTCATCCCCGGCTGTGGCCACCAGGTCTGGCGGGGCGGGCAACGCAAAGCTGGCTGCCACAGTACAGTCAGCGTTCACGGCGGCGGTGGTGTAGGTGTTGTCAGCAAGGCTGCCGCCGCAGGTGCCCGTTACCGCTTCAATCCCGTAATCGGCATCCGGTTCAATGGTGAAATCCACGGTGTCGCCATGGTTGACCGTTTGTGCCGTAGCGGGGCTGATGCTGCCATTATCGCCCGCCGAAGGGGTGACGCTGTAGCTGTTGAGGCTGAAACTGGCCGTGACGGTGCAGTTAGCAGAGATGGCGCCGGTGGTGTAGGTG
>JBNJFQ010000053.1:13706-15161 GCA_051747025.1 Pseudomonadota bacterium
CTGCCATTATCGCCCGCCGAAGGGGTGACGCTGTAGCTGTTGAGGCTGAAACTGGCCGTGACGGTGCAGTTAGCAGAGATGGCGCCGGTGGTGTAGGTGTTGTCAGCAAGGCTGCCGCCGCAGGTGCCCGTTACCGCTTCAATCCCGTAATCGGCATCCGGTTCAATGGTGAAATCCACGGTGTCGCCATGGTTGACCGTTTGTGCCGTAGCGGGGCTGATGCTGCCATTATCGCCCGCCGAAGGGGTGACGCTGTAGCTGTTGAGGCTGAAACTGGCCGTGACGGTGCAGTTAGCAGAGATGGCGCCGGTGGTGTAGGTGCTCCCCGTAAGGCTGCCGTTGCAACCGCTCACATCATTGGTGCTGTAGCCCGTGGCCGGGGTGACCGTAAAGCTGGTGACATTGCCCTGGCTAACCGTGCGGCTGGTGGGGCTGAGACTGCCGCCGCTACCGGCACTGGTGCTGACGGTGTAGCTCGGCGGTGGGGGCGCTGGTGTTGGGTCGGGGTCGGGGTCGGGGTCGGGGTCGGGGTCGGGGTCGGGGTCGGGCTCTGGCTCTGGCCTCGGAATGCCGCCGGGCGCTGCCTGGCTCTGGTCTTGTGCCCAGGCCACGAACCTGTTCACCCAGGCATCCAGCCCTGCGCCGTAATCGATCGCCTGGCGAGCCTCATCAAGAAGGAAAAAATCCGGGCTGATGCCGGGATCGGTGAAGGGATCCAGATCGAAACCCAGCAAACCGGCCAAATGCGCCTGGGCATCGCCCAGGTTGAAACCCATCGCCTCCATTACCCCCAGGAGGGCCTTGCTATAGGGGGTAGCAGTACAAGGGCTGGCCGTTTCACACCAGGCCTGCATACTGCCCTGATAGGGTTCGCCATCGAGCAGGCCGCCTTCGGTCACCAAGCGATAGGGTGGATCGGCCGTGACTTTCAGCACATAGACGCCATGTTCGTCGGTAATGGCTCGGCCGAGCAGTTCGCCTTCGGCATCGTAGACAAAGACCTCGGCACCGGACAGTGGGCCATTCGTGACCTGGCCTTGTACTGTGATTTGTATAGTGTCGTCGTCTTGGGAGGTGTCGTTGCTGCCGCTACCACAGGCCGCGAGGCCCAGGGCCATCAGCGCCAGCAGGGCCGTACGGCCGTGTGCTATCAGTGAGCCAGGAAGTCGGTATTTGTTTGTTTTTAGCACGATTCTCGCCATGTTCCGCTCCCGCTATGTGCTTTGCGTTTGTCCTTCATAACGGGCCTAGACTGGCGCGACTCTCCAGCTGATTCTTTCGCTTTTACCGCACCAGGACTAAAATGTAAACCCCAGCCGTCCCTTGTGAGGGATCGCCGGATTCGGTTCGTCGGTTCAATCGAGCAGCCCCGCCCCTGAGGACACTCGGCTGCGGGGTGCTACCAGCCCCCTGTTGGATCTACCCCGGAACCGGTCCGTGCACCGCTCCGCCCCC
>JBNJFQ010000054.1:0-14705 GCA_051747025.1 Pseudomonadota bacterium
TTCAGAAACGCCGCCTGCTCGGTCGTGGGGTAAATGCGTATCCTGGTGGCCTTCCGCATGGCGCGCCATTGATGCATGGATGCATGGATGCATGGATGCATGGATGCATGGATGCATGGATGCATGGATGCGTGTACAGCTTATGCTGCCGGACTCTATACCGTAAACCCAGCAGCGCTATCGCGCTGCCCGCTTGTATCCTCGCCCGAGTGGGCGAGGGTTTACGCGGATTTTTGCTAATAACCTTGCGAACTCGCGCGACCGGGGACTTCGCGCGTCGCCGGCCCGCCGTTCAGGCTGGCTTCGGCCCGGCCACCTCCGCCGCTGGTGGCAGGCCCTGGTTCGGGTGTTGATGTTTCCAGTGGCTCCAGACTGGAGCCACCGTAGAATCAGGGCCAACCAACACCGGGCAAGCGGCCGGACGAAGGCACGCAAACAGCGGAGCCATCGCAAGTACCAGGGTTCGCGGACGCGAAAGGCCGCCCCGAAAGGCGGCCCGCATACGACGCCCGAAAACGGATACTCAGCCGTTGGCGCGCAGCGCCGCGATGCGCTGCTCGATCGGCGGATGGCTCATGAACAGCTTCTTCAGCCCCTGGGCCATGCCCCCGCGGATCCCGAACGCCGCCATCTGGTCGGGCATGTCCACCGGCCGACCCGACGCACGTGCCAGGGCCTCCAGCGCCCCGACCATCTTCTCGCGCCCGGCCAGCGTGGCCCCGGCCTGGTCGGCACGGAATTCGCGCTGACGCGAGAACCACATCACGATGATCGAGGCCAGAATCGCAAGGATAATCTCGGTCACGATGGCCGTGATCCAGAACGCCGGGCCGTGACCGGATTCGTTCTTGAAGATCACGCGATCGACGAAGTGCCCGATCACCCGCGAGAGGAAAATCACGAAGGTGTTCACCACCCCCTGAATCAGCGCCAGTGTCACCATGTCGCCGTTGGCGACGTGGCCGATCTCGTGCCCCAGCACCGCCTCGACCTCGCCCTGCCCCATGTTCTGCATCAGGCCGGTACTGACCGCGACCAGCGCGTTGTTCTTCGACATGCCAGTGGCAAACGCGTTGGGGTCCGGAGAATCGTAGATCCCGACCTCCGGCATGCCGATCCCCGCCTGCCGCGCCTGACGCTGCACCGTCTCCATCAGCCACTGCTCCGTGGCATTACGCGGCTTTTCGATCACATGCACGCGCATCGTCTTCTTGGCCATCCACTTGGAGATCGCCAGCGAGATAAACGAACCACCGAAGCCGAACACTGCCGCGAAGATCAGCAGCGCGGTCAGGTCGAGATTAACCCCCTGCTCGTCCAGGATGCTCTCGACCCCGAGAATGCGCAGCGTAATGCTGAGCACGATGATGATCGCGAAGTTTGTGGCCAGAAACAGAAATATGCGCTTCATGAAAGCTACCCGTGCTCCATTAGAAAACGGTTAGATGATAATGGTACTTAATCGGGGCCGAGCCTGGGAATTCAAGCGGCGATCGGGCACCACGAGGCCGTCGGCATCATCCCGGGTCAGTGCCCGTCGTGAAAGACCCTCTCCAGCTCGACAGGTTCCGCCACGCCGCCGCTACCGAACACCCGGCGCGCCCCGCGCTCTCCCTACCCGAGCGCCAGATCGATTGCCAACAGCATCACGAAGCCGATCAGCACGCCCAGGGTGGCCTGTGCCTCGTGCCCCTTGCGATGCGATTCCGGAATGATTTCGTGGCTGATGACGAACAGCATCGCACCTGCCGCGAATGCCAGCCCCCACGGGAGCAGCGCCTCCATCAGGGTGACCGCCCCGGCGCCGATCAGGCCACCGACGGGCTGCACCAGCCCGGTCAGCAGGGTGACACCGAACGCAGCAGCCTTACTGTAGCCAAGCGACAACAGCGCGATCGCAACGACCAGCCCCTCGGGGATGTTCTGCAGACCGATTCCGATCGCCAGCGCAATCCCGTCGCCAACGTCATCTCCGCCGAATCCGACCCCCACAGCCAGCCCCTCGGGCAGGTTGTGCAGGGCGATCGCGAAGATGAACAGCCAGACCCGACGGATCTTCTGCGGGTCCGCCCCGCTTTGTGGTCCAATAAAAAAATGCTCGTGCGGAACCAGCTTGTGCAGCGCGAGCAACGCTCCACCCCCCAGTCCGATGCCCACCGCCAGCACCAGGATGGCCATGCCCACGCTACCGTACTGCGCCTCGGCCTGTTCCACTGAAGGCAACACCAGTTCGAACGCGGTCGCCGACAGCATGACCCCGGCGCCGAAACCCATCATCGCGTCCTCGACCGACTGGCTGATACGCCACAGAAAGAAGATCGGAATCGCCCCGACCGCGGTCATCAGCCCCGCGACAAAACTCGCAAACAGGCCGATCTGCAGTGTCGTCAGCCCGGCAATGCGTTCTTCCAGCCCTGGCCACAGCAGCCCAACCAGCCAGACGAACGCGGCCAGTGCGGCCAGCGATCCGACCATGAACACCCGTGGTACTGGGCGCCCCTCTCCATGCTCTTCCACTGGACTCTGCGAGCCTTCGCTCATGCTGGTTTCCCGCCTTTGTACCCGTATGCCGGCAAGGTCGTGAAACCCGGCCGGCGTTCACGCTGGCCTCCCGGCCTCATTCTGCCCGATTGCCATCATTCGGCCATTCCGAACATACTCGGGCCCTTCACGATCCATCGAGGCGCCAACCCATGTTTGAAACCATCGAGGGCTTTCTCGGCGACACCGCCGGGTTGTTATGGGGCAACCCTCTGACCCTGATCCTGCTGCTCGGCACCGGACTCTACCTCACCCTGCGCCTGGGTTTCGTGCAGATTGTCGCCTTTCGCCAGGGCTGGCGCGCGCTGCGCGGCATCGACGCCCGCGCACCCGGCGTCGGCCAGATCTCGCCGTTCCAGGCCCTGTCCACCGCGTTGTCCGGCACCATCGGGACCGGAAACATTGCCGGGGTCGCCACCGCCATCGCGCTGGGCGGGCCGGGCGCACTCTTCTGGATGTGGGTCACCGCGTTCTTCGGCATGGCCACCAAGTTCGCCGAGACCACCCTGGCCGTGCGCTACCGCGAGATCGCCCCGGACGGCAGCATCGCCGGCGGTCCGATGTTCACCCTGCTCCACGGTCTCAAGATGAAGAAGCTGGCGATCCTGTTCGCCGCTTTCACCCTGATCGCCTCGTTCGGCATCGGCAACATGGTGCAAGCCAACTCGGTGGTCGATGGGCTGACCTTCATGGTCCCGGACCTGCGCGCCAACGATGACATCCTCGGCTGGATGGCCCTGGTCATCGGCCTGACCATGGCCGTTCTGGTGGCACTGGTGATCATCGGCGGCGTCAAGCGCATTGCAATGATCGCCTCCACCATCGTCCCGTTCATGGCCGTCGTCTATATGCTGGGCGCCTTCGCGGTGATCGTCGCCAACATTGAGGCCGTCCCCGCCGCGATCACAACCATCCTGAACCTTGCCCTGAATCCCTGGGCAGCCGGCGGTGGCGCGATCGGTCTGGCCATCCAGTACGGGGTGGCCCGCGGGATGTTCTCCAACGAGGCCGGTCTCGGTTCCTCGGCCATGGCCCACGCGGCGGCCCGCAATGGCGACCCGCCGCGGGAGGGCTCGGTGGCGATGCTCGAGCCGTTCATCGATACCATCGTCGTCTGCACCCTGACCGGCCTGGCCATCGTCGTCACCGGGGCCTATATCGACCGCGCGGACGACGTGGTCGGTGCCTCGCTGACCGCCACCGCCTTCAGCCAGACCCTGGGTCCGCTCGGGGCCATGGTGGTCGGCTTCAGCCTGATGCTGTTCGCGTTCTCCACGATGATCGCGTGGTCCTACTACGGCGACCGTTCGGCCTACTTCCTGTTCGGCGAGAAGGCGGTCATGCCCTATCGCGTGGTGTTCGTGGTCCTGATCGTGATCGGCGCGACCATCCCGCTGGGCATGGTCTGGAACTTCTCCGATATCGCCAACATCCTGATGGCCGCACCCAACCTGATCGCCCTGATCCTGCTGGCCGGACTGGTGAAGAAGCTGCGCGACGACTATGTGCTGGGCCATCCCCAGCCGGATCACCACGATGGCTGATCCGGGTCGGGGCCATCCCCGTGATCCGTTCGCACAGAACGAGGTCGGCGCCCCGGACCGTGAAGCCCTGCGGCGCGAGGTGCAGGCAGCCCTGGACGAGGATCTGGGCCCCGGCGGCCTGGCCGCCGATCGGACGGCAGCACTGATCCCGGAGGGGCGCACGGCACGCGCCACGCTGATGCTGAAGGAAGCCGCCGTGGTGTGCGGCCAGGCGTGGTTCGAGCAGGCGCTGCGGATGCTCGAACCGGAGATCCTGGTCGAATGGCGGGTCGCCGAGGGCTCCATGGTCGGTACCCCCGGCCCGATCGCCACCCTGGACGGCCCGGCACGGGCTCTGCTGGCGGGCGAGCGCGCAGCCCTGAACCTGCTGCAGACGCTGTCCGGCACGGCCACCGAGACCCGCCGCTGGGTCCGCCGTCTGGAGGGAACCGCGAGCCGCGTACTGGATACCCGCAAGACCCTCCCCGGCCTGCGCCACGCCCAGAAATACGCAGTACGCTGCGGCGGCGGTCATAATCACCGCCTGGGCCTGTGGGACGCGGTGCTGATCAAGGAGAACCACATCGCCGCCTGCGGCTCGATCGCGGCGGCGGTCGCGCGCGCCCGTGAGCTGGGCAGCGGGCGCTGGGTAGAGGTGGAGACCGAGAATCCGGACGAAGTCGACCAGGCCCTGGCCGCCGGCGCCGATGTCATCATGCTCGACGAATTCGCATCCGGAGACCTGCACGCGGCGGTAAGGCGCATCCGGGGAAATGCGATCTCCGAGGCCTCCGGGGGCGTGACCCTCGAGACCCTGCCGCTTATTGCGGAGTCCGGAGTCGACTACATCTCAGTGGGGGCGCTCACCAAGCACCTGCACGCGATCGATCTCTCTCTGCGCCTGGTCTGACGTCCGCTACCACCACTTCTCGTACTTGAGCTGCGCCTCGGGGATACCCCATTCGTGCAGCAGAGTCGCCATGTCCTCGATGAACTCCCGCGATCCGCAGAAATAGAACAGGGCATCACGCGGCAGATCCAGCGATTCCAGCAGAACATGGCTGATACGCCCGGTGTGCCCCAGCCAGTCCTCGGCCTCGCGTGTCACGGTCAGGCTCACGTCGATGTGGTCTGCCTCCGCCATGCGCTTGAGCTCATCCGGGAACAGCACCTCGTCCTGGTGGGCCACGCTGTAGACCAGATGCGCGTAGACCTCCGGCATCCCGGCATGGATCGCGCGCAGGATGCTGAACAGCGGGGTCACCCCGATCCCGGCTCCCAGCAGCACGACACTGCGGGCCATGCCCGGTTCGAAATAGAAGCTGCCCTGCCCCGCCGTGACATAGACGGTTTCGCCCTCCCGGGCGGTGGTGTGCAGGTAGTGGGTGGCCGCATGCTGGTCGGCATGCTTGATTGCCAGCTGGAAACGACCATCGTCACGCGGTGCGGAAACTACCGAGTAACCACCCACGAATGGCTTGTCGCCGCCCTGCGGAATCACCAGATCCAGCCATTGTCCCGCCCGACTGGAGAAGCGTTCCGGGTCCGCCGCCAGGGTAAAGACCCGGATCTGCGGGGTCACCTGCTCGATGGACTCGATCCGCGCGGGCATGAAGTGCTCGGGCAGTTCGAAGGCGTGGCTCATTCGTCGTTCCTTGTCGCTCGCCGGGGCCCGGGCACGGACTCCTCGTTCATGGATATCCCATCGGCCAGATCCATCTGGCCCAGGCGGACCTTCACCTCCCGGTAGAGGGCCTCCTGGGCCGGCTGATCGAGCGCGGACAGATCCAGTCCGCGCTCCGCCGCCAGCGCCTCCATGCCCCGAAAGCGCTGCTCGAACCGGCGTGTGGTTCCGCGCAATGCGCCCTCGGGCTCCACCCCCAGGTGGCGCGCCCAGTTGGCGACTGCGAACAGCACGTCCCCGATCTCCGCGGACACCGCCTGCGGGTCCGCTCCCGCTGCCAGGGCCTCCGCGACCTCGGCCATCTCCTCGTGGATCTTCGCCACCACCGGCTCCGGGCGGTCCCAGTCGAACCCGAGGCGGGCGGCACGCCGCTGGGACTTCACCGCGCGCGCCAGTGCCGGCAGGGCCAGCGGGATATCATCCATCGCGCTGGTCTGATCGCGCTGCCCCCGCTCGCGCGCCTTTTCTGCCTCCCAGGCCGCCTCGCGTTCGCGGTCGTCGGCATGCACCGCGTCCGCGAACACGTGTGGATGGCGGCGCACCAGCTTGTCGCCGATGGCGCGCGCCACATCGTCCAGATCGAAGCGCCCGGCCTCCTCCGCGATGCGTGCCTGGAACACCACCTGGAACAGCAGGTCACCCAGTTCGTCGCGCAATTCGTGCGCATCCTCCGCAGTGCCCTGATCACGCGCAATCACGTCCGCCAACTCGTAGGCTTCCTCCAGCGTAAACGGTACGATACTCGCGGTGGTCTGCGCACGATCCCAGGCACAGCCGGCCTGCGGATCGCGCAGCCGCGCCATGATCGCGCGCAGCCGGGCAATGGGGTCGGAGTCGGTCATGCGGCGCAGTGTACGGCGCGGCCCGCAGCGGCGAAACCGGCACGCGTGGCCGGGCCACCCCGGGTCGCCCCGCCGAGGGTCATCCCTGGTGGTCGTACTCGCAAAGGCGTTCCTTGTCCTTCGGCATATTGTCGGGGCAGATACCACAACCCTCGTTGCCGGGCAGCGCCCAGTCGATCTTCTTCGGATAGGGCAGGTCCATCTCGTCCATGATTCGTACGAATTCCGCCTCGGTCTTGTCCTTGCCCAGGCGTGGATTGCGCATCTTCTCCTGACCGATGGTGGTGATCTGACGCTCCTCGTAGTCGTGCGCAGGGTAGACCAGGGTCTCGTCCGGGAGGCCGAAGAACTTGTCGTGGATCGAACGGTAAAGGGCCTTCGCGTCGCCCGACTGGAAATCCGTACGGCCACAGGCCTCGATCAGCAGGGCATCGCCGGAGAACAGCATCTTCAGACCCACGTGATCCAGCAGGTAGGCATGATGGGTATCGGTGTGCCCGGGTGTGAACAGCGGGTTGACCATCAGGTTGCCGACCCGGAACGGCTCGCCCTCGCGCAGCCCGATATCGCGGCAGGGCAACTCGTCCAGCGCCGGTCCGGCGAGCTGGCAACCGGTCTTCTCGCGCAGCATCCGGCCGCCGGTGATATGGTCCGCGTGGATATGGGTCTCGATCGCGTAGTCCAGGCTCAGCCCCAGCTCCTGCAGGACCCGCAGGTCGCGATCGACGGTCTCGATCACCGGGTCGATCAACGCGGTCTTCCCGGTCTCCGGACAACTAAGCAGGTAGGTATAGGTGGAGGACTCGCCTTCGAAAAGCTGCTTGAAAATCATGGTGTCCTTCCTCGGCCAGTGGCCAGCGGTGTTCGGATCGATACTGCATGGCCGGACGGGCCGGTGCCAGTTCCGGCACTCGCTACAGTCCGTCCCGCGCCCTCTGAGAACCTGCCGCCCCATGCGAGTTCCCCTGCGCCTTCTGTCACGGCGCCGCACTGGCTATCATGCCCCCTTTTCCCCACAGCCATCGCGACGCGAGGACCGAAACCATGGAAGCGAGCCAAGTTGCCGAACTCATCCGCGCCGGGATGCCGGATGCCGAACGAGTCGAAGTCACCGGAGGCGAAGGCAAGTTCGAGGCCCTGGTCGTCAGCCCACAGTTCGCCGGCATGAATGCCGTGAAGAAGCACCAGGCGGTGTACGCCACGGTGCGCGAGCAGATCGACAGCGGCGAAGTGCATGCCCTGTCGATTCGTGCCTTCACTCCGGACGAGGCCCCCGACGCCTGAGTCGGAACCCATGCTCTCCGCCAAGGGACGCGAGGAGATCCAGCGTCTGCTGGAAGACGGCCTGGTCCAGGACTGGGAACAGGCCGAGACCACACTGCGCAACGTCACGCGCATGCTTCTGAGCACGCGTCCGGACCTGCTGCGCCTGTATTTCGAGACGGGCGCCTGGGAACAGATCACCGCCTGGACCCGCCGCAAGGCGGCCAACGCGATCATCGCCGGGCTGCGTACCGGCGTCGTGGATACACTGGGTCGCCCCGCCATCATCAACCGCGCCCAGGCCCGCTTCTACCTGCTGTGCTTTCAGGACGACCTCAACGCGATGGTCGATGCCTGGTGCCGCGAACATCCACGGGAATGTCCCCGCCGCGCCCGGCAGCGGGCCTCCGCGCTGGAACCGCCCTCCGCCCCGGAGACGGCCCCCCGATGACCGCGAATCAGGTCCTCACCTGCGGCGACCCCGGGCTGCATGACGCACTGGCAGGTTTGTTTGCCCGCTACGGGCTCGAGCTGGTCATGCATCCGCGCGGACAGACTCTGCCGGGGAGCTGGTGGGGAGATTCCGAGGCGGGGATCATTGGCCACACGGTACATGTGCACCCGGACACCCCGGTGCACTCGGCCCTGCACGAGGCCGGCCACCTGATCTGCATGGATGCTGAACGCCGTGCCGGGATACACACCGACGCCGGCGGCAGCGACCTTGAAGAATGCGGGGTCTGCTACCTGCAGATCCTGCTCGGAGACGCCCTCCCCGGTGTCGGCCGCGAGCGCATGATGCGCGACATGGACACCTGGGGCTACAGCTTCCGCCTTGGCTCCACCACAGCCTGGTTCCACGAGGATGCCGACGATGCCCGTGCATTTCTGCTGCACCACGGGCTGCTGGATGCGGACAGCGGTCCAGTATTCGCCTGCCGTGGCACGACCTTCGCCGCGGGAGGCACTGCTCAAGGAAACACGAATTGATCTACCCGTCCGCTCCGGAAAGACACTGCTTGATGTACACCTTTGCGCCCGAATCGCTTTTGCGTGCAACCAAGGCGCAGTAGCGGCCGCGCCGTCGCGCCACGCTCGCTTCCGGACCACACGGGGCACCAGCGTGAACATGTACATTAATCCGTGTTTCCCTAGACTCGACGCTCTCGATGCTACACTAGGCGCGTCTCCCCGGGCCCGTCTCAGACCAGCACCCGGGCAGCCATCCCGACGCACGGAGCGGATCTCGACGCCATGGACATCAGCAGCCTGCTTCACAACCTCGACCTGACCGCGAACCTGTCGGACAACGCGCGCCAGGAACTCGCCCCGAAGTGCGAGGTGCGCGAGCTTGATGCCGGGCAACGGCTGCGCCCCGGCGACTTTTCCGATCGTTACCTGTTCATGGTCAGCGGACAACTGGTGCGAGTGACGGGCGGTACACCGGCACGCATCAGCCTGGACGGCGGGGTCGACGATATTCCGATGCAGATGTTCGATTCCGACAGCGGGGGCCAGGACTTCATCATCACCGAAAAGCCCTGCCGAATACTGGAAATCCCGGCCGCGGCACTGGAACTCGCCCACAGCGCCTCGCTGGTCGTGCGCGATACCGATCTGGATGACGTGGAAGGGGCCTTTTTCGCCGAGCTCTACGACCTGATCACCAGCAAGCGTCTGGAACTGCCCACCATGCCCGAAGTGGCCATGCGCATCCAGGAACTCACCCGCGACCCGGATGCCGATATCGACAAGCTGACCGAAGTGATCCAGCGCGACGGCACGATTGCGGGGGCGCTTCTGCATGCCACCAACAGCCCGCTGTTCCGGGGCTCCAAGACCATCCAGACGGTGCGCGACGCGGTCACCCGCATGGGCTTTCGCAATACCCGCATGCTGGCCATGAACATGGCCATGCGCCAGGCCTTCAAGGCCCGCCACGCCGCTACCCGCGAGGCGATGGCGGAGGCCTGGAATGACGGCGTCCTGCATTCCGCATACGCCTACCTGGTCGCGGATTCACTACGCCTGCTGGATCGCGAGCGCGCCCTGCTGGCCGGCCTGGTCGCCGGCATCGGGGCCGTCCCGATCATCCAGTTCATCGAGATGCGCGAGGACCACCCCGAGCCGGAACGCATCCAGCGCCTGATCAGCCGCCTGCGCAACCTGGCGAGTGTTCTGGTGATCAACTACTGGGACCTGGGCGGCGATCTGGTGACGGTCGCTGAACACGCGGGGGACTGGAACTACCGCGCCCGGGAGCCGGACTACGCCAGCATCTGCCTGGTCGCAGAATGGGCCATGCTCCAGGCCGCCGGACAGAGCCACCCCCCCGCCAGCGAGGTCGCCGCATTCGAGGTCCTGGGGATTACACCGCCCGCCGAGGGTGAGACCATCCCCATGCTCGAGGACCGCAGTGACGACCTGAACGAACTCAAGCAACTGTTCAATGGCTGATCTCGAACAACGCCTGACACGGCTCAAGCCGTTCGTCGACCTGGGTCCCGGGGCCCGCGATACCCTGCTCCAGCATGCCCGGGTCCTGCCGGTTAAACCGGGCGTCAAGCTGCACGCCCGCGACGAATACCAGCACCTGGTATTCCTGCTGGACGGGCGCGTGGTGGTGGTCCGCGATCAGGCGCACCCGCTGTCGATTACCAGCGACTCCCCCGAGGCCCTGGAACCGCTGTTCGGCGCCCACGACTTCCACGGCCATGCCGCAGTAGTCACCCCGGGCGAGCTGGTACTGTTCGACCGGCGCCTGTACGAAAACCTGCTGGAGGGCCGACGCGGTGATATCGAGGTCGGCGAGCTCGAATTCTCCGATACCGAAACCGAGCTGTTCAGCACCATCTATCACAAGATCCACACCGGCGAACCGTCGCTGCCACAACTACCGGAGGTGGCCCTGCGCCTCCAGAAAGCGATCAAGGACCCGAACGTCGACCTGGCCACCATTATCCGGATCGTCGAACAGGACCCGAGCGTTGCCGCACGCCTGCTGGCGGTCGCCAACAGCCCCGCGATGGGCAGCCAGCGCGTGGTCAAGCGCTTGGGCGATGCCATTGCACGGCTGGGCATCGAACGGACCCGGCAACTGGTGCTGGCCCTGGCGATGCACCAGGTGTTCGTGGACCCGAAGCATCCCGCCCACGCGATCCTGGAGGACACATGGGAGCGCTCGGTCCGGGTTGCTGCAATCAGCGGTATGCTGGCCGAGCAGAGCGAGGCGGCGGATCCGCAAAGCGCCCTTCTTGCCGGATTGCTGCACCGGGTCGGCGCACTGCCGGTGCTGGGAGAACTGATGGCCGAGGGGGTCGAACTCGAGCCCGGCCAGATCGAAGGGATGCTGTTCCGCCTGGAAGGCCTCGTAGGAGAACTGGTTGCCGCGCAATGGGGTCTGGCTTCCGATATCATTGAGGCCATTCGCGATTCCGGCGGGCCGGAGACCGAGCGTGCAGGGACGCTGACCGACATCGTCCGCATCGCCCGCAGCGCCTGCGCCCACGACAGTGGCCACGACGAGCGCACCGGGGTCGCCCCACTGAACCAGTTGCACGCGGTCCAACGTCTCGGCTTCGCGCTGGACGAGAACGGCTGGCTGCCGGTGATCGATACCGCCCGGCAGCAGATCGACGCCCTGATCCGCGACGTCGCCTGAACCCGCCCTGCGCGCCGGATCGGCGCGCAGGTGCCCCAACCGAATACAGGCAGGAACCACTCATGGAGAGCCGAACCCGCCCCCAGCCCGGCGAGAAACAGCGCGCCGCCGACAAGGTCGCGCGCATCCCGGTCAAGATCAGCCCCACCGATCGCCCGCAGCGCAAACCGCGCTGGATTCGCGCACAGGACCAGGGCCGCCCCGAGGTCCAGCGCATCAAGCGCATCCTGCGCGAACAGCGCCTGTATACGGTCTGCGAGGAGGCCAGCTGCCCCAACCTCGGGGAGTGCTTCAGTCATGGCACGGCCACCTTCATGATCATGGGCGACATCTGCACCCGACGCTGCCCGTTCTGCGATGTCGCCCACGGGCGTCCGGAACCGCTGGATGCCGACGAACCGCGTCATCTCGCCGAGACTATCCGGGCCCTGGGGCTCCAGTACGTGGTCATCACCTCCGTGGATCGTGACGACCTGCGCGATGGCGGAGCCGGCCACTTCGTGGACTGCATCCGCGAGGTCCGCCAGCTCAATCCGGACACTGGCATCGAGATCCTGGTACCGGATTTCCGCGGACGCATGGACCGTGCGCTGGAGATCATGCACCAGGCCCCGCCCGATGTGTTCAATCACAACCTGGAGACGGTACCGCGGCTGTATCGCGAGGCCCGCCCGGGCGCCGACTACCAATGGTCGCTGGAGCTGCTGAGGCAGTTCCGCGCGCAGCACCCGGACGTCCCGACCAAATCCGGACTGATGCTGGGGCTGGGAGAGACCCGCGAGGAACTGCTGGAAGTCCTGCAGGATCTGCGTGCTCACGGCTGCGACATGCTGACCCTGGGCCAGTACCTGCAGCCGTCGCGACATCACCTGCCGGTGAGCCGGTTCCTTGCGCCGGAGGAGTTCGACGAGCTGGGCGAACGTGCCCGGGAGATGGGGTTCCGCCAGGTAGCCAGCGGACCAATGGTGCGCTCGTCCTATCACGCCGACCTCCAGGCGCGTAGCCTCGAGCCCGCCTAACCACCGCCCGGGCGGCAGCGGGACGGCCGGTCAGTGCTTGACGCTGGCGCGCAGGGCCAGGCGCACCAGCGACTCCACCGAATCCGCCTGGTCGCGGACCGCCGCGACCATCTTCTCGGCGCTCGCGCGGGGGTAGCCCAGCGATTCCAGCGCCGCCAGGGCCTCGCCCTCCATCGCGGCCGCCGGCGTCGGTTCGCTGCCGCTCGCGCTCCCGGCAGATGCGGCAGCGAAGCCCATCTCGGCGAGGCGCTCGCCCAATTCCAGTACCACACGCTCAGCGGTGCGCTTGCCGATGCCCGGCACCCTGGCCAACCCCGTGGTATCACCGCCGCTGATCAGGCCCGCCAGCTCGTCGCCGGCATAAGTGGAGAGCATGGCGAGCGCGAGCTTGGCGCCGATCCCGTTCACGCGGATCAGGCGCCGGAACAGGTCGCGATCGCGCTTGTTCAGGAAACCGAACAGCTGGTGGGCATCCTCGCGCACCACCAGATGTGTCGCCAGCACGACCATCTCGCCCGGCTCCGGCAGCGCCGCCAGCGTGGACAGCGGGACATCGATCTCGTAACCGACCCCACCGGCATCGATCACCACGCCACCCACCTCGCGGCTGATCAGCCGGCCTTCCAGGCGGGCAATCACGGACGCCCCCCGATCATGGCGGACGCCGAACCCAGCAGGCGGGCCTTGTTCTGCCGGGTGTGGGCATGGCAAAGCGCGACGGCCAGGGCATCGGCGGCATCGCTGCTGGCCGGTTCGGCCAAGCGTAGCAATTGCTGCATCATGTGCTGGACCTGCTCCTTGTCCGCGCCGCCGACGCCGACCACGGCCAGCTTGATCGCGCGCGGGGCATATTCGTGTACTGGCAGACCCGCCTGGGTGGCAGCGCAGATGGCCGCTCCACGGGCATGCCCCAGCTTGATCGCGGACTGGGCGTTGCGCGCGACAAACACCGACTCGATGGCCAGCACGTCGGGCCTGAGCTCATCGATCACCTCGACCACCCCGGCGAAGATCTCGCCCAGGCGCTCGGGAAAGTCCTTGGCCTTCGGCCGGATCACCCCGTGACCGCAGGAATGGCCGTGGCTGCGGTCATACTCGATCACCGCGAAACCGGTAACCCGGGAACCGGGGTCGATCCCGAGGATGCGCACGCCGCTCACACCGCGGCCAGGTCAGTCACCACCGACCTCTTCCGGGAAGTCGGCATTGGTGTAGACGTTCTGCACGTCGTCCAGGTCATCGAGCATGTCGAGCAGCTTGAGGACCGACTCGGCGGTTTCCGCATCCAGCGGTGCGAGGGTCTCGGGACGCCAGGTGACCTCGGCGTTTTCCGGCTCCAGGCCGCGCTCCGCCAGCGCAGCGCGCACGTCCTGGTAGGTCTCCGGCTCGGTGATCACCTCGATGGCGCCGTCGTCCTCGACCTGCACGTCCTCGGCCCCGCCCTCCAGCGCGGCCTCCATCACCACCTCGTCATCCAGCCCGGGGGCGAAACGAATCACGCCCTTGTTCTGGAACAGGTAGGCGACCGAGCCGTCGGTGCCAAGGTTGCCGCCCATCTTGGAGAAGGCATGACGGACCTCGGCAACCGTACGGTTGCGGTTGTCGGTCATGCAGTCGACCAGGATGGCCGCACCGCCCGGGCCGTAGCCCTCGTAGCGGATCTCCTCGACGTTGTCGCCATCGGTCTCGCCCGCGCCGCGCTTGGCGGCACGCTCGATGGTGTCGCGGGTCATGTTGGCGCCCAGCGCCTTGTCGATCGCCAGGCGCAGGCGCGGATTGGTCTCCGGGTCCGAGCCACCCTGGCGCGCGGCAACGGTGATCTCGCGGATCAGCTTGGTGAAGAGTTTGCCGCGCTTGGCGTCCTGGGCGTTCTTGCGATGCTGGATGTTCGCCCACTTGCTGTGGCCTGCCATTCGGTCACGACTCCCTGGGTTGGTTTTCAACGACAAGCGGCACCGACGTGTAGCGCGCCGGCCGGCCGCGGACCCGCCTAGTCTAATCGCTGACGCGACGGTAATCACGAACGTCTGCGTAACCCCCCTACACCGCTTCGTTTCCACCGTCATTGCGAGAAGCCGCAGGGGCCGTGGACCCTCCCAACGCCCCCCCGACGCTCGCCCCGGCCAGCGCACGGACGGCCCATGGAGATTGCCACGTCGCCTGCGACTCCTC
>JBNJFQ010000055.1:0-13913 GCA_051747025.1 Pseudomonadota bacterium
CACTTACGGGGTCGGACCTCGGTAAGACACTGAACATAGTGCCATAAGAGCCACAACAAGCGCCTCATACGGCCTTAGACAGCCATTTTTCGGGCCAAAATGGGCCGCCAAGGACTTTCACGGCCAGCCTGACGGATGGTCCTGCCTGAGCCTTGCGATGGGCTTCCGGGGCTGTATCCTCGGGCGGTGTCCCCCACCGAGTGCAGATTGCATGAACACGCCTCCCCACCCCGACAATTCCGCGAACCCCAAAGGCCCGGATGGTGCCGACCGGGACGGTTTTGCCGCTTTTGAACGGGGCGACTACCCGGCCGCCCGGGAGATCTGGGAGGCCCGCGCGGAGGCCGGATCGGCCTGGGCGCTGCTGGGGATGGGCATCCTCTATGCCGAGGGGCTGGGGCTGGACGTGGACGCGGCGCGGGCGCGCGAGTACTGGACACAGGCCGCGGAACAGGGGCTCAGCGATGCCAGCTTCAACCTGGGCGTGATAACCGAGAAGGCCGACCCGGCGGATGCGAAGATGGCCCGGCACTGGTATCGCCGCGCGGCCGAGGCGGGGCATGTCGCGGCACAAAACAATCTGGCGGTTCTGCTGGTGAACCTGGGCGGCGATGCCGCCGCCACCGAGGCCGTGCAGTGGTGGAAACGTTCCGCGGAAGGTGGCGATCCCGATGCGCTGAACAGCCTCGGTGTCGCCCACCAGCAGGGCACCGGCTGCGAACGCGATCGAGCCGCTGCCGTCGAATACTACGCCGAGGCGGCCAACGCGGGCCACCGCGATGCGGCCTACAACCTTGCCGTCGCCCTGGAGCAAGGTGACGGTGTCGCGCAGGACCTGACCGCCGCCGTCCGCTGGTATCGGCAGGCCGCAGAGGCCGGCGACCCCGACGCCGCCGCGAAGCTGGGCAATCTCTGCCGGGATGGCAAGGGCACGCAGGAAGACATGGCAGAAGCCGCCCACTGGTACCGCGCGGCCGCCGAAGCGGGCCATCCCCAGGCCCAGGCCAATCTTGGAGTAATGCTGGATCGAGGCCTGGGCGTGCCCCGAGACCAGACCGCGGCGGCGCGCTGGTATGAAGCCTCTGCCCGCCAGGGTCTGGCCCCGGCTCAGTACAACCTCGGTATCGTGCTGGCCGAGGGCCATGGCGTGGAGGTCGACCGGGTGGAGGCCTGGGTCTGGTTCGCGCGCGCCGCAGATCAGGGCCACAAGCCGGCGGCCGAAGCTCGCGACTACATGCACCAGCAGCTCACGCCGGAGCAGCGCGCGCAGGCCGAGGCGCGGAAGGCCGGCCCCTCCGGGGTACAAGCTCGATCAAGTACCAGCCATGCCGGGAAACACTGACCAGAATCCGGACCGGGCCTGGATACGCCACAGAAACAATGGATAATACCTTCGCACCCTGCCCCATGATGGCGCCAGGAGCCAGTCGGACTTGGGACTGATCTGCTGCGCGTGGGCAGGAGAACGGCCCCTTTTTCCGCTCTCCCACCACGCTCGCGACCACCGCTCACTGCAGCCGCCGATGACGTGGTCACGGAAGGGTCCCCCGTCCGCCGCGTGCCGATCCTCGGCGGTCAGAACCGGATCAAGCCGGAGGCAGAGCAATACCGGAACAAATGCATGATCCGCCGTGCGCTCCGGGCGTCGGCACCCTGACCTGATAAGACAAGCGCCAAGACCAGCCACCAGCACCCGCAGGAGTCTGCAAAGCACGTCATGCAGGAAGCACCGGCCAAGCAAGAGATGTACCTGCGGGAGGTGATACGGGCCTCCCGGCCCTCGTTTCTGCTGTTGACTCCGTTGTGTGTGCTCCTGGGTGCGGGCACCGCGTTCGCCACTCAGGGCAGCATCGACCCGTGGCGCCTGGCGCTGATCCTGACAGGCGCGTTGCTGGCCCATGCGGCGGTCAACCTGTTCAATGAATTCGAGGACTTTCGTTCGGGTCTGGATCTGCAGACACGGCGAACGCCCTTCAGTGGCGGCAGCGGGGCGCTGCCGGCACAGCCGGAGGCCGCGCCATGGGTTCACTTTGGGGCATGGGTATCCATCGGGATGGTGGTCGGGATCGGTCTGTTTCTGGTCATCGAGGCAGGCCCGGGGCTGCTTGCGCTGGGTCTTGTCGGGCTGATGCTGATCCTCGGTTACTCGAGCTGGATTACACGCTCTCCCCTGCCGTGCCTGGTGGCCCCCGGTCTGGGCGTCGCGCTGATGGTACCGGGCACCCATTACGCACTGGTCGGAAGCTTCGCGCTCGAACCCTTTCTCGCCGCGCTGGTGCCGCTGTTTCTGGGCAGTGCGCTGTTGCTGCTCAACCAGTTCCCGGATGTGGAGCCCGACCGTTTGGCGCAGCGCCGACACCTGCCGATCGTACTGGGCCGAAGGCGCGCCGCCGACGTGTTTGCCGTCCTGATCGCGGCGGCCTACATCTCCCTGGCGCTGTCGGTTCTGGGGGGAGGACTCCCCGCCGGTGCCACGGCGGGGCTTTTGTCCCTTCCGTTCGGAATGCTCGTAGCGCTGCGGGTACGTCATCACGCAACAAACCCCAATGCGCTGGTGCCGTGGATGGGGGGCAATGTGGCAGCCACCCTGGTGACGCTCGCTCTCGTGGGGACTGGCCTGCTGCTGTCCTGAGTGCGGAGCAGGACAATGCAGTGCCGCAAGAAGGCGAGAAGAGCACGGTCGAGCAGAGGAAACACACCTTCTGGCCACCCGGCTGAAACCGGGATAAAGGTCCGGACCGGGCATTTTCGTGTACTGGCTGCGGGAGAGCGCCGGCCCCATCGCCATTCCTTCCCCCACCACAGGCGCTTTGCTAGTGTGGACAAGTCTCCGCTTGAAAGATCGGCTCATTGACGAGGACAACAGACATGGAAAAGCGGGAAGTCCTGGACCGTCTGCACCAGGCCAAACGCGCCCATCTCGCCTGGGTCGGCCGCGCCGAACTCCTCACCCAGGGCGTCCCGGTAGAAAAGAACCAGATCCCCGTACTGCATACCGACTGCCCGTTCGGGCAATGGTATTTCAGTGACGGACAGGCCCTGAACGGTTTCCCCGAGTTCAAGGCAATCGACGAGGCCCACCGCCATCTGCATCGAGCCTATGCCGAGATCTTCAAGCTGGTGACCGAGGAGGAAGATGCCTCGATGTTCTCGAAGCTTCTGGGTTTCGCCCGGCGCCAGCACGAGCGCAACGAGCCACTGATCCGAACGCACATGGAAGCGCTGGAGGAGGCCTCGCGCAATGTGGTGAACCACCTGGACGCGCTGGAGAAGAAGATCCGGGAGATGGACGCGGAGCAGTTCGCGAAGGCGGTACGGGCCTGAAACGACCGGTCAGGCTTCTGGCGGTTACCGAACCCGACTGCCCGCAGGCCGCCTTCCGGCTCTCCCGGCAGTCTGTGGGATTCGGGGACTCCCGCGCGGCTGGCTTGACGGCCTTTTACCTCTCCCTGGCAGGGCCGCAGGTGCATCATCACACGTCAAACGCGCATGCGACGGTGCCATGGATGGGAGGCCAGGGGGTATCCATCCCGGGAACTCTGGCCCCATTGGGTACCGGCTTGCCGTATCCGTGCATTCAGAGCAGGCGCATCCAGTACCGCAATCAGGCGACAACAGGGCGAGCAGCTTCCGACCAGCATCCTGACCCCCGGAGCATGGTGACCGATTTATGCCTCGGCCTCGGGCCAGCCGCGGAATCCCTCGCGCACGGAGAGGCAGCGTGCATAGCCCAGATCCCGCAACAGCTCCGCGGCGCGCAGGCTGCGACGACCGCTGTTGCACAGACACAGCAGGATCTGATCCTGGCTGACGTGGTACTGGTTGATCAGGGAGAGAAAATGCTGGAAATCGCGCTCGTCCGGCTCGTCGGCATCGAGCAGTTCCTGCTCCTCTTCCGACAGTTTCCGGCCCAGTAGCTGCTTCAGGCGAAACAGGGGCACCGACACCGCCCCCTCCACCGCTCCTTCCAGCTCCAGCTCGAAAGGCTGCCGGATATCCAGCAGGACAGCCAGGCCGATATCGACCAGTTCGCGCGCCGATTGTGCGCTGATCTCCAGCTGCGGATGTTCAGTCTTGTTCACCATGCAGTGTCCTGTAGCGTCTCATGGGTTGAGGCGTCCCCGCAGGGGCCGTCAGGAGCGTTGTATTCTTCGAAATATAACGCGTTTGCCAAATCCGGTTCGGCTCGATCGCTGCGCGCCGACGCGCTCCTGCAGGTAAATACCCTTGCGGGCGTCTGCCTTGCAGGCGAAACGGTGCGGGAATCCTCGGCATTCGCCTGCAGGGCAGGCACCCACAGGACTCGGCGGGCGGACGCGCCTTGATCAGTGGATCACCGACGCGGCTGCGGGGTCAGAACAGCTCGATCTCGCCAGCCTCGACCGCATTGGGGGTGATCACGCCTTCTGCGACCAGGCGATCATAGATGCGAACCTGGTTCTTGCCATGTCCCTTGGCGTAGTACAGGGCCTGATCGGCCTCGTCCAGGACCGCGCTGGCGGTCTTGTAGGGACACAGCCGGGTCACGCCGATACTGGTGGTGACCCGGCCGATCCGCGGCAATGCATAGTCGGCAATCGCACAACGCAGTCGATCGAATGTGGTGCGCGCCAGGTCGGCGTCGGCGCACTCGGCCAGCACGACAAACTCTTCCCCGCCAAAGCGATAGATCAAGTCATTCTCGCGGAAGCACTGCTTCAGCAACCGTGCGAGCAGAATCAGCACCTCGTCGCCGTAGACATGGCCGAAGCTGTCGTTGATCTTCTTGAAGTCGTCGACATCAATTACGCCCAGCCAGATCCGGCCCTGCCCGGGCTCGGGTTGCTGCCGGCGATCATCCGGAAGCCCCGGGAGCGGTCCGCTACGCTCCAGGGTCGCGAGTTCGCGAAAATTGTCGTCGAAGGTCTTGCGGTTGAGCAGGCCCGTGAGCTCGTCAGTCTGGGCGTCGTCGACCAGATTGACGAAATTGCGATACACCGAGAGAAAGCTCTCTACCAGGCGCTGATCCACCCGCTCGCCGTTCGCGGTGCTGTCGAAGGCAAACGCCAGGCAGATTCTGAACTCCTTTAGCCCCGACATCGGGAAGACCGATATCTGGCGTCCGGATTCGTCGAAGCCTCCGACCGACTTCCCGGTGGCCAGGGCCTGCTCCAGCAACTCCGCTGACACCGGCTGATGTTCGGGATCGAATGGCACGGCCATCACCGCGTCGCGCTTGCGGTCGTAGAAATGCAGGCTGCGTGGCCGGCCTTCGGCATCGAACCGGACCGCCCAGGTACTGCCGTCTTCGTAGATATCGTCCAGGGTCTTGAGAAGGCTGTATTCCAGACGCTGGGTATCGCGGATGCCCGTGAGGCGGGCCAGTCCGTCCAGCAGGTCTCGACCGCTGCTCATGGCATTGCTCTCGTCGCGTGGAAAGAGCCCGCTGCCCCCGGCCGGTCCTGCCAGGGCATCAACAGCGGATCGTTCTGTCGCAGGATACCGCCCCGCAATACCGGGCTCCGGAATTCTACCCGTGCGCGGAGGGGTTTTTGCGCTGCAAGGCGCCCGGACCGATCCCCATGATATGCCAAAAACCACCGGGAACGGCCTGGGGCCGCCGGCTGGCCCTGCGGGAACACAATTGGCCGGCCGTAGTGGCCGGCCCCACGGGCGCGTCCCTGCGCCTTCAGCCTTGCAGTCGAAACCTGCCCCGGCTACTGGCGGACCCCCTCGATCGCCAGCTCAAGCTGTGCCTCGCGGGCGTCCGGGCCCAGGTCATGGTCGATGTTGAAGTCCTTCAGGGTGAGAGTCGTCTCGCCCTGAAAGCCACGCCGATAACCGCCCCAGGGGTCCTCGCCTGCGCCGATCTGTTCGACATCGATAACCACCTCGCGGGTGACGTCCTTCATGGTCAGCTCGCCGGTCAGGGTGGCGGTACCATCCCCGTGTTCCTCGAAGCCGGTGCTGACAAAGTGCGCCTCCGGATACTGATTGACATGGAAGAAGTCCTCGCCGCGCAGGTGACGATCACGTTCGGCGTGGTTGGAATCGATCGATGCCATGTCGATGGTCAGCTCCACATCCGAGTTGGACGGATTCTCCTCGTCGTAGCTGAACCGGCCTTCGAACTCATTGAAACGCCCGTAGAGCCAGCTGAAGCCAAGGTGCTGGATCCGGAACTGAATGAAGGCATGCGCGCCCTCGGTATCGATCACATATTCCTCGGCCGCGGGCGCCGTGGCGGGCAGGAACGCCAGGCCACCCATGACGGCGGCAAAGATGGTGTTGCGCAGGGTGCTTTTCATGGTGCGTCTCCTCGGGATGAGTCAGGGTTCAGGGGTTAATGGAATGCCGCAACCTTTCTTCGCGGCGCGGCCACAGCATGCGGCGCAACGTCCCGTCGCGATCAATCAGTGCGTGTTTCAGCGCTGCGAGTGCATGCACGGATGCCAGCACGATCACCCCCCAGGCAAGGATCTCGTGGAGATCGCCGGCCCTGTCTTCCTGGTTGCGTCCGGTCAGGGTCGCCGGCACCTCAAACAGGCCGAAGACGTCAACGGACCGACCGTCGGCGGTGGTGATCAGATAGCCGGCCGCCATGGTGGCGAACAGCACCAAATACAGTGCCCAGTGCATCAGGGCAGCCGCACGCCGCTCCCAGCGGCGGCCATGCGGCCTCGGGGCGGGGTTGAAAAGCCGCCACAGTAGCCGCAGTGCGAGCGCCCCAAACAGCAACACGCCGATGCTGCGATGCAGGTCGACGCTGCTGCGGTAGTTCGCGTCGTAGTACGACAGGTCGACCATCCACAACCCGAGGCCGAACAGGAATACGACCGCGACGGCCACCAGCCAGTGGAACAGGATGGCCACCAGGCCGTAGGCGTCAGTGCGATTACGCCAGTACATCGGGTCTCGCTCCCCGGTGATCATGGGTCCGTGTGCAGGATGATGGTTGCTAATCCCGTAATAAACCGCTTTCCAGTTAAAAGACTGTTCTATATATTGCAACAATGAGCGATCGGCTGGACCAGATGGAAACCTTCGTGCGCGTGGTCGAGGCCGGCAGCCTGACTGCAGCGGCACGCCGGATGGATATCGCCAAATCCGCCGTCAGCCGCCGGCTGCGGGACCTGGAAGCATATTTGGGGGTACAGCTGCTGCGCCGGACCACACGACGCATCAGCGTTACTGCCAGCGGGCAGGACTACTACCGCCGCTGCCAGCGCATCCTGGCTGACGTGGACGAGGCCGAGGCGGAAGTCTCCGATGTACACGGGCGGCTGATGGGCATGTTGCGGGTCGCGGCGCCCCTGTCCTTCGGTGTTGCCTACCTGCAGCCGGCAGTGGCGGCCTTCCAGCAGCGACATCCGGACGTGCGCTTTGATCTGGACCTGAACGACCGCCAGGTCGACCTGCTGGCGGAGGGGTTCGACCTGGGTCTGCGCATCGTCCCGCTGCCATTGCCGGACTCGACCCTGATGGCCCGCCTGCTGGCTACCATCCCGCTTGTGGTGTGTGCCAGCCCCGGTTACCTCGCGCGGCGCGGCATGCCCGCAGCCCCGGAGGCCGTCCCGGAGCACGCCTGTCTGGTCTACAGCGAAACCACGGATCCGGATCAGTGGCGCTGCATCGATCCGAAAGGCCTCGAACACCGGCTGCGTCTGCAGCCGCGCATGCGCGCGAACAACGGCGACTTCCTGCGCGAAATCGCCTGCGCTGGCCACGGCCTGACGCTGCAGCCCCGCTTCCTGGTGCACGATGCCCTGACTACCGGTCGCCTGCAGACCGTACTGGGCGACTGCGACTGGTCCCGCGTCGGCCTGTTCGCGCTGTATCCGCAAACCCGGCACCTTTCGGCACGAGTGCGCGTCTTTATCGACTTCCTCGCCGACTACTTCGCCACACCGCCGTGGCAGCCAACCCCCTGAACCGGGAGCGGGCCACTGGCAATGCGAAGCCTTGATGCCATCACCAAGCCACTAAAGCGGGGCTGCGGCGCGCGGTTACGCTGCTCACACACAGAGAAAAGGCCGGAGAATGAGGACACCCAATTTCTCTGCGTTCGCTGAAAAACTTCGGCGTCCAGCAGCCCCTGCGAGAATATACTCCGCCCCTTGACCCTGCCCCCTGCACCGGAACGAAATCCCTTCGTAATGCAAAGTTCTCGGCTCCACGCAATCGTGTTCCTGGCCTGTTGTCTGGCCGTTGTTACGTTGTTCCATATGCTCGAGGCCAATCCCTCGGGCGGTGCGAAGGGCGATTTGGATCGCTTTCACCTGCCATCCATCGAGACCTATCGGCACGAGACCCTGATCGACGCCCTGCGCATGCAGGATTCAGCTATGGGTCCGCTGTTCTACACGCTTGCATCTGCCCTCGACCTGTCCGCAACCGATCTTCGCGTGGTCAATCCGCTCCTCCTGCTGAGCGCAGTCGGCCTCGCAATCATTGCCCTCATGCACGTCTTTCCCGAGGACTCTCGAACCCGCCGCCACGTCCCTTTTCTGTTCGCATTCGCGATCTTCATCCTCAACCCGTGGACTCTGGGGCCCGCCCTGTGGGGCAATCCGGACACGCTCGCCCTGTTCTTCGCCATGGCGGCCCTTGTCGCCCTGGTAAAAGGGGCCGCGTGGCCCTCGATTCTGGCAGCGGGGACCCTGATGGCCCTTGCGGTCCTGACACGCCAGTCCGCCATCGCCTTGCTCGCACCGCTGCTGGCGGTGATGTGGACGCACCCACAAGGATTTCCGCGTCCCTCCCGCACGCTCCCGGAGGCGATCCTGCTCTGTACCCCTTCCCTGCTCGCACTCGCATTCCTGGTCTGGGCCTGGGGCGGCCTGACGCCTCCGGGGTTCGCGGGCCATGCGGTACCATCCCTGGTTCCGGTGAGCCTGGTCATCGCCTATTTCGGGCTGCTTCTCGCCCCCGTGGTCCTGGCCCGACTGTATGCGGAACGCACCTGGGCAACGCCAGTGGCGGGATTGATAGCGGGCAGCCTCTTCCTGATGGCTGCATTGGCGACCGGCAGCCTGCCCGCAAAGGGGGGTAGTGCGGCAGGCAAACTGCTGGAAATCGGCATGCTGGGGCCCTGGCTGTGGGGCACCCTGTACGCACTCGGCGCGATTGGCCTTGCAATGCTTGCAAGGGTTGCGCCGCTACAGGGCTCGCTATTGATGCTGTTCTTCCTGTCGTTCCTGGCGATGGGGGACATCTTCTACCAGAAGTACCTGGAACCCTACGTTGCGATCGCCGCGCTGGCGAGCGCCGTGATCCTGACACCGAAGCATGTATTCGGCCTGCGCGCCTACGCGGCCTATCTCTTGCTGCTCTACGGGGGATTCCTGGTACTTGCTCTCCACGTGTATCAAGGATAGAGGCACCTCGCTCATCCGTGCAGCGATGGCTTGGTGCCAATCAGAACACCGGTTCCCGTTCGCGGTTATCGGCCGGTGCTCCGGACTGCACCCGTCGTGCGCGGAAAAATGCGACGATGCGATGCCGCCACAGGGCCGCGTCGCCCCGCAAGCCCCGCGCTCAGTTCCCTCGACGACGCTCCAGGCGATCCTGCGCCCCTTCCGCATAGGCCCGGGCAGCGGCCAGCAATACCTCCGGCGCCAGCCTGACCTTGTAGTCCGGGTTAACGTAGGTGAACTGGAGGATGCCGTCACTTCCGATCACGAAGGTTGCCGGGGCCGGCAGCGAACGGTGTTGTCGGGCCGAGCGGTCCTCCAGATCGATACCGTGCTCCAGGTAGTCGGCATGGGTCTCGTCATCCACCCGAAAGGCAATCCCGAAGGCTTGCGATGCATGCGCCTCGGCATCCGAGAGCAATCGGTAGCCATAGCGGGCATGGTCCCCCTCCGCCAGTAGTTCGGGCCGGTCGGGGCTGACAAACCAGACATCGAACCCAAGTTCGCGCAGATCGTCCTCCGTGTTGCGCAACTCGGCGAGGTGAAGGTTGCAGTAAGGACACCAGCCACCGCGGTAGAACGTCAGGATGACAGGGCGCTCCATCGCCTCGGGATCGAATTCCACGCGCTCCCCCTCCACGTTGCTCACGGTAAACGCGGGGGCGGCCATACCCGGAAGTGGCGGCTGGACGTCGCGCGCATCGGGAAAAATCTCCGCCGTGGCCGGTGCAGCCATCAGGGCGAGCAGGATCAACAGGTTCGGGTAGCGCATGATCTGACCTCGCGTGTCGGGAATGGTCGGCCGGGCATTCGGGGAAGCCACGCGGCCTCGATCGGCCGCTACCGGTGCCCTCACGGGTAAATGCGACCCGGCCGCGGGGACATGTACCGTGAAAGGATAGGGGTCCGGTAACCTTGGTGATATGTTCATGCGCCCACGAAACAGGTCCCGGCGTCCAACCATGGATGGGCCGCCGCCGCGCATCCCCCCTGTCGATGACAAACGCTGATTCGGGCACAATCGGTGAATTCTGGGGGCATCCCGGGAGGACACATGCGGCTCTGGTCGAAGTGGTGGAAAGGTGGCTCGTTGCGGGCCAACATCCTGCAGCGCCAGGGTATCGACCCAAAGGCCGCGGCCGCACGGGAACGTTTCAAGCAGATTCTGGACAAGGCGGAGACCACGGCCAATGAACGTCTGAAGTGTGAGGAGCAGGCAAGCACAAGCCTGTCACGCGACGAGCGCAATGTCCGCTGGGAGGCCCTGTTCTTCGATGCAATCCGGAACCTGGCAAAGGCCTGTGCCGCCGAGACCAGACGCGGCTGATCCGGGGCAGCGCCGGTTCGCGGCCTCGACACTGGATCATGCCTTCCGGCGAAACACGCACCAGTTGTAACACTGCTCGCTCTCGCCAGGTGTCACATGAACTTCCCGCTGTGCCCGGACCAGTCCGAACTCCGGCCCGAACACCTCTTGCAGGGTCTCGGGAGAATGTCGCTGCACCGGCAGGCCCGAACACTTTTCCGGACCGTCCAGCGCAAAGGTCCCGATGACCACATGCCCGCCCGGACGCAGGGCCACCTCCATCTGTCGCACGTAACGGATGCGCTGCTCCGCGTCGGTCAGGAAGTGAAACACCGCGCGGTCGTGCCAGACCTCGAACGCAGCCTCCTTGAACACATATTCCAGGACATCCGCTTCTTGCCACACAACCGCCGTGGCACCCGCCCCGAGCCGGGCCTGCGCCTTCTCGAGCGCCAGCCCGGACAAATCCAGCACCGTCAGATTGGAATAGCCCTGCGCCAGCAGCTCGTCCACCAGGACCGAGGCACCACCCCCAATATCGATAACCGCGGCCTCGGGATCCGGCGCAATCTCCTGGATCAGTGCCCGCGAGGTCCGTGCCTCGGACTGATACCAGCCCACCGCATCGGTGGCGCGGTTCTGATAGACATGCTCCCAGTGTGATTTTGTGTTCATACGGGCCTCTGATTGCCAGACGGACATTCGAATGAACTACTCCCGCCAAGCCTTTCAGGCTATGGCGGGAGTAGTTCATAATCTGTTCCTGTTTTTCGGGCTTCGGGACCGGCGCTACCTCTGGTATGTCGGCTTCATCCTGAGTACTGCTGCCTTCTTCACTACCCTGAACGGGCTGCACCTGGAATGGATACCCCATCTCTCGCCCCGCACCACCGGGATGCTTGCGACCACCTTCCTGGGAACCCTGGCGGCCCTCGCCCTGCAGTTTACCCGGCGGTTCCTCGGCACCGCGGAGATGGATCCGCGCCTCGATCCGTGGCTGAAGTTCGGCATCGCCGTACCCCTGGGCGGCATCGTTCTGAACGTCCTGATGCCGGAAGGCATCGTGGTCCTGTACATGTCGGCGATGGGCCTGGTGACGACCGCGCTGTTCTTCACAGCGACCCTGCGTGCCGCAGTGTTCCGCCACTTCCGCCCGGCCTACTACATGCTCGCTGCCTGGAGCGTCCTGATCCTCGGCATACTCGCCTTCATCATCGCCGCTCTGGGTCTGGCGCCACACAGCCTGATCACCTACCACGGATTCCAGATCGGATCCGCCATCGAAGCCTTGCTGCTGTCCCTGGCCCTGGCCGACCGCGTACGCATCCTGCGCGAAGAACGCGAGCAACTCGCCGCCGACCATGACCGCCTGCATCAGGCCACCCGCACTGACCCGCTGACCGGCCTGTCCAATCGTCGGCACCTCGAAGAGGCCCTTCCCAGCGAGGTCCAGCAGGCCATGACCGGAGCCAGTGGGCTTGCCCTGCTGATCGTGGATGCCGACCATTTCAAGCAATACAACGACCGCTACGGCCATGCGCAGGGGGACCACCTGCTGAAGGAGATCGCCCGCGCCATGCGCGAGACCGCAGCCCCGGAGGACCGAGTCTTCCGATTCGGCGGCGAGGAGTTCGTGATCCTGACTCGCCGCCCCGAGCAGGCAGGCCGCCTCGCCGAACAGATCCGCCAGACCATCGAGGTCGGCACCGCTGCCGGAGCCGAGTCCCGGGTCACCGTCAGCATCGGCGTCGCGGTGCTCGCCACCGGCCAGTCCCCCGCACACCTGTTCGAACGCGCCGATCAGGCGCTTTACACGGCCAAGGCCGCGGGTCGCAACCGGGTGGTTCTGGATGACACCTGACCGGCTATTCGTCCGAAGACCGGGCGGCCCCGTGCGAGTAGTGGTATGCCCCGACAGTTTCAAGGGCAGCCTGGACGCCGCAGGCGTTGCCGCGGCCATGGCCCGAGGCGTGCGGGACGCCTGTGCGGATGCAGGTGTCTGCGTACTCCCGATGGCGGACGGGGGCGAGGGCACTGCCCGAATTACGAGCCAGACACTGGACTGGGAATGGATCGAAACGCCGATCACCGGCCCGGACGGTGAAACGCTGACAGCCGGCTGGGGCCGCGACCGGACCGGCGGCGATGCCGTACTGGACGTCGCCTCGGCCTGTGCACTGGGCCGCATCCCCCCCACACGACGCGATCCCTGGCAGCTTCATACCATCGGTGTCGGGCAGCTCGTCCGCGCCGCGCTGGACGCCCGGGCCTCCCACCTGCTGATTGGCCTGGGAGGCAGCGGGACCGTCGACGGTGGCGCCGGCATGCTGAGCGCCCTCGGGCTGCGCTTTCTCGACCGCAGCGGGCGCTCGCTACCGCCCCATCCCGCCGCGCTCGCGGAATTAAGCCGTATCGACTCGACTGGACTGGACACGCGTCTCGCCCGGACGCGTCTCACCGTGCTCGGCGATGTGGACAACCCGCTGGCCGGGCCGCATGGCGCCGCACCGGTGTTCGGTCCCCAGAAGGGCCTGGCCGCAGGCGATATCCCCGCCATGGAGCATCACCTGACACGCCTGGCCCGGTGTCTGGAGCGGGCCGGACTCCTGCGATGCCCGGCCGACACCCCGGGGAGCGGCGCTGCGGGCGGGCTCGGCTTTGCCCTGACCTGCGTGCTGGGTGCCGAGCCGCGTATGGGCGCCGCCTACCTGGCAGACCTGATCGGGCTGGATGCCGCGATCGCAAACGCCGATCTGGTCCTGACCGGCGAGGGACAGCTCGACGGCCAGACCACACGCGGCAAGGTCATCGCCGAAGTCCTCAAGCGTGCCCAAGCGCACGCGACGCCGGTCGCAGCAATCGCCGGCCGCATTGTCGACACTGGAAGGGAGTCGACCCAACTCGGACTGCACGCCGCACGGGCACTTTGCGACGGTTCGATCACCCCGCAACAGGCAATGGATGATCCCGCCTACTGGATCGCCGTCCGTACCCGCGAGCTCGTCGACAACCTGGTGGGCGGACACCCCGGAGTCGGCCGGGATACCTGAAGGCAACCGGCCGTTCCACCCTCGGAGCCTTTCCGTCACAGCAATCATCACACCGCTTCAAAAAAGCTCGGAGCAGTGTTCGAAAACCGCGGGACCGTTCGCAACATGCACGGACATGCAAAAGGGGCCATCAAGGCCCCTTTTCCGAATCTGGCGGAGAGTGAG
>JBNJFQ010000056.1:0-13897 GCA_051747025.1 Pseudomonadota bacterium
CCTTCATACGACTGTTGGCGATGCCGAGCGACACCAGTGCCTCCAGCTTTTCGGCGACAACGGTCGCGCGGGGATAGGCGCGAAGCCTGGGGGCAGGCATGTCCGGCAATATCACCGGGAGCTCGATGGCGTCGGGGCCTGGTGTCACGGCATCGCCAAAACCCACGTCGATCTGTGTGTGGCAGCGCGCACCGTCCAGCAGCCCTATGAACGTGATCCGCACACCGGAGTAGCTGGCCTCCTTGCGAATCGCCTCCGCGCGTACCGAGTCGGCCTGAAAACGGATTCCATCGTCCTGCTCCACCGCACAGACGTCCCGAAACACCGCCTCAAGGTGCGGCATATCGGCTGCCCCGAAGCCCAGGAGGTCGGCATCACGCGTCGGACGGTGCGGGATGTCGAACCACAGATCGAACAGCAACGCGCCCTTGAGCAGGAACTGGTCTGCATGGGAGGAGGTGCTCAGGCGATACAGGAACCGTTCAAGGGCATAGCGGGTGAGTACAAGGTTGTAGTCCTGCTTGTGGTTTCGGGCGTTTTCGAGCAGTCGGGCACGCACCGAGGCGGCGGGGTTTTTGGGGCTCACGTCAGGCTCTCCAGATAAGGGCGCATGACATTGCCGACCCGGCACAGCCTGGCAAACTGCCAGAGTTCGTCCATGCGCACCCGCTTCTCACTCCAGGCCTCGCGCAGGGCTTCCAGGGCGACATCCAGGCCAATCTTGTTGCGGTACTTGAAACAGTCCGCGACCGTCCTGGCAATACCGGTGACGCGTACCGGAACCTCTTCGATCAAGTGTTCCTCGACGCCTTCGGCAAGAAGAGGATCGGAAAAGCGGACAATACGCAGGGCCGGATAGTCGATCCGGGGAGCGCGGGCCTTGTTGGGGATGGCTAGCCAGACCTCGAATGGCGACTGGGTGGTGAGATTATGGAAGCGCAGTGCCGAGAGCAGGCACACCACCGCTCGCGGATGCTTGCGCGTGGCCTCGGCTAGCGCGGTGTTTTCCGAGACAGGCCGGTCCGGCAGCGCATAGAGGCCGCGTGCAACCCGCGTGAGCATGCCCTGACGGACGAGGCGCGTCAGCGCAACTCTCGGCAGGCCCAGTGGCTCCAGGTCGCGCGGCCGGATCAGTCCGCGTTTGCGTGCGAGATCGAGGATGGCTTGTGCGCTATTGCCCATGCCGGCATGCTGTTCCGTTATGCCGGTAGAAGTCAATTATTACCGACAAAAAGAAACACCCTGATTGTCCACGACCGCGAGCGACGGATACGGTGCGGCGTCGCAGAAACTACGCAGATCACGGTATCCACGGGCAGGATACGGCGGACGCTCATGGGAAGGGTGGTGCCACGAAGCCGAGGCTGGCGTTGGTACGGGGATGCCTGCCGGAGAGGAACGCTGAAACAGGACGTTGCCCAGATGGGGTTATCGGCTGTGCGATGAGGAAGACACTCATCTTTCTGGCTGCCGCCTTGCCGTACTCGGCCCCGCGTCAGGAGCCCGACCTTGATATACCATATTCAGTATGCATACTCTATTTGGTATGTGGGAGATCTTTGAACACAAGAGGGTAGAAAAGAGCCTGGCGGCCGCCCCTCCAGAAGTTCAGAAGCGGTACGAGAAGTGGAAGGACATCGTCACCATCTCCGGTCCGCAGGGGTTGCGGCATATTCGGGGCTTCAACGACGAAGCTTTATCGGGCAAGTGGAAAGGCTTCCGATCGTCTCGACTGAATATCCAGTACCGCGTCATTTACCGGGTGGAGAAAGACAAGGTGCTCGTTGAAGTCGAGAAGGTAACTCCCCACGATTACGGGAGGGCGTGAGTGACATGAGTGATTATCGTAAGGCAAAGAAAAGGGTCGAGGTTTCGGTTGGCGAGTCGGTTCGGATCCTGCGCGAGCTTCAGGAGATGAGCCAGAACGGCCTCGCGAATGCTTCCGGGATCCCGCAGTCCACCATTTCGGCCATCGAGAATGACCGTGTACGCCTCGGTGTCGATCGCGCCAAGGTCCTGGCAAGGGCGCTGCGCTGCCACCCCGCCGTACTCGTGTTCCCGGGCTGGGATGTCGAGCATGAATCGGCCGCATAGCCATCAGGCCATCAGGCGGTTCAGAGACATTCAACGTCGGATCAAGTACCCGATCACATGCAGACGCGACGCAGGTCGGGCGGCCCATACACAGACACGGCCAACGCTTATTGATGGGGCGGATGGTGCTACGGGAAAGATAATGGTGGCCGGGGACGGAATCGAACCGCCGACACGGGGATTTTCAATCCCCTGCTCTACCGACTGAGCTACCCGGCCATTTTTCGGGGGTGTTCGCCCATCGGGCGAAGGGCGGTATTAAAGCGGTCCGGCGCACGCGCGTCAAGCGTGGCGCCGAACCGGCAGGGATCAGGACTGGTTCGGGTCGACGAAGCCTTCCGGCTTTTCGGAGCCATCGCCGAACAGGAACTTCTCCATTTCCTCTTCCAGGAACTTGCGGGCCTTGGGGTCTACCGGGGTCAGGCGGTATTCGTTGATCAGCATGGTCTGGTGGCCCAGCCAGGTGTTCCAGGCTTCCTTGGAGACGTTCAGGTAGATCTTCTTGCCCATCTCGCCCGGGTAGGGCGGATAGTCCAGGCCCTCGGCCTCTTTGCCGAGTTTTACGCAGTTAACGGTTCGTGCCATTGCCGGGATCCTTGTGGTGTTGCAGGTAACGCTGAATGGGGGCCGGGATGCCGACCGGCCGCGACGTGTCGGGGTTATACCAAATCACCCGGTCCCCTTCCATGATCCCACACGCGTGCGCCGGGAGGTCGAAGGCGCGGATGCGCAGATCCAGGCGGTAGTGGCTGAAGGTGTGGCGCAGGGCGTCGTCCGGGTTGGTGGCGCGGGCCCGGGGCCAGCGTGCGCACACCCAGCTCTCCAGCCCTTCGGGCGTGTCGTCCTCGGGCAGGCTGTACAGCCCGCCCCAGATGCCCTGCGCCGCACGCCGGGTCAGGGCGATGCCCTCGGGGGAGCGCAGCAGCGCGGCCCAGCGCGTGCGGGTGGGCAGTTCGCGGCGCGGGCGGGGAGATGGCAATACGTCGGTGAGCCCTTCGGCGTGTGCGTGGCAGTCGGCGTGCACCGGGCAGCGGTCGCAGGCCGGGGTGCCGCGCGTGCACAGCAGGGCGCCGAGATCCATGATCGCCTGGGTGTAGTCGGCGCAGCGCGTGTCCGGGGTGCGTGCCTCGGCCTCCTGCCACAGCGCGCGCTGGGTGGTAGTGCTGCCGGGCCAGCCGTGGATGCCGGCATGCCGGGCGAGTACGCGCCTGGCATTGCCATCGAGGATCGCCTCCGGCCGGTTATGGGCCTGGGCGATGATCGCCGCGGCGGTGGAGCGTCCGATCCCGGGCAGGCGTTCCAGCGCGGCGCGTGCGTCCGGCAGCTCGCCGCCGTGCTCGGCGAGGGCCATCTGCGCCGCGCGGTGCAGGTTGCGGGCCCGCGCGTAGTAGCCGAGTCCGGACCAGTGGTGCAGGACGTCGTCCTGCGCCGCCGTGGCCAGGGTCCGCAGGTCCGGGAATGCCGCCATGAAGCGCTCGAAATACGGGATCACGGTTTCCACGCGGGTCTGCTGCAGCATGATCTCGGAGACCCAGACGCGATAGGGCGTGCGCGGGTGCTGCCAGGGCAGGTCCTGGCGCCCGTGCTGGTCGAACCATTGCAGCAGTCTTCGGGCGAAGGCGTTCATGGGGTGGCGCCCAGATGGTCTTCGATTCGCCGGATGCTGTCCTGTAGTTCGTGTTCGAGCATGTGCCGGACCAGCGGGCGGCCGAGCAGCGGCGGGATCCGTAGCTCCGGCTGGAACCGGCCATTCAGGCGGATGCGGGTCCGGGGCGGCTCCGGCGTCACCTCGTCGATGCGCCAGAGGAAATGGCCGAACAACACCTCGCTGTGTTCCGGGACGGTGATGCCGCGGAACCGGCCCGAGCCCTCGTGCTCGACATCCAGGGTGTGGCGCAGGTTGCGGCAGACGAACAGTATGCAGCCGCGCATCTGTGTCTCCACGCGCTCCACGCGGGGGCGCGGGCTGCCCAGGCGTTCGGCGGACCGTACCAGCGGGAACACGTCCTCGAGATGTTCGTAGTCGTTCAGCAAGGTGATGACCGCGTCCACCGAGGCGTTAACGCGCGCATCCAGAGACAGGACGACAAGCTCGTCATGGAACGCCACCTTGGCGTCCACGCGTTCGGCATGCACCGGTGCGGGGAGCCACAGCGCGGCCAGCACCACGAACAGCGGGCGCGTCGCCATGCTGCTGCGGGCGGCGACGGGGCCGGGTCAGCGATCCATGCGCTCGCGTTGCTCGTCTTCCATTTCCTCCACCGGATCACGCTCGCCGGCTTGTTCCGGTTCCCCCGGCTGCTCCTGCGTGACACCCGCACCCGCGTCGGATCCGGCTTCGGGCTCGGTTGTGCCCGCGGGGTCGGCGGGCTCGTCCGGCTCCACCGATTGCGATTCCACGGCCTCCGGGTCCTCCGCGGGGCCCCGGTCGGCGTCGCGCTCGCGCGAACGGCTCCCGCCCAGGCGCTCCAGCAGGCTGTCGCGCAGGCGGTCACCCTCTTCGCGGACGCGTTCCTCGGCCTCGTCTTCCAGCCGGTCGCGCTCTTCGCGCAACCGCTCGCCGACCTCCGCGTCGAGGCGCTCGCGCAGCACTTGCTCCAGGTCCAGCCGGATGTTCGGATCGGCGAACGCACCCTCGATCCGAATCGGCAGGGTCACGCCGCGCAGATCCTCGAGCGAGCGGCCGCCCTGGCCCTCGATGGTCGCGACCAGGCTGGTGCTCAGGCGGTAGTCCAGGGTGGCATCGACCAGGTTGGCGCTGCCCTCGCCGCGCACCCGCAAAAGGGGGGAGCTCGCTTGCAGGTCGTCGTTGTGCACGACCCCGTCGCGAAAAGAAAAGCTCCCGCCGAGTTCGGAGAAATCGGTCTGGTTGGGGGCGTCGGCTTCCAGGGTCTCACCCTGCAGGCGCGCCTCCGCCCGGCGGATCAGCTGGGCGATGTTGATACCGCGGACCGCGCCGTCGGCGAATTGCAGCGCACCGTTGCCGTTCAGCCCGGCGGTCAGGGCATCGACGCTGGTGCCGGCGGTGCGCAGGTCCAGTTCCAGGTTGCCGGTGCCGGCCAGGCGCGCCTCGTCGCCCTGAAAGTCGTCCAGCAGGGCACCGATGTCGAGATCCGCCAAGTTCGCCGCGAACTCGTAGCGCGGGGTGTCGGCGCGCGCGTCCAGGCGCAGACGGCTGGTGAGCTCGCCGTCATACCCCGTGCCGGACAGCGGCTCGATGCGCCAGTCGCCATCGCGGGCCTGTACCTCCAGGGTGATGGCGTTCAGTTGCAGGCCCAGCACGCGCAGTGTGGCCAGCTCCATCTGGCCGTCGACGTCCACACCGCGCAGCCACTCGAGCGGCAGTTCGATCGCGATATCCTCGTCGCTTTCGCCTCCCGGTCCCTCGGAGCGCGCCTGCTCGGCTTCCGGAGGCAGGTAGCGGTCCAGGTCCAGGTCGTTGCCGCGGAGGTTGAACGTCAGCCGCGGCTGGGAGCCACTGGCATCCCAGTGGGCATCGCCGTTGAACCGGGTGTCATCGATGCCCATCACCAGGGAATCGAGCGTCATGATCTCGGGCGAGCCGCTGGCGGAGAGATCCAGTGCGATGCGCGACAGCGCGTCCGGGTCGGTGGTCGCCGGCGCCTCGTGGCCGAGGTCTTCCAGCACCTGGCGCAGGTCGAAGGTGTTGGTGCGCAGTTCCGTACGCAGCTTCGGGTTCTCGCCCTCCAGCCCGCTCAGCTCGGCGAAACCGGTGAGAGTGACCTCGGACAGGCCCAGACTCAGGCGCTCGAAACGCAGCGAGGTGGTCTCGGTCATCAGCAGCGCCACGTCCGACTCCAGGGTCAGTCCCAGCGGCCGCGCCAGTCCGGCACCCTCGACCCCGAAGTTCGCGCGCATGCGGCGTACCGAGTAGCGGTTGTTCAGCAGGTCGAGATTCATCAGGCCGTTCAGGTCCAGCGCCAGCTCGACCGGCTCGGGCAGGTCCCCGCCCTCGGCCTGCACGGCGGCATCCAGCGTCAGCGACGTCTCGACCCCGGGATGGAGGCTGCCGATGCGCAGGTTGAACGGGTCCAGGCGGGCCTGCATCCCGGTCTGGCGGTCATCCCAGACGGCGCGCGCATTGGTCAGCGAGATCCCGGCGATATTGATGCGCTCCATCGCCAGGCGTGACTCGGTGGCGGTACGGTCGTCACTGTTGACCGCCTCATCGCGCGCATTTTCGGCGCGCTCGGTCAGGTCGTCCCAGTTGTTGCGGCCGTCGGCATCGCGCGCGAGGTTCAGGTGTGCACCATCCGCCTCGACCCGTTGCACTTCGAGCTCGCGGCGCAGCAGCGGCATCACGGCCACCGCCACGTCCACCACGTCGAGTTCGGCGAAGGGCTCGTCGCCGAAGCCCGGCGCGTTGCCCAGGCGCACCTCTTCCAGGCGCAGCCCCAGACTCGGAAACAGGGTCAGCTCGATCGGCCCGGCCAGAGTCAGTTCGCGACCGGTGGCCTCCCGCACCTCGGTTTCGATGCGCTCCTTGTAGGCGTTGGCATCGAAGGTCACGACCAGATACGCGCCAACGATAATGACCACCAGTACCAGGATGGCAACCAGTGCGAGCAGGCGTTTGATCCATCTCATGCAGATTCTCCTTGCGGCGCGTCGTCGACGCGCCAGGTGCCGTTGCGTCCGCCTCGTTTCTCCACCAGGCGAACGCCTTCGATGACCATGCCGCGGTCCACCGCCTTGCACATGTCATAGACCGTGAGCAGGGCGACCGATACGGCAGTCAGGGCCTCCATCTCCACCCCGGTCTGCGAGTGTACCTCGCAGGTCGCCCGGACCCGCACTCCGTCGTCCTCGCAGTCCAGCTCCAGCGCGACCCGGCTCAGGCCGATCGGGTGGCACAGCGGAATCAGGTCACCGGTGCGCTTGGCACCCATGATCCCGGCCACCCGGGCGATCCCCAGGACATCGCCCTTGGCATGGCTGCCTTCGCGGATGCGCCGCAGGGTGTCGGCCTGCATGTGGATGCGCCCCTCGGCGATCGCGACCCGGTGGGTAATGGCCTTGCCGCCGACGTCGACCATGTGTGCATGGCCTTCGGCATCGAAGTGAGTGAAATCGTTCATGCCCGCTATAATGCTTGACTCGCAGCCATGATTACAGGGGCCGGAATGACGGTAAGCGTTCACTATTTTGCACGGTTGCGCGAGGAACTGGGCCGCCAGGAAGATCGGGCGGAACTGCCTGGCGAGAGCCTTACGGTGGCCGAACTGTGGCAGCACCTGCATCAGCAGCCTCCGCCGGCCCGCCTGATGGCTGCAGTCAACCAGGAGCAGGCCGGGCTGGACACGCTGGTGCGCGATGGTGACGAGGTCGCCTACTTCCCGCCGGTGACCGGGGGCTGAGCGTGACGGTCGAGATTCACCCGGGCGACTTCGACCCCTGGGCCATCGTGCAGCGGGCCGAGCAGTCGATTCCCGCGCATGCGCGCGGTGCTGCCAGCGTATTCGTCGGGCGCATGCGCGACTTCAACGAGGACCAAACGGTGACCGGGCTGTTCCTGGAACACTACCCGGGGATGACCGAACGCGAGCTCGAGCGCATTGTGACCGAAGCCGAGGCGCGCTGGCCGTTGCTCGGTTGCCATGTCGCGCACCGGGTCGGCGAGGTCCGCCCGGGCGATGCCCTGGTGCTGGTCGCGACCTGGTCCGCGCACCGCGTGGCCGCGCGCGATGCGTGCAGCGACATCCTCGAACGCCTCAAGCACGAGGCCCCGTTCTGGAAACGCGAACGCCTGGCCGACGGCAGCGACCGCTGGGTCGAACAGAACACCCCGGGCACCTGACCCCGCACCGCGCGACCCCGTCGCGCAGAGGGCAGGTGCCCTACGCGGCGGCGGCCAAGAACCGCAGGAGGCGAGCCCTCTCGTCGATCGGGCCTCACCAACGCCCCATTGCCCAGGGGGCTGGGCCCCTGCGTGCCCGGGGCCTCCGGCCTCGGGCGGCGGGTGCCTTGCCGCTGCGGCGGGTCAGCGCAGGGTCAGGTACAGCGTCTGGTTGCCGCGGCGCAGCCGGATCTCCAGTGCCTGGCGCGCCGACAGCTGTTGCGGGAGGTCGGCCAGGCGCTCGATCGGCTGGCGGTTGATGGCGACCAGGACATCGCCCGGGCGCAGACCGACGCGGGCCCCGGCCGACTGCGGCTCGACCGCCACCACGGACACCCGCAGCTGCCCGTCGCGTCCGGTGGTCTCCGACAGCCGCACGCCTTCCAGGCGCGGGTGGATCGCAGCGCCCTCGACGCGGCGCTCGTCCGGGCGTTCCAGGCGTGCGGTGATGGCGCGTTCGCGGCCGTCGCGCAACACGTCCAGCGTGACCTCGCTGCCGGCGCGTAGCAGCCCCAGGCGATTGCGCAGATCGCCACCCGAGCGGATCGGCTGGCCATCCATCCGCAGCACGACATCCCCTGGCTGAAGTCCGGCACGCGCGGCCGCCGAGCCGGGGTCCACCCGAGTGATGACTGCTCCCTGGGTGACATCCAGGTCAAAGGCCTGTGCCAGTGCCGCGCTCAGGTCCTGGATGCCGACCCCCAGCGCCCCGCGTTCCACGCGCCCCTCGGCCAGCAGGTGTTCCTGGATCTGGCTGGCCATGTTGGACGGGATGGCAAAGCCGATGCCGATGTTGCCGCCGCCGCGCGCCAGGATCGCGGTATTGATACCGACCAGCTCGCCGCGCAGGTTGACCAGTGCACCGCCGGAATTGCCGGGGTTGATCGATGCGTCGGTCTGGATGAAGTCCTCGAACCCCGCACCGCCTATACCGCTGCGCCCCAGGGCACTGACGATGCCGCTGGTCACGGTCTGCCCGAGGCCGAACGGGTTGCCGATCGCGACCACGAAGTCTCCCACCTGCAGGGCATCGGAGTCCGCCAGCGGCAGCGCGTGCAGGTCCTCGGCGTCGATGCGGATCACCGCGACGTCGGTCGCCGGGTCGGTGCCGACCACCTCTGCCTCGTACTGACGCCCGTCATAAAGCGTCACCAGGATGCTGTCGGCCCGCGCGATCACGTGCGCGTTGGTCAGGATGGTGCCGGCCTCGGCATCCACGATGACCCCTGAGCCGAGGCCCTGGCGTTCGCGCTCGCGCTGACGCTCGGGGAGGTCGAAAAAGCGGCGGAAGAACGGGTCGTCGAACAGCGGACTGACGGACTCCACCACCCGCGAACGAGTGGCGATGTTGACCACCCCGGGGATGGTGCGCTCCAGCATCGGGGCCAGCGACGGCAGGGGTTCCCCGTCGACTGCCGCGGGCAACTGGGCCGCGGCAGGCTGCAGCGCCACGCCCAGGGTCAGCACAAGAATCAGAAAGGAAACCAGCCGGCGCATACCCCTTCCTCGTTCAGTTGATTGAATCCGTATTCGTTGTCAGATCGTCGCGACACGCCGGCGAGCGCACGCTCATGGCGTCAGGCTGGCCCGCGGGTCGAACTTCGACTCCTTTGCCATCTTGCGGTACCAGTCTCCCGCTTCGTCTTCCGGCGGGACCTCGATCATCAGGCGCAGGTACAGGTCGCCCGGCGGGTTGCCCGGCAGGCCCTTGCCCTTCAGGCGCATCTGCGTCCCGGACTGGGTGCCCGCCGGCACCTTGAGGTTCACCGAGCCATGCGGCGTGGGCACTCCGATGGTCGCGCCCAGCGCGGCCTCCCACGGGGTAATCGGGATGTCGCGGTACATATCACGCCCGTCCAGACGATAGCGCTTGTCCGGCTTGATGCGGATCTCCAGCAGCAGGTCGCCGGCGGGGCCGCCGCCCACACCCGGGTCGCCCTGGCCACGCACCCGCAGGCGGGAACCGTCCTTTGCGCCCGCCGGGATGCGCACCCGTTGCACGCGGCCCTCGGCGTCGGTCAGCGATACTTCGGTTCCCTTCAGGGCCTGTTCCAGGCTGATCTCGGCGCGCGCCTCGCGATCCGCGCCGCGCATGTGAAAACCGCCGCCGCGCCGGCGTCCGGCGCCGCCCATGCCGCCACCGAACACCGACTCGAAGAAGTCGGAAAAGCCACCGAAGTCGGCCCCCCCGGCGCCCCCGGCACCGCGTGCCCGGTCACCGCCACCGCGCTGGGTCCAGCCCTCCCAGCCCGGCGGTGGCCGGAAGTCCTGACCCTGGCGCCAGTCGGCGCCCAGCTGGTCGTAGGCCTTGCGCTTCTCGGGGTCACCGAGGGCCTCGTAGGCCTCGTTGACCTCCTTGATGCGCGTCTCGGCGTCCGGGTCCTTGGAGACATCCGGATGGTACTTGCGCGCCAGCTTGCGATACGCCTTCTTGATCTCGTCCTGGCTGGCGTCGCGTTTTACGCCGAGAATCTTGTAGTAATCCTTGTATTCCATTGCTTGCCTCGAATCGGAGCCCTGCGTTGCACGGGCCGCATTGCCGGGGCGGCCCGGTCGCGGGTACCACCCGAATCGCCGGCCATCATACCGGGGATTCGGCTGCCACCCGGTCGGGTGTTACCAAAAAACAAGGCGCTACTCGAGCGCAGCGCCTCGCAATGCCGCCCGCAGCCGACGGCCGCGGGCGGGGTTCGGGCCGGATCAGCCTTCGATCTCGATCCGGCGAGGCTGCACACGGGCCTGCTTCGGGATCCGTACCTCCAGCACACCGTTCTTGCTGCGTGCCGAGATGTTGTCCGCATCCGCCGTATCCGGCAGCGAGAAGCGTCGGAAGAAGGTTCCGCGCATGCGCTCCACGCGCTTGTAGCCTTCTTTCTCCTCCTCGCTCTCGTGCTTGCGTTCGCCGCGCAGGGTCAGCACGCCGTTCTCCATGTGGAGTTCGATGTCCTTCGGGTCCACGCCCGGGACGTCGGCCTCCACCACATAGGCATCGGACTCCTCGCGGATGTCCACGGCCGGGCTCCAGTCGGATGTCACGGCAGGCTCTTCGCTACCGGGCATGTCGGGCATCCGGCCGAGTTCGCGCGAGAGCTGACCCAGCAGGCTCCAGGGTTCGTAACGCATCATGGCCATGAGTATCCCCTCCTTGTTCGGGTGTTCACTTGACTCACCTGAAGAGTTAGGGGCAGTGCGGCCTTTTTCAAGGGGCGCCGACCGCGGGGGCGTGGTTCGGCCGAGGTGGCGCGGGTCAGGACGGGCGGTCCAGGCGGCGGAACTCCTGCAGGCGGTGGTCCTGGTCGGTGACCAGCTCGAAGGTGCCGTGCACGCCGCGCTGGTCCAGGTACGAGCGCAGGATGCGCGCCGGGAACTGCACGCTGAGGCCGTTCTCGGTCACTGCGTGGACCACACTGGCGCGACCGCTGTAGTAGTCCTCCATCTCGGACCGCGGGATCGCCAGGTGGATGCGGTAGCGACGCAGACCGGGTGTGCTCATTCCAGATTCTGGACCTGTTCGCGCATCTGTTCGATCAGGACCTTCATCTCCACCGAGGCCTGGGTCACGGCCAGGTCATGCGACTTCGAGGCGAGGGTGTTGGCCTCGCGGTTGAGTTCCTGCATCAGGAAATCCAGGCGCCGCCCGCAAGGGCCTTCGCCGTCCAGGGTCTCGCGCACCGCGCCGATATGCCCGTCTGTGCGGTCCAGCTCCTCGGCCACGTCCAGGCGCTGGGCCAGCAGCGCGACCTCCTGCTCCAGGCGCTTCGGGTCCAGGCTGACGTCGAGTTCGCTGATCCGGGATGCGAGGCGCGCGCGTTGCTCCTGCAACGTGGGTTCGCGCCGCGCGCGGATAAACGCGACCTGGACCGCCAGCGCGTCCAGCCGTTCGCACAGGACCGTAACCAGTTGCTGCCCCTCGGCACGACGCATCGAGACCAGTTGCTCCAGGGCCTGGTCCAGGCCCGCCAGCAGCGGCCCGGCCAGAGTCTCGGGGTCGGCGCGACTGTCGTGATCCAGTACGCCGCGCCAGCCGAGCAGCTCCAGTGGCGAGACCCGGGCGGGCTCGGTCATCATCGCGCCAACCGCATCGCAGGCATGGATCAGCTCGCGCACGCGTTCGCGGTCGAACGCGGTGGGCGAGCCGGCGGCCTGGCCGCGATCCCGGAGCACTACGTCGACCTTGCCACGTGCCACGGCCTGCTTGAGGCGTTCGCGCACCTGTGGCTCCAGTGCTCGCAGGTGCTCCGGCAGGAATACCCGCTGTTCCAGGTAGCGGTGGTTGACGCTCTTCAGCTCCCAGTCGAATACCCCGGCGTCGAGGCTGACGGTGTGACGAGCGAAGCCGGTCATGCTGGCGATCATGGTGTATCCCTGTCTGGTGCTTCGGCCGGGAGGCTCCCCGCGTTTCCCTGGCGTGTCCCGTATACTGCGCAGCCTGAGGGCGGCCTTCCGCCGGTTGGCTGCCCTGTCCAGTCACAATCTAGCAAGGATTCCGGTATGCGACCCAGTGGCCGAAGCGCCGACGAGATGCGCCCCGTGCGTTTTACCCGCCATTTCACCCGGCACGCGGAGGGCTCGGTGCTGGTGGAGTTCGGTGACACCCGAGTGCTGTGCAATGCCACCGTCGAGTCCCGCGTACCGCCGTGGCTGAAGAACAAGGGGCGCGGCTGGGTCACCGCCGAATACTCCATGCTCCCGCGCTCCACCCACGATCGCATGGTGCGCGAGGCCGCGCGCGGCAAGCTGGGCGGGCGCACCATGGAGATCCAGCGGCTGATCGGCCGCTCGCTGCGCGCGGCGGTGGATCTGGAAGCGCTCGGCGAACGCCAGATCATCGTTGACTGCGACGTGATCCAGGCCGACGGCGGTACCCGCACCGCGGCGATCAGCGGGGCCTACGTGGCCCTGCGCGATGCCATCCGCAAGAGCCGCGAAGACGGCCTGATCCGCAAGGATCCGCTGCATGGCCACCTGGCCGCGGTGTCGGTGGGTATTGTCGGCGGCGAGCCGGTACTGGATCTGGACTACGACGAGGACTCCCAGGCCGAAACCGACATGAACCTGGTGATGAACGAGGCCGGCGGCGTGATCGAGATCCAGGGTACGGCCGAAGGCCACGCGTTCCGGCGCGACGAACTCGAGACCATGCTGGACCTGGGCGAGCGTGGCATCGGCATCATCGTCGATGCGCAGCGCGCGGTGCTGGGCGAGGGGTAGCCGGCGATGGGTGGCAAGGCAATCGAGCGCGTGGTGCTGGCGACCGGCAATCCCGGCAAGCTGCGCGAGATCCGCGCCCTGCTGGAACCGCTGGGTGTGCGGGTCGAAGCGCAATCGGAGCATGCAGTCCCCGAGGCCGAGGAGACCGGCCTGACCTTCGTCGAGAACGCCATCCTCAAGGCGCGCAACGCGGCGCGCCACACCGGCCTGCCGGCGATCGCCGACGATTCCGGGCTGGAGGTTGATGCGCTGCACGGCGCACCGGGCATCTATTCCGCGCGCTATGCCGGGCCGGATGCCGACGACGCCGGCAACAATGCCCGTCTGCTGGAGGCCCTGGAGGGTGTGCCGCCCGAACGCCGCGCTGCCCGGTTCCGGGCCGTCCTGGTGTTCCTCGAACATGCCGAAGACCCGGCCCCGGTGATTGCCGAGGGTGTGTGGCCGGGGCGTATCGTCGAACAGCCCACGGGTGCCAATGGCTTTGGCTACGACCCGCTGTTCTACGTGCCCTCCGAGGGTTGCACCTCGGCCGAATTGCCCGCCGAGGCCAAGAACCGCCTGAGTCATCGCGGCCAGGCCCTGGAAAAGCTCGTGGCCATCCTGCGCGATCGCATCGGCCCGCCCGCGGCCTGAAGCCCCTGCCCCGCCCGGCGGATGGGGCCACACGCACCGTCATCGCCCCGCGCCCCTCGTCATCGCGAGGAGCGCAGCGACGCGGCGATCTCCGTGGGCAGC
>JBNJFQ010000057.1:0-12237 GCA_051747025.1 Pseudomonadota bacterium
GTCCCCGGCAGGAGTCGAACCTGCGACCTGCCCCTTAGGAGGGGGCTGCTCTATCCTGCTGAGCTACGGAGACGTATTGTGGCAGCGAGTATAGCGCCTCGCGGTGCCGGGCCGAAATGCCTGCCGGCCGGATACGTTGTGCGGCCCCGGTTCAGTCACCTTGAGCCTGCCGGTATTGGCACAGCGGGCCGGGATCGACGCGGTGATGCGCCCACGCGGCGAATGTGTCGGGGGGGCACTCGGCCTCGTGCGGGGCATGGGGGCCGGCGAGGGTGCGAAAGCGGATGCGCCCTTCCGGCTCGCGCGCAACGACTTTGCGGATCTCCCATTCCGGGTCCGGACGGCCGTTGCTGTAGCACTCGCCGACCCGGATCGAGTCCGCGTCCAGTGCATCCGCGTCGTGGTGGCGGCGCGCCAGAAGGTACAGTCGGGCCATGTCGTCCTCGCTCATGTCGAGGTAGAGATTGAGTTCGCGCATTGCGTATTCGAGGTCGTCGTGCGCCAGGCCAATGTGCTGCAGCGCGTTGGGCGCGGGATTCGTCGTCGGCGCGGGAGGGGGCGTCAGCGCGGCCGGGTAGCGGCGCCAGGCGAACGGGTAGTTGATTGCAATCGCGGCCAGCACCATGACTCCGACGCTGGACAGCACCGGATGCAGCACGAACACGGGCCCAAGGCTTTCGACCGATTGACCACCGACCACCGCGTAAAGTGCGGTGGCGCCGCCCGGTGGGTGCAGACAGCGCAGGTAGTGCATTGTCCAGATGGCGAGACCCACCGCGAGCGCGGCGGCCAGCAGGGGGTGTGGCACGAGATCGCGCATCAGAATGCCCACTATGGCCGATACGGCATGCCCGCCGAGCACGTTCCAGGGCTGTGACAGCGCGCCGTGCGGCACCGCGAACAGTAATACGGCGGTGGCGCCGAGCGAGGCGAGGATCAGGCCGTTGATGCCGTTTTCGGTCACCGAGGCCGCGACTTCCAGTGAGAGGTACAGGGCGATCGTGCCGCCCGAAAGGGCAATCAGCTTGTCCCGGTGATCGGTGGTGTCGAGGAAGTCGCCGAGGAGCTGTCGCCACGGTTGTCGCATGTGTAGGAAGGCCCCTGGCGTCCCGCAGGCGCTATAAGATGTCTTGAGCCTACATGTTTATTCGTGGGCGGCGCGGAGTCAAGGGATGCCCGGAGCATTCAGTCGGACGCCCCCCTCGATGCGGTCCCGTCGGTGGCGTGACGCCAGGTCTCGAAGCGTTCCTGGATGCGCTGGTAGGTCTGCGCATACCACTGCACATCCTTTTCGATAGCGGTTTCGGCGTTGTAGGGGTGGGTGGGGATCTGGATGCGCATGTCGATCCCGGACTCGGGATGACGTCCGACCGCGCGGGAGGCGGAATGGCGGGCTGGGCCATACGCCATACGCTCGGCAAACGCGGCGAGCGGTTCGGTGCGGGTGGCAAAGCGGATGAACGCGCGTGCCTGCTCGGGTCGGGCGGCACCGCGCGGGATGACCCAGGTCTGCTGTTCCTGTAGCTGGCCATCCCAGAGTATATCGATCGGGCTGTCGTGATCGAGGCGGGCGCTGAAGAAGCGCCCGTTGAAGCCGGAGGCCATGACTACCTCGCCCGATTCGAGCAGGCGCACCGGCTCCTCGCCGTGTTCCCACCAGTGGATCTCGCCGGCGAGGGTACCGAGGCGGCGCAGCGCCAGGTCCAGCCCGCGCCGCGTGCTGAGGACATTGTAGAGTTCGGCGCGCGGGACCCCCAGCGAACGCAGGGCCCATTCCAGGTTCCCGGCGGGGGTGGCTTGCAGTGCCCGTCGGCCGGGGAATTCCTCGAGGTCGAACAGGTGCTTCAGCTTGCGCGGGCGCACACTGCCGAACGCGCGGCGGTCGTAGGCAATGACTGTGGCAGAGAGTGTATGGGTGATCGCGCAGCGGGAGCGTGCCTCGGGCAGGAAATCATTACCGGCGGGGGTGCCATCGGCACCGGGAGGCAGTTCGAGGTCGTGCAGCGGTTGCAGGAGGCCAGCCTCGCAGGCGGCCATGGCCTCGCTCATCGACATGTCCACGAGGTCGGGCGGGTTCTCGCGGTGCAGGATGTCCAGCCCTCCCGCGTAGGGGAGGGTTGTGACCGGCCGTTCGTGCTCCCGGGTGAAGGGCGCGAACAGCGTGGCCTGCTGGGCGGCCTTGTAGCTGCCTCCCCAGGTGGCGATCACCAGCGGCTCCGCCTGTTGTGCGGTCGCGTCTACGGCCAGCACGAGCAGGAGCAGTAGGAAGGTCCGGCTAACGTGTCGCATATTCTTCCTGTCGCATGTCGTCCAGGATATCCAGGTAGGCCCCGATCAGGTCGGATACGAATACCGTGCCCAGGAGTCGGTTCCCGGGGTCCACCACCGCGACGCCTTCGCCGACGAAGTCGCGCAGCAGGTTCATTGCGTCCCACACCGTGGTATCAGCGGTCATCACGATCTCGTCGCGTCCGCGGTAGTCCCGCGCGGGCGCTTCGGCCGGTATCGCCAGCAGGCGTTGCAGGCGCAGGGTACCGGCATACCGGCCGTCGGCGTCCACCAGGTGGCAGTAGGTGGCATCTGCCTGGTGCATGGCATGGCGGGCATCGCCCACACTGGCCTGGACGGCGACCGTCACATGTCGGGTGCTGACCAGCTCGGCGATGGTCGACGAGGCCAGCAGGGCCTTGCTGCGCCCGCGCGAGAGGTCCAGGTTGCGGTCGCGCAGTTGGCGATCGAAGAACGAGCGGCCGAAGATCCGCGAGGCCACCAGATTGGCCAGGGCCACGCTGGCCAGCGCCGCGATGGTAAGTTCGTAGCTGCCGGTCAGTTCGAACACGATCACCACCGTGGTCAGCGGGGCCCCGATGACCGGGGCGGTCACCGCGACCATGCCGCATACCGCGAATACCACGATCGCCGAAGTGTCGCCGCCGAGCAGCAGTCCCAGCACGCTGCCGAACAGAGCCCCGAACAGGCTGCCGATCACCAAGGCCGGGCTGAACACGCCGCCGGAGAAGCCCATCCCCAGGCACCAGGCGGTGGCCAGCAGCTTGAGCACCAGCACCAGCAGCAGTTCCCAGTAGGCATAGGCACCCTCGATAAAGGCGAAGCGCAGCGTCTGGGCTCCGATGCCCAGGATGTCCGGTACCCAGAGCGCGACCAGACCCAGGCCCATGCCTGCCAGGGCCGGCTTGGTGACGTCGGGCAGCGGGAGGCGCCGGGCCATGCGTCCGACCCCGAGGATGGTGTGCATGTATGCCACTGCGACCAGGGCACTGGCGATCCCGAGCACGGGGAACAGGGCGAATTCCCACAGGTGAGCGACCTCGGCGGCCTCGATCTGGAACAGCGGGGGTTGTGTCAGGACCGCGTTGGCGACCACGTAGCCGGTGATCGCGGCCAGCGCCACTGGGGCGAAGGCGCGCAGGGCGTAGTGACGCAGGATGACCTCGTGGGCGAACAGGATGCCGGCGATTGGCGCGTTGAACGCGGTCGCGATGGCGGCGGCCACGCCGCAGGCGATCGCGATATTGGCGACCGTGACGTCCGAGCGCAGCAGGCGGGCCAGCAGGGCGCCTAGCGAGCCCCCCATGTGCACCAGAGGACCGTACTGGCCGACCGAAGCCCCGCTCCCCAGCGAGACCAGGCTCGAGATCCCGGTGGCTAGTGCCGGGCGGGTCGGCAGATGCCCCTGGCGCGTCTGCACCGCGGCGATCACATCGGCGGGGCCATGCGGGCGCTTGTCGTGGACCCAGCGATGCAGGTAGCCGACCAGCAGGCCCCCGAGTGCCGGGACCGTCACTGTGGCGAGAGGCAGCCAGACGCCTCCCGGGGCCATCATGCGGGCGCGCGGAGAGATCAGCAGCCATTCATTCAGCCATCCGATCGCGGCGACAAAGGCGTTGGCCAGGAGTGCCCCCGCCAGTCCCGTCAGCAGCCCCAGCACCACGACCCTTGCGACCTGCGCCCAGAGTTGCCCGGGGTCCGGTGAGTCCGTCGGCGCGGATTCGGGGGACGTCTCGCTCATGCCTTCGGGATCGCCATGCCGCGACTCCTGGACGGTTGGTGCAGGCCTATCCTAATGGCCTTCGGCGACGACCTCATCCCGAGACCACGGATTCGGCGGTGATCGCCGATACGGCGCCCCGCGGAGAGGTCAGGCGCAAGGCACGCGTTCGTGTCCACGGACGTCCGAGTGGCGAGCTGTTGCCGCGGTGGGCCCCATGCAGGGCGAGTTCCCCGGGTGGGGTCCTGGATAGGGCGGCCCACCGGGCATGCCGGGACTGCCCGGTGGGCCGGCCTCCTGTGCCCTCTCTCGTGGCCCCGGACGCGCAGGAGCCGAGCCCCCTCGGCGATGGTGGCCATGCGAACATGCCGACGACCCGGGACTGCCCAGGAGTATGCGGTATCCGCGGGGGGTTGGTACGAGCACCGTGGGCAGCTTTCGGACGATCACGCCCCGGTCCGGTTCGACCGGGCCTGCAGGACGGGCGGAGGTGCCAGGGGTAGGGGCACGGGGTGTCCGAGATGGAAGCCCTGCGCGAAGTCGAATCGCAGGTCGCGCACGCGGCTGAGTTGTGCTTCGGTCTCGATCCCTTCGGCCACTGTGGTGTAGCCCGCGTCGCGAATCATCTGGACCAGGCCCTCGACGATATGGCGCTGGTTCGGGACATCCAGGCTGCGTATCAGGCTGATATCGAACTTGACGGTGTCCACGGGCATGGAGGCCAGGTAGCGGAGGGAGGAGTAGCCGCTACCGAAATCGTCGATGGCGACGAGAAACCCTTGCCGGCGCAGTTGCTGGAGATTCTCCGTCGCCAGCCCGATTTCGGTGATCAGGGCGGTCTCCGTGACTTCGAGGATGATTGGCCGGTCCCGCAGGAAGGGCACGAACGTCTCCATCCAGCGGATAATCCCGGCGTTTACGACGGTGGGGCCCGACAGATTGATAGAAATACCGAGGCCGGCCGGGATTTGGGAGGTTCGCAGGTCCTCCAGGATGCGGTTCAGTACGGCCCGGTCCAGGTCGACCTCCAGGCGCCGAGCCTCGATCACGGGAAAGATATCCGAGGGCCCGATGACCTCGCCCTGGTGCTCGATCCGTAGCAGGGCCTCGAAATACGAGGTATGACGCGCCTCAAGGGCAACGACCGGCTGGTAAGCCATCCGGATACCGGTTCCCCGGGCGACGGCCTCGTAGACGGCGTTGTTGATCCAGTTGGAATATACGCCCTGGGTATCCTTCGCCAGTTCCGGGGTGAACAATACGACTGCCGAAGACCCCGGCCGCTTGGCCTTGTGCATGGCGACATCGGCCTGCCACTGCAGGGCAAGCAGGCGCTTTTCATCGTTGCCGGGAGCGACGGCCAGGCCGATGTTGACCTTGACCGGTTCATGCACCCCGTAGCGGACGAAATCGGTGGTCCGGAGCTGCTCCTGGCAACGCTCGCCAAGACGCCGGGCACCGATTTCGTCGCAGTCGAGGAGGACGGCGGCGAATTCGTTGCCTCCGATGCGAAACAGGTGTTCTCCCTCTCGCAATACAGCGTCGATGCTGCGGGCCACGCTCTGCAGGACCGCGTCGCCCGTTTGATGCCCGTAGCTGTCATTGATGGCCTTGAAGTGACTGATATCGAACAGGGCAAGGCACACTGGAAAGGTGTGCCGAGCGGCCAGTCGCGGAAGGGCGCCCCAGTAGTCCTCAAAGGCCCGGCGGTTGCGCATCCCGGTCAGCGCATCGCGGTGCGCCATGCGCCAGACTTCGCGGTTCTTCTCCTCCAGGCTGGAATGGACGTTCTTGAGCCGGGCCTGATAGGAGTTCAGAGACTCCCGGATCTTTTCCGTCTCTGCGATCGGCAGCACTCCGCCGACGCGTTTCAGCATCAGGTCCCCGGCGCCCTCGCGCAGCCGGTCGACGTGGCCGGCGATCGTCCGCAGAGGGCGCACGATCAGATAGACCAGCGTGGCGAACAGGGCGAGCGTGATCGCACTCAGGATGCCTCCGAGACGGATTGCCGCGTTCGACAGCAGGGCCTCCACCTGATCGGCCATCGGACTGGGCTGCAGGTCGAACCGCGCATGTTGCAGGAGTGCCGTCCCCGGAATGGCGGCCTGCGCACCGAGGTCGAAGCGAATCGATTCGGGATCGATATAGTGGTAGAAATGGGCCTCGCGAACCGGGTCGATAAAACGGCTTTCCAGACCGACGTAGCCGAGCGGGGGGGCATCCGTGTCCGCCGCAGGGATTGGCTTGAAGGTCAGCAGCACGGGTTCTTCGGCGCCATGTATCGCGTGAGGGGCGGGGAGCGGGGGGGTTAGGCTCCCGGGCAAGTGGGCAGAATCCGAACCGGGCAGCGCCTCGCCCTGGCGATCATAGATCCGGGCGTCCAGGACCCGGTTGGCCAGGATTCCGGCCTGATGCATGCGGTGATTTTTCCAGTAGGCATAGTATTGCGGGGTGTCCAGTTGCTGGCGCACCTCTTCCCAGCGGGCGAATCGTGACGCCTGTTCTGTCGCCTGCGTGCGGACATGCTCCAGGGCGCTGGCAAGTTCCTGACGCGCGGCCTCGCGACCACGTTCGTGGACCTCGCCGCGCAACTGGTCGACCTTGTGCCAGGTGTAGAGACCAAAGCTGGCAAGGATGATCAGTGCGATCGCCGCCAGCAGCAGCGCGTACTGAGTGATTGACAGGGCGCGTCTGCTGGTCATCGCGCGTCGTGTTCCTCAAGAACCTGTTCGATCTCGTCCAGTAGATCGAACTCGTGAAAGCGATCGAAGAAGTGGTTGGCGCCCTCCACGATGCGAACCTCCACGCTGTGCCGCCGCAGGGTCTCGATCCACTCCAGGTCGATCCGGTCATCGGCGCTGCCCGCGATCAGGGTGGAGGGTACACGGGTTGTGCCAAGGGCAAGATCGGTACGCGACCGGTCCCAGTCGTAGTAGGACAGGTACGCCGCAGGCGTCGTGGTGTACTGGCGACAGAAACCCAGGGCGAATGCCGTCAGCCCGGTATCGCTGCGTGCGAGGGCCGCCCGGGCCCGTGCCGCATGTTCGGGTGATTCGAACGCCGCCTCGCCGTGCCCGAAATAGGTCACGCTGATGAAGATGGCGTGAGCGACGGTATCCGGTGCGGCGTCGGCCAGATACGCCAGCAGGTTGATGCTGCCGGCGCTGTGGCCGATCAGGACCGGGGGCTGACCGGACGCGGTGCGCAGCCAGTCTGCCCAGATCTCAATCTCGTCCCGGGTCTGCGGCATGCTGTGGGTGTGCACGGCCTCGCAGGGCAGGCTGGCCGTGCGCCGGTCGATGCCCAGGGTCAGGGTCGGTGTGAGTACGCTGAACCCGGCGTCAGCCAGCGCCAGGGCAAGGCGGCGGACGGTCGGGAATTGATGCGTCTGGAGGAATCCGTGCAGGATCAGGACCGAGGGCATGTCCGGATCTCCCGCCCAGTACGCCGCCTCGCCCGAATCCCCGGTGGGCATGGCCAGGGTCACGATCGTCTCCTCGCCACTGGCAGCCGGGCCCGGGCCCGCCAGGGTTACCACGGCAAGTGCAGCCGCCACGGTTCGCAAGAACCATCCAGACATACGGGTATCCCCCCTGCGTTGTTGCGGCAAGCCGCTGATTCCAATGTAGCAGCATCCGGCTCCTTCGACTTGCGCACCTGCGAATGCGCGATGATCTCGCTCAAGCCGCGCGCAATTGCCGTGTTGGCAAACGGCCACCGGCATCGCCCGCGAGGCCGGTCCGCATCAAGGGACGAGCTCCGGGGCGGGCGAGGCTTCGGTTTCCAGCATCAGGGAGACACGCCGGTTGGCAGTGCGGCCCTCCGGGGTCGTGTTGTCTACCACGGGACGGGTGTCGGCCAGGCCGACCGCACGCAGCTGGGCGGCATCCAGGCCGCGGTCGATCAGGTAGCGCACTACGCCACTGGCGCGAGCCGCGGACAACTCCCAGTTGGAGGGGAAGCGCTCGGTGGCGATCGGGATGCTGTCGGTGTGTCCCTCGACGGTGACGATACCCGGATGCTCCGCGAGCAGCGGGTAGAGCTCGTCCAGCAGCCGGCGGCCCGGAGCCTGCAGGTCGGCGGCGCCGGTGGTAAACAGGATGTCGTCCTGAATGCGCAGTTCGACCCGGCCGGGCTGCTCCACGACTTCGACCCCGGCGGGGGCGCGCGCCTTGTAGGCGGCGAGCGTCTGTTCCGTGGCCTCACGGTCCTCCGGAGTCGGCTCGTCGATGGAATCCAGGTCTGCCGCCGTCCGGTCCTCGTGGCCTTCCCGGCCGGGGGCCGTCAGGGGTTCGACCAGGACCGGGAAATCGGGGTGAATAAGTTGAATCGGGTCGGTAGTGGCAGCGTGCGGCCGCGGGTCGCGGGGTTCCATGAACGCCAGCATGATCACGAATACCACGATGACCAGGGTCAGCACGTCGAGGTAGGTCAGGATCCAGGCGTGCTCGTCGTCGCGCTGGCGTTCGCCAGGGTAGGACGAGGTGAACGCCTGCTCGGGCCGGGTGGCAGCGTGGGCGTCCATCTCGGCCTGCATCGCCTCGCGCCGGGTGGAAGGGTAGCTCTGGCCGGGCATGTCAGGCGTCCCGTTCGGGCGGCCCGTCATTGCCTTCGGCAAGGTCGGCACTGGGCGGAGCCTGGCGGATCTCGTCGCGATGGTTCTCCATGAACGAGCGCAGGGTCTCGCGGATGTAGCCGGGCGAACGCCCCTTGCGCATCAGCATGATGCCCTCCAGCACCATGGTCATCAGCACCACGCGTTCCTCGGTGCGCCGTTCCAGTTTAATGGCAATCGGGCGGAATACCAGGTTGGCCAGCAGGATGCCGTAGAAGGTGGTGATCAGCGCGATCCCGAGGTTGACCGCGATCACCGTGAAGTCGTCGGTCTGGGTTGTCAGCAGCAGGTTGATCAGTCCGATCAGGGTGCCGAGCATGCCGAACGCGGGGGCGTAGGTGGCCATGGTCCGGAACATCTGTGCATCGGCCTGTTCGCGTGCGCGCACCCTTGCCATGCGCCAGTTCAGCAGGTCCGAGACATCATCCATCGGGGTGTCGTCGATCACCAACTGGATCCCGGTGCGCAGGAACGGGTTGCGGATCTGGTCGAGGCGTTCGTTGATGCGCCGCAGATTCTGCGAGAACCAGTAGCGCGAGACCTGTACGATCTCCTCCACGTCCTGGGTGACGTCGTAACGCTCGTCGCTGATGGCGTGGGCACCGGCGCGGAATACCCGCACCACCTCGTGAAACGGATAGCTCATCAGCGTTGCGGCGATGGTGCCGCCAAGCACGATGCCCAGCCCCGGCAGGTTCAGGAATGCATGCAGATCCTGCGAGGAGAAGGCAATCACGCTGCCGAATACCAGCAGGCTGCCCAGGATGCCGAGAAGGGTAGAGAGGTTCATGCGAGTCCCGTGATGCCGATTCCGGTACAAGCATACTAATCCGGAAGCGGCGAGGGCCACGTCCGGCGGCGTTCGCCTGGCGGGGCGTTCCTGCGTACACTCGGGGCAGCGCGTCGCGAGGGAGAGATGTCATGGAATGGGTGCTGCTCGGGATACTGGTGCTGCTCGTGGTGTGGGCGGTCTGGACCTATAACCGTCTGGTGACCAGTCGTAATCGCTACAAGAACGCATTTGCACAGATCGACGTGCAGCTGACGCGGCGGTATGACCTGATCCCCAACCTGGTGAAGGTCGCGGAGCGCTACATGAGCCACGAGCGCGATACCCTCGAGGCAGTGATCGAGGCCCGCAACCAGGCGTCCGGCAAGCTACAGGAGGCCGCCGGCGATCCGACCAACAGCGAGGCGCTGCGCCAGCTGTCCGGTGCCGAACAGGGCCTGTCGGGGGCGCTGGGGCGGCTGTTCGCGCTGTCCGAAAACTACCCTGACCTGAAGGCCAATCAGAACATGATGCAGCTCTCCGAGGAACTGAGCAGCACCGAAAATCGGGTGGCCTATGCGCGCCAGGCCTTCAACGACGCGGTGATGCAGTACAACATCCTGCGGGAGATGTTCCCCAACAGCCTGATCGCGAACAACCTCGGTTTCCGGCGTGCCGAGTTGCTGGAGATCGAGGACCCGCAGAAGCGTGAGGCAGTGGAAGTCAACTTCCAGTAGGGCCGGGACATGAACTTCTTCGCACATCAGGACCGGGCACAGCGTCGGACCCGCGTCCTGCTGGGGCTGTTCGCGCTGGCGGTGCTGGCGATCGTGCTGGTGGTCAACGTGATCGCGCTGGTGGTATTCGGCTATACCGACGCGGCTCCGGACGAGCCGGTGTGGACCCGGGATTTTCTGCGCGACAACGCCCCGGTGATAATCTGGACCAGCGTGCTGACGCTCGGTCTGATCGGGCTTGGCAGCCTGTACCGGACGCTGCAACTTGGTAGTGGTGGCGGACAGGTGGCGCGCGAGATGGGTGGTACCCGCATCGATGGCGATACCCGCGACCCGTTGCGACGGCGGCTGGTCAATGTGGTGGAGGAGATCGCGATCGCCGCCGGGGTGCCGGTGCCCGAGATCTATGTGCTGGAACAGGAGGCCGCTATCAACGCGTTCGCCGCTGGCTACGCCCCGGGCGATGCGGCGGTGGCAGTCACCCGCGGGGCACTGGAGCACCTGAACCGGGACGAACTGCAGGGCGTGATCGCGCACGAGTTCGGGCACATCCTCAATGGCGACATGCGCCTGAATATCCGTCTGATGGGGATGCTGTTCGGGATCCTGGTGATGGCGCTGATCGGCCAGCGCGTGATGTTCGCGATGCGCTTCTCGCGCAACAATCGCAATGCCGGAGGGATCGTCGCCGCAGGTCTGGTGCTGATGACCGTCGGCTATATCGGGCTGTTTTTCGGGCGCTGGATCCGCGCCTCGGTCTCACGGCAGCGGGAATACCTAGCGGATGCCTCGGCGGTGCAGTTCACGCGTCAGCCCGCCGGTATTGCCGGGGCCCTGAAGAAGATTGGTGCCGCCCACCAGGGACTGCGCGCGGACAGCGAGGAGATCGGCCACATGCTGTTTGCGCGCGGGGGGATCGGCAATCTGTTCGCCACCCATCCGCCCCTGGTGGAGCGGATCCGGGCGCTTGAACCGGGGTTCGACCCAGCGGAGCTGGAGCAGGTGCGCGAGCGGATGCAGCGCGAGCGCCGCGCGCAGCAGGCCGAACACGAGGCGCAGGCGGAAGCCGAAGCCGGGGAGGCCCGCAAGCCGGGGCCCGGCGGGCTGGCGCTGGACGCCGACAGTCTGCTGGAGCGGATTGGCGATCCCGGGCTGGCCCAGATCCTGGGGGCCGGGCTGCTGGTGGCTGCGCTGCCCGGTCCACTGGAGCGTGCCGCGCATTCCGACCGCTGGGGCGTGGAGGCGATGCTGTATCTGCTCATCAGCCCCGAGCCGGAGGTGCGGGACCGTCAGCTGCTGGAGATCCTGAAGGCCCGTGGGGAGGAGAGCGAGGCGCGCGTACGTGCACTGCTGGAGGCTGCCCCCGAGCTGCGTGCAGATCTGCGCATCCCGCTGCTGGAGATCAGTTTCCCGGTCCTGCGCCAGCACCCGGAGGAAGAACGTCAGGCGCTGATCGCGCTGGTAGAGACACTGATCCGGGCAGACGGTCGGGTCTCCGCGTTCGAGTACGCGCTGGGGCGGCTGCTGCAGCGGCAGCTGATGGATGCGGGCCGGCCGAGTAGCGCCCACCCGGGCGGGAAGGCGCGGTTGTCCGAACATGCCGCGGAGGCTCGGTATCTCCTGGCCGTACTGGCGCGGCATGGACACCGGGATGAGCCGGAGGCGGCGCACGCCGCGTTTGCGGCCGGGGTGGAACGCCTGACCGGAGTTGCCCCGGCTGCCGGGGATTCACTCCCGGAGCTGGAAGAGGTGGCGTGGGCGCAGGTCCTGGACCGGGCCCTGGAGCGTCTGGATGCGCTGCGAACGCGGGACAAGGCGACGCTGGTGCGAGCCATGCTCGCGACCATAACCCACCAGGGCAGGACCGTGGTTGCCGAGGTCGAGTTGCTGCGTGCGTTCAGTGCGGCGCTGCATGTGCCGCTGCCTCTGGCCGAGCTCGCCCCCGGACCGGGCGCGAGCACAGATCAGGGGGAATGAGCGGCGGGGCATCCGGCGTTGTTCGCGGTGGTTGTGATGACGGTATCATGCGAGTCCATCGGGGGCGTGGCGGAACAGGTAGACGCAGCGGACTTAAAATCCGCTGGCCGCAAGGCCGTGCCGGTTCGAT
>JBNJFQ010000058.1:0-9407 GCA_051747025.1 Pseudomonadota bacterium
GAGGCGCCGGAGTGATGGCGCTGCGCGCCATGCGCCGCTTCACCACCCCCTAAGCCGCTGCGCGGCTATAGGCGGAGCACTGCGACGCAGTCTGGTAGAATCCGCGGACACTGGTTCATCTGCGAGGCCTCATCGTGAATTCCGTCCCGAACCTGCTGCGCCTGTTCGTCGTCCTGATCCTGGCGCTGGCCGTGACCGGCTGCGCCGGCTGGCGCGATGACCCGACGCGGGGCTGGTCGGCCAGCCAGATCTACGGCGAGGCCAAGAAGGCCCTGAACGAGGGCACCTACGACCAGGCCGTGGAATACTATGAACTGCTGGAGGCGCGCTACCCGTTCGGCCGCTTCGCGCAACAGGCTCAGATCGAGATCCCCTACGCCTACTACAAGGCCGGGGAGCCCGAAGCGGCGCTGGCTGCCGTCGACCGTTTTGTCCAGCTCAATCCGCGCCACCCTCATCTCGACTATGCCTACTACCTGCGTGGACTGATCAACTTCAATCGCCAGCAGGGCTTCATGTCCCGACTGTTACCGATGGATCCGGCCGAGATGGATCCAGAACCGCTGGACCGGGCATTCCACGACTTCGACCGCCTGCTGCGCGAATTCCCCGACAGCCGTTACGCGGTGGATTCCCACCAGCGCATGGTATTCATCCGCAATACCCTGGCCGAACACGAACTCAACGTCGCGGAGTTCTACATGGAGCGTACCGCCTGGGTCGCTGCGGCGGAACGCGCTCGTCATGTGGTCGCCACCTATCCGGGCGCCGAGGCCATGCCGCGGGCGCTGGGCGTCCTGCACCGGGCCTACAGCGAACTCGGCCTGACCGAGCACGCCGAGAGTGCCATGATGGTCCTGGAACTGAACTACCCGGAGGCCGCAGTGGCGGTGCGCGCCGGCCGTCCGATCGCCACGGACGACGATCCTCAGGGCCTGTGGCGGGTGTTCGAGCGCCTGCCGTTCTTCACCAACTGACCCCGGCGCCGGCCAAGACGGACATTGGTGGTTCCGGACAGAGGTTGCCGCGTCGGCTTCGCCTCCTCGCAATGACGGTGCGCGGAAGCCCGCCGTGCTAGAGGGCCTCGCTGCCCTCTTCGCCGGTGCGGATACGGACCACGCGCGACATATCGGACACGAAGATCTTGCCGTCCCCGATCTTGCCGGTGCGCGAAGCCTTAACGATCGCGTCGATGCAGGGATCGACGCGATCGTCGTCCACGACCAGTTCCAGCTTCACTTTGGGCAGGAAGTCGACCACGTATTCCGCGCCCCGGTAGAGCTCGGTGTGGCCCTTCTGGCGCCCGAAGCCCTGGACCTCGGTTGCGGTCATCCCGGCAATGCCCATTTCGGTCAGGGCCTCGCGGACATCTTCCAGCTTGAACGGCTTGATGATCGCCTCGATCTTCTTCATGCGAATCCCTTTCGTTGTGCCCGCTGCGCAGGCGCTTGTCTCACATCTGGAAGTGTATCAAACCCCCGGCCCGGCGCTGGCACATCTGCCCCTGCGCGGTCCCAGGCCCCCGTCATCGCGAGGCGTGCCGCGCCGTGGCGATCTCCGTGGATGTCCCCGACGTGGGCCAAGGCGGACATCGGTGGTTCCGGACAAAGGTTGCCACGTCGGCTTCGCCTCCTCGCGATGACGGTGCCCGGGGCCGGCGCCCGGGGCGTTCAATCCGGACGGTAGCCGGAGGTGATGGGGTAGCGCCGGTCGCGGCCAAAGGCGCGCGGGCTGACGCGAACGCCCGGCGCGGCCTGGCGGCGCTTGTATTCGGCGATAAACACCATGCGTGCGATGCGCTCCACCGTAGGCCGGTCGAATCCCTGGGCGACGATCTCGGCGACCGACTGCTCCTGCTCCACAAAGGCCTCGAGGATCGCGTCCAGCACGTCGTACGGCGGCAGCGAATCGGCATCCTTCTGATCCGGCGCCAGCTCGGCGCTGGGCGGGCGCTCGATCACCCGCTCCGGGATCGCCGCCCCGCGCGTGTTGCGCCAGCGCGCCAGGCGGTACACCCACTGCTTGGAGACATCCTTCAGTGGCGCGAAACCGCCATTCATGTCGCCGTACAGCGTGGAATAACCCACCGCCATCTCCGACTTGTTTCCGGTGGCCAGCAGCAGCTTGCCGCTGCGGTTGGACAGCGCCATCAGCAGTACGCCGCGGGCACGCGACTGCAGGTTCTGTTCGGTCACATCCCCCGCCCCGGCCGGGTAGGCCGCCAGGGCACCCCCCAGCCCGGCCATGAAGCTCTCGACCACCGGCTCGATGGCGATCTCGTGGTACTCCACCTCCAGCAGCCTCGCCTGCTCCTCTGCGTCCTCGATGCTGATCGAGGCAGTGTAGCGGTAGGGCATCATCACGGCAGTGACCGCCACCGGGCCCAGCGCATCGGTCGCCAGCGCCGCAGTCAGACCGGAGTCGATCCCGCCGGACAGGCCCAGCAACACCCCCGGGAATCCGTTCTTGGTCACGTAGTCGCGGATGCCGATCATCAGCGCCTGGTAGAGATCGCGGGCCTCGGCCTCATCGGGTTCCGGACCGGGATCGGCCAGGGTCGGACGGATGCCGCAGGCGGACAGGTGTATGTGCTCGTCGCGCGGACGCAGGACCGGTCCCTGCGCCCCGCGGCTCGCCTCCACCTGCCCCTGTCCGGTGGCCCAGGCCGGCAGCACGGCGCGGGCCCCGTTGACCGGGTCGTGCACAAAGGAGCGCCCGTCGAAGACCAGTTCGTCCTGCCCGCCCACCTGGTTCACGTAGATGACCGGACAGCCGGTCTCGGCCACGCGCTGGCCCACCACCCGCAGGCGCTCCTCGGCCTTGCCGCGGTGGTAGGGAGACGCGTTGAGATTCAGCAGGAGCTCGGCCCCGGCGGCCCGCGTCCCGGCGGCCGGACCCGACTGCCAGATGTCCTCGCAGACGGTCAGCCCGATCTGCCAGCCATCCAGCTCCACCACGCAGGGGGTGTCGCCGGCGACAAAATAGCGCTGCTCGTCGAATACCGAATAGTTGGGCAGGACCTGCTTGGCGTAGCGCGCGATACAGGCCCCGTCGCGCAGCCAGAGGGCCGCATTGATCAGCCCGCGATCCCCCTGCACCGGGGCGCCCAGGATCACGTCGATGTCCCGCGCCGCCTCGATGATCGCCGCCACCGCCCGCTCCACCCCCAGCAGGAAAGCCGGACGCAGCAGCAGGTCCTCGGGCGGGTAGCCGGTGACCGCGAGTTCGGGGAACATCACCGCGCGGGCGCCGCCGACCCGGGCCTGCTCGATCACCTCGAGGATACAGTGCCGGTTGTCGTCCAGCCCGCCCACCACAGGGTTGATCTGGGCCAGGGCCAGACGCAGGGGCTGCTCGGCGGTCATCGCGACTCAGGCGCCGGCGAGGGCGGACTGCATCGCGGCGCCCAGCTCGGCCGGGCTCTCCGCCACGGTCGCGCCGGCCTCGCGCAGTGCCGTCATCTTCTGCTCCGCGGTACCCTGGCCACCGGCGATGATCGCGCCGGCATGACCCATGCGCCGCCCCGGGGGCGCCGTGGCGCCAGCAATATAGGCGGCTACCGGCTTGTCGAATTCGTCCGCGATAAAACGCGCGGCGCGTTCCTCGGCATCGCCGCCGATCTCGCCCACCATCAGCACGCCGTCGGTCTCCGGGTCATCGCGGAACAGGCGCAGGCAGTCGACAAAGTCCAGGCCCTGGATCGGGTCGCCGCCGATGCCCACGCAGGTGCTCTGCCCCAAGCCAAGGTCGGAGGTCTGCTTGACCGCCTCGTAGGTCAGAGTGCCCGAGCGCGAGATGATCCCGATGCGCCCGCGGCTGTGGATATAGCCGGGCATGATCCCGACCTTGCAGGCATCCGGCGTGATGATGCCCGGGCAGTTCGGACCGATCAGTCGCGTGGGGCTGCCGGCCAGTACCTGTTTGATCCGCACCATGTCCTGCACCGGGATGCCCTCGGTGATGCAAACGGCCAGTTCGATCCCGGCATCCGCCGCCTCGCAGATCGCGTCGGCCGCGAACGGGGCCGGGACGTAGATCATGCTGACGCTCGCACCGGTCTGCGCCACGGCATCGGCGACGGTGTCGAACACCGGCCGGTCCAGGTGGGTCTGGCCGCCCTTGCCCGGGGTCACGCCCCCGACCAGGCGCGTGCCGTAGGCGATGGCCTGTTCGGAATGAAAACTGCCCTGCTTGCCGGTGAAGCCCTGGCAGATCACCTTGGTGTCGCGGTCGACGAGGATGCTCATGCCACGGCCTCCACCACGGCGCGCGCCGCCGCGTCCAGATCGGCGGCCGGGATTACGTCCAGGCCGGAACTGGCCAACGCAGCGCGGCCCTGCTCGGCATTGGTACCCTCCAGGCGCACCACCACCGGCACCTGGACCTGTACCTCGCGGATCGCGGCGATGATGCCCTCGGCGATCAGGTCGCAACGCACGATACCACCAAAGATATTCACCAGTACCGCCTTCACCGAGGCATCCGACAGGATCAGCTTGAACGCTGCGGTCACCCGTTCCACCGTCGTGCCACCACCGACATCGAGGAAGTTGGCCGGCGAACCGCCGTGGTGCTGGATCAGGTCCATGGTCGCCATCGCCAGGCCGGCACCGTTGACCATGCAGCCGATCGAACCTTCCAGGCGGATGTAGTTGAGGTCGTGCTCGTGCGCCTGTTCCTCGGCCGGGTCACGTTGGCGCGCATCGCGCTCCGCGAACAGCGCCTTCTGGCGGTAGGCCGCGGAATCGTCGATGGTCAGCTTGGCATCGATCGCCAGCAGCCGGTCGTCCCCGGTCAGCACCAGCGGGTTGATCTCGAGGAGCTGGGCATCGAGCTGCTGGAACAGGGCGTGGGCATTGGTCACCAGCTGGGCCATCGCCTTCGCCGCGTCGCCGGCGAGTCCAAGGGTGGCAGCGACCCGGCGGCCATGAAAGGGCATCACGCCGGTGGCCGGATGGATCGGCAGGGTCACCACGGCCTCCGGGCGCTGCGCCGCCAGGGTCTCGATATCCATGCCGCCCTCGGCGGAGACCACCAGCGCCAGGCACTCGCGCGAGCGATCCACCAGCATCGCGAAGTAGAACTCGCTGCCGATATCCGCTGCCGGCTCCAGCAGCAACTGGTCCACCGGCAGCCCCTCGGGCCCGCTCTGGCCGGTCACCAGGCGCGAGCCCAACAGCTTTCCCGCCGCCTCGCGCGCCACATCGACGGAATCCGTCATCACCACGCCACCGGCCTTGCCGCGACCACCCGAGTGGACCTGGGCCTTGACCAGCACGTGCTCGGCACCCATGGCCTTCCACGCAGCGGGGAGTTCGGCCGGCGATGTAATGACCCGGCCATCGGGAACGGGGATGCCGGCATCGCGGAAGCGTGCCTTGGCCTGAAATTCGTGGAGATTCATGGGCGAGGAGGATAGCGGCGCGCTCGGGTCCCGACAACTGGGGCGCCGCTTGTGCCGATGCTGGCCTGCCCTGGATCCGACGCTGGCGTTTACGTGACTCCGACCTCGCGCCCTGCTCGGTCATGGTTGGACCTGGACCTGGCTCCGGTGTTTACGGTGCCTTCAACCTGGTGCCCTGCCCTGTTATGGCTGGACCTGGATTTGGCTTTAGTGTTTACGGTGCCTTCGGCCCGACGACCTGCCTGGCGCTCACTCGCGAGCGCGCCGCGCCCGTTGTTAATCAGAAACGGGCTTCTTTGCTTGTGCAAAGAAGTAACCAAGAAACACACCCGACTGTCACGACCCCGGCCGGCTACGCGGGCCGGCGCTTCCCTCGCTCCGAGGACTTTCGCGGGCGCCGCCGGCCTGACGCGCCCTCCGCAAGGTTCCCGGGCGCATAGTCGGGTGCCCTTCTTTGGGTGCTTTCCTGGGCAAGCAAGAAAGTACCTCGGGGCGCGCTGGCGAGTCAGCGCACGGCAGTATGCGGACCGTAGGCACGTAAACACCAAAGGACGAACCAGGGCCCACCACCGCAGGCACGGCAGGACGGCGAAGGTCCCGTAAAGACCCGGGCCGGAGAGGCTGCTAGAATCCCGGGATGCGGGTACTTTTGCTGATTGTCGCCATCGTCGCCGTCTTCCTGGCGGTGCGCACCCTGGTGCGTTCTACCAGCACCCGCCACAAGGTACGGCGCGATGCACAACCGGAACGCCTGAAGGAAAGCGGATCAGTGATCCGCTGTGCGTTCTGTGGGGTCCATGTACCCGAGGCCGAGGCCTGCCGCGATGGCGACCGCCTGTACTGCTCGCGCCAGCACGCCGAGGTCGACCGGCTGCGGCCGCGCTCCGGCAACGACAGCGACCCCGATACCGACTGATCAGCCATGCCCATCGACGCGGATACCCGCCGCTCGGCCTGGCTGTTTGCCCTGTACCGGGTGTTCGTCTCGACCGTGCTGCTGGGCCTGGGCCTGTTCCCGGAGACCCCGGTCGGGCTACAACCTGCCGCGCCCGAACTGTACCCCGCCCTCGCCGGGGGCTATCTGGTGTTCGCCTTGTTCGCGGCCGCGTTTGCCTGGCGCTGCACCCGCGACCCCAACCTGACCAGTCTGCATCGCCTCGGCCTGCTGGGAGGTTTCGGGGACACAGTGGGGCTCGTGGCCCTGGTCGTGGTAGCAGGCGGAGTGTCTACCGGGATCGGTCTGCTGCTGATCCCCTCCATGGTCGCCGCCGCGCTACTGTCCGGCGGGCGTCTGAACCTGCTCTTGGCGGCGCTGGCCACACTGGCGCTGCTGGTGTCGGAGGCACTTGCCATCCTGATCCGGGGTCAGGGTGCCGGCACGATCACTCAGGCCGGCCTGCTCGGTGCGACCCTGTTCGCCGCGGCGCTGCTGTCGCAGCACCTGAGCCGGCGCGCCGGCGAGACCCAGGCTCAGGTGGAGCGCCAGGAGGTCGACCTGGCAAACCTGGCGGAACTCAACGCGCACATCATTGCGCGCATGAGCGCCGGGGTGGTCGCGGTAGACCCAAACGGCTATGTCCGCTCCATCAACGAGGCCGCCCGCCGACTGCTGCCGCCCCGGCCTGGTCGCCACCTGTCGTCGATTTCGCCGCGCCTGGCGCGGGTGGTGCACGACTGGCGGCAATCCGACCGCGGCCCGGCGACCGAGGAACTATCCGGCGACCGTGATCAGGCGGCGCTGCAGATTCGGCTCGCGCCGCTCGGGCGGCAGGGCGATCAGGGCACCCTGCTGATCCTGGAGGACGCGGCCGAATTGCAGCGCCAGGCCCAGGCCACCAAGCTGCAGGCGCTGGGGCGGCTGACCGCGAGCATTGCCCACGAGATCCGCAACCCGCTGGGCGCGATCAGCCACAGCGCTCAGCTACTCGCAGAATCGCCGCAACTGAACAAGCACGATCAACGCCTGCTGACCATCATCAACAACCAGAGCAAACGGGTGAACGACCTGATCTCGAACGTGCTGAGCCTGTCGCGCCGCGACGCCGGCCAGCGCGAGCGGCTGAACCTGCAGGAGTTCCTGGACCGGTTCGCCGACGAGTTCTGCGGTGCACTCCAGATCCCGCGTGTCGCGCTGCATGCCAAGGTGGAACCGCACGACTCCGAGGTCCTGTTCGATCCCTCGCAATTGAGCCAGGTGCTGTGGAATCTGTGCACCAATGCGCGCATTCACGGTGGCCACGACCAGCCGGGCAGCCCGCCGATCGTGCTGCGCGGCGGGGCTGGCCAGGTCGCGCGGGTGGTCAGCCTGGACGTGCTGGATGCCGGTCCGGGCATCAGTCCGGAACGCGAACAGGATCTGTTCGAACCGTTCGTGTCCGGACGCAGCGGCGGGTCCGGACTTGGCCTGTACATCTCGCGCCTGCTGTGCGAAAACAACGGGGCCGCACTGGAATACCAGCGAACACCGACCGGGGGCTGCTTCCGCATCCTGTTCGCCCCCATGGACACCACCCATCCGGGCCTGGAATCGCGCGCATGAGCATCCGCCACGTACTGGTCGTCGACGACGAACCCGACATCTGCGAACTGCTCGAGATCACACTGTCCCGCATGGGGCTCGAGACCACCACTACCATGGCGCTGGAACCGGCCCGCGAGCAACTGGCACAACAGGATTTCGACCTGTGCCTGACCGACATGCGCCTGCCGGACGGCGATGGTCTCGACCTGGTCCGGCATATCCAGCAGCACCACCCCTGCCTGCCGGTCGCGGTCATCACCGCCCACGGCAGTGTCGACACCGCGGTCCAGGCGCTGAAGCTCGGGGCGTTCGACTTTGTCAGCAAGCCGGTCGACCTCAAGCAGTTGCGCGAACTGATCGACACCGCCCTGCGCCTGACGCCGGACCCCGGGGCCTCGGAAAGCCGCGCCGGGACCGACCCTGTCCGCGCAGACGACGGCAGTCCGCTGCTCGGGCAATCCGAAGCAATGCAGCGCCTGCGTGGCACCATCCACAAGCTGGCGCGCAGTCAGGCGCCGGTGTTCATCTCCGGCGAATCCGGCTCCGGCAAGGAACTGGTGGCGCGCGAGATCCACCGCCTGGGCCCCCGTTCCGGGCGTGCGTTCGTCCCCGTCAACTGCGGGGCGATCCCCGCGGAGTTGATGGAGAGCGAGTTCTTTGGACACCGCAAGGGGGCGTTCACCGGCGCCACCCATGACCGCGCCGGACTGTTCCAGGCCGCGGAGGGCGGCACCCTGTTCCTGGACGAGGTCGCGGACCTGCCGCTGCCGATGCAGGTCAAGCTGCTGCGCGCGATCCAGGAGCGCGCGATCAAGCCGGTCGGCGGCACCGAGGAGCTCCCGGTGGACGTGCGCATCCTGTCCGCCACCCACCACGATCTCGACCGGGCCCTGCAGGAAGGCCGCTTTCGCCAGGACCTGTACTACCGCCTGAACGTGATCGAACTGCGTGTACCCCCGCTGCGCGAACGGCGCGAGGACATCCCGCTGCTCAGCGCCCATATCCTGCGGGAGATCGGCGAACAATGGGGCATCGCTCCCCCGGAGCTGGCACCGGATGCCCTGGAGGCCCTGCGCGGCCACACGTTCCCCGGCAACGTGCGCGAGCTGGAAAACATCCTGGAACGCGCCGCCACCCTCAGCGACGGGCCACGCATCCACGCCGATACCATCGATCTTCCCGCCAACCGGGCAAGCGCCAAAGCAATGGATCCGGCCGATGAAGCGGACATCGGGGCCAGTGCAGATACCGGTGGCCACAGCCCATCCGGCAGCCGCGACGTCGCGCTCGACGCGCAACTGGCCGACCAGGAACGCCAGGCGATCGCCACTGCCCTGCAACGGACCGGCGGCAATCGTACCGCGGCCGCGCGGCTGCTCGGCCTCAGCTTCCGGCAACTGCGCTATCGCCTCAAGAAACTCGGCCTCGACCAGGAAACGCAATAGGCCAGCCGCTTTACACTACCTCCGTCATCGCGAGGAG
>JBNJFQ010000058.1:9507-11841 GCA_051747025.1 Pseudomonadota bacterium
TCAGCTTCCGGCAACTGCGCTATCGCCTCAAGAAACTCGGCCTCGACCAGGAAACGCAATAGGCCAGCCGCTTTACACTACCTCCGTCATCGCGAGGAGTGCAGCCCCCGTCATCGCGAGGAGCGCAGCGACGTGGCGATCTCCGTGGACAGCCCCTCGAACCCCCGCTGCTGTAACTTGCGCTCGGCCAGGGTCACCGCGGCCTCCAGCGCCTGCTCGGGGGGCTCGCCGGAGGCCAGGGCATGGATCAGGCCAGCATTGAAGCTGTCACCAGCGCCAACGCTGTCGACCACGTGCAGCCCCGGGGTGGACGGGCGGTGGTGCAATGCGCCGCGGTGCGCGATCCACGCCCCGGCCGATCCGGCGGTCACGCTGATCACCCGGTCCGGAAGTTGCTCCGCCATCTGGCGCAACGCGGCCTCCGGCGAGCCGGCAACGCTCGCCACCCAGTCGCGCGACAGCATCAGCACATCCGCAAGTTCGACGCAGGCCTCGAGTCCGGCGCGCGGCTTTTCCAGTTCCAGCGATACCGGCTGGTCCACAACCTCGGCGCGCACGCGCTGCAGGATGGTGCTCAGCGCCTCGGGGTTGCGGCCCTCGAAGTGGAGCCAGTCGTATTCGGCCCAGGCGACCGGCGCCAGATCGGCCGGGACAAGCTCGGGGAGATCGCGATGGTGCACGATGGTGCGGGTACCGGTCGCACGCGAGCGCAGGATATGCGAAGTCGGCGTGGCACCCGGCCGGCGCACGCAGGGGCTGGTTCCGATGCCCCGGGCCTGCAGGCGTGCCAGGAGCTCGTCTCCGGCGGCCCCTTCCGCGATCGCCGCGGCCAGCTCCACCCGGTGGCCGCATTGCGCCAGCAGCGCCGCGGTATTGGTGGCGTTGCCCCCAGGCTGTGTACTGCTGGCGAGGGCGCGCACCTCGCTGTCCTCGGCGGGATAGTCGGTCACATCCAGGGTGTGATCGAGGGTGGCGATGCCGGTCGCAAGGATTCGGGCCATACAGACTCCTGGGGAAACACTGATCAACGTGTCCAAGGAGCCTGTCGGATTTGGGACTGATCTGCTGCGCGTAGGCAGGAGAGCGGCCCCTTTTTCCGCTCTCTCTCGTTACATAGTTCCCACTATGCGCCTCGAGAGACCGAAAAAATGGTCTGGCTCTCCCGCCACGCTCGCGACGATCGCGACGATCGCTCAAATCCGACAGGCTCCTAGGCGCGGGCGCCGTATTCTGGCGCGTTTCGCCGGGGCGGGTCACGGAATTCGTCAACCCGCGACCGAGTTGCCACAATACGCCGATCCCGCCCCTGCCCGACCGAGGTGACAGCGCATGGCCACATTCCCGTCCCCCGATTCCGCGGAAGCGGCCTTCTACAGCGCCTTCGAGAACGGCGACATCGACGCCATGCGCGAGGCCTGGGCGGACAGCGCGGAATGCGTCTGCATCCACCCGGGTGGAGAGCGCCTGCAGGGCACCGACGTAATCATGGAAAGCTGGGAGGATATCCTGCCGAACATGCGCGGCGTGGTCGTGCACCGCACCGCAGTGACGGCCATCCGCGGGGGCGACCTGGTGGTCCATGTCCTGCACGAGAACCTCTACGTGAATGGCGAGCGCCGGGGCGTGATGCTCGCCACCAATGCCTATCGCCAAACCGGCGACGGCTGGCGCATGGTGCTGCACCACACCAGCCCCGACCCGGACCCCGCGCCGGAATGGGACACCGGAGGCATGCACTGATGGCCAGTCCGGCCGAGGACTGCATGCAGGCCTACTACCGGGCCTTCCGCGCAGCCGACATCGAACAGATGATGGACCTGTGGGCCGATCGTCCCGACGTCGTATGTGTGCATCCCGGAAGCCCGCGCGCCCACCGCGGTACCGCCGAGGTCATGGAGAGCTGGCTGCTGGTGTTCGCGCGCGAACTGAATATCGGCATCGAGCCGCGCCTGGTCGGGCGCCACGAGACAACGGAAGTGATCAGCCTGATGATCGAGGAGGCGATCACCCGCCCCGGTGACGTGGCGCCCACCGGCACCATTCTGATCAGCCAGACCTGGCGCCGGCTGGACGGGCAGTGGCACCTGCTGTTCCACCACGCCTCGCACGGACGTCGCGCCCCGCCCAGCCAGAACGGCACGTTCGTTCCCGGCGCCGCCGAAGGCTCCACGCGCCACTGAACCCGCACAGCCCCGGCGCCGGCCCGGACGAGCGCCGGGGGTTGCGTCCGGAGGTTGCCGCGGCCCCTGCGGGGCCTCGCAATGACGGGGGCCGGGAGAAGCACCGTCATCGCGAGGAGCGCAGCGACGTGGCGATCTCCGGGGGCGGCCCCGG
>JBNJFQ010000059.1:0-11654 GCA_051747025.1 Pseudomonadota bacterium
GAGGCGCCGGAGTGATGGCGCTGCGCGCCATGCGCCGCTTCACCACCCCCTAAGCCGCTGCGCGGCTATAGGCGGAGCACTGCGACGCAGTCTGGTAGATCCGGTTGCGCCCCTCCTCCTTGGCGGCGTAGCAGGCGGAGTCGGCCTGGCTGAGGATCTCGGGGGAGGCTTTGTTCGCGGCTGAATACCGGGACCACGCCGATGCTGATGCCGACGTCGAAGCGCCGGCCTTCCCAGTCGAAGCGCAGGGCGCTGACCGTTTCCAGCATCTTGTGGGCGATCCCCTCGGCGCGTTCGAGCGGGCAGTGGCACAGCAGCAGGCCGAATTCGTCGCCCCCCAGGCGCGCCAGGGTGTCGCTGTCGCGGATGTGCCCCGGCAGGTGCGCGGCGAGTTCGCGCAGCAGCTCGTCTCCAGCCTGGTGGCCACAGGTGTCGTTGATAATCTTGAACTGGTCGAGATCCATGTAGAACAGTGCATGCGGGGTCTGGTGGTCGCCCAGGGTGCGCAGGGCCTCTTCCAGCCGGCGTTCGAACTCGCGCCGGTTGCACAGGCCGGTCAGTTCATCGTGGGTCGCCTGGTGGTTGAGCTGCTGGGTCATCTGCCACAGCTCGGTGTGGTCGCGCAGCACGAGTACAACGCCATCGATGCTGTGATCCGGTCGCCGCAATGGCGACACCTGCAGGTGCACCACACGTGTGCCCCCATCCGCGCGGTGCAGGATGCGCTCCGCCGATTCCACCCGATGGCCCGAATCCAGGCACTGCTGCACCAGGCCGTGGATGGCGGTGCCGGTTCGGGTGTCCTCCAGTTCCAGCAGCTCGTCGACCCGCGCCCCGCCAGCGCTCACGGCGTCCACGCCCAGCAGTTCCCGGGCGGCCGGGTTGAGGTAGGTCAGGCGTCCGTGGGTGTTGGCGGTCAGGACCGCGTCGCTGATCGATTGCAGGGTGGTCAGCAGGCAGTCGCGCTCGGCGGCGGTGGCGGCTTCGGCGGCGCGCAGCGAGGTAATGTCCCAGGCGATCCCGAGGACTCCGTCGCGGCCCCGTCCGGGTCCTCGAGCGGGATCCACGATACATTGAGATGGGTGCCGCCCACCCTGTCTTCGAACTGGAACGCCTCACCGGCCAGTGCGCGTTCGGCGGCCGCGATGGTGTCCGGGTGGTCGGCGTAGAGTTCTCGTATGTCGCGCCCGACCACCTCGCCGGGCTGAAGGTCCAGGGCCTGCAGCCCGGCGCCCTCGGACAGGGTGAAACGTCCCCGGGCGTCCAGTGCAAACAGGATCAGCGGGGCATGCCGGACGGTGGCCGTCAGTCGGGTTTCCAGGGCCTTCAGGGCCTTCTCCGCCTGGCGCTGGCGGGTAATGTCCCGCACCGTGGTGAAGACCTCGATCTCGCCATCGGTGCGGATGGCGTTGATATGCACTTTCGCCGGGAATTCGCTGCCATCGCGTCGGCGGTAGAGGCTCTCGAAACGGGCGGGCAGACGGGTCTCCGGCTCGGAATGCGCACGGTCCACGTCATCCTGGGTTAGCTGCAGGTCGAGGTCGGTAACGTGAATGCCGCCGGTCAGTTCCTCGCAGGTGTAGCCGAGCAGCTCGCAGGCCGCCCGGTTGGCCGCGATGATCCGGCCGTCGCGGCTGAGGACCAGGTGGGCCTCGGGGGCCTGTTCGAAAATCCGCTGGTAGCGGCTGGCATCCGGCTGCTCGGGCATTGGCGTTGGGCCATCTTCCATCGCGCGTCGAGGTGGCGAAAGTGACCCCCCGGAGTATTGGCATGTGCCTGCATGTATGCGGGTCAGTGTCACCTGTGACTGTCGTGCCCGCAACCCGGCGCCGGGGTGTGGATCAGGCGGTCGCCCGGTTCCGGATGCGGCGCGGGGATGTCTCCCCGGGCGCGCGCAGCCAGCCTCGCGCGAGCCCAGGCGATGTGTTCGCGCACCAGCGCCGATGGATGCCCGGCGCGTGCGGCCAGCGCGTCCTGCGCCTCGCGGGTGGCGGGGCCGTTGCCCAGGGCGACCGCAAGGTTGCGCAGCCAGCGCACATGCCCGATGCGCCGGATCGCCATGCCCTCGGTACGCGCCAGGAAGGTGGGCTCGTCCCACGCGAACAACTCCACCAGGCTGGCGGAATCGAGGCCGTGGCGGGCGATGAAATCGGGTTCCGCGCTGATCTCCGCGAAGCGGTTCCACGGGCAGACGAGCTGACAGTCGTCGCAGCCGTAGATGCGATTGCCGATCAGGGGGCGCAGGTCCTCGGGGATCGCACCCTTGCGTTCGATGGTCAGATACGAGATGCAGCGCCGGGCATCCAGGTCGTAGGGTCCGCGAAAGGCCCTGGTGGGACAGATGTCGAGGCAGGCGGTGCACTCACCGCAATGCCCCGGGACCGGCCCGTCCGCGGGCAGCGGGAGGTCGGTGAACAGTTCGCCAAGAAAGAACCAGGAGCCGCTGGCGCGGGCCAGCAGGTTGGTGCTCTTGCCGATCCAGCCCAGCCCGGCGCGTGCGGCCAGCGCCTTTTCCAGGATCGGGGCGCTGTCGGTGAAGGCGCGATATCCGAACGGCCCGACCTCCGCCTCGATGCGGCGCGCGAGAGTGGTCAGGCGCTTGCGCAACAGCTTGTGGTAGTCGCGCCCCAGGGCGTAGCGGGAGATATAGGCACGTGCGGGACGCGCGAGCTGGCTCGCCGGGGTGTACGTGACCGGCGGAAAGTAATCCATGCGTACGCTGATGATACGCTGCACCCCGGGCATCAGGGCGCCAGGATCGCGGCGCAGCGAGGCGCGTTCGGCCATCCAGTCCATGTCGCCGTGGGAGCCCCGGGCCAGCCAGGCGTCGAGGTGCCGGCGGTCTGCCTCCGGCACCTCGGCCGGGGCGATGCGCAGCGCCTGAAAGCCCAGCTCCCGCCCCCAGGCGCGGATCCGCTCGGCGAGATCGCCGCATTGGCGTGGGGCGAGGGGCTCAGGCACGATTCCGGTTTCCATTGCAGGAGGTCTCCGTGTGAAGCATGACGCCATCACCCGCCGTCTGACCAGTCCGCTTTACGACAGCGCGGGCATGCGGGCCCTAGACGCCGCCGGACAGGCGTTGCCGGAGATCGCTGCGGGCGCGCTGATGGAACGCGCCGGGGCTGCGCTGCTGGCGGAGGTTCGCGCACAGTGGCCGCAGCAGCGGCGGATCGGGATTGTATGCGGGCCGGGCAACAATGGCGGCGACGGGTTCGTGCTCGCGCGCTTGGCGCGCGAGGCCGGCTACAGCGTGGTGCTGCACGCCGGTCCGTCGCGGGCCCGTCCGGAATCCGATGGCAAGCGCGCGCGCCAGCGCTGGCAGGACGAGGGCGGGGTGCTCGAGCCGCTGGAGGCATTCGACCCGGATCGAGCGCAGATCTGGGTGGACTGTCTGTTCGGGATCGGACTGGCGCGCCCGCTGACCGATGTCTACGGCGAGGTGATCGAACGCCTGAACGCAGCCGGGCAACCGGTATTGGCGGCGGATGTGCCGTCCGGGGTGGATGTCGACAGCGGGTGCCTGACCGGGGCTGCAGTACGCGCGACCCGGACCCTGACCATGATCGCCGACAAGCTGGGTCTGCGTACCGGGGCCGGGGTGGATTGTGCGGGGACCGTCCGGGTCGCGGACCTGGGCCTGCCGGAGCGTATTGCGGCAGGCGTGCGACCGGTGGCGAGGCGCCTCGGCCCGTCGGGCTGGCCGGCGTGGCTGCCGCCCCGGCGCGCGGCCGCCCACAAGGGCGATTTCGGGCATGTGCTGGTGGTTGGCGGGGCACCCGGAACCTCCGGGGCGGCGCGCCTGGCGGGCGCGGCCGCGCTGCGAGCCGGGGCCGGTCGGGTCACGCTGGCTACCCATCCGCAGCATGCGGCCTGGGCCAATCTCGACCAGCCGGAGCTGATGGTCCACGGGGTCGAATCGGTGGCCGGATTGCTGCCGTTGCTGCAGGCCGCCGATGCGGTGGTGGTCGGACCCGGTCTGGGTCAGGAGGCCTGGGGCCGCGCGTTGTGGCCGGCGGTGGCGGATGCGGCCGCTGCGCTGGTGGTGGATGCGGACGCCCTCAACCTGCTGGCACAGGCCCCCCGGCAGCGCCGCGACTGGATACTGACCCCGCATCCTGGCGAGGCCGGGCGGTTGCTGCAGCAGACGGTGACCGAGGTCGAGGCTGATCGGCCCGCCAGCGTGCGTGCCCTGGCGGCGCGATTCGGCGGGGTTGCGCTGCTCAAGGGGGCGGGAACGCTGGTCGCTTCCGTCCCGGAGGAGGCGCTGCTGTGCGTGACGGACGGCCATCCGGGCATGGCCACCGCCGGGAGTGGCGATGTGCTGAGCGGGATCATCGCCGCGCTGTGCGCTCAGGGGCTGGCACCGGCGGCCGCTGCCGGAGCCGGGGCGGCCTGGCACTGCGCGGCAGCGCGCCGGGCGTGTGCGGTCATCGGGGGGGAGCGCGGGATGATCGCGGGCGATCTGGTCGCCGCCTTGCCTGCGGCGGCAGGGGAGGATGCATCGTGACTGCGTCGGCCGCCCCGATCGTGCTGCCCGACGAGGGTGCGACGGAAGTCGCCGGTGCCGCCATGGCGCGACTCGACGACCTGCGGATCGTGTACCTGGAGGGCGACCTGGGCGCGGGCAAGACGACCTGGGTGCGCGGCCTGCTGCGGGCCCTGGGTCACCAGGGCAACGTACGCAGCCCGACCTATACCCTGGTTGAGCCGTACGAATTCGACGGGCGGGTGGTCCTGCACTTTGACCTGTACCGGCTGGGCGATCCCGAGGAACTGGAATATCTCGGCGTACGCGAGGCATTCGGGGACGGCGCTCTGTGGCTGGTGGAGTGGCCGGAGCGGGGCTATGGCTGGCTGCCGGCACCCGATCTGGTCGTGCATCTGGCGCATCGTACGGAACCGTTGCAGGGGCGCGAGTTGTGGCTGGGGGGGGCGTACGCCGAGCCCGCGCACACGGCGCTGGCGGATCCCGGATGAGTGCCCCGAGCAGCCCGGAGTTGCAACTCGACACGCAAAATGTGCCTTATCTGGCTTATATTCGGGGAAAACTCGAGTTGCTTTTCCAGAAAAAACGTCCACAATGGTGTCAGACCCCCTGATTACAAAGGGATTCGCTGTGGGCCATCGAGACAGACCGGATTTGCGACGCCGCCGGTTACTGCATGCGCTGACCGCCCTGGGCCTGTCCGGGGTGCCCGTTCTGGCACTGGCCGGCAGCGGTGTGCAACGGGTACGCATGTCGGTGGATGGCGCAACCACGCGTCTGGTCTTCGATCTGGATGGCGAGCCCGACTATTCCCTGTTTTCCCTGCAGTCCCCGGAACGCCTGGTGGTGGATCTGAAGGATGCGCGCGCCCTGCAGGAGCTGCAGCTGAGCGGGCATCCGCGCGCGGCAGTCCGCGCGGTACGGCATGCGCCACGCAATGGCTCGGACCTGCGGGTGGTGTTCGACCTGCGGCACCCGGTGGAGCCGCGCAGCTTCGCGTTGATGCCCGCGCAGGGTGCACCGCATCGGCTGGTACTGGATCTGACCCGTGCAGGGGGCGGCGGACAGGCCGCGGCGCGCCGCGACGAGCCGGTGCCGCAGCGCGACCGTTCGCAGGAGGATCTGCGCGATGTGGTGGTCGCAATCGACCCCGGTCACGGCGGTCATGACCCGGGCGCGCTCGGCCCCAACGGCACACGCGAGAAGGACGTGGTTCTGCAGATTGCCCGGCGTCTGGCGGAGCGCGTGAACAACGAGCGCGGCATGCGCGCGGTGCTGATCCGCTCCGGTGACTACTTTCTGCCCCTGCGCGAGCGGATCAAACGTGCGCGCAAGGCGGATGCGGATGCGTTTGTGTCCATCCATGCGGATGCCTTCGCCAATCGTAACGTGCAGGGCTCGTCGGTATACATGCTCTCCGAGCGCGGGGCGTCCAGTGAGGCGGCACGTTTTCTGGCGCAGCGCGAGAACCAGGCCGACCTGCGCCTGGGCGGGGTTCCGATCAATGGCAAGGACGACTCGCTGACCAATGTCCTGCTGGACCTTGCCCAGAGCGGCAGCCTGGAGGCCAGCAACACGCTGGCCGAGCGCATGATTTCGGAGCTGCACCGGGTGGGCAAGGTACGCAAGACGGATGTCGAGCGCGCTAATTTCGCGGTACTGCGCTCGCCGGACGTCCCGTCGATCCTGGTGGAGGCGGCGTTCATCTCCAACCCCTCCGAGGAGCGCAAGCTACGCAGTGCCAGCTTCCAGAATTCGCTGTCGGATGCGATGCTGACCGGGCTGCGTTCGTATTTCTCCACCCATGCACGGCCGGGTACCCTGATTGCGGACGGGCAGCCGGACCAGCACATCATTCGTCCGGGCGAGACGCTGTCCGGGATCGCCGACCGCTACAGCCTGTCGCTGACCGACCTGCGTTCGGCCAACAACGTACGCGACGACCGCATCTACGCCGGGCAGGTTCTGCGGATACCGCGCGGCGGATAGGAGACGCAGACCAATCCGAACGTTCGCGCAGAAGCCTGCAGGACCCGGCTGGTGGACATGCCTCTAGATCGGTGTCTCCCGGGGTGCGCCTCCGGGCGCAGGGATGTCGCAGAGCCGGTAGGCACAGCGAGCAGAACGGAGAAATGCGGATTCGAGGGATGATACGGGGCGGCGGTCTGTTGCTGCTGGTGGTGCTGCCCGGTGGCTGCGTGCTGTTCGATGCCCACCAGCAGATCACGCAGATGGAAAGCGCCTGCGTGATCGCCGGGACGGTCCGCAGCGCGGGCGAGGCCACCAAGGGGCCGTATGTCGTCGCGGCGGTACGTGAGACTGGCCCGGAAGGCGAGCTCCCGATGCCGGTTGACCATGTGCTGACCGGAGTCCGCGGGGAGTGGTTCTTTGCGCTGGCCCCGGGGCGCTACAGCGTGCTGGCCTTTCGCGACACCGACGCGGATCTGTCCTGCCGCGCGGGCGAGCCGGTGCACCACGTGGATGGCGGCGACCCGATCGAGTGTGCAGAGGGGGAGCGGCATACGCCAATCGAGATCGTGATCCGCAAGGACGACCGCTCTCTCCACCCGCTGACCCTGTCGCCCTCCCGGGAACTCCCGGCACTCGCGAACGTCCCCCTGCCGGTTGTAAGTCTCGGGCAGCTGACCACCTTTGGCGAGGTGACCGGCCTGGATGATCCGCGGTTTGCCCCCGAGGTCGCGCGGGACAGCCTGTGGCGCCCGCTGGATTTTCTGCGCGCCGGGCATGCCGGGGTGTATTTCCTCGAACCGTAAGACCCGCAGCGCGAGCCGGTACTGCTGATCCACGGCATTAATGGTTCGCCACGGGTGTTCGACGCGTTGATCGAGCGGCTGGATCGGGAGCGTTTCCAGGCGTGGCTCTATTTCGCGCCATCCGGTTTGCCCCTGCAGGCCTCGGCCAGCTATCTGGCGCAGGTGATGGAGGAGCTGGAGGTGCGCCATGGGGTACGTTCGTTGCGGGTCGTGGCTCACAGCATGGGCGGTCTGGTCGCGCAGGCCTTTTTGCAGGAGCGCGAAGCGCACGGTGCCACTGCACAAGTCACCCAGCTGATCACCCTGGCCACCCCCTGGCAGGGCAGCGACGGGGCCCTGCACGGCGTGCAGACCTCGCCCCTGGTGTTGCCGGTCTGGCGGGACATCGCCACCGGCAGCGACTTCCTGGATGGCCTGTTCGCGCCCGATAGCGGACCTGCGGCCGCCGAGTTCCACCTGGTGTTTGCCTATCAGAGCGATGCGGGGCGCGCACGCGTCGCCAGCGACGGGCTGGTAAGGCTGTCCAGCATGCTGCCGGTGCGCGCACAATCGGCAGCGGCCAGCGTGTTCGGCGTGGAGGCCAGCCATGCCGGGATCCTGCGGCATCCGGATGCCCTGGCCTGGCTGGAGTCACTGCTGGCGATGGATCCCGCGATCGACTGACACGCAGCAGGTTGCGAGCGGCAGGCTCGGCGAGCGGGTAGGCTTGGGACCATGGCCGGTTTCCGGGGGAAGGGGTATGCAGCTGTTCGAGTGCGAGGCCTGCGGTCTCGCAGTCCATTTCGACAACATCGAATGCACCCGTTGCGGGCACCGGCTGGGGTTTCTTCCGGATCGCCTTGTGGTGTCTGCACTGGAGCCGGCGGGTGCCGCCGTCGATGCATCCGGGCGCACGATACCGGGTGGTTGGTGGCTGGTCGCGGGCGGTGGCGACGGCAGGCGCTATCGCCAGTGTCGCCATTACGCCGTGGACGCGATCTGCAACTGGATGGTGCCGGAGGAGGACCCCGAGCCCTTCTGTCGTGCCTGTCGCCTGAACCGGACCATCCCGGACCTCAGTGTGCCCGGCAATCCACGCTTGTGGGAACGGCTGGAATCGGAGAAGCGGCGGCTGATCTATGGCCTGTTGCGTCTGGGGCTGCCGGTGGTCCCGCGCAAGTCGGACGCGAACGGGCTGGCCTTCGATTTTCTGGCCGATTCGCATCCGGATTTCCACGAGGGCCAGGCGGTGATCACCGGCCATTCGCGCGGCCTGATCACACTGAACATCGCAGAGGCCGATCCGGCCGTGCGCGAGCGGATGCGCGAGGCGATGGCGGAGCCCTACCGTACCATCCTCGGACATTTCCGCCACGAATCGGGACATTACTACTGGGAGCGCCTGGTACGTGACGGCCCCCGGCATGCTGGATTCCGCGAGCTGTTCGGCGACGAACGGCGCGATTACGAGGCGGCCCTGAGGCAGCACTATCGCGAGGGCCCGCCGGCCGACTGGCAGACCCGGTTTGTCAGTCCGTATGCCAGTGCGCATCCGTGGGAGGACTGGGCCGAGACCTGGGCCCATTACCTGCACATCGTGGATACCCTGGACACCGCCCGCGCCTACGGCCTGGAGGTGGCCCCGTGCGTGGGCGGGGTGGCACTGCGCGCGCCCCTTTCCGGCGATCCCGGCTTTCAACCGTATCGGGCGGACTCCATCGACACCCTCCTGGCGCACTGGCTGCCGTTGACCAATGCCCTGAACAGCCTGAACCGGAGCATGGGGCATGCCCATATCTACCCGTTTACCCTGACCCCGGCTGCGATCCACAAGCTGGGGTGGGTCCACACCATCATCCGCGAGGCGGGAACGGGCGGACCGGCCGCCGCGGATGGCGCAACTTCCTGAGCCCGGAGACAGCATGTACCACGTGGCAACACGCGGCCCGTTCAAGGGCCTGAACCCGCGAGTGGCCCCGATCGCGCTGGCGCTGATCCTGGCGATCGCGCTGGTGGCGATCTACCGCACCGAACAGGTGGACTGGGCGGTGTCCGGCGCGCGCACCTTCCTGAGCCCGATGCTGGAGTGGTACTACGTGATCGCGATGGCCTTTTTCCTCACCCTGGTGGTCTGGCTGGGTGTCGGGCGCTACAAAGATGTCCGCCTGGGCAGCGACGACGAGGTCCCGGAGTTCACCACGGTGTCCTGGCTGTCGATGTTGTTCGCTGCGGGCATGGGCGTGGGGCTGCTGTTCTGGGCGGTCGCCGAGCCTCTGAGTCACTACGGTGGCAACCCGTTCCTGCTGGAGAATGGCGGACCGGCCGCGGCGGCCGACATGTCCATGGTCCTGACCTATTTCCACTGGGGGCTCAACGCCTGGGGTGTGTTTGCCCTGCTGGCGCTGATGCTGGCCTATTTCGGTTTTCGCAAGGGGCAGCCGCTGGCGCTGCGTTCCGCGCTGCACCCCCTGATCGGGAAATATATCCACGGCTGGCCGGGCGATCTGGTGGACCTGCTGGCAATCCTGGCTACGGTATTCGGGATTGCCACGACCCTGGGCCTGGGTATCCAGCAGTTGAGCACCGGTCTTGATCATACCCTCGGGATTGCCGGGGGCGCGCTGGGCCAGCAGATGCTGGTGGCGTTGCTGTCCGTGATCGCTATTGTCTCGGTGGTCAGCGGGGTGCAGGCCGGGGTGCAGCGGGTCAGTCAGGCCAACTTGTGGCTCAGTGTGGCGCTGCTGGCACTGTTGCTGATCTGGGGCCCGACCCAGTACCTGCTGGCACTGGTGGTGCAGTCGTCCGGTGCCTACCTGCAGAACCTGCTGGCCCTGTCGCTCTACACCCATGCGCACCAGCCGGATGACTGGCATGCCGACTGGACGGTGTTCTACTGGGGCTGGTGGCTGGCCTGGGCGCCGTTTGTCGGGCTGTTCATCGCGCGGATTTCGCGCGGACGCACCTTCCGCGAGTTCGTGATGGGTGTACTGCTGGTGCCGACCGTGATCACCTTTTTCTGGCTCGCACTGCTCGGCGGTACCGCGTTGCACGCGGAGGTCGAGGGGGGTGCCGGGATCGCCGCGCGGGTCGCCGAGGACATTACCCTGGCGACCTTCGCGACCATGGAGACCCTGGAGCCCTGGATCATCGGTCAGGCCGGTGCGATTCTGATCGCCATCCTGATCGCGACCTATCTGCTGACCTCCGCCAACGCCGGGATCGTGGTCATCAATACCCTGCTGGCACACGGGTCTACCGAACATCGCCGCGTGCACCTGGTGATCTGGGGTGCGCTGATCGGGCTGATCACCGCAGTGCTGTTGTGGGCGGGGGGGCTGGAGGTACTGCAAAGCGCGGTGATCCTGGCCGCGCTGCCGTTCTCCATGGTGATGTTCCTGATGATCGTGGGTCTGGTGCGCGGGCTCGAGACCGAGCGCTGGGCGCCGCGTCCCGGGGAGCACAGTATTGCGCCGACCGAGCCGTGGCAGGTTCCGCCCGATCGCGTGCACGAGGACTACGATATGGACGACGATGCCCCGGAGGCCGGCGTCGACGCTCACGAGCGGACCGGTTCCGGCCGCTGAAGCGGAGGCCGCGGGCCGGTGCACACCCGCATGCTTCGCCACGCGAGCCCCTGCCCCCGGCCGCGCGGCAAGGAAGGGTAATGATCCACGTTCGCCGCACGGTCAAGGGCCCGTCCGGCGTGCGTCCACTTGGGCCTCCGGCTCCGCATCCCGTAGCCTGGGGCCGATATTCGATCCGGGAGAATGAACGATGAGTGACGATACCCTGCAGTTGTCCGGCGAGCTGATCCAGAAGATCCAGGACACCCTTGTGGAGACCGACCCCAAGGCCCAGGAGCCGATCGTGGCGGTGCAGTACCTGAGTGCGATCACCGGATTCCTGGTGGCGCAGATGCCGGAACCGGCCGACGAGCGCAAGGAATACCTGCGTCAGCTCGCGCAGTTTACCGAGTCGGTGTTCACCGATGTCGAAGGCCGGCGTCAGGCCGCGCCCCCGCCGCAAGAGGCCTCCGGGGTCTGGCGCCCGGGCGACAACTGAGACTCGGGCAGGCGGGCGCGGGCGCGCGGCCCGGGTGTCGCGCTCGGCGTTTCCCCTGCACATCTGGCGCAGCATGGCTTCCTGCTCGTTGAAGCCGGGGACGTGCCGCCGGCCGTGGGTGTCCTGCTCGCCGTCGTCCGCCGCTACGGCACCCGGGTGGCCTGCCCGCTCGCGCTCCTTGATCGCGCGGTAGTCATCGAGTTCGCGTTCGGCATCCGCGTCGCGGGTGCAGCGTCCGCGGTAGTCCTGCGGCGGCCGGTGTCCCTTGCGCATCACGCCGTCTCGTCGATGGGTTCGGGCTACCAAACCGCGCCGCAGTGCTCCGCCTATAGCCGCGCAGCGGCTTAGGGGGC
>JBNJFQ010000060.1:0-8258 GCA_051747025.1 Pseudomonadota bacterium
AAGCACCGTCATCGCGAGGAGCGCAGCGACGTGGCGATCTCCATGGGCGGCCCCGGCGCTGGCCGGGGCGGACGTCGGGGGTTGCGTCCGGAGGTTGCCACGGCCCCTGCGGGGCCTCGCAATGACCGGGGGGGCAAAACGCAACGGCAGCGGGACAGGGTCCTTTCGACTCCACCCGGCGCCGCGCCTATGCTCCGCACATGAGTCCCGCACCGATCAATCCGCCCCCACTGGCACTGTACGTGCATCTGCCCTGGTGCGTGCGCAAGTGCCCGTACTGCGATTTCAACTCGCACGAGCCGCGCGGCCCGGCGCCGTTCGCGGACTACGTGGATGCGCTGCTGCGCGACCTGGAGGCGCAGCTCCCGGATGTCTGGGGCCGGCGTCTGGAGAGCGTGTTCATCGGCGGCGGCACCCCAAGCCTGTTCCCGCCCGAGGCCCTGCACGAACTGCTCTCGGGTCTGCGTGCACGGCTGCCGCTGCGTCCGGATACCGAGATCACGCTTGAGGCCAACCCCGGAACGGCGGACCGCGCCTACTTTTGCGGCTATCGCGAGGCGGGGGTCAACCGCCTGTCGCTGGGCATCCAGAGCTTCGATGACACGATGCTGCGGCGCCTCGGGCGCATCCATGGCGCCGACGAGGCGCACAGCGCGGTGGAGCACGCGCGCGCCGCCGGTTTCGACGACATCAATCTGGACCTGATGTTCGGTCTCCCGGAGCAGTCGCTGAAGGCCGGGCTGACGGACCTGCGCGCGGCGGTCGAACAGGACCCCACGCACATCTCCTGGTACCAGCTCACCCTGGAGCCCAACACCCTGTTCGCGGTGCGCCCGCCGTCGTTGCCGGACGACACACTGATCGAGGAATTATTTGCGCAGGGACAGTTGCTTCTGGCGCAGGCTGGCTATACTCGATACGAGGTATCGGCCCATGCACGCGCGGGGCGGGAGTGTCGGCACAACCGGAACTACTGGACATTCGGCGACTACCTGGGGATCGGTGCCGGCGCCCACGGCAAGCTGACGCAGGCGCACAGCGGCCGCATCCTGCGCCGGGTCAAGCCGCGCCAGCCGGAGGAGTATCTGGCGCGGCCACAGGCGCACCGCGACCAGCCGGTGGCGGCGGAGGAACTCCCGTTCGAGTTCCTGCTCAACGCCCTGCGCCTGGTCGAGGGAGCGGCCAGCGCGAGCTTCGAGGCACGCTGTGGCCTGCCGCGGACGGTACTGGAGCCGGCGCTGTCCGAGCTGCGTGCGCAGGGGCTGCTGGTGGCGGATCCGGAACGCCTGCAGGCAACACCGCAGGGGCTCGCGTTTCTCAACGACGTGCTGGAGCGTTTTCTGCCGGAAGGGGTTTCGCAGGACACCACCGCCACGCCGATTACCCGGGCCGGAAGCGAGGCTTTGCCAGCCCGCCCGGAGGAGGGTCGATGATGCGTCCCGTCGAATTTGTCGGATTTGCCTGCCCGTGGTGCGGCGAGCCAGGCGAGGTCACCGTGGAGATGGTCTCCGGCGACCCCGAATGGGTCGAGGACTGCGCGGTGTGCTGCTCGCCGATCGTGTTCCGACGCCTGGGCGACGGCGAAGACGATCTCCCGCGCATCGATGTCCGCCGGGAGGGCGAATGAACCCCGCGCCGCCCTATACCCCGATCGCCTGCGAACGCTACTCCGAGCTGGAGCTCGCGATCCTGCGCGGCCAGACCCTGCGCACCCACTGGCGGCGCGGCGACATGGACCGCATCGCTATCGTGCGTCCGCTCGATCTGCGTACCCGCCGCGGCGCCGAGTACCTCATCCTGCGCGACGCCACCGGCCGCCGCCAGTGGTGGCGCCTGGACCGCCTGATCAGTTTCGAACCCGTCGCTCCGACCCCCGCCTGACCCGCTGAGTCAGTCCGCACGTGACTGCACCCGGAACGCCTCCTGCTTCTATGGCGCCTCGATCTCCGCATCCAGCTGGTATCCGAAATGCCGAACGGTGCGGATCAGCCGCTTTCCGGCGGGCCCCAGTTTCTTGCGCAGGCGGCTGATTCGTACATCAATGATGCGCTGGTCCGAGTCTCGGCTGCGCCCCAGCAGCTCCGTAGCCAGCCATTCCCGGCTCACCGCCCGCCCGTTGTTCATCACCAGGGTATAGAGCAGTTCCTGGTCCCCGGTGCTCAGCGGGATCGTCTGCCCGTCCAGGGTTTCGAGCTCCCCGCTGTGCGGGTGGTAGGTCAGGCCGTGGAATCGGATGGTGCGGGTCCTCCGGGCAGGCGGCGCGCGCAGCGCATTGCGTACCCGTACCAGCAGTTCGCGTTCATCCACCGGCTTTACCAGAAAATCGATGGCGACCCGCTCCAGCGCCTCGACCCGGACCTCGACGCTGGGATCGACGGTAATACCGATCACCGGAGTGCCGGCCCGGGCGAGTGTTTCCGCGGCCCGCAGGCCATGCCCGTCCGGCAACCCCATATCGACGATCATCAGGTCGAACGGCCGCTTGCGAGTTTCCTCGCGCATATCCGCCGCCGTGCTCACGGCCTTCACGTCGTATCCCGAGTCGGTCAGGATGTCGCGGTACATCGCCTGCGCCAGCAGGTCATCCTCCACCAGGAGGACGGTGGCGGTGACGCGGGGCGAGGGGCTGGTCGGTCCGGGCATGATGTACCGTGTTCTGCTCAGGGCAGACGGGGCGAGTCCAGCTCGAGCTCGCGTTGCAGGGCGTCGACCGACGCGGCATGGCAAGCCTCGAGTTCGCGCCACGCCTGCTCGAGGTCGTCCTGGTTGTCGGGGGCGTCCGCCCGGGCCAGGCGGACCGCCTCGGCGTGCAATGCCCGACAGGCGAAGCTGGCAGCGCTGCTCGCCAGCCGGTGGGCGGCCCGGGCAATGGTTGCCCGGTCGCCGGCATCCAGACCCTGGCGGATCGCTTCTCTGCCTTCGTTCGCCTGTTTCCGGAACAACTCGAACAGTTGTGCGCGACGTTGCGTCCCGTACAACTCGCGGATGACGGCGACACGTTCAGGGTCGAGCAATGCGGGTTCTGCAGGGGTGGTCTCCTGGTCCGGCGTGCCGGTCATTGATGGCCCTCCATGCGCTTCCCGGTATGATGCAGGATCGCGGCTACGAGCCGCCGTATATCGACCGGTTTGCTCAGGTATTCGTCCATTCCGGCTGCGCGTGCCGGCGCCGAGCCGGTCTCGGTGGCCTCGGCCGAGAGACCGATGATCGGCAGCCGTGCGCCCTGCCTCTTGCGTATCGTGCGCGTAGCCTCCAGGCCATCCATCTCGGGGGTGCGCACGTCCATGACCAGCACATCGATACGCACGCCGGATTCGCACAGCGCAACGGCCTCCGCGCCGGTGGTTGCCTCCCGCACTGTGGCCCCGGCGGCTTCCAGCAGGTCCTTCTCGATGCTTCTTCCCAGCAGATCGTCATCCACCAGCAGGATGTGGACACCGGCCAGTGTCCCGGCGTCCACCTCGACCAGCGCTTCCGGCAAGCGGGAGCCATCCCCGCGCGGGAGGGTCAGGCTCAGGGAGAACTCCGAACCCTGGTCCGGTACGCTTTGTACGGCGATCCGGCTGCCCATGGCCCGCGCAAGGTGCTGACTGATGGTCAGGCCAAGCCCGGCTCCGTGGCGTTTGCCGCCGGTATCCGGGCCGGCCTGGGAAAATGCCTCGAAGATGCCTGTGGTCTGGTCCGGCGCCATCCCGATCCCGGTATCACGCACCGTCAGTCCGATCGTGACCTGCGCGTCGCCTTCCGCCTCCAGGCGCGCATCCAGCGATACCCTTCCGGCATCGGTGAACTTGATGGCGTTGGTCGTCAGGTTGATCAGGATCTGGCGCAGGCGGGCGGCGTCGCCGATCACTATCCTCGGCAGACGTTCGTCCAGCGTCAGCCGGAACTCCAGACCTTGGGCGCTGGCCGATGCTGTGGCGAGATCGGCCACTTCCTGCAGCAGGGACGGCAGGTCGAACGCGGCGTGCGCCAGTTCGAGGTGGTCGGATTCCGCGCGCGAAACGTCAAGCAGGGTGTCGATCAGCGCCAGCAGGGAGCGTGCTGCCGCGCTCAGCCGGGTGACATGCCCGCGTTGCCGGTCATCCAGGCTGGCGTCACGCAGCAGCTCGCTCGCACCCACCACGGTATTCAGGGGTGTACGGACTTCGTGGCTCATGTTGGCCAGGAAGCGGCCCTTCGCCCGACTCGCGGCGTCCGCTTGCTGGCGGGCCGTGTCGAGGTTGCGGTTTGCCTGAACCAGCGCCTGCTCGCGCTGGTGGGCCTGCCGGACCAGCCGCGTGATCCACAAGGTGGCCCCCAGCAACATGGCCAGTACCCCCAACCCCGGGAGACTGGCTCGCAAGGTGCGCTCCAGCCACTGTTCGATAATCGCCTGTTCGGTCAGTGCGAAGCGCATCACGATCGGGTACTGCTCGGACTTGCGGTAGCTTGCAAGCCGTACTTTCCCGTCCACCGGCGAGCTGACCTCCTCGATACCGAAGCGCCCCGGCTCCGGGCTGCCGGCGGTGCGGATCAGCGGGTCCGGGGGCTCGGGCACCCGCACCAGGATTCCCGCCGGCTCCCGCCGCAACAGCGCGATACCTTCCTTGTCCCCGAGAAACGAACGGAAGAAGCGCTCGAAGTAGGACGCGCGGATCCCGGCGATCGCGACTGCGCAGGGTGCATCGGCATGTTCGGCGACATGGATACTGAAGGGGATGAGTTGTGTCCCGTCCGGTTCCACCAGGAAGGGCAGGCCCACGTGTCCGCGGTGTGATCCGGTGCGGGACGCTGCGAAATGCTCGGGTGCAAAACCATCCAGATAGGCGCCGGCGGCTGGTACATGTGCAGGTTCCAGGACGGTCTCGCCCTGGGCCCCGTACACGCCCACAAACCCGAGTTGAGGGAGACTGCTCATCGCATTGTCGGCCCGCGCCCGGAGCACGTTCGACTCGGTAGCGTCCGGTTCGCCCGTGCAGGTTGCCGCCAGGGTCTCCAGCAGCAGCTCGGTCTCGCCGAATACCCGGGTGGCGTGCTCCTCCAGTGCGATCGCGCCCATCGTCACCTGTTCCCAGGCCGCCTGCCGGTCCTTCTGCAGATCCGCATGGGCCAGCCAGCCGACAAAGGCAAGAAAGGCCAGGGCGATAATGCCGAAGGCCAGTGGTACACCGGCCGCGGTTCTGCCGGTCATCCGTGTGCGCCGCCGTTGCCCGGCCCTGCCCGTCATCCCGCCTCCCTGACTGTGAATCCTTGCTGGGTTGTCCGCGGGGTACCTCCGGAGGCTGCCGGGTTCGCGGACGGGGCCACCCCGGCGCAAACACCCCGGAAATCTTCACCAAAATGCCTTGTTCCGGGCGTGCGGTCGAGCGCGTGCGTTCGCTGCATTCGCCCCGAAAGCGCCGGTATTCCCCTCGCCTGCAATATTTTGAAACACATTGAGCCGCGGAATCAGCGAGTTCCATTGCTAGCATGATCACCAGCCGTACCTGCGGACGGCGTTGCCACCAGATCTGCCGAAGCACCAGAGCCTCAAGAGAGTCGTCCAACATGCCTATCTCCCGCCATTGCTCGATGACCGCACTTCACAAGCTGGGCCTTGCCCTGCGGCGTTCGTCCCTGGTGCTGGGGGGGATTGCTCTGCTGGGCATGGGCGCAGCCTGGGCCGATGAAGAGACCTTCACCCTCGTCAACGACGACGGGTCCGTCGAGCGGGTGCACATCTTTACGGGCGATGGCTCCTTCGAAGTCCCGGCCGAGGTGGCCGAGGTCGAATACCTCGTCGTCGGCGGTGGCGGTGGCGGTGGCGGTGGCAGTTCGGCCGGCGGCGGTGGCGGCGGTGCCGGTGGCCTCCGCGAAGGGAGCGCGAACGTTGACGATAGTACGACCTATTCGGTCGGGGTTGGTAGTGGAGGCGCCGGGGGGCGTGGCGGTGAGAGCGCGGACTTCGGAAGCGATGGGGGTGATAGCTGGATTCAGGATGCGGCCGGAGATGACCTCGTTCGTTCCAACGGTGGCGGCGGTGGTGCCCGCGGAGAGATTTACACAGGCCATGCTGGCCGTGACGGTGGTTCCGGTGGCGGCGGCTCTCGCTGGAGTGGCGGCGGTAGCGGTACAAGTGGTGAGGGTAACGAGGGCGGCGGCAGTGAATTCGATCTGGGCCCCGGCTCGAGCGGCGGCGGTGGTGCCGCCGAGGCTGGCAAGAGTGAGTCGGGGAGTGCGGGTGGCGATGGCGGCGCCGGCAAAACCTCCACGATCACGGGGCGTGAACGCGCCTACGCTGGCGGCGGCGGTGGCGGTAACCACGACAGCGGTACTCGAAGTGATGGTGGTACCGGCGGCGGTGGCAAGGGGGGGCACTGGGATAACGGCTGGCGCGGGCAGAGCGCGTCGGCCAATACCGGCGGCGGCGGTGGTGGTGGCGGTGGCACCGTCAGTTGGTGGAATCCCGATGGCAACAACGGCGGCTCGGGCGGCTCCGGCATCGTGGTGGTGCGTTACACCCTCCCCGACGAGCCCGACTACGAAAAACGAACGATTGGTGACGACACGGTGCACATCTACCGTGGCACTGGCGCGCACGAATTCACCGTGCCGGATAACGTCACCGAGGTGGAGTACCTGGTGGTAGGCGGTGGCGGTGCCGGGGGAAGCGCTCCCGACAGTGGTTCCGCCACCGCCAAGGGCACCGGCGGTGGTGGTGCCGGCGCCTTCCGCCGGGGGCGCATGGAGGTCGAACCGGGCGAAGGGCTCGCTCTGGAAGTGGGCGCCGGGGGCTCGGTGACGGCCGGTGACCGCCAGGGCGAGAGCGGCCAGGATTCACGGCTGGGCGAATTGATCGCCAGCGGTGGTGGCGGCGGCGGGGCCGTATCCAGTGATGGCAGTGCCGGTGGTTCCGGTGGTGGTGGCGGTGGTCGTTCGGGTGATTACGTCGGTGGTGATGGCGTCCGAGGGCTCGGCTTCGCCGGTGGTCGGGTGACCACCAGCACCACCAGCGGTAAGGCGGCCGGTGGCGGTGGCGGCGGTGCCGGCGGCGCCGGCGAGCCCGGGTTTGTCACGAAGAGCTACGGCGGCGGCGGTGATGGGGGTCCAGGCCTGGTCTCCACCATAACCGGGAATGCCCAATGGTATGCTGGTGGCGGTGGCGCCGGTGCGACCGATGGTCAGGATACCTCTCCCGATGGGGGCCTGGGTGGTCGCGGCGGCGGTGGTGACGGCAGGGGCGATTCCGAGCAGGGCGATAACGCGGAACCCGGGCGACCCTTCACCGGCGGTGGTGGCGGCGGGATCGGCGTCACCAATGCCAGCGGGGCCACGCTCGGCGGCGCCGGCGGCTCCGGGATCGTGGTGATCCGCTACTCCACCGCCGATGAGACCGATAACGGTGCCTCGGTTCGCATCGACGAGATCCCGCAGGTGACCGAGCCGCAGGCGGTTCAGGTGCCGGTGAATGTCGATGGTTTTGATGGCGCCAGCGAGCTGATCGCCTTCGTCCGCCTGGATGACAATGCCGGGACCCTGACCATCACCGATACCACCGGCCTCTCTCTCGAGGTCGGTTACGACAGCTTCGAAAAGGCCCAGAGCATCGGTTTCCGCGGGACCCGGGCGGAGGTCGAGGCCGCCCTGGCCGGCCATCTGGAGTGGAATGCGCCGCTGGAGGCGGTGGAGTCCGATCTGAACGTCGAGGTCACCGAGGCGGAAACGGACACCTTCTACAACCCGGATAACGGCCACTACTACAAGGTGATGGACGGCGGCACCGCGACCGACTGGCAGGACGCCAGAACGGCGGCCAAGAACGAAACCCTCTTCGGCATGACGGGGTATCTGGCCACCATCACCAGTCGCGAAGAGAACGACTTCACCGCCAACAACATCCAGGGGGCCGACATCTGGGTCGGGGCCAGCGATGATTACGCCGTTATCAATGCGGTATGTGACAGCACCCTCTACGATCAACAAGGTACATTCGGCGTCAGCTCAGACGATGGCTATCGGGCCAGCCATCCGCAGTACGCCGAGGGGCGCTGGTACTGGGTTACCGGCCCCGAGGCCTGCACCCAGTTCTGGGCCGGCGAGGGCCAGGGCAGCGGCGTGGCGGGGCGCTTCGTCCGATGGTCCAATGGCGAGCCCAATAACGACCACAGTGGTACCGAACACTACGCGGGCACGAACTTTGGTGGTGACAGAGGGCAGTGGAACGACTTCAGGTCTGACAACACCAGTGCCAATGACTTCCTGGTGGAATTCGGCGGGCTCCCCGGCGATTCGAGCAC
>JBNJFQ010000060.1:8358-11023 GCA_051747025.1 Pseudomonadota bacterium
TACTACAAGGTTTACGATTCCACCAACATCCTCTGGGAGGACGCTCGCGACGAGGCCGAAGGCAAGACACTGTTCGGCATGACAGGGTATCTGGCCACCCTGACGAGTCGGCAGGAAAACGACTTCGCCGCCGAGAACACCACGGGCGCCAACATCTGGATCGGCGCCTCCGATGACCGCGACGCCATCAACACGGGTTGTGCCGAGTCGCGCCACTCCGCCCAGGACAGCGGCGATTCCCCGGCGGAGGGCCAGTGGTACTGGGTCACCGGCCCGGAGTCCTGCACGCAGTTCTGGCAGGGTCCGGGTGATAGCGGCGAGGCCTTCGACGGCGAGTTTGCAAGCTGGGACGAAAGCAGCGACGAACCCAATAACGACGGCGGAGAGCATTTCGCCGGCACGAACTGGGACGGCACCCCGGGGAAGTGGAATGACTTCAAGAACGAGGCGGGTACCGAGCTCCAGGGGTACCTGGTCGAATTCGGTGGCCGCTCGGGGGAGGCGAGTACCGCCATTCGCGCGGCGGGTACCGGTACCCTGGCGGTCGTGGAGAGGGAAGCGCCCACCGTCGGCGATGGGAGTGAGGGGGCACCCTACGAGATCACCACGCCGGAAGAACTGGCCTGGATGCAGAACGAACCGAATGCCCAATATGAGCTGACCGACGACATCGATCTGGCTGGCGTCGACTGGCAGCCCATCGGCAGTGCGGACGAGCCCTTTAGCGGCGGCCTGAAATCGGCCGACAGCGCGTCGGCCACCAGCATTACCGGGCTCGATGGACGGCCCGTGTTCGACGAACTGGGTCCGGGTGCCCAGGTGTCGGGGGTGACCATCGAGGGTAGCGTCAATGACGAAGCCGAAGAGGGGTCCGGTCTGCTGGCCAACCGCATCAAGGGCGAGGACGGCAACCCGGTCGGTATCGAGGATGTCACCATCGACAGCCAAAGCAGCATCGATGGCGGCGAGAACGACTACATTGGCGGCCTGGCCGGCACGACGGAATACGCCGAGCTGACCGGCACCACCATCGACGGCGATGTCCACGGGCGCAACTACGTGGGTGGTGTGTCCGGCGAGATCCGCGACGGTACGCTGGACCAGACCGAGATCAACGGCGACACCTCGGGCAACGACTACGTCGGCGGCGTGGGCGGTTCCATCGAGGACACCGATCTGACCGATACCACGGTCAATGGTGGGGTCCAGGGCAGCGGCAGCAATGTCGGCAGCGTGGGTGGCCAGATCAACCGATCGGAAAACGCCAACTGCGTCCTGGAGACGATCCGTTCCAACGGCAGTGTGTCCGGCGGCAACAAGACCGGCGGTGTGGGCGGCAGTATCGATGGCTGCTCTGTCAGCGACGCCGAAGTCACCGGCGATGTCTCCGGGAAGGACGATACCGGCGGCATCGGAGGCACCACCAACGATGCCGATATCAGCGACAGCACCGTCTCCGGGGACATCTCGGGGGACGAACGGGTCGGTGGCATCGGTGGCGATGCCACGGGTGGCACGGTCGACAACAGCCGGGTCGAAGGGGATGTGACGGGCAACGACCAGGTGGGTGACCTGTATGGCCGCGAGGAGGGGGTCGATACCACCGGCGTGGTGGCCGGCGAGGGCACGGAGGATTCGCCTTATCGGGTGACCCACGGCGATCACCTCGCATGGCTGGACGACCATCCGGACGCCCACTTTGTCGTCGATGGCGGCGAGAACAGCGAGCTTACCGTCGGCGATGGCTGGAAGCCCATCGGTACGGATACACCCTTCACCGGCAATGTGAAGTCGGAGGACGGACAACCGGTTACCCTCAATGGGCTCGATGGCGAGCCGGTGTTCGACCGGATTGGCGCGGGCGCCAGGGTCTCGGACCTGACCATCGCCTCGAGCGTCAACGACGCCGCGGACGAGGGCTCCGGCCTGTTCGCCAATACCATTGAGGGCACGGACGGCAATCTCGCCGAGATCAGCAAGGTCTCCGTCGATGACGCCAGTCGCATCGATGGTGGGGACAGCAACGACATCGGTGGCCTGGCCGGCACCATCGATTACGCCGCCATCGACAAGACCACCATGGATGCCGAGGTGAAGGGCGGCGATCGAGTCGGCGGCATTGGCGGCGGGATCACCAACAGCGAGATCAGCGAGGGCTTCGTCAACGGCGATGTCTCGGGTAACGATGTTGTCGGCGGGATCGGCGGCGATGTCAGCGATACCACCGTCTCGGATGGCCTGGTCACCGGTGAGATCACCGAAGGCGGCCAGGATGGCGGCCTGTACGGCAACGAGACCAATGTCGATACCTCCCGCGTGGTGGCCGGTTCCGGTACCGAGGCGTCACCCTACCGCATAAGCCAGCCCGAGGATCTCACCCTGCTGAACGGGGAACGGGGTGGCCACTTCGTGATCACCGAGGATCTCGACGTAGCCGAACTGGACGACTGGAAGCCCATTGGCGATGCGGGAGAACCGTTCACCGGCACCCTGAAGTCGGAGGATGGCGAACAGAGGACCATCTCCGGCCTCGGCGGCGAACCGCTGTTTGGCGAGATCGGCCCGAGTGCCGAGGTGTCCGACCTGAATATCGCCAGCAGCGTCAACGGCAACGCCGAAGAGGGTTCCGGTCTGTTCGCCGATACCATCAAGGGCGAGGACGGCA
>JBNJFQ010000061.1:0-11016 GCA_051747025.1 Pseudomonadota bacterium
GGGATGAAAACGCCGCACGGGTCTTGATGGCCTGGGCCGAGCAGCAGTTGTCCGGTCGGGAACCGGCCGAGGCGTGGAGGGCGGTAAGACCGAATCATCTCTCGGATGATCCGGCACGCCTGTTGAAGCGCGAAACTCACGCCATAGCCTGAATGGCTTGGCGGGAGTAGTTCATACCTGGCAGGCCAGCGATCAGGCCCTGTGCCAGCGGCGCGGAGAGATGGAATGGGTGGGCCGGATTCGCGAGGCGCTGGAGGAACGGCGCTTCACCCTCTACGGCCAGGCAGTCCATCCGCTGGGCAAGACCTCCCGGGACCTGGCGCACCTGGAGGTCCTGGTCCGGCTGCGCGACCAGGATAGCAAGCTGATCCCACCGGGGACCTTCATTCCCGCCGCAGAACGCTACCACCTGATGCCGGATATCGACCGGTACATAGTCGACGCCGCCTTCGCCCTGCTCGCCCGCCGTCGCGCAGAGACCGGTCGCGACGCGGGGGACTGTCACCCGACCATCGCGATCAATCTCTCCGGCCAGTCACTGGCGCAGGAATCCATGCTCGAGCACATCACCGAGCGCATGAACCAGTACGCGATCCCGCCGCGCTGCGTGATCTTCGAGATCACCGAGACCGCCGCGATCAGCCACCATGACCGCGCGCAGGGGTTGATTCGTACCCTGCGCTACATGGGCTGCCGCTTCTCGCTGGACGACGTCGGCAGCGGCCTGTCGTCGTTCGGCTATCTGAAAAACCTGCCGGTGGACTTCATCAAGATCGACGGCAGCTTCGTGCGTGACATTACCCACGATGCGGTGGACTCCGCGATGGTCACCGCCATCCACCGAGTCGGTCACGTGCTGGGGCTGCGCACCATCGCCGAATGCGTGGAGTCCGAGGCGACCATGGAACGCCTGCGCGAGATCGGGCTCGACTTCGTGCAGGGCTTCTACCTGTCGCAGCCAACCCCTTTGGAGGAGCACCTCGCGCCGCCCCCGGCCACTTCCCCCGATCCGGACCGCACCTGAACACCGGCAGCGCACCCGGATACACGCGCGCGCTTTACCCGAGTACATTCCTTGGTATTTTTCGGCGCTTTCGCGTCTATCCGGACAAATTGTTAGCTTGTCACCAGTTCACACAGGATCCTGAGTGCCCATGCCGTATTCGGAAGAACGCATCACCTCGACCCGCCGCTGGTCGGACAAGACCTTCACCTTCACCACCACCCGGCCGGAAGGCTTCGAGTTCAAGAATGGCCAGTTCGTGACCCTGGGCCTGCGTCCGGAGGGCAAACTGATCCCGCGCGCCTACTCGATTGTCTCCGAACCCGAGGCAGAGGAACTGGAATTCCTCAGCATCCATGTACCAGACGGGGCACTGACCAGCCGTCTTGCGCATTCCGGACCGGGCGACTCGGTCTGGATCAACACCAAGGCCACCGGTTCGCTCACCTTCGAGCACGTGCAGCCGGGGCGCACCCTGTACATGCTGGCCACCGGGACCGGGATTGCCCCGTTCATCTCGCTGATCCGCTCCGATGCCCTGTTCGAATACTTCGAGAAGGCGGTGCTGGTGCACAGCGTACGCACCGTGCAGGAACTGGCCTATCGCGACGAGATCGAGTCGCGCATCAGCGAACGCCTGCGCTACGTACCCACCGTGACCCGCGAAAACCACGACTACGCCTGCCCGATCGCGCAGCAGCCGTACGACAACAATCAGCGGGGCGCAGACATGTTCCGCTCCGGAGAGCTGTTCTCGATCCTCGACCTGCCGCCCGCCGACCCCGAGCTGGACCGCGTAATGCTGTGCGGCAACCCGGCGATGAACCGCGAGATGACGGACTGGCTCCTCGAGCATGGCTGGACCCAGACCAACTACAAGGGCGTCGGTAACTTCAGCGTGGAACAGGCCTTCGTCACCACCATGTCCGACAACGACACCTGACTACCCATTGGACAACAACACCCAGCGGGCGGCATTGATCCGCTGCAGCGTCCCGGTGTCTCCGCCGCGATCCGGATGATGGCGCTGCGCCAGACGCCGGTAGCGCTGGCGGATCGCATCCGCATCCACCGGGTCCGCCAGCCCCAGCACCTCCAGGGCTTCGGCGCGCCGCTCGTCATGCCCCTTCCCGGCCCAGAATCGATCGAGCAACGCCTGCACCGCCGCGGCATCCATGAACTCCAGCCGGCTCAGATCCAGGTAATACGCGCGCAGCGGATCACCCGTCACCAGCTCGCTGCGCGTCGCACAAGCTGCACGCGCGGCTTCCACGCCGATATCGAGGCAGTGGATCCGCAACCATTCGCCGTCCACGGCAAGCGCGTCGCGCAGGCGATAGAGGCAGTGGAACAGCAGGAAATGCGTCTGGAACAGACTCAGCGGCTCCTGCAACCGGGCATCGGCGAACGGCTCCACCCCCGCGTCGCGCAGTTCGGAAATCAGGCGGTGCTCGGTGAGCCCCGCAGGGGCCGCGCGCACCGCCGCCAGCACGCGCCCCAGCAATTCGGCGTTCACCACCGCCCCCGGATCGGCACGCGCCAGCGAACTCATCTTTGCGGGTTCTCGCCGTCCAGATACCGCCATTGGCCGTCCTCGCGCACAAAGCGGCTGCGCTCGTGCAGACGCACACCGCGCCCACGAACCCGTGCCCGGGCCACGAACTCCACCTCGCCTTCCGCATCGTTCGGCCCGCCCGCCCGGGTTGCGCGAACATCCAGCCCGAGCCAGCGACGGTCCGGGTCCGGTGATACCGAAGCGGGCCGCGTGGACGAATGCCAGGTCGCCAGCAGATAATCTTCGCGCCCCTCCACGAATCCAACATAGCGTGAACGCATCAAGGCCTCGGCGGTCGTGGCCGGGAGCCCGTCATCCAGACAGCGCCCGCAACAGTCCGCACGCCTGCGCCCGGACCCACAGACACAGTCCTGTACCTGGTTGTGTGCCGGCTTCCCCATCCGATGCCCTCGCTGATCCCGGGTTCAGCATGCCCGACCCGGCCACGCGAATAAATCCCCGGCGCAGCCCGCCCGTGGGCACCCCGCCCACAACCGCGTTACCCCCTGTTCCCGGGCTGGTCTTCGAGACATGAACAAGGTAGCGTGAGACCGCCAACCTGGAGGGCACCATGGCCAACATCCTGATCATGGGCTGCGGCGATCTGGGAACGGCCACCGGCCGACAGCTCGCCGAGGCCGGGCACACGGTCTGGGGCCTACGCCGACACCCCGAACAAATCCCCGCGCCAATCCGCCCGCTGGCGGGCGATTTCGGGATCCCGGACGGCCTGCCGCCGCTACCGGCGGATCTCGATACGGTGTATTTCATCGCCACCCCGGGGGAGTTCACCGATGCCGCCTATCGGCGCGCCTATGTCGACGGCCTGCGCAATACCCTCGGGGCGCTGGAACGCGACGGGCAGCGCCCGCGCAGGATAATTCTCGTCTCCAGCACCTCGGTCTACGGGGCCGACGACGGCCACTGGGTGGACGAGACCAGCCCCACCGAGCCGACCCGATTCTCCGGACGGCGCCTGTGCGAGGCCGAGGAACTGCTGAGCGGCAGTCCGTTCCCCGGGGTCATCGTGCGGTTCGGCGGGATCTACGGCCCGGGCCGCGAATACCACCTGCGCAAGGTGTGCGAGGGCATCCGCGGGCAGCACACCGCCCCCGCCTGGACCAACCGCATCCATCGCGACGACTGCGTTGGCCTGCTGGTACACCTGTTCGGACTGGAGTCCCCGGAGCCACTGTACTTGGGGGTGGACGATGCCCCGGTCCTGCGCCACGAGCTGCTGGCCTGGCTGGCACAGCAGCTGGAACTCGACCCACCCGGCGAGCCCCCGATGCCCCCCGGCAAGGTCAGCGGCAAGCGCTGCCACAACAACAGGCTGCACGCCAGTGGCTATCCACTGCACTACCCGGATTACCGCAGCGGCTATCGCGCCCTGCTCGACCACCTCGCCACCACCTAGCCCGGATGTACGGCTTGCGCGGCTATTCATACCCGGGCGCTTGCCCGCACCCGGCACACGGCGTAGATTGCGCACGTGATGTGTACTCCCCACCGCGTTCCATGGCTGCATGCCCTACTGATCCTGTGCCTGGTGGCCGCCGTGCCGCTGCTGCAGGGGACAGGGCTGCACCTGCATGTGGACGACGTGCACGACTCGTGGTCGCACGCGGCACACGATGCCGACCATGCACACCATCATGACGAGGCGGCCGAGGTCGATCTGACGCCGCCGGCCACCGGCAAGCCGGTGAACGGTATCGACCTGCCCGGCGCGACCCTGCCCACCACGGCCAGCGACCTGTCCGTGGCGTCGGCGCGCGCGCCCCCCCGCTACGCGGGTTTCACCTGGCCCCATTACGCATCCCCTCCCTGGCTCGCGCCGCCGCTGCGCGGGCCGCCCGCCTGACCCGTTGATTCGAACGTAGCGTGCTGACGCCCTCCGGGGCGCAGCCTGGAACGTCATCAATGGGGGGGTGCTTCCCATGCCGAATTCGGTCTTTTCCTGGTCGGTCGCCGGACTGATCGGACTGCTTTGCCTGTCCACCGCGCACGCGGACACGGACCGCTGGACCCTGGAGCGAGCCGTAACGCACGGGCTCGCGGTGGCCCCCGAGGCCGAGGCCTTCGAACACCGCTTTGAGGCGCAGCGCGGCGCACGCGATCAGGCGGGGCGCTGGCCCAACCCGACACTGGAGGCCGAGGCCTCCGACCGGCTCGGAATGGAGGACGGGCGCGGCGGTTATTCGCTGAGCGGGATCGCCGTAACCCAGCCGCTCCCCCTGTGGGGGCAGACCGAACACCGGCGTGATGCCGCCTCCGCCCGTCTCGCCGCGACCGAGGCACAGACCCACGCCGACCGCCTGGAACTGGAAGGCCGGATCGGCGCCGCGTTCCATGCCTGGCAGCAGGCGGAGGCGGGACTCGAGCTGGCGCGCGAGCGCCTGGACGAGGCCGAGCGCCTGGGGCGCATCGCCCGACTGCGGCAGGAACGTGGCGACCTCTCCGAACGCGAGCGGCTGCGCATCGACCTGTTCCGTTCCGAGGCCATGCGTCAACTGGAGGCCGCCGAGGGCGAACGGACCAAGGCCCGCGCCACCCTGGCCGCCTGGCTCGACCGGCGCCCGGCAGAGATGGGTACCGCCCCCGCCTTCGACGCCCCGCCCCCGCGACCCGCCCGGACCGAGCCCGGGACGGTGGTGGACCGCCACCCCGCCCTGCGCGCGGCGTCCGAACGGCAACAGGCCGCGCAACTGGAGATTGCCCGAACCCGCGCCGAAGGGCGGCCGGATATCGGCATACGGCTGTTTCGGGAACGCGAGGTGATCGACGGCCGCCGCGACACCTCGACCGGCATCGGACTGCAGCTGGAACTGCCACTGTGGGACCGCAACCAGGGGCGCGTACGCGAATCGGTGGCGGATCACCACACCCGCCAGACCGAGCTCCGGGCCCTGCAGCGCGACCTGACCCGTCAGGTCGAGGTCGGCACCGTGCACTTGGCGCACCTGCTGGACGAACTCGAGCGCCACCGCGGCGAGACGCTGGCGCCCGCCCGGCGGGTACGCGAGCTGACCTACCGCGGCTACGAGGCCGACGAGGCCTCGCTGCTGGAGCTGCTCGAGGCCTACAACACCCATTTCAACGCGATCGAACAGGAACACGAGCTACTCGCCCAGATCTGGGCGGAGTGGCGCGAACTGCGCATCGCAGCGGGGCTCGGCCTCGCGGAGGACACCCAATGACCGACCAAATCGCCTACCGGATCACCCATCGGATCACGCGCATCACCACCCTGCTGTCCCTGGCCTTCGCCCCGGCCCTCGCTACGGGTCCTGCCCTGGCCGACGACCTCGAGATCACCCACTGGGACGCGGAGCTGGAATGGTTCCTGGAGGCCAGTACCTCGACGCCGGGGGCAACAGAGACCTTTGTGGTCCATGCCACCCGGCTGGACGACTTCCAGCCGGTCACCACGGGGAAACTGACCCTGCAGATGCATAACCGTTACGGAGAGGTATTCAGTGAGGCCACGGCCGGCCTCGACCGCAAAGGCATCTTCGCGGTCCCCCTGACCCTGCCCGCGCCGGGACACTATTACCTGACGGCCGTCCACGAGGATGCCGACGGCATGCGCGAAAGCACGCTTGGCCAGGTACACGTTCCCGGGGATCACGACCACGGGGACGAAGAACACGGCCATGACCACGCGGCCGACGACCACGGGCATGCCCATGGCGAAGACGATCACGGTCGCGATCACGGCCACGACGACGAGGAGCACGCGCACGACGCGCACGACGCGGACGACTCGATCACCTTCCTCAAGGAGACCCAGTGGCGCATGCGCTTCGCCACCACCCGGGCCCGGCATGAACCGTTCGCCGAACGCATCGAGGTCCCCGGAACGGTCCGCGAGGTGCCCGGCAAGCGCACTCGCCTGGTCGCGCCCGCTGATGGCGTCATCACGGCCGACGGCGACTGGCCGACACCCGGCCGCCAGGTGAATGCCGGCGACAGCCTGATGCGTCTGACGGTCCTGCCGGACAGCGGCACATCCAGCGGACTGGCCCTGGATCGGGTTCGCGCACGGGAGCGCCTGACGGCAGCCGAGGCGGATCTGGAGCGTCTGACGGCGCTCGCCGACCAAGGCGTGATCGCCGACAGCCGGGTGGTGGAAGCCCGCCGCGAACGCAACACCGCGCGGGCCGAACTGAACGACGCCCGCGATCGCCAGGAACGGCTCGACGGTAGCGCCGTTTCCGGCAGCCTGGCCCTGCGGGCCCCGGCGGGTGGCCGAGTAGAATCCCTGGATGTCAGCCCCGGAGAGGTCGTGCAGGCCGGCCAGCTGCTGGCCCGCGTGCTCGATGGCGAGGCGCTGTGGCTGGTGGCACATCTCTACCCGGCGGACCTGGAACGGGTCACCTCGCTGGCCGATCCGGCCGTACGCCACCCGGGCAGCCGCGAGTGGCATGCCGTGGGCGGCGAGCCGGTCTGGGAAGGCGGCGCCTTCGACGGCCCCGGGCAGACGCTTCCGGTCACCTTTGCGCTGGCGGAGTCCGGGCCTCGGTACCGGCCCGGCCTGCCGCTGACCGTCTCGCTGGCGGCCGGGCCGTCGCGGCACCGCATCACGCTCCCGACCGCGGCACTGATCGACGACGACGGCGTGCAGGTGGTGATGGTGCAGACCGGGGGCGAGACGTTCGAGCGGCGACCGGTGCGTACCGGGATCCGTTCCGCCGGCCGGGTGGAGATCCTCGCCGGGGTCGAGGCGGACGAGCGTGTGGTGGTCCAGGGCGCCTATGCGGTCCTGCTCGCGGGCCGCGATTCCGATGACATCGGCCACGGCCACGCGCACTAGGGGGATACCGACATGCTGGATCGACTGATTCGATGGTCCCTCGCCAACCGTCTGCTGGTAATGGCCGGGGCCCTGGGCCTTCTGCTTCTGGGCGCCTGGCAGGCCAGCCAGGCCCCGATCGACGTATTCCCGGACCTGACCGCGCCCACCGTGACGGTCATGACCGAGGCCCCCGGCCTGGCCGCCGAGGAGGTGGAACAACAGGTCAGCTACCTGATCGAGTCCGCGGTCAGCGGCGCGAGCGGCGTGCGCCGCGTGCGCTCGCAGTCCGTGGCCGGCTTCTCGCTGGTATGGGTGGAGTTCGAATGGGGCGAGGAGACCTACCAGGCCCGGCAGGTCGTCAGCGAGCGCCTGGGGCGCGCGCAGGCGCAACTCCCCGAAGGCGTCGCCGCCCCGCAGCTGGGAGCGATCAGCTCGATCATGGGGGAGATCGCCTTCGTCGGCGTGCGTGACGACGCGCGCGAGGATGGCATGCGCGCCCGCGAAATCGCGGACTGGGTCGTGGCCCGCCAGCTGGAGGCCATCCCCGGCGTGGCCCAGGTGACCACCCTGGGCGGCCAGGTCCGCCAGTACCAGGTGCAGGTCTCCCCGGAGCGTCTCGCGGCATTCGACCTTAATCTGGTGGAGATCCGCGACGCACTGGAGCAGGCCAGCCGCAATGCGGGCGGCGACCGGTTGGGCGCGGGCGGTCAGGATTACCTGATCCGCTTCCTCGGGCGCGCCGAGCGTGTGGACGAGATCGAGCAGGCCGTGGTCGCGGTGCGCGACGGCATGCCGGTCCTGGTGCGGCATGTCGCAGAGGTGGCAACGGGACCCTCGATCCCGGTCGGGGATGGCGGCGTGAACGGCCAGCCCGGCGTGGTCCTGGCCGTCTCCAAGCAGCCGGACGCCGATACCGTCGAACTGACCCATTCGATCAATGAGACCCTCGCTCGGCTCGAGGCCGGCCTTCCCGAAGGCATCATCGTCGAGCCCAACCTGTTCCGACAGGCCGACTTCATCCAGACGGCGGTGACGAACGTGGGCAAGGCCCTGCGCGACGGTGCGATCTTCGTGGTACTGATCCTGCTTGTGTTCCTGCTGAGTGTGCGGATCACCCTGATCTCGGCGCTGGCCATCCCGCTGTCGCTGACCGTCGCCCTGCTGGCGCTGCACGTGCTGGGCATCACCATCAACACCATGACCCTGGGCGGCATGACCATCGCCATCGGCGCGCTGGTCGACGATGCCATCATTTTCGTGGAGAACATCTATCGCCGCCTGCGCGAAGACACCGGTGACCGCGACCGGGCCAGCCTGGACGAGACCGTGCGCCAGGCCTGCTCGGAGATGCGCTACCCGGTGGTCTATTCCACCGTGATCATCATGCTGGCGTTCGCCCCGCTGTTCTTCCTGAGTGGGGTGGAAGGTCGGCTGCTGCAGCCGCTGGGGCTGGCCTATCTGGTCGCCATCGCGGCCTCGCTGATGGTGGCCCTGACCGTGACCCCCGTGCTCGCCCGCTGGCTGCTGCCCGCGGTGGCGGAGCGCAGCGCGGGTCGCGAACCACCGGTCGCCGCGGCCCTGCAGAGCGGCTACCGCCCGCTGCTGCGTGCCACCTTGCGTTTTCGCCGCAGTGTAGTGATCCTCTCGGCGGCCCTCGCCATCGCCACTCTGGCGGCCACGCTGCTGCTGGGGCGCTCCTTCCTACCCGACTTCAACGAAGGCAGCCTGACCATCGAGATGGCCACCCCGCCCGGCACCGGCCTGGAGACCTCGGCGGAGATGGCCAGCCAGGTGGAACGCTGGCTGCTGGAGCACGACGCAGTGCTTTCCGTGGCCCGCAGCACCGGGCGGGCCGAGGACGCGGAGCACACCCAGCCGCCCCACCTGAGCGAACTGGACATCCGTCTGGGCACACTGCCGCACGGGAAGGAGGCGTTTCTCGAGGAGCTGCGCGAGAGCCTGACCGCGTTCCCCGGCCAGTTCAACATCGGCCAGCCGATCTCGCATCGCATCGACCACATGCTGACCGGCGTGCGCGCGAACCTGTCGGTGAAAATCTTCGGGCCGGGCCTGGGGGAACTGCAGCGCCTGGCAGGCGAGGTCGAGAGGACCCTCGAGGGCATCGACGGCCTGGTCGACCTGTCGATCGAGCCCGTCGCGGCAGTGCCGCAGGTCCGGCTGCATGCCGACCGCAGCGCCCTCGCCCGCTACGGCCTGACCGTGGCCGACGCCGCGGAGACGCTGGAGACCGCCTGGCGCGGCGCGCGCGTCGCCCAGGTCTTCGAGGGGGAACGGCGTTTCGACCTGGTCGTGCAACTACCCGCGGAACGGCGCGAGCTGGACCGCCTGGCCAACATCCCGATACGCACGCCGACCGGACATCGCATCCGGCTGGGCGACGTGGCCGAATCGCGCATCGAACGCGGCCCCGCCCAGGTCAACCGCGAAAACGCCGAACGCCGCCTGGTGGTCAGCGCCAACGTGGCAGGGCGTGACCTGCGCGGGGCGGCCAACGAGGTCCGCGCCATCATCGACGAGCGGGTGGCACTACCCGAGGGCTATCGCGTGGAGCTGGGCGGCCAGTTCAAGGCCGAGGCCCAAGCCAGCCGGACCATCGCCATCGTGTCCGCCGGCGTCCTGGTCGCCATGCTGGTGGTGCTACAGCTGGCCCTGCGCTCGCTGACCCTGGTACTGCTGGTGATGGTCAACATCCCGCTGGCGCTGATCGGCGGGGTGATCGCCGTGTTCGCCATGGGCGGCGTGCTGACCATCGCGGCGCTGGTCGGGTTCATCACCCTGTTCGGCATCGCCGTGCGCAACGGGCTGCTGCTGATCAGCCGTTACCAGAGCCTGGCGGCCGAGGGCGTGCCGCTGGACGAGGCTGTGGAACGCGGTGCGCTGGAACGGCTGACGCCGATCCTGATGACCGCGCTCACCGCCGCGCTGGCGCTCGTCCCGCTGGCACTGGGTCTGGGCGAGACCGGCACCGAGATCCAGGCCCCGATGGCCATCGTGATCCTCGGCGGCCTGCTCGGCTCCACCGCGCTCAACATGATCGTGCTGCCGGCCCTGTACCACTGGGTCCGGTCGCGCCCCGCGGCGCAGGCCTAATGCCGGTTCCACCCTGACGCTGTGGCGTCATGACGCCACAGCGCTATAGTGACCCTTGTATCCACCATCGCGGAGGCTCCAATGAACGAGCCGAACAAGCGTTCCACCGTATATTTCGAACCGGACCTGCACCGGGCACTGCGTCTGAAGGCCGCCTCCACCCAGTGCTCGATCTCCGATCTGGTCAATCGTGCCGTGCGCCAGACCTGATCGAGGACCAGGAGGACTTGCAGGCGTTCGTGGAGCGCGTTCAAGAGTCGACCATATCCTACGAGGCGCTACTCGACGACCTGAAGAAGCATGGCAAGCTTTGAGGTTGTGGTCCGCAAGTCCGTCGCCAAGGATCTGCGACGGGTTCCCGACAGGGACGTACGCCGCATCCTGGAACGCATCGCTTCACTGGCAGAGGACCCCCGCCAACCGGGCAGCAAGAAGCTTTCCGCGCAGGAACGCTACCGTGTGCGGCAGGGGATCTACCAAACCGCGCCGCAGTGCTCCGCCTATAGCCGCGCAGCGGCTTAGGGGGCGGTGAAGCGGCGCATGGCGCGT
>JBNJFQ010000062.1:0-10968 GCA_051747025.1 Pseudomonadota bacterium
GCGACCACGGTCTCGATGGCGGCCTCGAAGTGGGCGATGGCCATGCCGGAGAGGATGTTCACGGCGACCAGGATCACCAGCCAGCCGATGCGCTTGCGGTACAGCAGTTGCATGCTGGCGTCGCGCAGGGAGAGCACGACGTCGCCGACCGCGGCCATGCGGTGGAAGTCCTCGGTGGTCTCGGCGCGCAGCACGTCCATCACGTCGTCGACAGTGATGATGCCGAGCAGGTGGCCGTCGTCGTCGACTACCGGGAGGACGTCCAGGTCGTAGTGGCTGATGCGGTGGGCGGCCTCCTCGCGGTCTTCCTCGGCGGCGATGCTGACTACGTCGGTGCGCATGCGTTCGCGCACGCTGGTGGTCGGGCGTGACAGCAGCAGCTCCTTGAGCCGCACCCAGCCGAGCAGTTCGCCGCCGGGGGTGATCACGAAGATGGTGTTGATGGTCTCGGCCAGCTCGCTGTGTTCGCGCAGGTGGTCCAGTGCCTCGGCGACCGACCAGTCGGGCTGGACGCTGGCGAACTCGGGCGTCATCAGGCGCCCGGCGCTCTCCTCGGGGTAGGCGAGCAGGGTCCCGAGCGCCTCCTGGTTGTCCTCCGGGAGGGTCTCCAGCAGGGATTCGGCGTGTTCGTCGCCGAGGCCCTCGATCACCGAGGCGGCGTCGTCGTAGGACAGCGCCGCGACCAGGCGGCTGGCGTGGTCCTCGTCCAGTGCATGCAGCACGCGCGACTGGTGGTCGGGTTCCAGGTGGGCGTAGATGTCCGCGCTGCATTCGACATCCAGGCGCTGGAAGAAGGCCTCGAGCTGTTCGTTGGTCAGGGCCTCCAGCGCATCCGACAGGTCCGGCGCGGCGTGCGCGGCGCACAGGGCCTCCAGGGCGTCCGGCGTGTCTTCCCGGAGGGCGGCCTCGACTGCCTGCGGGAGGTGTTCGATGTCCTTGATGTCGGCGGGACTCATGTGCGCTGCCTATGGCGTGGCCAGGCCGAGCAGGGCCACGGCCAGCGTGAAGTAGATCAGGATACCGCCGATATCCGCGAGCGAGGTGACCAGCGGGACGCTGGCCGTGGCCGGGTCCAGGCGCAGCTTGTTCAGCACCACCGGCAGCAGCATGCCGAGGATGCTGGCGACGGTCACGATGACGGTCATCGCCAGCGCGACCAGCAGGGCGATCTCGGGGCCGCCGCGCCACAGCCCGACCAGCGAGACGGCGATGCCCATGCTGACCCCGAGGGTGACCGACACCCCCATCTCCTTCGCCCACAGCCGGAGCCAGTCGCGCGTGGTGACCTCGCCGGTGGCCATCGCGCGGACCATCAGGGTGGAACTCTGGGCGCCGGCGTTGCCGCCGGATGCGATCAGCAGCGGCAGGAAGAACACCAGCACCACCACTGCCTCGATGACGTCCTCGTAGCGGGAGATCATCAGCGCGCCGATGGTGTTGAATGCGACCAGGCCGAGCAGCCAGCCGATGCGCTTGCGGTACAGCAGGAACGGGCTGGCGTCCTGCGGGGACAGGGGCAGCAGCCCGACCGACCCCAGCTTGTGGAAGTCCTCGGTGGACTCGGCCTCGATCAGGTCCATCACGTCGTCGACCGTGACCACGCCGAGCAGCTCGCCCTGGTCGCCGACCACCGGCAGGATCTCCAGGTCGTAGTGCTGGATGCGCCGGGCCGCCTCGACGGCGCTCTCCGACACCGCGATGGTGATCGGTTCGGCGCTGTCCAGCAGGTCGCGCACCGGGCTGTCGGCGGCGGCGCGCAGGAAATGCCGGATGGGCACCGCGGCCAGCAGCACGCGGTCCTGGTCGACCACAAAGATCACGTTGTTGGAGTGTTCGTCCGCGTTGCGCCGGATGAATGCCAGGGCGCGCTTCAGGCTCCAGTCGGGGTCGACCGCGACCACGTCCGGGGACATCACGCGGCCGGCGGAGTCTTCCGGGTAGTTGAGCTGCTTGAGCGCGCGCCGGATGGCACGAAACGGCAGCAGGCGCAGGTAGTTGCGCAGGGTGTCCGGCTCCAGGGTCTGCAGCAGCGCGGTGAGGTCGTCGGCCTCCATCTCGGACAGGATGAAGCGCGCATCATCGCGCGGGGAGGCCTCCAGCAGGCGGATCTGGTGCGTGGTGTCGAGGTAGGCGAAGACATCCGCCTTGCGGCCGGGCGGCAGCAGGTTGAAGACCGCGCACAGGTCGTCGTCGCCGAGCTCCATCAGGGCATGGGCGATGTCCTGTACGCGCATGTAGTCGAGCAGCTCGCGCAGCCCGTCGCGGTCGTCCAGCCGCAACAGCTCCTTCAGTTCGATGATCGACTGTTCGAGATGGAGATCCATGCCCTTCTCCCGGCGAGCATCCGGGCCTGCGCGGCGTCTGTGCGGACACACAAACGTCGGAGCGCCGCGCGGATGCGGTGTTCGGTTACAGGGGCAGGCTCGGGCTTGACCCGGCCGTTCCCGGCACTCTCTTGGTAGGGTTCCCGGCGATCGGGTTCCCCGGAGGCCTGACGGAAGCGACCGGACGTGGGGACGACGGACGCTTGCCGCTAGGCGCAGATAGATCGACTGCGTGTTCGGCGTTTCAAGGCGTCTTCCCGCGTTTGGAGATGGGCGCTATTTTAACGGATGCGAGTCCGAAATCAACCGCTTGGAGGCGGTTTTGAAACGTTCTTCCCGGCTCCGGGGGTCAGGAGCGCCTTCAGGGGGCGGGGACGGGCGGCGGGATCGGCACGCCGGCGTCGCGCAGCCGGGCGGCCAGGGTGATCAGCGGCAGGCCGATCAGGGCGGTCGGGTCGTGAGTTTCGATACGCTCGAACAGGCTGATGCCAAGGCCTTCGGCCTTGAAGCTGCCGGCGGTGTCGAATGGCTGGTCGTAGTGGACGTAGGCGGCGATCTCGGCGTCGGTCAGTGTGCGGAAGGTGACCGTGCACGGGATGGTGTCGAGCCATTCGGTGCCGGTGGCGGTGTCCAGCAGGCACAGCCCGGTGTGGAAGGTGACGGTGCCGCCGGACAGCTCGCGCAGCTGGGCCCTGGCGCGCGCGGCGTCGCCCGCCTTGCCCAGCGCCCGGCCGCGGTGGCTGGCGCTCTGGTCGGAGCCGATGATCAGGGCATCGGGGAAGACCGCGGCGACCGCGCGGGCCTTGGTGCGGGCGAGGCGGGCGACCAGGTCCGCGGGGCCTTCGTCGGTACCGGGAGTCTCGTCGATCGCCGGATCGGCGGTGGTGAAGGGCAGGCACAGCCGGCCCAGCAGCTCGGCGCGATAGCGCGAGGTGGAAGCCAGGACCAGGGCTCGCGGAATCGCGTGCTCAGGCGCCATGGTCGCTGGCGTCGATCTCGATCAGGGCGTCGTCCGGGTTGGCGGCCGCACCCTTTTGCACGTGGATCGCGGTGACCGTGCCGGCGACCGGGGCGGCGATCTCGGATTCCATCTTCATTGCCTCGATGACCAGGACCGCCTGACCCGCCTCGACCGAGTCGCCCTCGGCGACCAGCACGTCGATCACGGTGCCGGGCATGGAGGTGGTCACGTCCCCCGGGCGGGTTGCGCGGCGGGTCTGCTTGGCCCCGCCGCGCGGGGCTTCGGCGGCGCCGTTGCCGGCGGTCTCGATGCTGTCCAGGGTCTCGATCAGCACTTCCTCGGGCATGCCGTCCACGGTGACGTACAGCGGGCGGGTGTCCTCGCGGTGGTGGCCGCTGCCGGTGACCCGGATGTGGTAGCTCTCGCCGTGGAAGGTGACGTTGAACTCCACCGGCGCGGGGCAGCCGGCGGTGCCGGCCTCCGGCAGGTGGAGCGGTTCCGGGGTCAGGGTGCCGTCGCGGCGCTGTTCCAGGAACTGGCGGCCGATCTCGGGGAACAGGGCGCAGGTGAGGACGTCCTCCGGCCCGTGCGCCAGGCTGCCGACGTCGCGGGCGAGCTGGTCCATCTCCGGTTCCAGCAGGTCGGCGGGGCGTACGTCGATCGGTTCGGCCTGGCCGATCGCCTTTTGCCGCACCATGTCGTTCACCGGCCCCGGGGCGCGGCCGTAATGCCCGCTGAGGTACTGCTTGACCTCGTTGGTGATGGTCTTGTAGCGCTCGCCGGCGAGCACGTTCATCACCGCCTGGGTGCCGACGATCTGCGAGGTCGGGGTGACCAGCGGCGGGTAGCCGAGATCCTCGCGGATGCGCGGGATCTCCTCGAGCACGGCATCGAACTGGCCGAGGGCGTCCTGGTCGCGCAACTGGTTGGCGAGGTTGGAGATCATCCCGCCGGGGACCTGGTTGACCTGCACCCGGGTGTCGACGCCGGTGTAGTCGCTTTCGAAACGGCGATATTTCTTGCGTATCTCGTGGAAGTACAGGCCGATCTGTTGCAGGGCGACCAGGTCCAGGCCGGTGTCGTGCGGGGTGCCGGCCAGGGCCGCGACCATGCTCTCGGTGGGCGGGTGGCTGGTGCCGCCGGCGAACGCGGAGATGGCGGTCTCGATATGCCGGCAGCCGGCGCGGATCGCCTCCCAGTGGCACAGCTCCGACAGCCCGGCGGTGGCGTGCGCGTGCAGGTGGACGGGTACGTCCAGGGCGTCGACCAGTTCGGCGACCAACTGGTGGGTGGCCTGCGGGGTGAGCAGTCCGGCCATGTCCTTGATCGCGATGCTCTGCGCGCCCATTGCCACCAGCTCGCGCGCCAGCGCGACGAACTGCGCCGCGGAGTGCACCGGGCCGGTGGTGTAGCAGAGGGTGCCCTGGGCGTGGGCGCCGGCCTCGCGGGTCGCCTCGATCGCGACGCGCAGATTGCGGGCGTCATTGATCGCGTCGAAGATGCGGATGATGTCGATGCCGCCGGCGACCGAGCGCTGCACGAAGGCGCGCACCACGTCGTCGGCGTAGTGGCGGTAGCCGAGCAGGTTCTGGCCGCGCAGCAGCATCTGCAGCGGGGTGTTGGGCAGTGCCGCCTTCAGTTGATGCAGGCGTTCCCACGGGTCCTCCTTGAGGAAGCGCACGCAGGCGTCGAAGGTCGCGCCGCCCCAGGCCTCCAGCGAGTGGAAGCCGATCGCGTCCAGCTGCGGACAGATCGGAAGCATGTCCTCGGTGCGCAGGCGGGTGGCGATCAGGCTCTGGTGGCCGTCGCGCAGCGTGAGGTCGGTGACGTGAACGCGGTCCGGATCCATGGGCGGGGTTTCCTACAGGCCGTGGTGGGCGGCGAGGGCGGCGGCGATCGCGACCGCCAGGTGACGGTCCGAACGGCGGCCGGGGTAGTCGGTCAGTTCCGGGTGCGCGGCGATGAAGCCGGTGTCGAAGACGCCTGAACGGAATACGGGGTGGTTCACGATCGCCAGGTGGTAGGGGATCGTGGTCCGGACCCCGAACACGCCGATGTCGCGCAGCGCGCGGCTGGCACGGGCCAGCAGGTCGTCCCAGTCCAGCGCCCAGCAGATCAGCTTGGCACACATCGAGTCGTAGTGCGGCGGGATCTCGTAGCCGGTGTAGATCGCGCCGTCGGTGCGCACCCCGGGGCCGCCGGGGGCGAAATAGCGGGTGATACGCCCGAAGCTCGGCAGGAAGTCATTGCGCGGGTCTTCCGCGTTGATGCGGAATTCCATGGCATAGCCGCGCCGGGTGATCTGCTCCTGGCGGTAGCGCAGGGCCTCGCCGGCGGCGATGCGCAACTGCTCCTGGACGATATCCACGCCGGTGATCATCTCGGTGACCGGATGCTCGACCTGCAGGCGTGTGTTCATCTCCATGAAGTAGAAACGGTCGTCGGCGTCCATCAGGAACTCGACGGTGCCGGCGTTGCGGTAGCCGACCGCGCGCGCCGCGGTCACTGCCAGCTCGCCCAGGTGCTCGCGTTGGGCCTCGGTCAGTTGCGGCGACGGGGCAATCTCGACCAGCTTCTGGTGGCGGCGCTGGATCGAGCAGTCGCGCTCGAACAGGTGCACCGCGTTGCCGTGTGCGTCTGCAAGGATCTGTACCTCGATATGGCGCGGATTGACGACGGCCCTTTCCAGGAAGATCTCGGTGCTCCCGAAGGCGCGGGTGGCCTCCGAACGGACCCGCTCGAAATTGTGGCGCAGGGCGTCGGCATCCTCGCACAGGCGGATGCCGCGTCCGCCGCCGCCGTTGGTGGCCTTGAGCATCACCGGGTAGCCAATGTCCGCGGCGGTCTCCAGCGCTGCGTCGAGGGTTTCCAGGTTGCCTTCGGAGCCGGGCGTGACCGGGACGCCGGCGTCGATCATCGCGCGGCGCGCTGCGACCTTGTCGCCCATGCGCCGGATCACGCCGGCATCCGGTCCGACCCAGACCAGGCCGCGGGCGGCGCAGGCCGCGGCGAAATCAGGATTTTCCGACAGGAACCCATAGCCCGGATGCACAGCGTCGCAGCCGGCGGCCTGGGCCACGCTGATCAGCCGGTGGATGCTGAGGTAGCCGCCCATCGAGTCGGGTCCGAGGGCATGTGCCTCGTCGGCCTTTTTCACGTGCAGGCCATGGCGGTCGGCATCGGTGTATACCGCGACCGAGGTGATGCCGCGTTCGTTGCAGGCCCGAATCAGGCGGACGGCGATCTCGCCCCGGTTGGCAATGAGGAGTTTGCGGATCATGCGGGCGGGCCCGGAAGGTGCACGTAATGGCGAGTATCGACGCCGCGGCGATGGCCCGCAAGTTTTTGTTCGTTTTGACAGAAAACCCGCTCGGGCGTATATTTCGCGCCCCTGCGAACGAGCCGCTTATGAGCCGTATCCCCGTCTCGATCGACCCCTGGCAGCCCCGCGCCCGCGATCACGATTTCGAGGGCGATCTGCAAGCGAAGGAACTGCCGCGCCTGCGCGAAGAGGCTTTGGAGGGTCATCCGCTGCAGGTGCATGCGCGCTTTGCGCTGGCGCTGGGGAGTCTGGGCGAGCTGCGGCTTTCGGGTGCGATCACCGGGGAGCTGTGGCAGACCTGTCAGCGCTGCCTGCAGCCGCTGGCCTGGGAATTCAGTCTGCATCCGGATGCGGTGCTGCTGCCGTCGGGCGGGCCCAGCGAGGGGCTGGACGCGGCCGACGAGTTTGTGGAGGTGGACGCGGATGGCCGCCTGCGGCCGCTGGACTGGATCGAGGAGGAGATCCTGCTCGCCTGGCCACTGGCGCCGCGTCACGAACACTGCGAGCCGGCCGCACCGGCCACCGAGTTCGTGCCGGGGGAAGGGCGTGACAACCCGTTTGCCGAGCTGGAGCAGCTCAAGGGGCGGCTGAAGGGCAGTACGCCGGACGACGAGGGTCCGGGGAACTGACGCGGTGAACGGGGTTCCGGGCCGCGGCGCATCCGGTGGCTCCGCTGGCGTGACAGAGGCCCGAACCTGGTGTGGCGGGCAGGGCAAAGCCGTGCGCGACGCGCTATACTTGCGCCCGTTTTTCTCGGGCCCAACCCCGCCTGGCGGGATACTGAATCAATCTGGAGATCCATCATGGCTGTGCAACAACGCCGCAAGACCCGTTCCAAGCGCGATATGCGCCGTTCCCACGACGGGCTGAAGGGCGCCACCCTGTCTACTGATCCGACCAGTGGCGAGATCCATCGCCGCCACCACGTGACCGCCGACGGTTTCTACCGTGGCCGCCAGGTGGTGCAGACGGAAGTCGAAGTCGAAGACGACGAAGACTAGGCCGCGGCTGGTGAATAGCGCGTTGGGGCCACGGCTGCCGGTGCACCGTGGCCTTTCCGTGTCCGCATCACCGCGGCGTGTGCGCGCGCGGTTCGCTGCATGAGTCCGAGCTATACCATCGCCCTCGACGTGATGGGCGGCGACCACGGCCCGCCCGTGGTGCTGCCGGCGGCACGGCAGGCCCTGAAGAACGCCCAGGATTTCCGCCTGCAGCTGGTCGGCGACGAGGCGGTCATCGCGTCCGGCCTGGATGGCTGGACCGCGTCCGAGCGTGCGCGGATCGAGATCGTGCATGCCACCCAGGTGGTGGGTATGGATGAGCTGCCGGCGGTCGCGTTGCGGACCAAGCGCGATTCCTCGATGCGCGTGGCGATCGACCAGGTCAAGAACGGCACGGCACAGGCCTGTGTCTCCGCCGGCAATACCGGGGGGCTGATGGCCACCGCCCGCTATGTACTGAAGACCCTGCCGGGGATCGACCGGCCGGCGATCGCGACCGCGCTGCCGTCGATGAACGGTCATACCCATATGCTGGATCTGGGCGCGAATGTCGATGTCGAGGCCGCGCACCTGTACCAGTTCGCGGTGATGGGCTCGGTGCTGGCGAATGCCGTGGATGACCTGGATGCGCCGCGCGTGGGTCTGCTGAATATCGGCTCCGAGGCGATCAAGGGCAACGACCGGGTGCGCGAGGCCGGGCGCATGCTGGAGGATTCGTCGCTGAACTACGTGGGCTTTGTGGAGGGCAACGACGTCTACTGTGGCGACGTGGACGTGGTGGTGTGCGACGGCTTTGTGGGGAATGTGGCCCTGAAGACCAGCGAAGGTGTGGCGAAGATGATCTCCAGCAATATCCGTGCGGAGTTTCGCGGGTCCTGGTATTCGCGCCTGGCGGCCCTGGCGGCCCTGCCGGTGTTGCGGCGAATCCGTCATCGCTTCGATCACCGCCGCTATAACGGGGCCTCGCTGCTCGGGTTGCAGGGGGTGGTGATCAAGAGCCACGGCAGCGCGGATGCGCTGGCATACGAACACGCGATCCGGATTGCACGGATCGAGGCCGAAGCGAATATCTCCCGGCGTATCGACAAGCAGCTGGGGCAATTGCTGGGGCAGGGGGGTTCCGGGTGACGCACGCACGTATTGCCGGAACCGGCAGTTATCTGCCCGAGCGGATCCTGACCAATGCGGACCTCGAGGCGATGGTCGACACCTCGGACGCCTGGATCCGGGAGCGTACCGGCATCCGCGAGCGGCATATCGTGGACAAGAACGAGGTCACCTCGGACCTGGCGCTGAAGGCCGCGCGGCGGGCCCTGGACGCCGCCGGACTGCGCGCCGCGGACCTGGACATGATCCTGGTGGCGACGACCACTCCGGACCAGATCTTCCCCAGTACCGCGTGCATCCTGCAGGCCAAGCTGGGGATCGGGGGCTGTCCCGCGTTCGACGTGCAGGCGGTCTGCAGCGGATTCATGTATGCGCTGGCCACCGCCGATCGTTTCATGAGCAACGATGGCTGCCGCCATGTGCTGGTGGTCGGGGCGGAGACGCTTTCGCGGATTACCGACTACACCGATCGCAGCAACTGCATCCTGTGGGGCGATGGCGCCGGCGCGGTGGTGCTGTCGCGCTCGTCGGACCCGGGCATCATCTCCACCCATCTGCATGCCGATGGCCACCACAAGGGTCTGCTGGAGGTTCCCGGTGGGGTCGGGCAGCCGGACGAGAACCCGGATCGGGAATTCATCCGCATGGAGGGACGCGCGGTCTTCCGGGTCGCAGTGAACACGCTGGATCAGATCGTCGACGAGACCCTGGAGTACAACGGGATCGAGAAGTCGGAACTGGACTGGCTGGTCCCGCATCAGGCCAACATCCGCATCATCCAGGCCACCGCGAAGAAGCTGAACATGTCGATGGATAACGTGGTGGTCACGGTGGACCGGCACGGCAATACCTCGGCAGCGTCAATCCCGCTGGCGCTGGATACCGCGGTGCGTGACGGGCGGATCCACAAGGGGGACCTGATCCTGACCGAGGCGTTTGGCGGCGGATTTACCTGGGGTTCGGCGCTGATCCGGATGTAGGGTCGGCTCCGGCCCGGCGTCGGGGCCGCCCATGGAGATCGCCACGGCGCTGCGCGCCTCGCGATGACGGTGCTTCTTTCTGCCCCCTGTCGTTGCGGGACCCCGGGGCAGCAACCGGATGGACAGGTGACAGGAGGACCCCGCATGGGTCGCGAGATCGAACGCAAGTTTCTGCTGGCCAGCGATGCCTGGCGCGACGCGGTGGTGCGCTCCCAGCGCATGCGCCAGGGCTATCTGTGCGGCAACCAGCGTGCCTCGATCCGGGTGCGGGTGGACGAGGAGGGCGCGAACCTGAACATCAAGAGCGCCACCCTGGGTGTGGAACGCGACGAATACCAGTACGCGATCCCGGTCGAGGAGGCGCATGCGCTGCTGGATACCCTGGCCGGCCCGCAGGTCGAGAAGACCCGCTACTGGGTCGACGTGGAGGGCTGGGAATACGAGGTCGACGTGTTCGAGGGCGCGAACGCAGGCCTGGTGGTGGCGGAGCTGGAACTGCCGAGCAGCGATGCGGACTTCGCGCGCCCCGACTGGCTGGGCCGGGAGGTCTCCGACGACCCGCGCTACTACAACACCGAGCTGGCGCGCAATCCCTATAGCCAGTGGCCGGATGCCACCTGAGGCCGGCGTGATGTTCGATCCCGAGTGCCGGCGCTGCGAGCGCCTGGCCGGGTTTCTGGACGGCGTGCGTGTGCAATACCCCGATTACCATGCCGCACCGGTCCCCTCGTTCGGGCCGCTGGATGCGCGTTTGCTGATCGTCGGGCTGGCCCCGGGCATGCACGGCGCAAATGCCACCGGGCGGCCGTTTACCGGTGATTATGCCGGGATCCTGCTGTACCGAACCCTGTACGAGTACGGTTTCGCGACCGCCGCGGAGAGTACCGAGGCGGATGATGGTCTGGCGCTGCTCGATTGCCGGATTACCAATGCGGTGAAGTGTCTGCCGCCACAGAACAAGCCGAATACCGGGGAGATCCGGGCCTGCAACGACTATCTGGCCGCGGAGATCGCGGCGATGCGCCCGCGGGTTATCCTTGCGCTGGGCCGGATTGCACACGACGCCGTGCTGCGCGCGCGCGGGCTGGCGCTGTCCGCGCACCGCTTCGGGCATGCGGCCGAACATGCGCTGGATACCGATACCCGGCTGCTCGATTCCTACCACTGCTCCCGCTACAACACCCAGACCCGTCGCCTGACTCCGGCGATGTTCGGCGAGCTGTTTGGGCGCATTCGTACGCTGCTGGCCTGATTCCCTGCCCCCGTCATTGCG
>JBNJFQ010000063.1:0-10476 GCA_051747025.1 Pseudomonadota bacterium
CCTTCCGGTGCACCTGCACCTGAACCAGCGGCACCTCCGCCGCCCATGGTGCCGCCACCACCGGCCCCGGCACCACCTTCCGGTGCACCTGCGCCTGAACCAGCGGCACCTCCGCCGCCCATGGTGCCGCCACCACCGGCCCCGGCACCGCCTTGCGGTGCACCTGCACCGCCCTCAGTGCCAGTACCCGCTTCCGGGGCGCCGGACCCGGCACCTGCGCCTGCGTCACTACCTGCCTGGGCATGTGCAGCGCCCATGCCTCCCATGGCAAACATGGAACCGAGGACCAATGCGATCGCAGTCTTCTGAAAAGTCGACATCATGCTTCACTCTCTCCTTCAGGATGGAATCAAGTCGTGCAGTCAACCGGTCCGCTGAAAGTGCGTTCGATTGACTGCGTCCGGGGAGCAGCAAACACAATGCCAGGATAACGAGAACCACAATCCCTTCCGAGATTTCATATATTTATGTAATGCCCGACGGTTTGAGGCAGCGCAAAGCCATGCGCGACGGTATGTTTCATCTCGACACATGGGTTAGGACAACCCGGTCATGGCGCCACACCTTCAGCACCCGTCATTCCGGTAGGCGGCGAAACCTCCACGGGAAAGCTTCAGCCGGACGGGCACAACGGCCCGCGTACGCGCCCCGAGAAGTCGTGGCTGCGCGACGGCAGGGAGGCTTCAGAGAGTAAAGAAGGATTGGCCTGTCCGGACCCGCGGAACCACGCACGAGATGCCATGACATCTCGCCGAGATTCGGCAGCCCGCAGGGCCGGGTGGCCTGAACAGCGGGTTCAGATCTCGGTGTCGACGTGAGAGCCGCGGTTTGCGGGATCGGTCGCATCCACCGTGCCGTTGGGCTGCACGGTCTCGCCCAGGCTGGCCGTGGACGCCGCGCCGGTGGCCTGCGGGGTCGTCACATGGTTTGTCGTCCCGGTCATGGTCGTTTGCGCCATGAGGGCATTTACGGCTCCGGATGGTGCCGAGGGCCCCGTCTGCGTCGCCACGGTGCTGAACGGGGTTTGCTGGACGGCCGCCTCGGCCTGTTCGGCGCGACTGGCCGCCTGAGCCGGCTGTCCCTGCGTCCGTGCTTCGGCCTGTTGCGCCTGGGCGCGCTGTTCATGGGCGGCGTTGGCCCGAGCGTCGTTCTGCTGGGGATTGTAAGTGGGGGTGGTACGAGTATAAGCCGCGTTGGCTCCAATTCCGTCGAACATGTTTCGGCTCCTGACAGTCTTCGGGGCATGCAGTGCGCCACCTGAATCGGTGATGCGCTCCTGCGAGCATTCGCTAGCAGCCACCGTGCCAATCACACCCGGTGGATTCGCTGACCTGGCCGGAACGGCTCCATGCTGCGCCATACGCTGCTCGGCCACACATTCGGGAGGCAGCCGGATGCGCCAACGGGCGGCAGATCCGCTCTGGTTTTCCGGAGCGTTCTTGCCGCCCATGCCGGGAGAGCTCAGCACAAAGAAAGGGGGTGGACCACGGTAACGGGCTGACTTAACGAGTCTTTCCGAATCTGAATGCGTAGAGTGAAAGAGGACACCCGATAGTTAAAGAGGACACCCACCTTTCGGCTCGCCATCCGGGGTTCTCCGCCCCACACAGGGCATGGCTCACTGCTGGCCGTTCTTATTGCGCCCGCGGCGGCCAAAGCGGGGAGCCGAAGGACATCGTGGTGTGCGCTAGACTGGGCACGTCACGTATCCCGTCCTGTGGTGCTATCAACCATGCTGCTCACGTTCCCGCTTATGCTCGCCGTGCTGGGCCTTGGCGTCGCGCTGATGCTCTGGCATGCGCGGCTGGTGTTTTCGGTCGAGTTGCGCGATGGCACGGCCCGCGTGCGGCGCGGCAAGCCACCGTCCGGATTCATACGCGGCTGCGAGGACGTGGCGCGAAGGTACGGTCTGCAACGCGGCCGGATCCAGGCCGTGCGCACCGAACGGGGTGTCGAGCTGCGCTTCTCGCGCCATCTGCCGACGAAGACCCACCAGGCGTTTCGCAACGTGTGGACACCTCCACCCGGTGGCGGGGGTGGCGGAGGCATGCGCGCGACCGGATAGCGGGCCGATCCCGCGGACTGCCGCGGCCTCTGCGGGACCACGCAATGACGGGTAAGACAAGCACCGTCACCGCGAGGAGCGCCGCGACGTGGCCATCTCCGTGGGCCATCTCCGTGGGCGTTCCCGGCGGGGTCGGGGTTACATCGGGACGTTACGCACTGCGCAACAAAAAAGCGCCCGGGACAACCCCGAACGCCTTTTGACCTGAACCGGGCGAACCGCCCGGCTCGGGCCGTGCTTACTGCTGGTACTGCTCCAGATCGAAGCGGTCGGCGTTCATCACCCTGGTCCAGGCCCGGATGAAGTCCTGCACGAACTTCTCCTCGTTGTCGTCCTGGGCGTACACCTCGGCATAGCTGCGCAGGATGGAGTTGGAGCCGAACACCAGGTCGATACGGCTGGCGGTCCACTTCACCTGGTCGCTCTGGCGATCACGCACCTCATAGACGCCGTTGTCCGCGGGCGTCCAGGTGTTGGCCATATCGGTCAGGTTGACGAAGAAGTCATTGGTCAACTGGCCTTCACGGTCGGTGAACACGCCGTGCTTGCTGCCGCCATGGTTGGTGCCGAGCACGCGCATGCCGCCGATCAGCACGGTCATCTCCGGCGCGGTCAGGCCCAGCAGCTGGGCGCGGTCGAGCAGCATCTCCTCCGGCTTGACCACGTAGTCCTTCTTCAGCCAGTTGCGGAAGCCATCCGCCAGCGGCTCCAGCGGCGCGAAGGAGTCGGCATCGGTCATCTCGGCGCTGGCATCGCCACGGCCCGGGATGAACGGCACCAGGACATCATGCCCGGCCGCCCGGGCCGCCTGCTCGATGCCCACGCTGCCACCCAGCACGATCAGATCGGCCACACTCGCGCCGGTCTCGGCGGAGAGCTGCTCGTAGACCTTGAGCACTCGGTCCAGGCGCTGCGGCTCGTTGCCCTCCCAGTCCTTCTGCGGGGCCAGGCGGATATGGGCGCCGTTGGCGCCACCGCGCATGTCGGAGCCGCGGAAGGTGCGGGCGCTGTCCCAGGCCGTGCTGACCATCTCGGCGATTCCGAGGCCGCTCTCGGCGATCTTCTTCTTGGTCGCCTCGACGCAGTAGTCGGTGCTGCCGGCCGGCACCGGGTCCTGCCAGATCAGGTCTTCCTGCGGCGCTTCCGGACCGATGTAGCGGGTCTTCGGGCCCAGGTCACGGTGGGTCAGCTTGAACCAGGCGCGGGCGAAGCAGTCCCGGAAGTACGCGGGATCCGCCATGAACTTCTCGCAGATGGCCCGGTACTTCGGATCCATCTTCATCGCCATGTCGGCGTCGGTCATGATCGGGTTGTGGCGGATGGAGGGATCCGTGGTATCGACCGGCTTGTCCTCCTCCTTCATGTCGATCGGCTCCCACTGCCAGGCGCCGGCGGGGCTCTTCTTCAGCTCCCACTCATGGCCGAACAGCAGGTCGAAGTACCCCATGTCGAACTTCGTCGGATGGGTGGTCCAGGCACCTTCGATGCCGGAGGAGACGGCGTTGGTGGCCTTGCCCTGCATGTTGGGGTTCTTCCAGCCGAGGCCCTGTTCCTCGACATCAGCCCCTTCGGGCTCCGGACCCAGCGCGCCGGCATCGCCATTGCCGTGGCACTTGCCCACGGTGTGGCCCCCGGCGGTCAGCGCCGCGGTCTCTTCATCGTCCATGGCCATGCGGGCGAAGGTCTCGCGGACCTGCTCGCCGGTCTTGAGCGGATCGGGCTTGCCGTTGACCCCTTCCGGGTTCACATAGATCAGGCCCATCTGGACGGCCGCCAGGGGGTTCTCCATGGTGTCGGGCTTGTCGACGTCGCCGTAGCGCTCGTCGGAGGGTGCCAGCCATTCCTTCTCAGCGCCCCAGTAGGTGTCCTTCTCGGGATGCCAGATATCCTCGCGCCCGAAGGAGAAGCCGAAGGTCTTCAGGCCCATGTTTTCGTAGGCCACGGTACCGGCCAGGATGATCAGATCCGCCCAGCTGATCTTGTTGCCGTATTTCTTCTTGATCGGCCACAGCAGGCGGCGCGCCTTGTCCAGGCTGACGTTGTCGGGCCAGCTGTTGATCGGCGCGAAACGCTGGTTGCCGGTGCCGCCGCCACCCCGGCCATCGGCGATCCGGTAGGTGCCCGCCGCGTGCCAGGACAGGCGGATCATCAGCCCGCCGTAATGGCCCCAGTCGGCCGGCCACCAAGCCTGGCTCTCGGTCAGCAGCGCGTGCATATCCTTTTTCAGGGCGTCGAAGTCGAGCTTCTTGACCTCTTCCCGATAGTCGAAGTCCTCGCCCATCGGATTGGTCTTGCGGTCATGCTGATGGAGGATGTCCAGGTTCAGCGCTTCCGGCCACCAGTCCATGACCGAGTGGCCGGCGGCGGTCGCGCCGCCATGCATGACCGGGCATTTGCCCATGTTCTGATGCTCACCCATATCGTTCTCCATGTTCGCTGCGTTCAGCGTGTTCGTGTTTCGGAAAGCGCCATCCAACTGCCATCGATGGCTTTCCTCAGGGACCGCAGGCCGTTCTACCTCTGAGCCACCGTCGACTTGGGAGAGGGCTCACGGTCCACCTGCCCTTGAAGCTAGGCCCCGTGAGCCCTTAGTGCCAGTTGATATTCACCATGAGCGAGATAGCCTCCCGCTATCCCGCCACGAGCGGCGCCGCAGCGCGATGGGCTACAAGATGCTCTCGATCGCGCGGCGCAGCTCGGCGGACCCGGGGCCGACCGGGCTGGCGAAGTGCGCGATCCCCCGTCTTTCTCGGTCCACCACGTGCTTGCGGAAGTTCCAGCGCGGGGCGGCGGCATGGCTCACCAGTTCGCGAAAGATCGGGGGCATGGTCGTCGGCCTCCCGATTGAAGTCGTGGGCAAGGGAAGCCGACTGAATCCACAAGCCGCGACCCCGAGCGCGCCCGCATCCAGCAGACAGGGCAGCCGCGCCACGTCATCAGGCCGCTTGCGGGGTGGATTCTCCCTGCTCCCCGATCCTGCGTTAGCCCGGAGGCAGTCAGAAGCGGGCGCCCTCTGCCCGCCGCACGCCGCGCCGGGTCGCGGAAAACGTGGGTTGCCAACACGAACGCGTATCGTGCCCTGGCGGTGGGGAAACCAGAAAGAGGACACCCACCTTTCCGCGTGACGCCCCGATCTTCCCGGTCCACCCCGTACCTGTAGAAGTCCCGGCGGGGTGCGTCGGCCTGTGCAATCCCGCCAACCGGACGTACTTCGTCCGGAGTCCGTGAGGGGAGCGGCTCGCGACACAACATCCCGGCTAGTGACATGGACCCAACTCTGCAATAATGCCCGCACAGGGAAGAAGGGAAACAATGACACTCGGCCACATCACAAGGAAGGGGATAGCATGAAGAATGTACTTGCCACCGCAGCACTGTTCGCGGGTCTGATCACCACTGCGCACGCCGACGGCTGGACCATGAAACCCTACCAGCAGGCGGACTGGTCGCCGGAATTCACCCTCGCGGCGACCGCCGGGCCGATGGATGCCGATATTTCCGGGCTGGGTACGGATACCGCCCTGGGCGCGCAACTGTCGCTGAACTGCCCCTGGTTCACCCCGCCGAAGGGCAATATCCGGCAGCAATTCAACTACAACACCTTCGACAATGATGGCGTCAAGATCAGCACCATCGAGATGAACCCACGCTGGTATGGCAGCAGCGGAAACATAAGCTATGGCGCCGGCCCTGGTCTGGGTTATGTCCGGGTGAACCCCGATGACGGCCCGTCCGACAGCATGTGGGCGTTCCAGCTGGGCGGTGATGTGGAATATCGTCACGGTGCGCTGTTCGCCGGCGTTGGCGTCCGCTATCAGTTCACGAGTGGCGGCGACGCGGATAACCTGCTGGGCCAGGTGAAACTCGGCGTAAACTTTTAGGAACCCGCTGGACCCAGGAGATACGAATCACCGTACACGCGCGTGCTCAAGCCGCTTTGGCTTGCTGCCCCGGCGCGAAGACGGCCGTGCAGTCAGTCTGAACCCAGAAGACGCAACACCGAACGCACCCGCATCCAGCAGACAAGGCGGCCGGGGCCGGGCCGCTTGATCGAGCAGCTTGCAGGGTGACTCCCCCTGCTTCCCGTTCCTGCGTTATACCCCGAGGCAGACAAAAAGCGGGCGGGCATCCCCTGCCCGCCGCACGACACGCCTGGTCGCGGAAAACCCGGGGTGCCAACACGAACATGTATATGGCCCTGGTGGAGGGGCACTGCGGTGGCTCGTATGCGGCCACCCTCCCGCGCAGGACGATGGTGGCCCCGCGCTTCCAGGCGTTGTTCGTGGCGGGCGGGGGCTCCCGGCATAATCGGCTTTCAGCAACCGGGACTGCCCACGGAACAAGGAAGGAACGTCGCCCGATGGCGAGTGTAAAAAGTACCTGTTACGAATGCGATGCCAACTGCGCCATCGACGTCACCCTGGACGCCACCGGCGAGCCGGTCGCCATTGACGGCCCCGACTGCCCGCGCTGCTACGTCCAGCTCGACCGGCGCAACCACCCGGAGCGCCTGCTCTACCCGCTGCGACGCACCGGCCCACGTGGCAGCGGTGAGTTCGAGCGCACCTCCTGGGACGAGGCACTGGGCACGATCGCCGGGCGCCTGCGCGCCACCCGCGAGGAACACGGGGCCCCGGCGGCGGCCTTCTTCGCCGGCTATACCAAGGAGGCCCGGCCCCAGCTCCAGCGCCTGGCGCATGCCTTCGGCTCGCCCAACTATCTGACCGAGAGCGGCTGCTGCTTCTCCTCCACCAAGGTGGCGGAGGAGGTGACCTTCGGCACGAAGATCAAGACCTCGTCCACCGTGGCCTCGGACGCCACCCGTTGCCTGCTGGTGTGGTCCACCAACCCGCGCGGTTCCATCCCGCCGTTCCACCAGCACCCCCTGGCCGCGGCCCGCCCCGGTTGCGCGACCGTGGTGGTCGACCCGCGGGTGACCCCGCTGGCGCGCGAGGCCGAGGTGCACTTGCAGATCCGCCCGGGCACGGACGGGGCGCTGGCGCTGGGCATGCACCATCTGATTTTCGAAAACGGCTGGCAGGACCAGGCCTTCCTCGACGAATGGGGCAACGGGGTGGCCGCCTTCCGCGACTACGTGGCCGAATTCCCGCCGGAGCGTGTCGCACAGATCTGCGGCATCGACGCGGCCGATCTGAAGCGCGCCGCCGAGCTCTATGCCGCCAATGCACCGGCGCAGATCATGCTGTCGCCCACCGCCACCGTGCAGCATTCCAACGGCTTCCAGAACCACCGCGCGGTGGTCCTGCTGGCCGCGGTGACCGGCAATATCGACCGCGAGGGCGGCAACCGCTTCTTCAACGACAAGGTCACGCCGAAGCCGATCGACCTGTTCGACCACTGCCGCGAGAATCTGCCGCCGCGCATCGGCGACGAGACCTTCCCGGTGTGGACGGCCCACTGGCCGGCGGCACAGAGCATGCTGCTGCCGGATGCCATCCTCGAGGGGCAGCCACAGCCGGTCCGCGCCCTGCTGGCAATGGGCATCAACACCGCGATGTGGCCGAACTCCAGGCGCATGGAGCAGGCGCTGGGCGCGCTGGATTTCTTCGCCGCCTCCGACTTCTTCCATAACCCGGCCACGCGTATGGCCGATATCGTGCTGCCGGCCGCCACCAGCCTGGAGCGCGCGGCGCTGATCGCCTACCCCGGCTGCAACTTCCGCGGCGAGCTGCGCTACCGCCGCCCCGCCGTCGCCCCGCGCGGCGAGGCGCGCCCGGATGGGGAGGTATTCCTGGAGCTGGGCGTGCGCCTGGGGATGGCAGAGCAGTTCTGGAACGGCGACCTGGAGGCCAGCTGGGCCGAGGCCGCCGAGGGCATACCGGAGACCATCCGCGAACAGGTCTACAACGACCCGGATGGGGTCACCGTGTTCGCCAGGGCACTGGACGACATGCTTGCGCACGGCTTCGAGGAAGGCGACCGCCAGTACCGGATCAACGGGTTTCGCACGGTCAGCGGCAAGGTGGAGTTCGATGCCGCGGAACTGCGCGCGGCCGGGCACGACGGCCTGCCGGTGTACCGTGAACCGGCGGAGAGCCCGGTCTCCACACCGGAATTGGCCTGCAACTACCCGCTGGTGCTGACCAGCGGCGCGCGCCACAAGCACGCCACCCACTCGCAGCACCAGCAGCTGGAGCGCATGCGCCGGGCGATGCCGGAGCCGCTGGTGGAGCTGCACCCGATGGATGCCGCCGCGCGCGGGATCGCCGACGGCGACACGGTCGAGGTGCGTTCGCCACGCGGGCGCGTGGCGTTCGTGGCCAAGGTCACGGATCGCATCAAACCCGGCGTGGCACACTGCCAGCACGGCTGGAACCACGCCAACGTGAACGAACTGACCGACGACCGCTCGCTGGACCCGATCAGCGGATTTCCCGCGTTCAAGTCGCTGCTGTGCGAGGTGGAGCGCCTGGCGGCAGGCCACGCAAAACGCCAAGCGGAGGCCGGGTAGTGCCGTTCGTCGGTGTCCTCCCCGAACGCGAGCATATCTTCCGGCCCGAGCCGTATCGGGAGGTGGCCGTGTCCGACGCCGCCGCCTGGCGGCTCAATCCGGACCACCGGCATGTCTATGACAAACTGCATCTGGCCCTGGATGCCGGGCTGACCGCCGCACCCTGCGGCGTGGCACCCACGGACCTCGGCATCGCGGCAGACGCCGAGGTATTCGTCAAGCCGATCACCAACCTCGCCGGCATGGGGCTGAACGCACGCAGCATGCCGGCCGGCGACGTGCCGGCAGAGCCCGGCAGCTTCTGGTGCCAGCACCTGCAAGGTCCCCACACCAGCACCGACTGCCTGGTGGAGAACGGCGCGGCACGCTGGTTTGCCCACACCCGCGGTTCGGAGGCGAAGGACGCCGCCCGCCCGATCTACTGGGAGATCGGCGCCGCCGCGCCCGAGATCGAGCCCTGGATCGCCGACTGGGTACGCCGCAACCTGGCCGGCTACAGCGGCCTCTGCAACATCGAACTGATCGGCGGTCGGCCGATCGAGGCCCACCTGCGCGGCTCCAACGGTTTCTTCGACTTCTACGGCCCGGAGTTCATCCCCGCCTGGGTCGCGCTGGCCGACGGCGAGGCGTTCACTCCGCCCCCGCCCATCCCCGGCGGTTTCGTGATCTCGGTGTTCGGCGAGTCCGACCTGCGGGATGACGACTTCCGGGCCGCCGAGGCGGCCGGCGTGAACCTGCAGCCCGACCCCTCCACGCCCGACCGCGCCGCCATCCTGCGCTGCCGCGACCGCGACGCCGGCTTCGCCTTCTACCGACGACTGACGGGAGATACCCTATAGCGGCGACGCACCATGCCCGGAAGATGCTGGCCCGCCCCGCGGTCCGGCCGGCGACGCTGGAAACGCCGGGGTACGCGAAGAATGCCGGGGCTCTGCCCCAGCGATCGGGTCAGCGCACGGAAAGCCGCATGCTCATGGCATGCTTTGCGCCGGCGGGGAGCGGATAGGCGTCGTCCAGGGCGTTGGCGACCTCGACGCAGACCGTCTTGCGGTACTGGTCATCGGGCATGTCAGCGAACGACTTCACGCCTTCCGGGCCGGGGTTCCAGAGCACGCTGCTGACGCTGTTTTCGCGTTCGATGACGATCTCGCGCGCGTTGCCCCGGTCCTCGATCACCAGCGTGCCCGGCTGGCCGACGAACACCTGTTCCATCGGAGTGGTCATGGCGACCTCACCCGCCTGCACGCCGCGTTCGCCATCCGCCAGCTTGTCGATCCGCGTAGCCCCGTCCAGCCCGCGCACCACCAGCCCTTCGGCGTCGCCAACCCCGAAATAGGTGTGGAAGGCCTCCGATACCCGCCAGTCGCGATCGCTGCGGTTCTCGCCCTCCAGTGTCATTTCCAGGGTCTCGCCGAGGGTGACGTGCAGGCGCAGTGCGAAGTCCAGGGGCCAGGCCTTGCGGATGTCATCGTCCGGGTGCAACACGAACACGACGCGCGTGGCATCGCCAACCGATTCCACGGACTCGACATCCCAGAACGCATAGCGGGCAATCCCGTGCCCCTTCTTGTGTTCGTCACTCGAGTCGGGCCCCAGCGCGGCCGGATCATACGCCCCGAACCACGGCCAGCAGACGGGCACGCCGCCGCGCACCGGCTTGTTGCCGTCGTACAGCGCGGTATCGCTCACCCACAGCACATCGGCGCCACCCTTCGGGCGATAGCTCAGCAGCGTCGCGCCGAAGGTCGTCAGCATCGCGCTGCCGTGCGCGTTCTCGATATCGACCATCACCAACGCATCCTGCTGACGAAACTGCACATCCGGGTGCGGAAACTGTTCCTTGAGGGTTTCAACCGTCATCTGATCTCTCCTTTCCGACAAGGCCCGAAGCGTAGCAGACCCCGAAACATGCCGATTGCCACGGCTTCTTCGAGGCCTC
>JBNJFQ010000064.1:0-9858 GCA_051747025.1 Pseudomonadota bacterium
GGTAATGGCTGGACCCGGATCCACATGATCGTCGACGCCAACGCCGGGAAAGATAGCCAGCGCCGAGCGAGCGGCTAATGCCGCGTGTCGGGCGCCGGCGGGCGGGTGCCGTCCGGAAGACATAACGCCTCGGCATCCACCGCATCAAAGTGATAATCCGCATTGCAGAATTCGCAGGTCACCTCCACCGCACCCCGATCGGCCACGATGCTGCGGATCTCGTCACGCCCCAGGCTGCGCAGAGTCTCCGCGATCTTGTCGCGCGAGCAGGAACAGTGGAAGGCCACCGACGTTCCGTCGAACAGGCGCACCCGCTCTTCGGCGAACAAGCGCCCGAGCAGACTGCCGGCATCCAGTTCCAGCAGTTCCGCCGGGGTCGCGGTATCGGCGAGGATCGTGGCCCGGTTCCAGTCCTCGGATTCGCGTGACAGCGGCTGACCATCCTCCGCAGGAACGCCCTGCAGCAACAGCCCGGCGGCGTGCTGCGCGTCGGCGGCCAGCCATACGCGGGTGGGAATCTGCTCGGATCGCTCGAAATAGATATCCAGGGCGCGGGCGAGATCGCCGCCCTCCAGCTCGACCACCCCCTGGTAGCGCTCGCCGCCATTCCCCGGATCGAGGGTCAGCATCAACCGCGCGTCCGGGCCCACACAGTCGGCCAGACCGGCCTCCGGCGGCGGGGGCTCGCGGAAGCGCGCAAGGCCGCGCACCCGGCCCTGGCCATCAGCCTGGGTCACGAGCAGGTGTACCGGTCCGGAGCCGGTGATCTGCAGGATCAGGGAGCCGTCGAACTTGAGGGTGGCAGCCACCAGTGCCACCGCCGCATACGCCTGCCCCAGCAGGTTGCGGACGACCGGAGGGTAGTCGTGCCGTTCGAGCAGGGCCTGCCAGGATGCGTCCAGGTGCACCCACTCGCCGCGCACCCCGGCCGACTCGAGCATGAAACGGTGCAGCGTGTCGGCCTCACGCATGCACAACACCCCCTTCGGAGATGGTCCGTGCCATCCCGGTCATCCGTCCTGCAGGCGTTCCTTCAGCCGCTCGTTGACCTGGGCCGGGTTGGCCTTGCCCTGGGTGGCCTTCATCACCTGGCCGACGAAGAAACCGAAAAGCTTGTCCTTGCCCGCGCGATACTGTTCCAGCTGCTTGGGGTTGTTCGCCATCACTTCGTCGATGATCGCGTCAATCGCACCGGTATCGGTGATCTGCTTCAGGCCCCTGGCGTCGATCACGCTGTCGGCATCGCCCTCGCCGTTCCACATCGCCTCGAAGACCTCCTTGGCGATCTTGCCGGAGATGGTCTCGTCCTGGATGCGCGCCAGCAGGCCGGCCAGTGCCTCGGCGTTCACCGGGGCGTCGCCCAGCTCGACCTCGGAGCGATTGAGCGCGGCCGAGAACTCGCCCATCACCCAGTTGGCAGCCAGCTTGGGGGCATCACAGCCGGCGGCCACGGCCTCGTAGAAGTCGCCCATCTCGCGAGTCGCGGTGAGCACCCCGGCGTCGTAGTCGGACAGGCCGTACTGCTCGACGAAGCGGGCGCGCTTGGTGTCCGGCAGCTCCGGAAGCTTTTGGCGCACGCGGTCCACGAACGCGGTATCCACTGCCACCGGCAGCAGGTCCGGATCGGGGAAGTAGCGGTAGTCATTGGCCTCTTCCTTGCTGCGCATCGAGCGCGTCTCGTCGTGGTCCGGATCGTACAGGCGAGTCTCCTGGACCACCGAGCCGCCCCCCTCGATCAGGTCGATCTGGCGTTCGACCTCAAAGTTGATCGCGCGCTCGACAAAGCGGAAGGAGTTCAGGTTCTTCAGCTCGGCACGGGTGCCGAACTCGGTCTGGCCTGCGGGGCGAACCGAGACGTTCGCGTCGCAGCGGAAGCTGCCCTCCTGCATGTTGCCATCGCAGATATCGAGGTAGCGCACCAGCGAGTGCAGCTTCTTCATGTAGGCGACCGCCTCCTTCGCGGAGCGCAGCTCCGGCTCGGAGACGATCTCGATCAGCGGGGTGCCGGCCCGGTTGAGGTCGATGCCGGTCATCAACTCGAAGCCTTCGTGCAGGCTCTTTCCGGCGTCTTCTTCGAGATGCGCGCGGGTCACACCAATGCGCTTGGTCGTGCCATCCTCGAGCTCGATATCGAGATGCCCGCGCGCCACGATCGGCAGTTCGTACTGCGAGATCTGGTAGCCCTTGGGCAGATCCGGGTAGAAGTAGTTCTTGCGCGCGAAGACCGAGCGCGGGGCGATCTCGGCGTCGATGGCCAGCCCCAGCATCACGGCCTTCTCTACCACGCCCTCGTTGAGTACCGGCAGCACGCCGGGCATGCCCAGGTCCACCGGACAGGCCTGGCGGTTGGGCTCGGCGCCGTAGGCGGTGGGCGCCCCGGAAAAGATCTTGGAGACGGTATTGAGCTGGGCATGAATCTCCAGCCCGATGACGGTTTCCCATTCCATGTTCAGGGCCCTCAGGCGAAGGCCGCCGGCACGCGGGCGTGCCAGTCGGTCTCTTGCTGATACTGGTGAGCAACGCCGAGCAGGCGCGCCTCGTCGAAATAGTTGCCGATCAGTTGCAGTCCGACCGGCAGGCCGTCGATCTCGCCGGCCGGCAGCGACATCGCCGGCAACCCGGCCAGATTGGCCGCGATGGTGTAGATATCCGACAGATACATGCTGACCGGGTCGGCCTTGGCGCCCAGCTCGAACGGCAGTTCCGGAGTGGTCGGCGCCAGCAGCACGTCCACCTCCGCGAACGCGCGGCGGAAATCGTCGGCGATGATCCGCCGGACCTTCTGCGCCTTCAGGTAATAGGCATCGTAGTAGCCGGCCGACAACACGTAGGTACCGACCATGATGCGGCGCTTCACCTCGTCGCCGAAGCCCTCCCCGCGCGAGCGGGTATACAGGTCCATCAGGTCCTCGGGGTTCGCGCAGCGGTGGCCGTAGCGCACGCCATCGAAGCGCGCGAGGTTGGAGGAACATTCGGCCGGGGCGACCACATAGTAGGCGGGCACCGACAAATGGCTGTTCGGCAGGCTCACCTCGCGCACCTCGGCGCCGCGACCCTTGAGCACCTCGATGGCGGCATCAATGGCGCCACGCACCCGTTCGTCCAGGCCCTCCTCGCCGAAGAACTCCTTCGGCAGCCCGATACGCAGGCCCTTCAGATCCTGGTCGAGCGTGGCCGTGAAATCCTCGTCAGGACGCTCGACGCTGGTGGAATCCCGCTCGTCGAAGCCGGCCATCGCATTCAGCATGTGCCCGCAGTCCTCGGCGGTCGCGGCCATCGGGCCGCCCTGATCGAGACTCGAGGCGAACGCGATCATGCCGTAGCGCGATACCCGCCCGTAGGTCGGCTTGAGACCGGTGATACCGCAAAACGCGGCCGGCTGGCGAATCGAACCGCCGGTGTCGGTACCGGTGGCCCCCGGTACCAGGCGCGCCCCCACCGCCGCGGCGGAACCACCGGAGGATCCGCCCGGTACGCGCCGGGTATCCCAGGGATTACGCACCGGCCCGTAGAAACTGGTCTCGTTGGACGACCCCATGGCGAACTCGTCCATATTGGTCTTGCCCAGCATCACCGCCCCGGCGGCATGCATGCGCTCGACCACGGTGGCGTTGTAGGGCGAGACGAACGAATCGAGCATCCGCGACCCGCAGGAGGTCCGCACACCCTCGGTACAGAAGATATCCTTCTGCGCGACCGGGACCCCCAGCAACGGGGTCTGCTCGCCCGTGGCCAGGCGGGCATCGGCGGCATCCGCCTGGGCCAGGGCGGCATCGGCGGTCACCGTGACGAAACTGTTCAGATCCGGATCAAGGCGTTCGATCCGTTCCAGATAGAGCTGGGTCAGCTCGCGTGAACTGATCTCGCGGGCCTGGAGCTTGCGCACCCAGCCGGACAGGGTTTCCTGGGCCATGTTTCGGGGACTCTTGGCTGTGAAGGCGTGATGGATTCGACAAAAACAAAACGCGCAACCGGACTATTCGATGACGCGCGGCACCAGATACAGCCCGCCCTCGACGGCCGGGGCAATGGCCTGGTAGGCCTCCCGGCGGTCGGGTTCGGTGACGGCATCCGGACGCATGCGCTGGGTCGCGTCCAGGGGGTGGGCCATCGGGTCCACCCCCTGGATCGCGGCCCCGTCGAGCTGCTCTACAAACGCGAAGATGTCGCTCAGCCCGACGGCAAATTCGCGCGCCTGGTCATCGTCCATCGCCAGGCGGGAGAGCTGCGCGATGCGCTGGACTTCGGAGGTATCTACGGACATGTTCGGCGGGATCCGGCTTGCGTGAAACGGGACGCAAAGTTACCACAAAGCCGTTCTTGCCCAAACCCGGGGCAGTTGCTAGAGTTCCCGCCTTTCCCGCGCGCTCATCCAAGCAGGGCCTGACTCCATGTTCAAACGCCTACTGGGGCTGTTCTCCAACGACATCTCCATTGACCTCGGCACCGCCAACACCCTGATCTACATGCGGGGTCAGGGCATCGTCCTGAACGAACCCTCGGTGGTCGCGATCCGGCAGGATCGCGGGCCCGGCGGCCCGCGGTCGATCGAAGCCGTCGGGATCGAGGCGAAGAAGATGCTGGGGCGCACGCCCGAGCATGTGGTGACCATCCGTCCGATGAAGGACGGTGTGATCGCCGACTTCACCACCACCGAGAAGATGCTGCAGTACTTCATCAAGAAGGTGCATGAACGGCGGATCTTCCGGCCCAGCCCGCGCGTGCTGGTCTGCGTGCCCTGCGGCGCCACCCAGGTGGAACGCCGTGCGATTCGGGAATCCGCGTTCGGCGCCGGGGCACGCAAGGTCTACTTGCTGCAGGAACCGGTCGCGGCCGCGATCGGCGCCGGCATCCCGCTGGACGAGGCGATCGGCTCGATGGTGCTGGACATTGGCGGCGGGACCTCCGAGGTCGCGGTGCTGTCGATGAACGGCATCGTCTACTCCGAGTCCGTGCGTATCGGCGGTGACACCTTCGACGAGGCGATCATGGCGTACGTGCGCCGCAACTACGGCGTGCTGATCGGCGAGGCCACCGCCGAGCGCATCAAGCACGCGGTGGGCTCCGCCTACCCGGGCAAGGAACTGCTGGAGATCGAGGTCAAGGGCCGCAACCTGGCCGAGGGCGTTCCGCGCTCGTTCACGCTGAACTCCAACGAGATCCTCGAGGCCCTGCAGGACCCGCTGTACGGGATCGTCTCGGCGGTGCGCACCGCGCTGGAGCAGACCCCGCCGGAGCTGGGCGCGGACGTCGCCGAGCGCGGCATCGTCCTCACCGGCGGCAGTGCCCTGTTGCAGCAGCTCGACCGCCTGATCATGGAAGAGACCGGGATCCCGGTAGTCATTGCCGACGATCCGCTGACCTGTGTGGCCCGTGGCGGCGGCCGGGTCCTCGAGATGCTCGACGAGAAGCAGGTGGACTTCCTGTCCATGGAGTAAACTCCGGGGCCGGAACCGGCACGCCGCGCCGGATCGCGAATCTCGTCCCGCAACCGGAGGCTGAACCATCAGCAAGCCGCTCTTCAGACTGGGTGTCTCGCCCACTCTGCGCCTGCTCGTCGTGATCCTCCTGGGCCTGGCGCTGATGGCGCTGGACCACCGCGTGAACGATTTCCAGATGGTGCGCAATGCCCTGACGACCGCCACCTACCCCATCCAGGTGGTCGTCGACGCACCGATCCGCGTCACGAGCCGGGTGATGGAATCGTTCAGCCAACGCGAAGACCTGATCACCGAGAACCGCCTGTTGCGCCGCGAGAACGCCGAGCTGCGCGCCCGCCAACTGCGCTTCGATGCCCTGCAAATGGAGAACAACCGGCTGCGCGCATTGCTGAAGACCGCCGAGCAGACCGAAGCGCGCGTGGAGATCGCACAGCTTCTGGCGGTGGATCTCGACCCGTTCCGCCAGCAGATCGTGCTCAGCAAGGGGCACGCAGATGGTGTCTATCCCGGACAGCCGGTGATTGATGCGCACGGTGTGGTCGGTCAGGTACTGTCGGTACAACTGACCAGTTCCAGTGCCCTGCTGATCTCGGATCCCGGGCATGCCCTGCCGGTACGCAGCGCGCGCACCGGCCTGCGCGGACTGGTGGTCGGGACCGGCAACCCGCAGCGCCTGGAGATGCGCCATGTCCCGTTGCAGGAAGACGTGGAGGTGGGCGACCTGCTGCTGACCTCCGGGCTTGGCGAACGCTTTCCCGCCGATTATCCGGTCGCACGCGTGATCTCGGTAGACCAGCAGCCGGGACAGCCGTTTCTGGACATCCAGGCGGAGCCACTGGCGGCCCTGGACCGCTCACGCGAGGTCCTGCTGCTGTGGACCAGCGAGGCCCCCGACGCCGGAAAGGCCGATCCCGACGCGCCGCCAGAGCCTGACTCGACGCGATGACGCCCACGATCGGCATCCCGATCCCGGTCCTGCTGACCCTGTTGCTGGCGCTCGCCCTGGCGATTGTGCCCATCCCCGACGCGGTCGCGCCGGGGCGGCCGGAGTGGCTGGCCCTGAGCCTGATCTACTGGACCATGGCCTTTCCCCAGCGAATCGGCGTGTTCACCGCATTTGCCGCCGGCCTGCTGCTGGACACCCTGCAGGGGCAATTGCTCGGCCAGAACGCCCTGGCACTGGCGGTGGTGGCCTATCTCACCCTGCAGATCCACCCGCGCCTGCGGGTCTTCCCGGTCTGGCAGCAGATGCTGGTGGTGGCGCTGCTGATCGGACTGTTCAAGATGCTCGCGCTCTGGCCACAGGGGGCCACCGGCCTGCCACCGGGGAGCGCCTGGTACTGGGCCCCGGTCGCCACCAGCGCGCTGGTCTGGCCACTGATCTTCTGGCTGCTGCGCGACGTGCGGCGACGCTGGCTCCTGCACCTGATGTAGGGGGCACCCGCTCGAAGGCGCCGGGCGGGTGCTGCATACTGTGCCCGATCACCTATTCAACCCAGGAGTGCCAGATGGATTCCCGCACCCGGACAGAGATCGAGGCGGCCGTGTTCCGGCGCCTGCTCCAGCATCTGGACGAACGCAAGGACGTACAGAACATCGACCTGATGAACCTGGCCGGCTTCTGCCGCAACTGTCTGTCCAAATGGTACGTGGCGGCCGCCGAGGAACGCGGGGAAGCAATCGACTACGAAAGCGCCCGCGAACGGGTCTACGGCATGCCCTACAGCGAATGGAAGGAGCGCTACCAGAAGGAGGCCACCCCGGAACAGAAGGCAGCCTTCGAGGCCGCGCAAAAGGCCCACGATGCGTGATCACGGACTGATCGAGTCCACCGAGGGCCTGCAACCGTTCCTGGACGCGATTGCCGGAACCGACTGGATCGCGCTGGACACCGAGTTCATGCGCGAACGCACCTACTTCCCGAAGCTGTGCCTGATCCAGGTGGCCACCCTGGATCAGCTCGCCTGCATCGATCCGCTGAAAGTGGACCTGACTCGACTCGCCCCGCTGTTGCTGGACCCGGGCGTTACCAAGGTGTTCCACTCCGCATCGCAGGACCTGGAGGTGCTGTACCAGGAGTTGGGCGAGGTCCCGGCCCCGGTCTTCGACACCCAGATCGCGGCCAGCATGCTCGGCTACGGCGACCAGATCGGCTACGCCAACCTGGTCAAGGCGGTCCTGAACCAGGATCTCGACAAGAGCCAGACGCGTACCGACTGGTCCCGGCGTCCGCTGAGCGAGCAACAGATCCGCTACGCAGCCGACGACGTGCGCTATCTCGCCACACTGTTCAGCCGCCTGCTGCGCGATCTGGAGCGCTTCCAGCGCATGGACTGGCTCCACCCGGAGATGCAGGCACTGACCGACCCCGCCCTGTACGAACCCGCGCCCGAGCGGGCCTGGGAACGGGTCTCCGGGGTCAAGCGGCTGAAGCCACCCGAGCGCGCCGTGCTCAAGGCCGTGGCTGCCTGGCGCGAACGCGCCGCACAGGAAAGTGATGTCCCGCGGCGCTGGGTTCTGCCCGACGAAGTCCTGCTCGATATCGCGCGCCGCACCCCGGAGGATACCCGGGCCCTGCGCCAGTTGCGCGGGTTTCCCGAACGCATGAAGGTCCCGCGCCAGGAACAGCTGCTGGAGGCCATCCGGGAAGGCCGGGCGATACCGCGCGAGGCCTGGCCGCAACTGCCTCAGCGGGCGAAACTGAACGACCGCGAGGAGGTCCTGGTCGACATCGGCATGGCACTGCTGCAGGAATGCGCGCGCCGCCACCAGATTACGCCCAGTGCCATTGCCCAGCGCAAGGATGTCGTGGAGCTGCTGAAGGGGAACGGTGACAAGGGGCGCCTCGGCCACGGCTGGCGCCGCGAGATCGCCGGACGCAGCATCACCGAGTGGTTTTCCGGCCAGTCCGCACTGCATTGCAGCCCGGAAGGACTGGAGATCGTCGATGCCGAGCCCCCTCGGGACCAGGGAAATACTGATTAATTTACACGTTCGGGCACACGCAGCCGGAACGTCCCGGACCCGGCCGGGGACTGGTGGTCCGGCCCCGTCCGTGCCCAGCCGCCAGGGATCAGGCGGCCTTGTAGACCCCGCGCCGCGGCGAGGTCAGACGCCCCTGGCGCTTGAGGTAGGCAAGCGTCTGACTGATGTTCTTGGTATCCAGTCCGGCCTTCTCCGCTTCCGCCTTGATCTGCTTCACATCCATCTCGGGACGGCTGGCAACGATCTCGCACAGCTTCTGGCTGATGGAGGTGCCGGAGCGTCCGCGGCCGGCACCGCCCGCGCGCCCGACGCGCCCGCCCAGCTCGCGAATCTGGCGTTCCAGCTCGGCCAGTTCCTTGCGGTGGCGCGCGATCATTTCCTTGCGTTTCGCCATCAGGGCCTCGCGCTTCTTGCGGCGTTCCGCCTCCTGACGTTCGGCCTCTTCTTTCTCGCGCTGGCGCGCCAGCGCGTAAAGTTCCTCGGCCGACAATTCGGACGCCTTCTTGTTGTCTGCACTCATGCACCACTCCTGCAACTGTCAAGATGAAAAACATAAAAACCGCCCGCCACCGGAAACACCGATCCGTCACCGAGCATGAACGTTCCCAATATTATAAAGAAAATGACAAAACACAATACCCCGCCCCCGCACTGACCAGTACAATGCAGGAAAAGATCCGCAAGGCGGTAGAAACTTTTTACCGGACAGCACAAGAAGGTCTGCCCCGAAAAACCGAGATTCGCGTACCCGAGATCCGCTTCGATCTGAAGGGACGCGCCGCCGGACAATGGCGCATGCATAAAGGTTGCGAGATCCTGCGGTTCAATCCCGAGGCCTTTCTGCGTGACTGGGATTCACATTTTCCGGATACCGTTGCGCACGAGGTTGCCCATTCGCTGGTGTTCCGCAGCGCCGGGAATCGGGTCAGGCCGCATGGCCCCGAGTGGCGACATTTCATGCAGAAACTGGGCTGCGAACCGCGCGTCACCCACAACACGCCTCTGAGCGGGCGCCGCATGAGGACCTATAAGTATATCTGCGACTGCCGCCAGCACACGCTCAGTGCCCGCCGCCATTACCTGATTCAGCACAGGCGCTATCGTTACCAATGTCGTCAGTGCGGAACCACGCTGCGCAAGTGCTGATTCCGGGCACGCCGTCCTGGCAACCACGCCTCAATATCGACGTTTGTGCCGGCACCACAAATTGGCGAACACAGCAGCGGCACGGCCCCATGCCTGATACCGCATATCGGTCATAACAACGCGGTATCCCCGGGACATTCAGCCCCCACCCCCGCCATGGGGGCCTGTATCCGTACGGAACGCCTGGAGGCACTCGTCGATCACGGTCAGGGTCCGTTCCAGAGTCCCGCGTCCGGCGTCGACCACCGCACGCCCGGCCTGCCCCATCGTATCGCGCCGTTCGGGG
>JBNJFQ010000065.1:0-9475 GCA_051747025.1 Pseudomonadota bacterium
ACGCGCCATGCGCCGCTTCACCGCCCCCTAAGCCGCTACGCGGCTATAGGCGGAGCACTGCGGCGCGGTTTGGTAGACCTTCATCAATGCGTGCCCCTGGCCTGCATCCAGGGCGCTGTCAGTCCGTGTCGCCCCGACGTGCGTGCACGCAAAAGCGCGCCAGGATGGCGACATCGTGGCGGGCCTGTCCGGCCTCCAGCGCGGCGTCCACCGCGGCCCGCACCGGGCGCAGACCTTCGGTATCGAGCCCGAGATCGCGGCTCAGATCGGCAATGATGCCCAGATCCTTGTGATACAGGCCGATCTGGAAGCCGGGCTCGAAGTCACCATCCAGAAGCCGCTGACCGTGCACCTCCAGGATGCGCGAAGCGGCGAAGCCGCCCAGTAGTGCCTCGCGCACGCGTGCCGGATCCACCCCGGACTGCTCCGCCAGGGCGAAGGCCTCGCCAACGGCCACCAGGGTCTCGCCCACCACCAGCTGATTGCAGGCCTTCGCGATCTGCCCGGCGCCGCTGTCGCCCACATGCGTCAGGGTCGAACCCACCACCTCGAAGATCGGTCGCAACGACTCGACCACCGCAGCGGGGCCACCTACCATCAGGCTCAGCGTCCCGGCCCGCGCGCCCGGCTCGCCACCCGAGACCGGGGCATCCACGAAGGTCACCCCGCGTTCGGCAGCCGCGCGGGCGATGGCGCGGGTTCGCATCGGGTCAATGGTGCTGTGATCGATCACGATCAGACCGGGGCGGGCGTGCTCCAGGACCCCGTCGGGCCCCAGCATCAGCGCCTCGACATCCGGCGTATCGGAGACATTCAGCACCAGAACCCGCACGCTGCGCACCAACTCCGGGAGGCTCGCGCTCGGCCGGGCCCCGTCCTGCGCCAGGGCGTCCGCCACTTCCGGCCGTCGGGCCCAGACCTGGACCTCGGCTCCGGCAGCGAGGAGGTTGCGGGTCATAGGCGCCCCCATAATCCCGAGACCGACGGCCCCGATCGGCTGGAGTTCGGACGGCAGGGTGGATACGGACATGCGAGTCTCCTGGTGCAGTATCAGAGCACTGTAGCAATCCCGTCGAACCAGCGGGACATGGAGGGTGAACCGGTCATGCAACGCGAACAGCTGCACGGCTCCCTGCTCGCCTTCACCGGCGTGATGGCGCTCAGTTTCGACGGCCTGCTGGTGCGAATGTCCGACTCCCAGGGCTTGGACATCGTCTTCTGGCGCGGGCTGCTGATGGCCCTCGCCCTGACCCTGCTGCTGCGTATCTTCGACGGACGCTGGGCCTGGACCCACCTGCGACTGGGCGGACGCGATGCCGGCTGGGTAGCCGCCGGGTTCGCGGCGACCACCATCCTGTTCGTGCTCGCCATCCTGCACACCACGGTCGCCAACGTGGTGGTCATCCTCGCGGCCTCGCCGCTGTTCGCGGCCGGATTCTCCGGGCTCCTGCTGCGCGAATGGGTACCGCTGCGGACCTGGATCGCCATGCTGGTCTGTCTCGGCGGGATCGTCGGGGTGTTTGCCGGCTCGTTGGAGGCCGGCGGCTGGCTGGGCGATGCCCTGGCGCTGCTGGCAGCCCTTGCGGTCGGCATCAACCTGACCCTGCTGCGCCGCTCGCCCCGGGTGGACCGGCTGGCCGTGATCGCGGCGGGCGGGATGCTGGCCGCGCTGATCGCGTGGCCGCTGGCGACGCCACTCGCGGTCGGGTTCGAGAGCCTCGCGGTCCTGGCGATCATGGGCCTCCTCCAGCTCCCCCTGGCGCTGACTCTGATCGCCCTGTCGACCCGCTTTCTGCCGGCCGGCGAGGTGGCCCTGTTCCTGGTGCTGGAGGCGGTGTTCGGCACGCTCTGGGTCTTGCTATTCCTGGCCGAGGCCCCCGGCACCTTCACGCTGGTCGCCGGCGGCGTGGTGTTGCTCACGCTCGTCGTCCATGCCGCATGGGGCATGCGGATCCACACAGCCTAATATTCTTATTTTCGATCGCAAGTCAGACACTTATTCTTGTATCTGATCGGAATAATCACGGACCGTTCCCGTCCTACCCGTAACCGGATGCGAAAGGGGCCAACGTCCACCATCGGATCCGGTCTGCTGATTGCAGCGCGACATGCGCCCGCGCGCCTATCCAAAACAAACTACGGGAACAAACCCAGGAGCCCGATCATGAAAAAACGCTTCATTCTTCCGCTGGCCATGGCCGCCGCCGTATTCGCCCTGCCGGGTACCGCCCTCGCCGACAACGGCTACTCCGAACAGAAAGTCGTCTATCACGTGAACCACGACAACGAACCGCGGCAGATCGGCGCGATGCGCAACATCCAGAACCACATCAACGCCGTCGGCGCCGACCGCATGAGCATCAAGGTCGTGATGCACGGCAACGGGCTCAGCCTGTTGCAGCACGCCAAGTCGAACGAGGATCTGAAGGCCTTCGTCGACCAGCTGAAGATGCAGGACGTGGACTTCCAGGTGTGCAACAACACCGTCACTGGCCGGAACATCGATATCGCCAACGATCTCTACGATGCTTCCGAGGACGACATCATCCCGAGCGGCGTGGCCCACCTGTCGCACCTGCAGCAGCAGGGCTACACCTACGTGCGTCCGTAATACCCCTGCAGCAAGCACCCCGGCGACCGCCATCTCCCGGTCGCCTCGGGCCCGGGCCTTCCCGGGCCCCTTCTTTGACGACCCCGGACCGCGGCCCGCATGACACCGCCCGTTACCCGGCATAACGGGAATAGATGCAATCCCGGTGCGTCTTGTCCATAACTGCCAATCGCCTTCTTCGCGAAGTCCCCGATCGCAGTGCGCCACCCCGGCGCAAGGACCCGTGGCGCACTACAAACCCGCCCGGGTTCGTTGTTGTTTCAGGAGGAACCTGTGCAATGAACGCGATGAAACTGATCCTTCCCGCCCTGCTCGCCCTGGTACTCGGCATCCCCGGCCTGGCGGCCGCGAGCGACTTCGACTATGGCACCCACAAGGTCGTCTACCACGTGAACTACGATGACGAGCGGCGCTACATGGGCGCGATGGGCAACATCCAGAACCACATCAACGCCGTCGGCGCCGAGAACATGGAGATCAAGGTGGTGATGCACGGGGATGGCCTCGGCCTGCTGCAAACCGCCAACACCAACGAGGATCTGCGCGGGCGCATCGAGAACCTGAAGATGCAGGACGTCCAGTTCCAGGTCTGCGCGAACACCCTGCGCGGGCGCAATATCGCCCTCGAAGAACTGTTCGATGCCTCCGAGGATGACGTGATCCCGAGCGGCGTGGCGCACATCTCCTGGCTACAGCACCAGGGCTATACCTACAGCAAGCCGTAACCCGGCCCGCAACCCATCCACGGGAAGGCCCGGATCGCGATCCGGGCCTTTTTCATGGTGCCGCACCGGGACATTGGGGGCACTGCCACGAACCGGTATGGTATGCACTCCCCATCCACCCCGAGTGCTGCCGTGTCCGCCATCCGCATCCAGCAGCTGTACAAGGCGTACGACGGCACCGCCGTGGTCGACGGCGTGGACCTCGAGATCGCCCCGGGCGAGTTCTTCGGGCTGCTGGGGCCCAACGGCGCCGGCAAGACCACCACCCTGCGCATGCTGCTGGGGATGACGCCGATCGACGGGGGACAGGTCGAGGTCCTGGGCCTGCCGATGCCGGAGGGTGAACGCGCCGTGCGCGAACGCCTGGGCATCGTGCCCCAGTTCGACACCCTCGACCCCGACTTCACGGTGATCGAGAACATGCGCACCTATGCCGCCTACTTCGGGCTGGCCGGGCCGGAGGTGGAGTCGCGCATCGACCGGCTGCTGGGACAGGTCAACCTGAACGACAAGCGCGGCGCGCGCATCGATGCCCTGTCCGGCGGCATGAAGCGGCGCCTGACGCTGGCCCGTGCGCTGATCAACGAGCCCGAGGTGGTGGTGCTCGACGAGCCCACCACCGGTCTGGACCCGCAGGCCCGCCATCACCTTTGGCGCCAGCTCCGGGCGCTGCGTGCCTCCGGCGTCACCCTCGTGCTGACCACTCACTACATGGAAGAGGCTCAGGAGCTGTGCGACCGCATCGCGATCATCGACCACGGCCGTATCATCGCCTGTGATGCCCCGAGCCGGCTGATCGCCGAACACATCGAACCATGGGTGCTGACTATCGGCGGCGTGGACGCCGGCGAGGTTCTACAGCGCGAGCTGGGCCCGAAAGACCGGGCCCACCAGGTCGCCGACACCTGGCTGGTCTATACCGCCGAGCCGGACCGGCTGCGCGAACGCCTGCGCACGCTTGGCCACGAGCCGACCCTGCGCGAGGCGGACCTGGAAGACGTCTTCCTGAAACTCACCGGACACGAGCTGCGCGACTGATGGCCCACCCCGCGATGCCCCTCCTGCCCCGCCCCGGCCTGCGCTTCATCGCCGTCTGGCGGCGCAACCTGCTGGTCTGGCGCAAGCTGATCGTGCCGTCGATGCTGGGCAATTTCGGCGAACCCATCCTGTATCTGCTGGCCTTCGGCTACGGCTTCGGGAGTCTCGTGGGCGACCTCGACGGCATGCGCTACATGGTATTCATCGCCTCCGGCATCATCTGCTCCTCCGCGATGTTCACGGCGAGCTTCGAGGGCATGTACTCCGCCTACACCCGCATGGCGGAGCAGAACACCTGGCTGGGCATGCTCGCCACGCCCCTGACCCTGGACGACATCGTCTTCGCCGAGGCCGTCTGGGCGGCGACCAAGGGTCTGATCAGCGCGATCACCATCCTGATCGTCGCCAGCCTGCTGGGACTGGTGAGCGATGCCCGCGCGCTGCTCGCACTGCCGGTGATCTTCCTCGCCGCGTTCACCTTCGGTGCGCTGGCGCTCGTGATCACCGCCCTGGCACGCAGCTACGACTTCTTCCTCTACTACTTCACCCTCGCGGTGACGCCGATGCTGCTGCTCTCGGGCGTGTTTTTCCCGCTCACCGAGCTGCCCGGCTGGGTGCAGGGCCTGGCGCTGGCCCTGCCGCTGGCGCACGTACTGGAGATCGTGCGGCCGTTGATGACCGGCGCCTGGCCGGACACCTGGCTCCCGCACCTGGCCGTGATCGCCGCCTACGGCCTGGGCGCCATCATCCTGGCCACCGGCCTGATCCGCCGCCGCCTGCTGCGCTGAACGCCGCGAGTCCCCGGTCCCGCTCCGGCACCGCACCCGGTTGTGCCAGAATATCGGGCTTCCCAGCCTGCCCGAGCCCGCGATGACCGAGTCTTCCTCCGGTGAACCGATTGCCCCCTTCGACCCGACGGCCGCCCGCCGCGAGTACCTGGCGACTGCCGCCGGCGGGCTCGCCCCGCTGGTCGCTCGCGAGCTGGAGAGTTTCGGTGCCCTGGACCTGCGCGAGGACCGCGCCGGCATCCACTTCCGCGCGGATCTCGCCACGCTGTACCGCTGCCTGCTCGGCAGCCGCGTGGCCAGCCGCATCCTGCTGCCGCTGGCGCGCATCGACGAACCCGACGGCGATGCCTGCTACGTCGCCAGCCGGGCCCTGGACTGGCCCGCCCTGTTCGGGCTCGACGCGACCTTCGCAGTGGACGTGACCGGCAAGAGTTCGCACATCGGGCATACCCATTTCGCCGGGGTGCGCGTGAAGGACGGCATCGCCGATGCCTTCCGCGACGCCACCGGCGAACGCCCGGACGTGGACGCCGCCGATCCGGACGTCCGCGTGCTGCTGCAACTGCAGGGCCGACAGGCGCAGATCAGCCTGGACCTCGGCAACGGCGGCCTGCACCGGCGCGGTTACCGGGGGGCGGGTAGCCATGCCCCGCTACGCGAGAATCTCGCCGCCGCCCTGCTGATGCGTGCCGGCTGGCCGGAACACCTGGAGGCCCATCCCGACGCGCAGTTCCTCGACCCCTTCTGCGGCAGCGGCACCCTGGTGGTCGAGGCAGCCCTGATGGCCACCCGTACCGCCCCTGGTCTGCTGCGCGAGGGTTTCCGCGCCCACGGCTGGTCCGGCCACGATGCCGGGCTCTGGGCCCGCTGCGTGGCCGAGGCGCGTGACGCGGTGCACGTCTGGGACGGCCCGGCGCTTCTGGGCAGCGACCGCGACCGGGGCGCGGTGGCCGCCGCCCGCAAGGCGGCCCAGGCCGCCGGCGTGCGCGACTGCACGCGCTTCGAACAGGCCGATGCCCTGACCCTGGAGCCTGCGACCGACCACGGCATGCTGGTCAGCAACCCGCCCTATGGCGAACGCATCGGCAACACCCCCGAACTGATCAAGCTCTACAGCCTGCTGGGCGAGCGCCTGCGCAGCGCCTTCGGCGGCTGGCATGTCGCCCTGCTGGTCGCAGACACCACCGACTCGCAGCGCCTGGGCCTGCGCGCCAGCCACAAGCATCGTTTTTACAACGGCACCCTCGCATGTCACCTGCTGCAGTTCGAGATCCATCAGCGCGAGGAGCCGGCCGCGGCCCCGGCGCCGGATTTTGCCAACCGGCTGCAGAAGAACCTGCGCCACCTGGCCCGCTGGGCACGCCGCCATGGGGTCACCTGCTATCGCATCTACGACGCGGACCTGGCCGAGTATCCCCTGCAGATCGACCGCTACGAGGCCGAGGACGGAACCGTGCACCTGCATGTGCAGGAGTTCGCCGCCCCTGCCAGTGTCGATCCCGCGCGCGCCGAGGCGCGCCTGCGCGGGGCGCTGGCCGCGATGCTGGAGGTCACCGGCGTCGTACCCGCTCACCTGCATTACAAGCAGCGCCGGGCACAGAAGGGACGCTCGCAGTACCAGCGCACCGAAACCGCCGAGGCCGCGCCGTTCACGGTGGTCGAACACGGCTGCCGCCTGCGGGTGGATCTCGACGCCTACCTCGACAGCGGGCTGTTTCTGGACCACCGGCCGATGCGGCTGCGGCTGCAACAGGAATGCCGCGGCCTGCGTCTGTTGAACCTGTTTTGCTACACCGCCGCGGTCAGCGTGCATGCAGCGATCGGTGGTGCGCGCCAGACTGTGTCCGTGGATCTCTCCAACACCTACCTGGAATGGGCCGAGGCCAACTTCCACGCCAACGGCCTGGAGGCCGAGATCCGCGACGGCCGCAGCCACCATCTGCCCGGTACCCACGCCCTGCTGCGCGAGGACGTGGTCCGCTGGCTGGAGGGAGCCGGCGACACCCCGGGCATGGTTTTCGAGCGGATCTTCCTGGATCCGCCCACCTTCTCCAACTCCAAGCGCACCGAGGACGATTTCGAGGTACAGCGCGACCACGTCGATCTGATCCTCGCGGCGGCACGCCTGCTCACCCCGGACGGCGTGCTCTACTTCTCCACCAACCGCCGCCGCTTCGAGCTGGACCACGAGGCCCTGACCGGGCTCGTCACCCGCGACATCACCCGCGAGACCCTGGACGAGGACTACCGACGCCCACCCCCGCCCCATCGCTGCTGGGCCATGATGCGGACCGCCAAGCCGTAGTTGCGGGGCCAACGGGACACTTTGCAACCTTCCCCGGGGGACGTTCTGCTACCCTATGCGCCTTTCCCGACCACACGGAATCGAGTGTCCCGCGCATGAGCCTTCGTACCCGTTTTGCCCCCAGTCCCACCGGTTATCTCCATATTGGTGGTGCGCGCACCGCGCTGTTCTCGTGGCTGTATGCCCGCCACCACGGTGGCGAGTTCGTGCTGCGCATCGAGGACACCGATCTGGAGCGCAGCACCGCCGAGTCGGTGAACGCGATCCTCGAGGGCATGAACTGGCTGGGTCTGACCTACGACCGCGGCCCGTTCTACCAGACCGAACACTTCGAGCGATACCGGGAAGTCATCGACCAGTTGCTGGCCGCGGGCCACGCCTATCGCTGCTACTGCACGAAGGACGAGCTGGACGCAATGCGCGAGGAGCAAAAGGCACGCAAGGAAAAACCGCGCTATGACGGCCGCTGCAGGGCGCGTACCGAACCGCGCGAGGGTGTGGATCCGGTGATCCGTTTCCGCACCCCGGACGAGGGCGTGACCATCGTGGACGACATGGTGCGCGGCAACGTCGCGTTCCAGAACAGCGAACTCGACGACCTGATCATCGCCCGCTCCGACGGCTCGCCCACCTACAACCTGACAGTGGTGGTCGACGACATGGACATGGGCATTACCCATGTGATCCGCGGTGACGACCACCTGAACAACACCCCGCGCCAGATCAACATTCTCAAGGCGCTGGGCGCGGAACCCCCGCGCTACGGCCACCTGCCGATGATCATGGGCCCGGACGGTGCCAAGCTGTCCAAACGCCATGGTGCGGTCTCGGTGATGCAGTACCGCGAAGAGGGCTATCTGCCGGAGGCATTGCTCAACTATCTGGTCCGCCTGGGGTGGGCGCATGGCGACCAGGAGATCTTCACGGTGGACGAACTGGTGCGCCTGTTCGATATCGAGGACGTGAACCAGTCGGCCTCGGCCATCAATCCGGACAAGCTGCTGTGGCTCAACCAGCACTACATCAAGACCCTGGACCCGGAGCACGTGGCGCTGGAGTTTGGCTGGCACCTGGGACAACTGGGCATCGACCCGTCCTGTGGGCCGGACCCGCGAGAAGTCGTATTGGCTCAGCGCGAACGTGCACGTACCTTGCGCGAGATGGCCGAAAACAGTGTGTATTTCTACCAGGAGTTCGAGGACTACGACCCAAAGGCAGCGCGCAAGCAGCTCACTGCCGAGGCACTGCCAGTACTGCAGACGCTGCATGACGGATTCAGTGCGCTGGGGGCCTGGGAGAAAGAACCGCTGCATGAAGTGGTCCAGCACACGGCGGAACGCCTGGAGCTGAAGCTGGGCAAGGTCGCGCAACCCCTGCGCGTGGCACTGACCGGGGGTACCGTATCACCGCCAATTGACGATACGCTGGTGCTGATCGGACGCGAGCGTGCGCTAACCCGGATCGAACGCGCCCTGGACAAAATTTCCACCGAGGCGGGTTGACACCCGAGGGGTGCCTGGCTACATTACGCGCTCGCCTGAACGGGGCCATAGCTCAGCTGGGAGAGCGCCTGCATGGCATGCAGGAGGTCGGCGGTTCGATCCCGCCTGGCTCCACCAAATTTAGGCGGTTTTCGGGATCACCCATGCATCGTTTCGGAGTCATATCCCTTTACGTTGGCCTGGTGATGGCGATAATCGGACTGATCGGCGGTTTCGGGCTGATGATTTCCGGGGAGCAATCCTGGTCCAAGCCCCTCGTCGCGATGGTTCCGATCGGGTTTTTACTGGTCTTTAATGGCCTGGTAACCACGATCCTGCATCGTCCTGCCAGCCGCGAAGGAGACCGCCCCAAGGGCCCGCCCGAATAGCAACGACGTTGCCTCTGCGTCCCCATCGTCTAGAGGCCTAGGACACCGCCCTTTCACGGCGGCGACCGGGGTTCGAATCCCCGTGGGGACGCCATATTCCGAGAAGGCCCGAGCCGCAAGGTTCGGGCCTTTTTTATG
>JBNJFQ010000066.1:0-8885 GCA_051747025.1 Pseudomonadota bacterium
CGCTCCTCGCGATGACGGTGCTTCTCCCTGCCGCCCGTCATCGCGCGGGTATGGTCTGCCTTGCGGCGGGTAGCCAGGCCGCCAGACGTGCCGGCTCAGTCTGCCGCCGCCAGGGCCTCGTCGGCGGTGGCCTCTGCCAGCATGCGTTCCACCTCGGCGTGGTTGGCCCGCTTCATCGGCCGCCCGTCCACCGGTGATGGCGGCGCCTGGCGGATTCCATCCAGCGGGAAGACCGTCAGTTCCACGTCGATCCCGTTGGGCCCGCGAAAGGCCAGGAACGGGATGCGCTGCTCGCGACCCTGTCGGCTGCGATAGCGGCGCTCGCCGGTGTCGCAGTGAATGCCGCGATCGCCCAGTTCGATGATGACCTCTTCCGGGGTCTCGGCGAACGCGTGCAGGTTGATCAGTGCCTGGCGTTCGACGATTCCGGTCAGCAGGGGGCCGACCAGCCGGGGTTCCCGATGGGCGAGTCGCTCCATGACCGTCAGTGCGGCGCCCAGCCGGTCGCGGTAATCCTGGCGGCTTGCGCGGGTCGCGAACAGACGGCTGCGTGCGATCGCGGCGTCCTGGATTTCGGCGTTCGAGGGCATGTCGTGGCGCGGATCGACGCCCAGGTGTTCTGCGGCCTTGCGCTTGGCCAGGCCGAAATCGCGGATGCCGTCGTCGATCTGGATGCGTGCGGCCTCCTGCGCCAGTTCCTGGCGTATGCGGGAAGGAACACCCATCTTCAGAACACCAGTTCGCTGGCGCTGTCGTGGTCACCATTGGAGCCGTTGTGAGCCGATTGCCCGCGCTCCGGGATCTGGTGCGGCAGCAGCCACCGGGTCGAAGCGGTTGCGGAGCCGGGCTCGGCGGCCCCCCCATCCGGCCGGATCTCGACGCGGATCAGGTCGTCCGGCCGCGCGACCGGATGGTCCGGGCGATCGGCCAGGACGCTGCCCATGAACCGGGTCCACAGCGGCAGGGCCACGCGTCCGCCGCTTTCGCGTCGACCGAGCTCGCGGTTGTCATCGAAGCCGACCCAGGCCGTTGCGACCAGGTCGCCATTGAAGCCGGCGAACCAGGCATCCCGATAGTCGTTGGTGGTGCCGGTCTTGCCCGCCAGGTCGTTGCGGCCCAGCGCAAGCGCCCGCCGTCCGGTCCCAGAGGTGACGACCTCGCGCAGCATGCGGCTGGTCTGCCAGGCAATCCCCGGCTCCAGTACCGGGACCGGATCGCGGTAGTGCAAGGGGCCCTGCGGGGTGTTCAGCGGCAGGTCCTGACCGGCCGGGCTGTCACAGGGGGAGGGACAGGCCCTTTCGGCGGTGGCTTCGTAGAGGACCTCCCCGTCTACGGTCTCGATGCGGCTGATCAGCCACGGCGAGAGCAGGTGGCCATCGGAGGCGAACACGGCGTAGGCATTGTTCAGTTGCAGTGGCGTAACCGATCCGGTGCCAAGAACCATGGACAGGTTGTTCGGCTGAGTCGCGGGATCAATCCCGAAGCGACCGAGTTCCGCATGGACCGTGCCGGTGCCGATGCGGTTCAGAAGGCGGATCGATGCAAGGTTGCGGGAATTTGCCAGGGCCTCTCGCATGCTGGTCTCGCCCTGAAAGCGGCGCGAATAGTTCTGCGGGCGCCATTCCGCGCCCAGCGCCGGATCGTCGAATACCATGGGCGCATCCACCAGGCGCGAATCGGGATGGTAGCCCTCGCGAAGCGCCAGGGCGTAGATCAGCGGCTTGAAGGCCGAACCGGGCTGGCGCTCCGCCTGGATGGCATGGTTATAGCGGTTGTCAAAGAAGTCGAATCCGCCGGCCAGCGCCACGATTGCGCCATCCTCCGGCGATTGTGCGACGATTGCCCCGGCGACCTCCGGCTTCTGCGCCAGGCGCCAGCGACCGTCCTTGTGCGGACGGATGCGGATCACGTCGCCACGCTCGAATACGGGTGAATCGGCCCACTCCAGGTCGCCCGGAGCGATCTCGTGTTCGCCGGCCATGCCGCCATCGACCCGCAGCGCACCTTCCGGGGACTGCTCCAGCACCATCGCCGGGAACAGCAATCGCCCGTATACACCGATCGCCTTCAGTGCCCGCGCGCGTGCGTCTGGATTATCCCGGGTTGCCGCGGGCAGGCGCAGCTCGGGGCCGCGGTAGCCGTGTCGTTCGTCGTATTCCAGCAGGCCTTCGCGCAGCGCCTGGTTCGCGGCTTCCTGATGACGGGGGTCAATGGTGGTATGGACCTGCAGTCCGCGCCGATAGGCCTCCGCCCCCCAAAGGTTCACGACCATATTACGCACCGTCTCCGCAACCCAGTGGGCATCGATCTCGCTGGCCGCTACATGCCGTTCGGAGCGCACCGGCTGTGCCACTGCCCCCTCGAACTCGGCGGTGTCGATTACGCCGGTCTCCAGGAGGCGGCGCAGTACATAATTGCGCCGATTCTCGGCGCGCTGCGGGTTGCTGACCGGGTTGGTGGTCGAGGGGGCCTTCGGCAAGGCAGCCAGGATCGCGATCTGGTCCAGGCCCAGTTCGTCGAGTCCGCGTCCGAAATAGATACGCGAGGCGGCCTCGATGCCATAGGCCTGTTGCCCGAGATAGATCTTGTTGAGATACAGCTCCAGGATCTTGTCCTTGTCGAGTTCGCGTTCCAGACGAATCGCAAGGAAGATTTCGCGCAGCTTGCGTTCATACGTGCGTTCGCGCGTAAGAAAGATATTGCGCGCCAGTTGCATGGTGATGGTGCTGCCGCCCTGGCTGCGTTCGCCCCCGGTGCTTACCAGGTTCAGCGCCGCCCGTGCCAGTCCCAGCACGTCGACCCCGGGGTGCTGGTAAAAGCGTTCATCCTCGGCCGCGATAAAGGCCTGCTGCACCCGTTCCGGGATGTCTTCGATGGCCACCGGGATGCGGTGTTCCTCGGCGAACTCCCCCATCAGCGCGCCATCCGCCGCACGGATCTGCAGCGGAGTCTGCAGGCGCACATCGCGCACCGCCTCCGCGTCGGGCAGCGTCGGGGAGTAATACACATACAGGGCCGCCATTGCGACGGAAACGCCAATGACGGCGGCCAGCCCCAGGGCCAGCAACGCCGCGAATATCTTTACCAAGGGGTTCATAACTACAAAAAAGGTGTGGCCAATGTAAGAAGTCGCATTCAATGCAACTTGCAACCTTGAAGTCGCCGTGTATATTGTGGAACCGCTAGCATACTTGATTGTAACGCTACCAGTTGCGATCGTTGGGGTATACAGGGGGATGTGTGCTGAGTCTCGGAAAATCCAAACAGGGACTGCTGGGTGTCGATATCAGCTCGGCCGCCGTCAAGGTTCTCGAGCTGGCCCGCCAGGGAAAGGGCTACCGGGTCGAGGCATTCGCCGTCGAACCGCTGCCCGACGGGGTAATGGTCGACAAGGTGTGCCAGGACACGGAAGCCGTGGGCAACGCCCTGTCGCGTGCCGTCAAGCGCTCCGGCAGCAAGCTGAAGCACTGTGCGATGGCGGTTCCCTCCTCGGCGGTCATCACCAAGACCATCCAGATGTCGGCCGCGCTGGGTGACACCGAACTCGAAGGCCAGGTGTTCGTCGAGGCCGACCAGTACATCCCCTATACCCTGGAAGAGGTCAACCTTGACTTCCAGGTCATCGGCACGAACGCAAAGAACCCGCAGATGGTCGACGTCCTGGTGGTCGCCTCGCGCCGCGAGAATGTCGATTCCCGCGTGGCGATCGCCGAATCCGCGAAACTCGTCACAGAACTGGTCGATGTCGAGGCCTACGCGATCGAACATGCTGCCGAACGCCTGATTGCCGGGCTCCCGGATCGCGAGAGCAAGCCGATCGTCGCCATCGTGGATGTCGGGTCGTCGGTCACCGCCGTCTACGTGGTCAGCCAGACCGAGGGCGTTATCTATACCCGCGAGCAGAACTTCGGCGGGCGCATGCTCACCGAGGAGATCATGCGCCACTACAACATGAACTACCAGGAGGCGGGTGCGGCCAAGATGAGCGGGGAGCTGCCCGCAGACTACGTCAGCAGTATCCTCGAGCCCTTCAAGCAGACCATGATGGACCAGATCCAGCGGCTGCTGCAGTACTTCTACGTGACCCGCCCGCAGGACACCATCGACCACATCCTCCTGGGGGGCGGCTGCGCCGCCATTGCCGGGGTTGACGAGCTGCTGGAAGAGGCCACCGGGACGCCAGTCTCGGTGGCCAATCCGTTCCACGGGATGGCTCTGGCTCGCCGGGTGAACCAGCAGCGCTTTGCGAATGACGCCCCGGCGCTGCTCACGGCCTGCGGCCTGGCGATGCGGGGGTATGCGAAATGATCCAGATCAACCTCCTTCCCTGGCGCGAGCGGGCGCGCGAACAGCGCCGCAAGCAGTTCTTCGCAGCGGTCGGGGGCGCCGTGGCGGTGGGCGCTCTGCTGGCGTTCGGCGGCTATACCTACATGAACACGCTGATCGACCACCAGCAGACGCGCAATCAGATGCTGGAGCGCGAGATCCGGGAACTGGATCGCCAGATCGCCCGCATCGAGGACCTTGACGAACAGCGCGAGAACCTGATCGCACGCATGGAGGTCATCCAGACCCTGCAGGCCCGCCGCCCGGAGGCCGTGCACCTTTTCGACCAACTCGTCACGACTCTGCCTGCCGGGACCTACCTCAACGAGGTCCAGCAGGATGGCGAGCAGATCCAGGTGATCGGGCGCTCCGAATCCAACACCCGCATCTCCACGATGATGCGTCGTATCGATGCCTCGCCCTGGCTGAGCGAGGCCAATCTGCGGATTATCGAGACCCGCGACGAGGGCCGCCTGCAGGTGCGTGACTTCCGCCTGGAGGCGACCCAGACACGTCCGGGGGCCGAGGACGGCGAGGGGGATTCCTGATGGATCTCAAGGAACTCAAGGAGATCGACTTCAACAACATCGGGGAGGCCTCCTGGGGTATCAAGGGGCTGATCCTGCTGGTGGTGGTGGCGGTGATCGTCGGGCTGGCCTGGTATTTCGTGATCGACGATCAGCGCACCGAACTGGAGCGCGCCGAAAATCGCGAACAGCAGTTACGGACCGAGTTCGAGGAGAAGCAGCACCGAGCGGCCAACCTTCCCGCCTACGAGGCTCAACTCGAAGAAATGGAGCGCATGTTCGCGTCCCTGCTCGAACTCCTGCCGAGCAGTGCGGAGATTCCCAGTCTGCTGGTGGACATCTCGCAGACCGGGCTGCAGGCAGGCCTCGAGATCGAGCTGTTCGAACCGCGTGACGAGACCCGCCGCGACTTCTACGCCGAGGTGCCCATCCGCCTGCGAGTCCGCGGCGATTACGAGGAACTGGCGGAATTCGTCAGCGGGGTCTCGGCGCTGCCGCGCGTGGTCACCATGCATGACATGCATATCCGGCGCGGCGAGTCCGACCAGGATCTGGTGATGGATGCGGTCGCTCGCACCTATCGTTATCTGGAGGAAACCCGATGAGCCGCCGGTGGAACCGATTCTCCGGGCGCGCGCTGGCACGCGGGCTTGCCCTCGGTACGCTTGCCGGTGTCCTGGCAACCGGGTGTACCCAGGATACCCGCGATCTCGAACGCTACATGGCGCAGGTCAAGGAACGCCCCGGGAGCGGCATCGAGCCGATCCCGACCCTCGACCCGCACGAACCCTATATCTATCCCGGCCACACGCAGTCGCCTTTTGACGCCTCGGTGATTGCCCAGCCAGAGCCGGAAGCAGTGGCCGGTACCCCGGGCGATGCCGAGATCGATCAGGACCGCCCGCGCGAGTTCCTGGAGGGGTATCCGCTCGACTCCCTGCGCATGGTTGGGTCGCTGGAGCAGGAGGGCGTCCGCTTCGCGCTGGTCCGCACGCCGGACCGGGGCATCCAGCGGGTAACGCTTGGGAACTACATGGGCCAGAACCATGGCCGGATCGTGGCAATCACGCCCACCCGTATCGAGTTGGTCGAGGTGGTACCGGACGCCTTCGGGGGCTTCGTGGAACGCGAGGCTTCCGTGGCGCTGAGCGAATAGTACCGTGAGCAGAACAATGACGATGAGCACTCGCCGCACGGCCGGCACAACGAACAGGGAATTCAACATGGCTTATTCCATGCGCGCGCTGGCTGGCACCATGATGGCCGGTCTGTTGTTCCTGCTGTCACAGGGGGTGGCGGCCACCGAACTGGAGGAGATCCGGGCTGCCACGCTGAGCGGTGACCGGGTGCAGGTGAACCTGCGCTTCTCCGACACCCCGCCCACCGATGTGCGTGCGTTCGCGATCGACTCGCCGCCGCGCATTGCGCTGGATCTCCCCGGTGCCGGCAACGCGATGCGCGCCCGCGAGACCTCGCTGCGCGTGGGCCCGGTGCTTCAGGCCACCGCGGTGGAGGCCGGCGACCGCACCCGCGTGGTCCTGAACCTGACCCAGCCCTCCGAATACCAGACCCGGGTCGAGGGCAACAACCTGATCCTGACCCTGGGCCGCGGCGTGTCTGAGGGCGATACCCGCGAGGTGGCGGATATCGACCCGGAGGCTCCCGCTACCCGCAGCGCGCGCCCGCTGGAGATTACCGGCATCGACTTTCGGCGCGGGCGCGACGGCGAGGGCCGCGTGGAGGTCGACCTGTCGCGTGCCGGCGCCGAGATCAACGTGCGCGAACAGGCCGGCCAGGTTGAGCTGACCTTCCCGCGCGCGCGCATCGAAGAGCGGCTCGAGCGGCGCCTGGACGTGGTGGACTTCGCGACCCCGGTACAGACCATCGACACCATCGCGGAACGCGATCGCGTGCGCATGCAGGTGGACGCGCATGGCGAGTACGAGGTCCTGTCCTACCAGAGCGACCGCCAGTACGTACTGGAGGTCGCCCCGATCTCCGAGGCGGAACTGGAGGCCCGCGAACGCGAGGAGCGCGAGTTCGTCGGCGAGCGCCTGTCGCTCAACTTCCAGGACATCGAGGTGCGCTCCGTGCTGCAGCTGCTCGCGGACTTCACCGACCTGAACATCGTGGTCAGCGATACGGTCGACGGCAACATTACCCTGCGCCTGAACAACGTCCCCTGGGATCAGGCGCTGGATATCATCCTGCAGGCCCGCGGGCTCGACAAGCGCATGGACGGAAACGTGCTGTACGTCGCCCCCAGCGAGGAAATCGCCGCCCGCGAGCGCATGGAAATGGAGGCCGAGCGCGATCGCCAGGAGCTCGAGCCGCTGCGCACCGAGTTCGTGCAGATCAACTTCGCCCAGGCCGAGCAGATCGCCGATCTAATCCGCGGCGACGAGACCGGCCAGTTCCTGTCCGAGCGCGGCAGCATCACCATCGATAGCCGCACCAACACCCTGCTGGTACAGGACACCCAGAGCCGCATCGAGGACGTGCGCCGCCTGGTGGCGACCCTGGATGTACCGGTGCAGCAGGTCCTGATCGAGACCCGCATCGTGGTCGCGGATGACAACTTCCAGCGCGACCTGGGTGCTCGATTCGGGATCAGCGGGGGGCGTCGAAGCGGAAACACGTCGATTGGAATGTCGGGTGACGCTTATTCCTCTAGTGGGATTTCTCAAGGGGTGGCTAGCGGGGACCCGTTCATACCCCCTCTGCCTGACCCTGAAAATCCCGGGCTTCCTAACCGCTTGAGCTCCTCGCTGCCCGCCGGGCCCGAGCAGGCCGGCAGCTTCGGCTTCAGCATCCTGCGCCCGAATATCCTGCTGGATCTGGAACTCTCCGCGTTGCAGGTCGAGGGTCGCGGCGAGATTATTTCCAGCCCGCGCGTGATAACCGCGAACGGCCAGACCGCCACCATCAAGCAGGGCGAGGACATCCCGTTCCAGGAGGCCACGTCCTCCGGTGCGACCACCACCCAGTTCATCGAGGCGGTACTGTCCACCGAGGTGACCCCGCAAATCACGCCGAATGGCAACGTGATCCTGGATATCGAGGTCACCAAGAACGAGCCGAGCCAGCGCGAGGTACTTGGCGTACCGGGCATCAACAAGCGCGAGGTCAAGACCCAGGTGTTCGTCGGCAATGGCGAGACCGTGGTGCTGGGCGGGGTCTACGAGATCGACAGTCGCGCCAATCTGGAAAAGGTGCCGTTCTTTGGCGACATTCCGTTCCTCGGCAACTTCTTCAAGAACCGCTCGACCGAAAACACCAAGGCCGAACTGCTGATCTTCGTCACCCCGCGGGTGCTCGACTGATATGCAGTGGCGTCATCATGAATCCAAGGGAGATAGGGGTATGAACAAGCGTTTTGCCGTTCCGGCGCTCGTGGGAATGCTCTCCGCCGGCCTCCTGCTGAGTGCCTGCGGGGGGGGCGACGGGGGCGCGTTCGGTCCCGAGCGGGCCAACATCGATATCACCGGCCAGGACACGCTGCCACCCAACCTGCTGCAGTGGGACCCGCAGATCGGTGGGGCCTACACCGCCACCCTGCAGGTCAGCGCCGAGAACGATCACGGCCCGATCGTCAATTTCCTCAACGAGGAGGACGAGCTCGAGAATGCCGAGTTCCAGTGTCAGTTGATCGATTCGACTCTCGATCGCGCAAGCCTCTACTACATGGACGGCTCCGAAGATCGCGACCTGAAAGAGGATCCGGAAACTGGTGAGTGGGTGCGCGTCGCCTATCGTTCGATCACTCTGGAAAACAACTCCGGGTCGGCTTCGTTCCATCTGCACGCGGGAACCGACACCGGCACGGCGACGGTCCGTTGCGGTGTGGTGGACCCTGCCAGTATTCAGGAGGGGACGCGGCGCGAATTCGTGTTCGCGGAGCACACCATCGAGATCGGTGCCACCGGCTCGGGCGACCCCGTCGAGATCCTGATGCGTCCGCGTGAGGGCATGATCTACCCGCCGGACTTTGCCATGCCCAGCACCGACCAGGTCGAGGTCGTGGTGCTGGAC
>JBNJFQ010000067.1:0-8386 GCA_051747025.1 Pseudomonadota bacterium
GCCGGTGAACAGCGGCGAGCCGTTGAGGATGATGCCGATGCGCGAGCCACCCTTGCGCGGGTCGCGCATCTTGCTGACCAGGTGCAGCAGGAACAGCAGCGAGCCGTCGGACACGCGCGGCAGGCCGGGACCGAAGCGGCCGTTGAAGCCCTTGTAGTTGTGCTCGTCGGTCACCTGCTTCTGGACCTTCTTCCACTCCACGCCGAACGGCGGATTAGCGAGCATGTAATCGAAGTGCTCCTCCGCGTGCTGGTCGTCGGCGAGGGTGTTGCCGAGCTTGATGTTCTCGACGTCCTGGCCCTTGATGAGCATGTCCGCCTTGCAGATGGCGTAGGACTCGGGGTTCAGCTCCTGCCCGTGCAGGGATACGGTCACGTCCTGGCTGATCTGCTGGACGTACTCCTCGCTCTCGGACAGGAACCCGCCGGTGCCGGCTGTCGGGTCATACACGGTAACGATGCCGTGCGGCTTGAGCTTGTGGTCCTGCCCGGTGAGGACCAGGGAGGTGGTCAGGTGCACCACGTCGCGCGGGGTGAAATGCTCCCCGGCGGTGTCGTTGGAGCTCTCCGCGAACTTGCGGATCAGCTCCTCGAAGATCAGGCCCATGCCGAAGTTGGAAATGCGCGCCGGGCGCAGGTCGATGGCGGCGAAGCGCTGCACTACCTGGTACAGGAGGTTGTTGGCCGCGAGCTGCTCGACGAAGTCCTCGAAGTGGAAGTGATCGAAGATCTCGCGCGCATGGGTGCTGAAGGACTCGATGTAGCTCATCAGGTCCTCGGCCGTCTGCGTGTCCGACAGACTCGCGAGCGACAGCGGCGAGGTATTGAAGAACGGCTGCTCCGCCTTGCGCAGCAGAAGCTGCTCGCGGATCGCCTCCGACTTGTTTTCGTTCTCCTTCGCAGCGGCCAGCACGTCGTCCTTGGTTGGCTCCAGCACGCACTCCAGCCGCCGCAGCAGCGTGAACGGCAGGATCACCCGCCCATACTGCGACTGCCTGAAGTCCCCCCGCAGCAGATCCGCCACCGACCAGATCCACGCCGCCGTCTCGGAATGATTCTCCGTATTCAAGCCCTGCTCTCCCTCAACGCTGTCGAGATTCGGTTTCCTGGACGCAATGCGGGCGTGTGACAGCCACCAAGCCCCCCACCCTCACGAACCGTCCATCTGGTAACACTGCCTTGCGGCCTGCAACTCCTCCGCGATGATCCGGCGCAGTCCATCCGGCTGAACCACCTCGACACCGGTGCCCAGCCCCAGCAGCCACCACTTGAGCCGGGCGGTGTCGCGCACGGTGGCGGTGACACGCGAAGCACCGGCGGTGTCCGGCTCGATGATCTGGTCGTTGGACAGGGGGGCCTCGTGCAGGTGATAGGCGAGCTCGGGACTCACGCGCAGCTCGAGGGCAATCAGATCGCCCTCGGGGTAATCGAAGGCACCGTCCCGGATGATCCGGTCGAGGTCGAACCCGCCCTCGGGATCGCGCGCCGGAGCATCGGTCAGATCGGCCGCCTGGATGCGGTGGGCCGCCAGATGCACAACATCCTGGTGCGGCTCGATGGTCGCGAGCAGGTAGGTCACCGGCTCGCGGAACACGAGTGCCAGCGGATGGATCCGGTGATCCTTCACCTGCCCCTTCGAGCGCGAACGGTAGGTGATATCGAGGCAGCGGCGTTCGAGCAGGCCCTGTTGCAGGACCGGGAACACCCCGTCCGGCATCTCGGGCGGATGGAGCGGCGGGCCGTTGGACAGGATACGTACGCGCTCGGGCCACAGGCTCAGGCCGGAGTCCTGGCCGGCGGAGTCCAGCACGTCCCGTGCCCGGGCGACCTGCGGCTTGAGCCGTGCCCGGGCCGACGGCGGCAACAGTTGAGCGGAATGTGCGTCCAGGATCTGCAGGGTCAGGGCCGTTTCCGGGTCCATCGCCGGCACATCCTGCAGTGGCGCCTCGGACAGCCAGTACCATCCGTACGGGCGATCACGTTCATCGCGGCCCAGCGGAAGGAAGCCGGACAACGCCTCCAGGTCCCGTTCGATGGTGCGCAGCGTGGTGGAAAGTCCGCGGGCCTGCAGGCGCTCGACCAGGTCCGGAGCACTCACCCGGCGGGGCTGTCGCGGAATCATCCCCAACAGCAGCATCCGTCGTTGCAGCGTGGCACGCATTCCGTTGCCCTGGCTCATACCTGATCCCTGCCTCGCCGGGGGTTCCGTCGGCTCCGGGTCGAGCCTGACAGCCTGTTGCGCGCAACGCAAAACCCGGGTGCCAACCGCGCCGCTGCGTTGCATGCGTCACTGGCGCCGCGGGTGAAATTCATACTGGATACGGACCTCCACGCCACGGATGCGCGCGTGGGGACCGAGCCGGGCCCGTCTTCCACCGGACCGAGGATGCGTCCGTCCGGCGCACGGATGTACGTCGGGCCGAAGCGTTTCTCGTCGATGTAGCCGGTAATCCGCCCGTCGGCATCGCGGATCAGGGGCTGGCCGACGTGTCGGGTGGCGCTTGACGGGGGCGGCGTAGTGGAACATCCCGCGAGCACGGCCATCACAAGGGGTGCCAGCACCCAGGTTCTACCCTTTCTGTTCAACGGTGTCTTGCTCCGGGTGGACTCGCCATCAGCATTGCACCCTCGCGCATCGTTTTCTGTCGCCCGGACGCTGCATCGTGGTGTCTGGATGGAAAATGGCCGCTCGAGGATGCAACTATATGAATTTTGGCTTATATTCTTCCGCCTCATTGATGCCCTGACCCAGGAGGCCCCTCCTTGGATCGTGACCACTCGACCATCTCCCGCGCGACCTACGAGGCCGTATGTGCGGAACGGGATCAGCTCCTGACCCTGCTGCGGGCGCTGCCGGACATCTCGTTCGTACTGGACGAACACGGCCTCTATCTCAACGTGATCGGCGGGGCCAACGAGGCCCTGTACGTCAGTGGCCGAAACCTGATCGGACACACCCTGCACGATGCGCTCCCGCCATCACTCGCGAACGAGTGCCTGGAACTCGTGCGAACCGCGATCGCGTCGGGCGAACTGCAGACGACGGAATACTGCCTGCGAGCCGCCGATGTCGCGGTGTTGCCCGAGGATGCGCGCACGGCAGCCAGTGCGACGGCCGACCAGTGGTTCGAGGGGCGCGTCCTGCCCCTGCCCACGTACGACCACCCGCACCGGGTCGCCCTGTGGGTTGCGGTCAATATCACACCGCGCAAGCAGCTCGAACACTACTGGCAGGAGGCCGCCCATACCGACCCTCTGACCGGTCTGGCCAACCGTCAGCGCCTGTTCGAGCGAGCCCAACACGAGGCCGAGCGCGCCCATCGTCACCAGCACCCGCTCGCCCTGCTGGCCATCGACTTCGACTACTTCAAACGACTGAACGACCAGTATGGCCATGCGGGGGGCGATGAAGCCCTGCGCCGCATCACTCCGGCCTGCGCAAAGATCCTGCGCGACTCGGACCTGATGGCGCGCACCGGCGGCGAAGAGTTCGCCATCCTGTTGCCGGAGACCGACCTCGATGGCGCGCTCGACCTGTCCAGGCGACTGCTCGAGACCGTGCGCGAGGTGCGTCTGCCGGATTTCGCGCCCGACGTCCGCCTGACCGTCTCCATCGGCTGCGCGACGTTGCGCGCCGAAGAATCCTTCGACGGACTCATGCGCCGCGCAGACGAGGCCCTGTACCAGGCCAAGGCCAATGGCCGCGACCAGGTCCACTCGGACCAGTGAGGCCGCAACGCAACGCGGCCGTCACGTAACGCCCTCCCCACCCCCCGGAAAACCCCGCGGCAATGCGTATCCGTGCATGCCGGGACGCGCAGGATGTGCACACACCACAGGCGCTGCGGATCGAGGACGGCTACGGCGTGGCACTTACCCCACGAGGCCGAACCCCTGCAGATCAACGCCGCGCGGGCCCCGGAACCGCAGGAGGCGAGCCCTCTCGCCGATCCGGCGCCGAACGGAATCTTGCGGCAAACCCTGCCCCTTGTCGGTCGGCTGGCTCAGTCCCCGGGGACGTTGTCGCGCGACTGATAATGGTTACGGATATGTTCCAGCAGCGGCTCGCGGCGATACTGCCAGAAGCCCAGGGCGCCATGGCTCAACTCCAGCTCCCAGCGGCTCCCCGGGGACTGGGCTGCCCAGAAGGGTGCATCGATGGGCGCCACCAGCGTCGGCCTGTCCGCCCCGGAAGCCTCCAGCCTTCCTCCCTGCTCCAGGTGATATTCCACGGTCACCGGTCCCGCCACGTCGGTCAGGGCATTGATGCGCAGGGAACCCGGATAGGCGGCCAGTACCCCGGCACCGGCAATCAGCAGCACCAGACCAGCCCGCTCGGCTAGCGGCAGGCGGCTGCGGGCAAGCACCGCGCCGGTCAGCAGTGCTGCAACGACCCCGCCCGCTGCCAGCCAGTGCCAGGGGACGGACGCGGCATAGCCCCACGTCTGTAACACAAAGCCGTCCACCAGGCCGTAGCCGCCCAGCGCCGCCAGCGCACCGATCGCGAACCTGCCCTGCGGAACGATCGTCAGATCCACACTCCCGGCCGTCCCCAGCCCCACCCGCGGCGCGCGCTCGGACAACGAAACCGGCACCCCTGCTGCCTGTACCCAGCGCAGCACCGGGTGCGAGGACAACAGGCGTTGCAACTCCTCCTGACGAACCCGCTGCCAGCGGGGGCGCAGTACCGAGTCCGCATCGCCCGGCGTCCGCCACGCCTCGAGCCGGAGCTGCCGCATACGTCCGTCACGGCCCTTCAGCGACAGCATCCAGTTCCGCCCCTGCGGGCCCGCATGCAGCACCGCCTCGTCCACCCCGTCCCAGTACAGCGGCCAGCCCCGTTCCAGCAGTTGCCCGATCCAGCCACCCAGACCCGACTCGAACCGGATCCCGTTCGCGCCGACCCGCAACCGCGCCCGCTGCTCGTACCGCCGCAAAAACGGCATGCTCGCGATCGCCACCACTCCCAGGACCAGCAGCCCCACGAGGTTGACCGGATCTTCCTCCCACATCACCTGCAACAGCGTGCCGAGGCCGTCCGCCCCCTCCCCGGGGACCATCCACGCCACCAGACCAAGGGTCAGTAGCGGCATCGCGATCAACATAACCGCAACGGCCAGATTCTCACGCCGTCGCCACAGAATGACTTCATCCATGTGTCCGCTCCTCGACCTGCGTCCCTGACCGCAGGCCTGCATCTTCCTGACAGAAACATTAACCCGCAGACGCGGTGTTTGCGAGACTGTCGCCCACCACGGTGCCCACGCCCATGCCGGCTCCCGCGTTACCCGGATCGTGACGCAGGCCTCCGGGCAGAAAGCCCATTGTCTCGCAGACTCGTGCCGCATAGTGTTGTCGCTACGACGAGAGCCGCTTGCGCGCGATGATGATGGCGGCGCGCCCGGGTCTGCAACGCACGGCCGGGCGGAGGCGAAAGGCCCGAGGCCATTCTTAACCCGGATGTTTCATGAATTCGCGTGATGATCGCGCAGGATATCGGCCGCACAGGGGATTTTGCGAGGGAGTACCGTATTGTGCGATACGGCCGACTGAGGAAAATTCCCTGTGCGGACAAGAGACCAGCGAGGGTGCGTGTACTCCATGAAACATCCGGGTTAAGGACGAGGACGCCATGGCATTGCTGAAGGTCGGCGAAAAGGACCGCGACGGGCGCCAGAAGCGCATCGAGCATACCGGCCGGTATCTGCGCGCCAGCCGCACAGGCGGGCTGTCGCTGCGGGCGCAGACCCGGGCCGCGGGCGTGAATCTGACCGGCAACACCAACCACGGGGTACGGGTGTCGACCCGCCTCGCGAAAAACACCCAGGTCGCATTCCAAAACGGGCGTTTCATCCTCCGCGGACGCTATGGCTCGGATGCAGCCAGGTTCAACCTGTCGAAGTCCGGTGTCACCGTCTCCACCAAAACCCCGATCGGTTCGTTCAACTGGATCCGCCCGGGGCGCTCGTCGGCGAAGATTGCGGGAATCCAGCTTCGCGGTTACAACGCCGCGGCCATACAGGGCATATTCGCGCTGTTCGCCGGCATCTTCTTGCTGCTCGGCGGGGCACTCCGGCTCGTGGCCGGCTTGACGGGCGGCATCGTGCGGCTCGCCGGCTCGGCCTCCGCCCGGCGCCAGCTCGCGGAGGAAGAGGCAGCCCGCCCCCGGTTCGAGGTGGAACAGGTCCAGCCGCTCGGAGCGGGTCTTCTGACCGAGCACGCGGCCGACCCTGCGCACTGGCCCGCCCGCGACCGCATCGCCGCCCTCGCCTTCGCCTTCCTGGCGCTGGGGCGCGGGGCCTCGCAACCACCGCAGGCGGTCGGGTCCCTCTCAACGCCCTCGGCGGCGGAAGCCGCGCTCGCGGGGGACATCCACAGCGCCGCCGATCACTGGCAAACCTGGCTGGGGGACCTCCCGCCAGAGGACATCGGACCTGCGATGGGGATCGTCGTCATCCTGGCCCGGAGCCTCGCGCAGGCCGCGGCTCCCGGCTGGCGGGGCGAAATCCTGCTCGCGCTGGACGACGCCTGCCTGAGCGACGGCCCCAAGACCCTGCTGCAGGAGGCGATGATCGACCTCACCGCCGAGGCCATGGGCGTGGATCTGATGCTGGAGGGCGAACCATGACCGCTGCTCGGCCCGCCGCCCTGGACACCCTGGTGCGAGTACACCAGCACCTGATCCGCAATCCCGGCCCGGAAGAGTCCTGCGCCGACTGGCGCGCATACTGCCGCGAACGGCCCTGCGACTGGGTCGTCACCTGGGACACACTGGCCTATCCGGAAACAGACACCACCACACTCGCACTGGCCGGGCACGACCGCTTCGACGACATCCCGCAGCAGCCCCTGGACCAGGGCCTGCTGCAGATCGTGGACACCGAGGGCCCGGTGCACCTGTCCGTACTCACCCGGCGGCTGCTGCAGGCAGCGGGTTTCTCCCGGGCCGGATCGCGCATCCAGGCACGCATCCACGAACGGCGGGCCGCGCTGGGGGCGCAAGGGGCGATCCGCCTGGACGGCGACTTCTCTGGATATAAAGAACAGTTCGCCGTGCCCTGCCTGCGCGACTGGACCCGCCTGCCGGATATGCTGCGCCAGCTCGAACACGTGCATGACACGGAACTGATGCTGTCGCTGGTACGCACCGTGGCGGAAGCCGGCACCCTCGACCCCGAGACAGCGATGAACGACGCCCTGCACCGGATGGGGTTCATCCGCCTGACGGACAACGCCCGAATGCGGCTGCAGGCGCCGCTGGACCGGGCGCTGCAGGACCGCCTGCTGGACCAGCGCGCTGGCCGGCTCGAACCCGGGCTCCGTGCATTTGCGCGGCCCGCTCCACTCGCGCCGTACTCCCGAGGCGACCGCGCCCATACCTAATCCCGCCCTTCCTGACCGCGCCCCCACACGCCGAGACCAGGCCGTTTCGCGCCTGCGCAACACCCTGTCGCCCAGGAGGGCTGCGCTCCTACACGTCCAGGGCCACCGAACCGTTGGAGGCGAACCCTCTCGCCGATCCGGGCCTGGCCAACGCCCCGTCTCCCAGAGGACTGGCCTCTCGCGTCCCGTTGGGCCCCGGACCCACAGGACCGGGCCGCGCGCGCGAAGCACCCGCTTCCGATCCGAAGCCGCCCCGACGCCTTATTGCCAGGTCCTATCCGACAACCGACCCTGCATGTCGGCAACCCGGGGTTGCCCCAACGCCTACGACCTACGTGCGCTACCGAACATACGTCCAAACACCGCATCCATACCATATCCATGGACCTCACAAAGCGTTTCAACCGCCTGCTATTGATGCCTACTGAATGATCGACACCCGCTCCTAGGGACGCAGAAGGATTTCCGGTTCCACGATCAAAACCGTCCAGCCCGTCGGATTTGCCGCCCGACTTACTATCGGAAGGGCACGGCATGCACGCCATTTCGGGGGTCTTTGGAACCCAGGCAGAATTCCGATGGAGGCGCAATTCTTTGGACTGATGCCCTATCACCCGCCGAGCAGGCGCAAATCCGCCCGCTACGCCCCAATACCGCTACATGGCGCCCGATCGGGCGCCCGTCCGCGAGGATCTTCCATGTCCAACGACCCTGCCTCGAAGCCACCATCCCAACATCCATCAGAGATGGAGCATCTGCGCAACACCAACCAGGAACTCGCCTACCAGTGCAGGCAAAAGGAGCAGCTTTATGCCGAGTTATTAGCGGCCAACGAAAAGCTTCGCCTGCAGCAGGAAGACATGGACGCGCGTGCCGCCGAATTAGTCATCGCCAACAGCGAACTCAAGTTCCAGAATGAAGAAAAGAACAAGCGCGCCAGGGAGCTTCACGAGCTCATTTTCCATGACATCCTTACCGGGCTCCCTAACCGCCAGTCTATGATC
>JBNJFQ010000068.1:0-4496 GCA_051747025.1 Pseudomonadota bacterium
GAGGCCCCGCCAGGGGCCGTGGCAACCTCCGGACGAAACCCCTGACGCCTGCTCCGGCCGGCGCCGGGGCTGTCCATGGAGGTTGCCACGTCGCTGCGTTCCTCGCGATGACGGTGCTTCTATCCTGGAAAGAGTCATGCCAAGGGTATGATACGGATCATGATTGCCGGCGAATCCGTCTGCGATGCTTGGGCATCGGCTCAAGCCGTGACCGCGATGGTCGTTACAGCCGGCAGAGGAGGTGCCCATGAAGATTGCAAAGCTCGGCGGGCTGCGGCTGAAGCTGATCATTCTGGTGATCGTGGTGAGTACGGTCCCGCTGTCGATCATGGGCGGGGTCACCTTTCACACCATGAAGGGCACCCTTGCGTCCGGGGTCGACGAGGCCCTGGTGTCGCAGTTGTGGTGGCTGTTGTGGGGCCTGTGGATGGGCGCGTTTCTGGTCGCGCTGGTGATTGGCTGGCTGGTTGCCAATGTCCTTACACGGCCGCTGGAGCGGCTGGCGCAGGGCCTGGAGGCGATTGGCGAGGGCAAGGCCGACCTGGGACATCGGGTGGAGGTGACCACCCACGACGAGATTGGCCGCACCGGCGAGGCGTTCAACACCGTGATGGGGCGGCTGTCGGGACTGATCCAGCAGGTGGCCGACGCGGCGGACGGGATTGCCACCTCGGCGCGTCAGCTCGAGGGGCGCAGCCAGGAGCTCACGCGTGCGACCAGCGAGCAGCATCGTGATGTCGAGCAGGTGGTCACCGCGATGAACGAGATGTCCGCGACTGTGCAGGAGGTGGCCAACAATACCCAGAGCACCGCGGAGCAGGCTGGTCAGGCGACCCGGGCGGCCGAGGGCGGGCAGACGGTGGTACACCAGACGCAGGAAGCGATTCGGACGCTGGCCGGGGAGATCGAGCAGGCCAGTACGGTGATCCATGAACTCAAGGGCGACAGCGACAATATTGGCAGCATCCTCGAGGTGATCGAGGAGATCGCCGAGAAGACCAACCTGCTGGCGTTGAACGCCGCCATCGAGGCGGCGCGGGCCGGCGAGGCCGGGCGCGGTTTCGCGGTGGTGGCCGACGAGGTGCGGCATCTGGCGCAGCGGACCAACGACTCCACTGGCGAGATTCGGGGCATCATCGAGGGCCTGCAGGGGGCCTCGGCGCGCGCGGTGACGGTCATGGATGCCAGCCGCGAGCGCGCTGAGGCCAGCGTGCAGAAGGCCGCGGAAGCCGAGGAGACCCTCGGGTATATCCACGAATCGGTGACGACCATCGATGACATGACCCGTCAGGTGGCCAGCGCGACCGAGGAGCAGAGCCAGGTGGCGGAGGAGATCAACCGCAACGTGCACCACATCAATGATATTGCGGTGCGCAATGCAGAAGGGGCGACCGAAATGCAGCAGGCGGTAGAGGCCCTGGAGGGCCTGGCGCGCCAGTTGCAGCACGAGGTTTCGGGGTTCCGCCAATAGCGTATGCGGCCCGGGGCAGATCCCCGGGTGGCAGCCCGCTTACCAGTCGAGCGACGACACGGTCGGCTGATCCAGCTCGAAGTCGTCCTCCAGATGCTGGCGCAGGGCGCGTTCTTCCATCATCCGTTCCAGGGTGCGGCGGGCGATCGGTCGACCGGGGCGATCGTTCGCCTCGGACGGCTCGAACAGGCCGGCGAGATCGTCGGACGCCTCGGTTGCCCAGTCGAGATTCGGATTCATGCAGGGTTCTCCTCGGGTGCTGGTCGGGTCATTCCGGCTGCGGTATCAAGAAAGCCTTATATAGCCCCTTTCTGCGCGTGCAAGAAGAAAATTCTTATCCCTTGCGACTGTCCTTTATGGGACGTTGAAACAACGGGTTGGGTGTGGTTGTGCACGCAGGGATGACGGTAGGGGTGGGCCCAGAGTGACGCGTGTCGGCAGGAGCCGGCGGTTGGGTTGTCCGGGCGCCGAACTCGGCTTCGGTAGGTGGGTCCATGGAGTAAGGGTGGCGCAGGTGATGCCGGCGCTTGACCGTCCCGTTGTACGTTCACGAGGGTCCCGTATGCTGATTCGCAGTCGTCGTCGTTCCGAGGCCACGCGCGGCGAGGTCACTCCGCGCGAGTTGTATGACCGGCGCCGCGAGTTCCTGCGTGCGGGGCTGGGCCTGGGGGCCGGGCTTGCGCTGGGCATGTCGGCATGGCCGGCGCCGGCGGGCGCGGCCCTGCGTGGGATGGCGCTGGAGTACGAACCGAGCCCGTTTTCCACCGACGAGTCGCTGACCTCGTACGAGGAGGTCACGACCTACAACAATTTCTTCGAGCTGGGCACCGGGAAATCGGATCCGCACCGGCATGCGGACAGCCTGGTCACCGATCCGTGGTCGATTCGGGTGGAGGGGGCCTGCGAGAACCCGGGGAACTATGCGCTCGAGGATTTCGTGAATCCGTGGTCGCTGGAGGAGCGGATCTACCGCCTGCGCTGTGTCGAGGGCTGGTCGATGGTGATCCCCTGGATTGGTTTCGAGCTCAACCGCGTGATCGAGCAGGCGCGTCCCGAGAGCCGAGCCCGCTATGTTGCGTTCGAGAGTATCCACGACCCCGAGAATCTGCGCGGACAGCGGCGCGGCGGGCTCGAGTGGCCCTATACCGAGGGGCTGCGTCTGGACGAGGCGATGCACCCGCTGACCATCCTCGCGGTGGGTTTGTACGACGAGGTGCTGCCGAATCAGAACGGGGCCCCGATCCGTCTGGTGGTGCCGTGGAAGTATGGGTTCAAGAGCATCAAGTCGATCGTGCGCATCCGTCTGGTGGAGGAGCAGCCACCAACCGCCTGGAACCAGTCGCAACCGGGCGAATACGGTTTCTACAGTAACGTGAACCCGGAAGTGGATCATCCGCGCTGGTCGCAAGCCAGCGAGCGCCGGATCGGGGCGTTCCGGCGCCGTCGCACGGAGATGTTCAACGGATATGGCGAGGAGGTAGCAGCGCTCTACGAGGGCATGGATCTGCGCGAACATTTCTGATGGCGGCGGGTGGAGGATGACTGCCAGCGTGTGGTCCCGGGCGCGTCCGCCGCGCGGGTTGTGGTCGGCCGTGCTGGTACTGTCGCTGCTGCCGGCGGTGTGGATCGGCCTGCGTACGCTGGGGTGGTTCGGCGGGCTGGGGGTGAACCCGATCGAGCGGTTGCTGGCAGATTCCGGAACGCACGCACTGATCGCCCTGCTGGTCGCGCTGGCGGTGACTCCGCTGCGCCAGATGACCGGCTGGCCCTGGATCACCCGGTTGCGGCGCATGCTGGGGCTGGTCGCATTTGGTTACGTGACCTCGCATTTCCTGATCTGGGTGGGGATCGATCTATTCTTCGACTGGGCGCTGATCCTGGATGATCTGACCCGGCGTCCGTTCGTGATGGTCGGTTTCGCCGCCTGGCTGATCCTGCTGGCGCTTGCGCTGACCTCGACGCGCGCGGCCCAGCGCCGGCTGCGCCGGAACTGGGCGCGGCTGCACCGGCTGGTGTATGTGGCCGGGGGGCTGGCGGTTCTGCATGTGTTCTGGATTGTGCGGGCGGATTATCGGGAGGTGGGGGTGTACGCTGCGATCCTCGGGATTCTGCTGGGCTGGCGGGTCGTGTATCGCCTGTATGTGGCGCGTCGCGCCCGGTAATGGCTGGCCCTGGATCAGGCTCTCGTGTTTACGGTGGTTCCGCTCTGGCGTCCTGCCAGGCCGAAGGCACGTAAACACCGGAGAACGAACCAGGGCCAGCCACAATCGGCGCAGGACGCCGGGGCTAGGGCGCGTAAACACGAGGCCCAGATCCAGGCATGGCCAATGTGAGGCAGGCCGCTGGCTCGGAGCTGCCGTAAACATCAGGGCACGCTGACGGGTGCCCCGAGTGAACCATATGCGACCGTCGGGAAAGCCGCGGAGAGAGCGCCGGATGGCGGGATTTGCGAGACTGAGGCCATGGCGATCAAGAAGCGGATCACGATCGGGCTGATGGTACTCGCGGGGGCGGCTGCGCTGGTGTGGGCGCTGCGCCCGCAGCCGGTGCCGGTATCGCTGAGCGAGGTGCAGTCCGGGCCGTTTGAGGAGACGGTGCGCGAGGAGGGCCGTACCCGGCTGCGCGATACCTACACGGTGTCGGCGCCGATTGCCGGCTATCTGCATCGCGTGGCGCTGGAGGAGGGCGACGCGGTGGCGCTGGGCGATCCGTTGTTCCGTCTGGAGCCGTTGCCCACCCCGGCGCTGGATGCGCGCTCGCGCGAGCAGGCACGCGAGAACCTGGCCGCTGCGCGGGCGCGCCTGCAAAGTGCCGAGGCGAACCTGGACAACCTGCGGGCCGAGGCGCGATTTGCCGAGTCGGAATACCGGCGCCACCAGGACCTGTTCGGTCGGGGAGCCGTCTCGGCGACCGAGTTGGAGCGCATGGAGACGATGCGCGACCGGGCGCGTTCGGCCGTGCGCGCGGGCGAATCCGCGGTGGAGGTCGCGCGCAGCGAGATCGAGAGCGCCCGCGTGGTGCTGGA
>JBNJFQ010000068.1:4596-8111 GCA_051747025.1 Pseudomonadota bacterium
GCGTGGTGCTGGAACGCTACCGCTGCTGCGAGGGCACCGTCGGCGCCGGTGAGCCGGTACTGGTGGTCGGCGATCTCGATGACCTGGAGGTGCAGGTGGACCTTCTGTCAATGGATGCGGTGCGCGTGGTGCCGGGGATGCGCGTGCGTCTGACCGACTGGGGCCGTGACGCGAAGCTGGACGCCACGGTACGCCGGGTGCAGCCGTTCGGCTTCACCAGGGTTTCGGCGCTGGGCGTGGACGAGCAGCGTGTGCCGGTGATCCTCGATCTGGACGCGGTGGAGGCGCGCATGGCCGGGCTGGCGGTGGGCTACCGCGTGGAGGCCGAGTTCCTGCTGTGGGAAGGCGACGACGTGCTGCAGGTGCCGACCAGTGCGTTGTTCCGCGACCGTGGCGAGTGGTCGGTGTTGGTGGTCGAGGACGGGCGTGCCGAGCTCCGCCGGGTCGAGGTGGGCCGCCGTTCCGGTTTCACCACCCAGATCCTGGAGGGTCTGGAAGCGGGCGAGCGAGTCGTCACCCGTCCGGGTGACCGCGTGCAGGCCGGTACCCGCGTCGTCGAAAACTGACTTGCCCATGGCCGAAACCCCGAATGCCACGCCCGAGGCGCTGGATGACCTGCTGAGTCCGCTGGATTCCGCACTGGCCACGCGCGGTGCGGCCGTGCTGGTCGCGGAGCCGGGGGCGGGCAAGACCACGCGGGTGCCGCTGCACCTGGCGGATTCCGTCTCCGGGGGTCGGGTCATCGTGCTTCAGCCGCGCCGTCTGGCGGCGCGCATGGCGGCCACCTTCATGGCTGCGCGACGCGGCGAGCCGGTCGGCCAGACGATTGGCTACCGCGTGCGCGACGAGCAGAAGGTCTCGGCGCAGACCCGCGTCGAGCTGGTAACCGATGGCCTGTTCCTGCGCCGTATCCAGGCCGACCCGCTACTGGAGGGTGTCGGCGCGGTCGTGTTTGACGAGTTCCATCTGCGCCGGCCCGAGGCCGAACTGGCGCTGGCATTCGCGCTGCAGGTGCGCCGGTTGCTGCGGCCCGAGCTGCGGATCGTGGTGATGTCCGCCACCCTCGACGACGAGGCCGTGGCACGACTGCTGGCGGGGCCGGAGGCGGACCCCGTGCCCGTGCTGCGGGCTCGTGGGCGACAGTTCCCGGTGGATGTGCGCTATGCGCCGCCGAAGAAGGACGCCCCGCTGGCCGGCGCCGTGGCGCAGGCGGTGCGCGAGGCGCTGGAGGCCGAGCCGGGTTCAGCCCTGGTTTTTCTGCCCGGCGAGCGCGAGATCCGCGAGGTGGCCGCGCGTCTGGGGGAGACCGTGGAAACGCCAGCCGGGCCCGCGCGGGTGGCGCCATTGTTCGGGCGGTTGTCGGCCGCGGAGCAGAACCGCGCGGTGCGCCCGGCACCGAAAGGCGAGCGCAAGGTGGTGCTGGCCACCGACATCGCCGAGACCAGCCTGACCATCGAGGGCGTGCGCGTGGTGGTCGACGCGGGACTGTCCCGCGAGCCGCGCTTTGATGCCGCGACCGGGCTGTCGCGGTTGGTGACGGTGCCCGCCTCCAAGGCCGCGGCGGAACAGCGCGCCGGCCGTGCCGGGCGCACCGAACCCGGCGTCGCGTTTCGGCTGTGGGCGCGCGCCGAGGAGGTGCAACGCCCGGACTACGCGATGCCCGGACTGCGACAGGTCGATCTGCTGCCGCTGGCCCTGGAGCTGGCGGGCTGGGGCGAGGCCGTGGCCGAGCTCGACTGGCTGGAGCCGCCACCAGCGCACGGCATGGCCGCCGCTCAGGCAATCCTCGCGGAGCTGGGCGCGGTGGACGCTGAAGGGCGGATCACCGATCACGGTCGCACTTTGCTGCGCCTGCCGACGCATCCGCGCCTGGCGCACATGCTGCTGCGGGCGCGCGAGCGGGGGCTTGCGCGTCTGGGCTGCGAACTGGCGGTGGTGGTCGAGGAGCCGGGGATGGCCGGTCCGGATGCCCCGCTGGAGCTGGGTGAGCGGCTGGAGCGGGCGCGGCGCACGGGCGGCCACGCCTGGAAGGCCGGGCTGCGGCGGCTGGAGCAGGCCCTGGCGCGGCTGGGCGACAGCGCCGGAGCAGCGCAATCCGTGCTCGACGAGGCCACGGCGATGGGCGTGCTTGCCGCGCTGGCCTGGCCCGAGCGCATCGCCCGGCAACGTGGCGGGCAGGCCGGGCGCTTCGTGATGGGCAATGGCCGCGGTGCGTTGCTGTCGGAGCACGAGCGCCTGGCGCATGCCGAGTACCTGGTCGCGGTGGACTGCACCGACGCCGAGCGCGAGGCCCGTATCCGCTGCGCGATGGCGCTGGATCTGGCCGCACTGGAACGCGAGGCGCCGGAGCTTTTCCACCGCGAGGCGCGCTGCGACTGGATGGAGGGTGGGGCGCGGCTGGAAAACGCGCGCATCCGCCGCATCGGCACGCTGGTGGTCGAGCGGCAGATGGTCTCGCTGGACGACCCCGCGTCCACGATCCCGCGCTGGTGCGAGCGGCTGCGCCGCGAGGGGCTTGTGCTGCTGCCGTGGGACGCTGCGGCGACCCAGTTGCGCGCGCGCATCCAGTTGCTGCATCAGGCGATGCCGGAGGCGGGCTTTCCCGACATGGGCGATGCCGCGTTACTGGCGAGTCTCGAGGCCTGGCTGGGGCCGTACCTGGCGGGGATGACGCGGCTGCGCGATCTGGACCGGCTGGACCTGGCGGCGATCCTGCGCGCGCGGCTGGACTGGGAGCATCAGCAGCAACTGGAGCGCGAGGCGCCGATCCGCATCGAGGTGCCCTCAGGTTCCGCTCACCGGGTCGACCATACACAGGACCCGCCGGTGCTGGCGGTGAAGCTGCAGGAGTTGTTCGGCCTGGCGGAGACCCCGCGGGTAGCCGGGGGGCGTGTGCCGCTGATGCTGCATCTGCTGTCGCCGGCCCGGCGCCCGGTGCAGATCACCCAGGACCTGAAGAGCTTCTGGGAGAATGGCTACCCGGAAGTGCGGCGCGAGCTGAAGGGGCGTTATCCCAAGCACCCCTGGCCGGAGGATCCGTGGAACGCGCCCGCGACGCGGCATGCGAAGCGGCGTTGAACTTCGGGCTGTTCTGCCAGGGGATGGCTTTGGCGGGGGCGTTGCCTGCAGGCAGGCCCCCAAAAGGAGTACAAGACGCGTCCGGGGTCACACGGACGATGCGGCGCGCGGCGTTCTCCGGTAGTGTCGCGTTCAGCTCTGTTGCGAGTCCCGCGCGAGGAAGCGAACCCCGATGCTGAAGTTCCTGACCGTGATCCTGATCCTGCTGTTTGTCTGGTGGCGGGTCTCGCGCTGGATGGATGTGCGCCGCCGCCGCGCGCGCGGGGAGGATGTGTCCTATCAAGTGGACGTGAAGGGGTTTCGTCCGATCACGGTGCTCAGCATCGTGTTCCTGATCCTGTATGGGGGGTACGTGATCTGGTTCGCGATTACCGAGTGGGCCGATCTGCTATGAACTACTCCCGCCAAGCCTTTCAGGCTATGGCGTGAGTTTCGCG
>JBNJFQ010000069.1:0-7962 GCA_051747025.1 Pseudomonadota bacterium
AGCAGCAGCTATCCGGTCGGGAACGGGGCCGATGCGTGGAGGGAGGTCAGACCGGGTCATCTCCGGATGATCCGGCACTCCCAATGAAGCGCGAAACTCGCGCCATAGCCTGAACGGCTTGGCGGGAGTAGTTCATGGGAGATATCTCGCGTGGCTGAAACACGGGTCGTCATCCTGCCCGAGGACACGGCAGGCCAGCGCCTGGACGTGGCTCTGGCGCAGCAGTTTCCGGAATACTCGCGCAGTCAGCTGACCCAGTGGCTGAAGGATGGGGCATTGCGAGTAGACGGCGCCTCGCCGCGCCCGCGCACATCGGTACGCGGTGGCGAGCAGGTGGAGCTGGCGCCGCCGGAGGAGACGGTCCTGCAAGCGCGGCCCGAGGCCATTGCGCTGGACGTGTTGTTCGAGGATGCCGCGGTACTGGTGATCAACAAGCCGGCGGGGCTGGTGGTCCACCCGGCGGCCGGGCACCGCGACGGTACGCTGGTCAATGCCCTGCTGCACCGTGCCCCGGAGCTGGCGCAGCTGCCTCGCGCGGGCGTGGTCCACCGCCTGGACAAGGACACCACCGGACTGATGGTGGTCGCGCGCACCCCCGAGGCGCAGACCGCCCTGGTGCGCCAGTTGCAGGCGCGCAGCGTGCACCGCGAGTACCGGGCGCTGGTCCAGGGGCGAGTCATCAGTGGCGGTACTGTCGACGAGCCGATCGGTCGTCACCCGGTGGATCGCAAGCGCCAGGCGGTGACCGGTGGCGGCAAGGCCGCGGTCACGCATTACCGCGTCGCCGAGCGCTTCCCCGCCCACACCCTGCTGAACGTGCGCCTGGAGACCGGAAGGACCCACCAGATCCGGGTGCACATGGCGCATATCCGACACCCGATCGTCGGGGATCTGACCTACGGAGGTCGTCCGCGCCCGGTGAAGGGCATGGGCGAGGCGGCGAAGGCCGCGGTGGCGGCCTTCAAGCGTCAGGCCCTGCATGCGGCACGTCTGGAGTTCGCGCATCCGGAGAGTGGCGAGCCCTGTGCTTTCGAGGCCCCGCTGCCGGAAGACTTCGAGGCCTTGCTGTCGGCCCTGCGCGCCGATGCCCGGGGGGCCGGCGATGCCTGAAGCTCTGCCCCTGGTGATACCGACGCCCGGCGACCTGCCGGCCGGCGTATATGCCCTGCAGACCACCCGGATGGGTGGCGTCAGTACCGGCCCCTGGACCTCGCTGAACCTGGCCCTGCATACCGGGGATGCCCCGGACGATGTGGCCGAAAATCGGCGTCGGCTGGAACAGTTCCTGGGGATGGACAAGCCGATCACCTGGCCGCGCCAGGTCCACGGGACGGTGATGATCACCGCCGACGCGCTGGAGGGGGGCGACGGCACCGAGGCCGACGTGGTGGTCAGTGATCGACCGGGGGCAGTGTGTGCGGTGCAGACGGCCGATTGCCTGCCGGTGGTGCTGGCGACCGCCGACGGCGCGGCGGTCGGGGTGGCCCATGCCGGCTGGCGGGGGCTGGCCGACGGTGTGCTGGAGGCCGCCGTGCAGGCCCTGGAAACCCTGCGCCCGGGGATGCCGATCCAGGCCTGGATGGGGGCGGCCATTGGCCCCGCGGCCTTCGAGGTTGGCCCGAAGGTCCGCGAGGCCTTTGTCGCGCACGACCCGGAGGCTGTTGCCGCGTTCCGACCCGGCGCCGAGGGGCGCCTGCTGGCGGATCTCTACCTGCTGGCCCGGCAGCGCCTGCAGAGGGCCGGAGTGGCGCAGGTGGCCGGCGGTGGGCGTTGCACCTTCAGCGAGGCGGAGATCTTCTATTCCTATCGCCGCGACGGCGAGACCGGCCGCATGGGCACGCTCGTATGGATCGATCCCGGACGGGCGTCGGGGTCACCCACGGAGATCGCCACGTCGCTGCGTTCCTCGCGATGACGGTGACGGTCGCACGCAGGAGCGTGCGCATGGCTATCCTTGAAGGTCAGGGGACTGTCCCCATCATTGGTGGCAGTTCATCCAGATTTGATTGAGGGGTTTACCAATGCGAATGGATCGCCTGACGACCAAGTTCCAGTCCGCCATCGCGGACGCGCAATCGCTCGCGGTCGGCCGCGACCACCAGTTCATCGAGCCGACCCACCTGTTGCTGGCGCTGCTCGACCAGGAGGGCGGCACCATCCGCCACGTGCTCGATCGCGCCGGGGCGAACGTGCGTCAGTTGCGCTCCGCGCTGGGCGAGGCACTGGACCGCCTGCCGAAGGTGGAGGGCGCGGCGGGCGAGGTGCATGTGTCCAACGAGCTGGCGCGCATGCTGAATGTCTGTGACAAACTCGCCCAGGAGCGCAAGGACCAGTACATCCCCAGCGAGCTGTTCCTGCTCGCGGCGATCGACGAGAAGGCCGGCGTGGGCGAGATACTGCGCAACGCAGGCGCCAACAAGGATTCCCTGGAGAAGGCCGTGGACGATATGCGCGGCGGGGCCCAGGTGGACGACCCGAATGCCGAGGAGAACCGCCAGGCGCTGGACAAGTACACCATCGACCTCACCGAGCGTGCCGAGCAGGGCAAGCTGGACCCGGTGATCGGACGTGACGAGGAGATTCGCCGCTCGGTGCAGGTGCTGCAGCGGCGCACCAAGAACAACCCGGTGCTGATCGGAGAGCCTGGCGTCGGCAAGACGGCGATCGTCGAGGGGCTGGCCCAGCGTATCGTCAATGGCGAGGTGCCCGAGGGGCTGAAGGACAAGCGCGTGCTCGCACTGGACCTGGGGGCGCTACTGGCCGGGGCCAAGTATCGTGGCGACTTCGAGGAGCGGCTGAAATCCGTGCTCAATGAGCTGTCGCAGGAAGAGGGTCGTGTGATCCTGTTCATCGACGAGATCCATACACTGGTTGGCGCGGGCAAGGCCGAGGGCGCAATGGATGCCGGCAACATGCTCAAGCCTGCCCTGGCGCGCGGCGAGTTGCACTGCATCGGCGCGACCACGCTGGACGAGTACCGCCAGAATATCGAGAAGGACGCCGCCCTGGAGCGGCGTTTCCAAAAGGTGCTGGTGGACGAACCCACGATGGAAGATACCATCGCCATCCTGCGTGGGCTGAAGGAGCGCTACGAGGTCCACCACGGGATCGAGATTACCGACCCGGCGATCGTGGCCGCCGCGCAGCTGTCGCAGCGCTACATCACCGACCGCCAGCTGCCGGACAAGGCGATCGATCTGATCGACGAGGCCAGCTCGCGCATCCGCATGGAGATCGATTCCAAGCCCGAGTCGATGGATCGTCTGGAGCGGCGCCTGATTCAGTTGAAGATTGAGCGCGAGGCCCTGAAGAAGGAATCCGACGAGGCCTCGAAGAAGCGCCTTGGTACGCTGGAGGAGGAGATCGAGCGCCTGGAGCGCGAGTACTCCGACCTGGAAGAGGTGTGGAAGTCCGAGAAGGCATCGGTCTCGGGTGCCGCGCAGTTGAAGGAGGAACTCGAGCGCGCCCGCACCGAGCTGGAGACCGCCCGTCGCGCCGGTGACCTGTCGCGCATGTCCGAGCTGCAGTACGGGCGCATCCCGGATCTGGAGAAGTCGCTGGCCATGGCCCACGAGGTGGAGAGTCAGGAGACCCAGCTGCTGCGCAACAAGGTCACCGACGAAGAGATCGCGGAGGTGGTGTCGCGCTGGACCGGTATCCCGGTGGCCAAGATGCTGGAGGGCGAGAAGGACAAGCTGCTGCGTATGGAAGAGGCCATCGGCGAGCGTGTGGTCGGCCAGGCTGAGGCGGTACGTGCGGTGGCCAATGCTATTCGCCGCTCGCGGGCGGGGCTGGCGGATCCAAACCGGCCGAACGGCTCGTTCCTGTTCCTTGGCCCCACCGGGGTTGGCAAGACCGAGCTGACCAAGGCACTGGCGTCGTTCCTGTTCGACACCGAGGAGGCCATGGTCCGCATCGACATGTCCGAGTTCATGGAGAAGCACTCCGTGGCGCGGCTGATCGGCGCGCCCCCGGGCTATGTCGGCTACGAGGAGGGCGGCTACCTGACGGAGGCTGTGCGTCGCAAGCCGTACTCCGTGATCCTGCTGGACGAGGTCGAGAAGGCGCATCCGGATGTCTTCAACGTGCTGCTGCAGGTGCTGGATGACGGCCGCCTGACGGACGGTCACGGGCGCACCGTGGACTTCCGCAACACGGTGATCGTGATGACCTCCAACCTGGGCTCGCAGCAGATCCAGGAGATGGCCGGCGAGGAGAACTACGACGCGATGAAGGGCGCGGTGATGGAGATCGTCGGGCAGCACTTCCGCCCCGAATTCATCAACCGCGTGGACGACGTGGTGGTGTTCCACCCGCTGGAACGCGAGCAGATCCGCGCGATCGCGGACATCCAGCTGCAGTACCTGCGCCAGCGGCTGGAGGAGCGCGACCTGTCGATCACCATCACCGACGCCGCGCTCGATCACCTGGGCGCGGCCGGGTTCGACCCGGTGTACGGCGCACGTCCGCTCAAGCGGGCCATCCAGACCCAGCTGGAGAACCCGCTGGCACAGTCGCTGCTGTCCGGCGAGTTCGGGCCCGGCGACACCATCGAGGTCGACATGGCCGGCGAGCAACTGGCCTTCACGAAGGCCGCTGCCGCTGCCTGACCGGCGTACCCGCCCTCTGATGATAAAGGCCCGCCCCGCGCGGGCCTTTTTTGTAGGCGCGCTGTCGGGTGTTGCCGATGGTGTGGGGAGGGATCTCTGTGGTCTTGTGCGGGTCTAGTCCGGATGTTTTATGAATTGCACGCGCCCTCGCGGGTCTCTTGTCCGCACAGGGAATTTTCCTCCGTCGGCCGTATCGCCCAATACGGCACCCCTTCGGAAAACCCCCTGTGCGGCCAATATCCAGCGCGATCATCACGCGAATTCATGAAACATCCGGGCTAGGGACAGAGTGGCCCTGTCGCCAGGAGGTGGGTGAACGCCCGTCGCTTCCCCTTTCTGTGGAGCAGTGTGGGCGAGCAGGGTGTCATCGGTCCGGCCACACCACACTGCCCGAGGAGACGAGACAATGAACAGCTTGAACGGAAAGGTCATCGCGATCACCGGTGGCGCCGGGGGCATTGGCGCAACCACCGCGCGGATGGCGCACGCTGCGGGGGCCAGCGTCGTGATCGCCGACCTGGATGCCGGGGCGGTGGAGGCCATTTCCATTTCCCTGGGCGAGCGCGCGGTCGGCATGGCGGTGGACGTGACCCGGCGTGAGGATAATGCACGCATGGTGGCTACCGCACTGGAGCGCTTCGGGCGGCTCGACGGGGTGTTCCTGAACGCCGGGACCGAGGGCGAGGTCGGGCCGTTCGAGGGCCGATCCGACACCGCATGGGAGAAGGTGTTCGCGGTCAACGTCCACGGTGTGCGTCTGGGTGCGGAGGAGGCCTTGCCGGCCCTGCGCGAGACGGGCGGCGGGAGCATCGTGATGACCTCCAGTGTGGCTGGTCTGCGCGGGGCCGCCGGTTTGGCGCCGTACGTCTCCAGCAAGCACGCGGTGGTCGGCATGATGAAATGCCTCGCCGCGGAACTCGGCCCGGAAGGCATTGGTGTCAACACCCTCAATCCCGGCCCGGTCGCCAACCGTATGATGCAGTCCATCGAGGGACAGGCGAATCCCGGCTACGCCGATGAAGTACACCAGTCCTTCGAGTCCCGGATCCCGCTGGGTCGCTATGTCAACAACGAGGAATGCGCCGGGCTGGCCCTGTTTCTGCTCTCGGACGCCGCCTCTGGCTGCACCGGCAACACCTACGTCGTCGACGGCGGCCTCTGCTCGCAGTGAACTGGGGGTGAAGTCCCGGCGGTCGGGCAGGAAGGTTCGGAGTCGGGTGTAATGGCAGGCAGGGAAAAGTGGAGGGCGTGGTGGTGGCATTGAAGGAGGGCGAGCAGGAAAGTCTGTACCGGACATTGCTGGAGTCGACGCAGGCGATCCCGTGGAAGATCAACTGGGAGACCAGGGCATTCGAGTACATCGGGCCGCAGATCGAGAAGCTATTGGGGTGGGGCCGGGACAGTTGGGCGAGGGCGCAGGACTGGATCGACCGGGTCCACCCGGAGGACCGGGAGGCGCCGGCGAACCTGTGCATTGCGCAGTCGGAGCACGGGATCGATCACGAGGCGGACTATCGCGCGCTGACCGCTGATGGTGGATACGTGTGGGTGCGGGATGTGGTGCGTGTCCTGCGCGAGGGGGGCGAGACCACGGCCCTGGAGGGTATCCCGAGTCATTCCGCGGACCTGCGGACCTGTTACGGGGGCGAGGAGTTTGTGATGCTGCTGCCGGCGACGGACCGCGAGGCTGTGCACTGGCGAGGGCCGAGCGCTGTCGCGCGTTGGTGGAACAACTGGCGATTCCGCACCCGCCCTCCGAAGCGGCGGATGTGGTCACCGTCAGTATTGGAGTGAGCACGGTGGTGCCGGGTGCCGCCAACTCTCCATCGACACTGTTCGATTCGGCTGACAAGATGCCCTGCCAGGCCAAGCAGAACGGGCGGAATTGTGTGGAATTCAGCGGCCCGCGCAGAACCGCATCCGAGGACGGCACCGTCTGATTGCCAGCAGATGCGAGCCGGTGGCGAGAGGCCCCTGGTGTGGCGCCGGGTGAGTGCGACTTCCTATATCCGTTCAGCGCGCTGTCGGCTTCGATTCGGTGCAGGTCCGGCGTTGCGCCAGCCGCCCGCCGGGTGCTGCGGTAGTCGTGGAAGGGCAGGGAGTGGCATGCTGGCGGGACAGGCGAACAACAGAGGCGGGCAATGAGCGACGATCGGTCGGGACAGCAGGAGCGCCGTCACGCGGATGCGGCCGCCCCCGTTGTGGCTGCCGGACAAGGGCTGGTGGCACGTTTGCATGTGGTGTTTGAACGGATGAATCTGCCGGACCTGTGGGACACGCGTCGCCATGCGCGGGATTTCTGCGATACCCGCGCCGGGTATCTCAACCGTCGTATCCGCCCGCTGGCCTTGCTGCTTCTGATCGGCCTGCCCCTGTGGCTGCCGCTCGAGGTGTGGCTGCTGCCGCCCGGGGAACTGGCATCCACGGCAGCGCTGCGCGTGGGCGGGGCCCTGGCGGGCCTGGCTTTGTGGTTTGCCTGTCGCCGTGGTGCCCCGATTGCGCATACCCGCTGGCACCTGGGTCTGTTGCTGCTGATCCCGATGGCAATCTATGTGGTGGTCCGGCTGGCGCTGGACTATGGCCCCGACTCGGCGCTGGCCGCCGGCTATGCCTTCTTCCCGGCATTGACCCTGGCAGCCCTGGCGATCTTTCCGCTGACCCTGCGCGAGGGCCTGGTGTACAGCCTGGCGATTATCGTCGCATTTGCCGGGGTCGAGGTGATGCGGGGCTCGCTCCTTGACTGGCACACCCTGGGACAGTTCTGGCTGCTGTTCCTGGTGGCCGGCATCGCGCTGTGGGCGGCGCTGGGACAGTTGCACATGATGCTGAGATTGTATCGCCAGGCGACTCGCGACCCGCTGACCGGGCTGTTCAACCGGCGCGCCCTGAGCGAGCGCATGCAACAGCAGCTGGAATCACTGGACCGGAAGGGCCATTCGTTCTCCCTGCTGATGCTGGATCTGGACCGCTTCAAACGGATCAACGACACCTATGGGCATCAGCTCGGGGACCAGGTGCTGGAGACCGTCGCCGGGATCCTCCGGGATGCCCTGCGCGAGACCGACGTAGCCGGGCGCTGGGGCGGGGAGGAGTTTCTGGTCGCCCTGCCGGGTTCCACATCCGAGGATGCCGGACAGGTCGCCGAGCGGTTGCGGACGCGAATCCGTGGAACCCCGGTCCCACTGCCGGGTGGCGACAGCCTGAGTGTGACCACGAGTATAGGCCTCGCAGTTCGTGAGTCCGGGGAGAGCCTTGATGATCTGGTCCGGCGTGTGGACGAGGCGTTGTATGCTGCCAAGGCGGCGGGCCGGGACTGTGTGGTTTCCGCCGAGCCCGAATATGGACGCTAGCG
>JBNJFQ010000070.1:0-7310 GCA_051747025.1 Pseudomonadota bacterium
GTCTCGGTCAGGAAGGGAGCGATCCATATCCGCCAGGACGTTTATGGATCGCAGCGGTGTTCAGGCCCGGGATTCCCGGTGATGCAGGGCGAGCAGCTGGATGTAGGTTCGGGCCACGTCACCGGCAAAATGATCGATCGCGTGGTGCCGGGCGGTGATCACGGCCTGCTCGCGCATTGAGGCTCGCAGTGTGTCGTCTTCGATCAGCCGTCTGGCGGCCTCGGTCCAGTGTTCGATGTTCTCGGCCGTCTTGAATCCGTTGACTTCGTCCTTCACCACGTCGTCGATCCCGCTTGACCGTACCGCGACCACCGGGAGCCCGGCGGCCATGCCCTCAAGGATAACCATGCCCTGTGTCTCGGATTTCGAGGCGAACACGAACAGATCACCCAGTTGGTAGTAATCGGCCATTTCGTGCGGTGGCACGGCTCCGGCCAGCGTGATGACCTCGCGCAGGCCCAGTGTCTCGATCCGCTCGCGGATCCGCTCGCGTTCGTCGCCGTCACCGATCAGCAACAGTCGGAATGGCTGGTCGCAGCGCTTTTTCAGCTCGGCAGTCGCCGAGACCAGAAAGTCGATGTTCTTCTCTTTCGAGAGACGCGAGACACTCACGAGGATCCGTTCGTCCCCGAGGCCGTGGCGCTCGCGCAGGCGTGTGAGTCGATCGGCGTCGGACTGCTGAAAGCGGTCAAAGTCGATGCCGGTCGGATGCACATGAATCGCGCTGGTCACGCCAATAATGCGCAGGTATTCCTCGGCGGATTCGGTGGGCACGATCACCCCGGTGCAGCGGTTGGCAAAGCGGCGTATGGCGGTATGCGCGATCAGGTTGCGAAACAGCGGCCCGGGCAGGGGCACGAAATGGGAGTAATGCTCCAGGCGGGTGTGATAGGTGAGCACGGTGGGGATGCCGCGGCGGCGTGCCTGCCACTGGGCCACCCAGCCAAGCCAGAAAGGATGGTGGATGTGGATCAGGTCCGGCTCGAAGTCTGACAGCGCCCGACCGATGCGGGGCGAGAACGGGTTGGCCAGGGGGAACGTTCCGCCGGCTCCCATCCTGAACAGCGTGGGGATGCGAACGACGCCCTTTTCGTCTTCGGGCTGATCCGCGTAACGGGGTGCGATCACCAGGACACGATGCGAAAGGTGTTCGAGACCGCGGCGCAGTCGGTCGATCGAGATCGGAACACCGCCGATGAACGGAAGGTAGTTATTGGTCACCATCGCCACGTTCAGTGACCGGGCCTCCCAGGGCGAGGGGTCCAGATCGTAGTCGCGGTAATAGTCGCGCTCGACAAAGATCGTGCTGTAGAGCTTGATCGCGATCAGCACGAGCACCCCGAGGATCAACAGGAAATTGAGGTGCCCGACGTAGAACAGTGAATGGATGAAGAACCACAGGCTTTCCAGGGTTCGCCAGACTGCCTTCTGGCCGCTGTCGAGGCGGTGCATCGTGATCCGTGGAGTGTCCTCCTCGGTGGATACCATCACGTAGTGGTAGAAGCTGGTTTCGTCGTTAAGAACCAGGCCGCCGGCGCCGCCTGTCACCACGTATTCGACCCCGTCGCGTTTCTGGTGGTCGAACAAGTGCAGGTTGCTGGAGAAGACTGCATCCACCTCGTGCTCACTGAACAACGTATGCAAGCGATCGCGGAACGCCTCGCCACCGATATCGGCCAGATAGGGGGCGTCGAAATCAATCGGGCTGGATTTTTCTGTCTCGAACAGCGGGTGGCCGAGAAAGACGAACCGGTGCTCGACCGATGTGTCCCGCAGCTGTTCGGACAACCAGTGCAGCTGGAAGGGATAGGTGTCCGGGTCGGTACTGTCGAGGAAGAGGAACTGGCTGTTGCCGGCCCGAAACGAGTAGAAATAGGGTCCAAAGTGCTCGTAGAAGTGGAATGAGCCGAGAACGCTGCTCTCGTTCTCGCCGACGGTCAGCAAGTAGGGCATCTCCAGTCGCGAGAGGGTTCGATACAGGGCGCGGTACTTGTCTTCGCCACCGCCGCTGACTGCATTCCCCGCGGAGACAACGAACGCCGGTCCGTTGCGATTGATGACCGGAACCATCTTGCGCTCGAACAGGCCGACGGAGTTGTTGATGTTGCCCACCACCACAAATCGAAGCGCATCGGTCGCAGCGGCGCGTGACTGGATGTTCTCGATCTGTTCGGCGTGGATGGCATGAAAGTCGGGTTCCATGACCACAAGATAGATCCGGAACGCGGCCAATAGCAGGATCAGGCCCAGGGTGATCCAGAAGGCGAACTTCAGGCGTCGTGGTGTCAGGTTCTCGGCAAGCCGGCTCATGCCAGGGACCCCCGGGGGGGGCGTGAAAGTTCGCGCTGTGTAACCAACAGTCCGATCAGCATGCCCAGGTAGATGGTCAGCGCTCGCCATGCGACCGTCACAAGGACCAGGTGCGAGGGGTCGACGATGTCGCGAAAGAACTGGCCGAAGACGCCTTCGGCGATGCCGGAGGCACCGGGCGTTGGCGAGAAGTACATCACGAACGTGGTCATGATCATTCTGCCGATGACCAGCCAGTAGTCGATGCCATAGCCCAGCGTCCAGAGCAGCAAGGCCGGAAAGGAGAACAGCGTGAGAAGAAAGAGCGCTGTGAACAGCAGCGACCCGGCGATATCGAACCATGCGCCCCGGAAGTAACGGCCGAAGCCGCGGGCAAATCGTCGCGACTCCCGTACCAGCCTGTGGCGCCAGCGACGATGCCGCTGGGTACCCAGCAAACGCAATCGATGCAGCAGCGAAAGCAGGAGGAGTAGCGGACGCAACAGCCAATCAGGTCGTGTGAGCAAAACGGCGAAAAAGCCGACGTATACCACCAGGCTGACCGCCAGTGTGTGGATCAGGGTATCCGACGTGATGGCCTGTTGGGCGCCGGGAAGGAGTACCAGCAGGACGGGCGTCGCACTGAAGATGAACAGTACAGCCAGCACCGTGCGGATTGTGGTGGCGGACAGTGCCGTACCCACAGCCACGCCCCTGCGGCGCATGAACCAGACTTGCGCGACTCCGCCACCCGTTGCCAGCGGCGTGATGTTGGAAACGAAGATGTTCAGAAAGACCAGCCGTGCCATCTCCGAGAGCGCTATCGACTCGCCCAGCGCGCGGAGGACGAACCAGAGTCTCAGGCCGTCAGCAGCGAAGTACACCAGCAGCAGGACAAGACTGATGAACAGGAAGCGCGGATCGAGCAGCCGGTTGTCCCAGGCCAGGGCGTGCCCTGCAATCTGCGAATAAATGGCATAAACGCCAAGAAATGTCAGGCTTGCAAACAGAACCGTGAACAGGACGAGGCGCCGGCCTCGTAGATCGGGTCTGTCGTCGAGGTCGAAACGTTCCGGATGGCTATGGGGTTGGTTCATGCGCGCCGGAACGCTCCGGTCTGGTCGGTAGGGACGATGTCGTCTCTTTCAGCGTGCAGATCTCTGCTGGACATGGCCCGGACCCCGTTGGATGGAGGGAGCCCACTGCACCGAGCAACGGTCGGCCTCATGATACAGAGCCCCGCTCGTGGAATTCTTCTTCCCGGTTCCGTGAGTGGACGAGCATATGGAGGGTGATTTAGGCCCCGTGGCAACGGGGCTCATCGGGCTGGTGCCGATCAGGTGCCAGACACGTTGCCGTCCAGTGCTGGATAGTCCGTATAGCCCTCGGCGCCGGGGGTGTAGAAGCGGTCGTAGTCAGGCGGGTTGAGCGCGGCGCCCTGCTGCCAGCGACGGGGCAGGTCCGGATTCGCGAGGAAGTCGCGTCCGACGGCGATCAGGTCGCCCTTGCCGGCATCCAGGTCGGCCTGTGCGCGCAGCGGGTCGTATCCGCCCGACAGGATGATCGTCCCGCCGAACGCCTCGCGCATGCTCGCCTTGATCGCTTCGGGGACCTCGGGCGCGCCCATCGCCGAATGATCCACCAGATGCAGGTACAGCAGCTCTGTCGCACCCAGTTGTTCGGCCAGGTAGCGATAATCGGCGTCCATGTCCTCGGGGGCGTAATGGGGCATGTCGTTGAATACGCCATACGGCGACAGGCGGACCCCGACCCGGTCCCGGCCGATGGCATCTGCGGCCCCGGCGGCGACCTCGAGGACGAAGCGCGCACGGTTCTCGATCGGGCCCCCGTAGGCATCCGTGCGCTGATTGGAGGTCGGACGGATGAATTGCTCGAGCAGATAGCCGTTGGCCGCGTGCAGCTCGACCCCGTCGAAGCCGGCGGTGCGCGCGTTGCGGGCGGCCTGCACGAATTCCTCGCGGGCCGCGGCAATGTCCGCGACGCTCATCGCCTCCGGTTCGGGGTGCGGGCGGGCGCCCTCGGCATCGGTGTACATCTCGCCGGCCGCGGCGATCGGCGAGGGCGCGACGATGCGTGCCCCGGGCGGCAGGTTGAGCGGGTGTGCAATGCGACCGGTATGCATCAGCTGGACGAAGATCCTCGCTCCGCCGGCGTGTGCGGCCGCGGTGACGGCCTTCCAGCCCTCGATCTGATCCGCGGAAAAGATCCCCGGGATGCGCGGGTAGCCCAGGCCGTTGGGCGACGGGCTGGTGCCCTCGGTGACGATCAGGCCAGCGGAGGAGCGCTGGCCGTAGTATTCGGCCATCAGGGCGTTGGGGATGTTGTCCGGGGCCCGGTTGCGGGTCAGCGGCGCCATCACGATCCGGTTCTGCAGCGTGTGCGGTCCGATTTGCACCGGAGCAAAGAGGTTCTTTTCGGCAGTCATTGCGGTTGCTCCTCCCAGGCCACGTCGACCGGGCCCGTTCGGATCCACATCATTCGTCGGGGCGGGTCGTTGGTAATTCATCTCGCGCTACTTATAACACGGCGTCCGGCCGGCGGTGGGCTGCCCGCCGTTGCTGCCGGGGCAGGAAGGGCCGGCCAGTGGCTACTCCGGGACGGGGTGGCGAAGACCGCGCTCGTCGAGCAGCGCGTCGACGACGTCGGCGAGCGAATCGGCCAGGCCGGACCCGGCGTGTTCGGCGCGCCGTTCGTCGCCCTCGCGATACTTGCCGCTGCGCACGAGGCAGCCACCCAGGCCGGCGGCGCGCGCCCCGTCGATGTCGCCAGCGACGTCATCTCCGACCATCAGAATCTGGTTGGGGGGCAGCTCGAGGCCGGCCACGGCGGCATGGAACAGCCGCGGGTCGGGTTTGCCGAAGTTCTCGGCGCGGATATCGGCGGCGTATTCCAGAGCCCGCACGAAGGGCCCGATGTCCAGCGACAGCCCGTCGGGTTCGCGGAAATACCGATTGGTCCCCATCACCCACAGCGGGGCACCCTCCATCAGCACCCGAAATGCGCGGTTCAGCACCGCATAGTCGAAGGCACGGCCCATGTCACCCATTACCACCACATCGGGTTCATCGCTCGGGAGCCCGGCAAACTCCGGCTCCAGATCGGGGTGGACCAGCAGCAGGGGGTGGCGGGCCTCGGCCTCCAGGCGTGCCCGGATGGCACTGGGCGCGGTGGTGAGTTCGCCCGGGTCCACCCCGAAGCCGAGGCGCGCAAGCTTGTCAACGATCGCCGCGCGTGGCTCGCGGGTAGTGTTGGTGACCAGGCGAACCGGAACCCCGGCCTCCCGGGCCCGCCGCAGCGCCTCGACCGCACCCGGGAGGGGGGCGTTACCCACATACAATACCCCCGAGAGATCCAGCAGCAGGGCGCGCATCTCCGGAAGGTGGTCGGGTGCCTTGTGCAGCATGCAGGTCGCTTCCCTCAGCGGCGGATCAGCCTGTACAGACGTTCGAACTTGCCATTGGTGTGGTCGGTGCGCCCGGCATCGTCTTTCCAGATCCAGCGCTGCTCGGGGAACAGCGCCTGCATGTCCGGCAGGTCGCAGTGGAACGGCGGGCCGCCTTCGCGTCCGGTCTGCATGAAGCAGGCGAACAGTTCGCCCCCGGGGCGCAGCCAGCGGTGCAGTTGCTCGGCGTACGTGGCCCACTGCTTCGGCGGCAGGGCGCACAGCGAGGTCTGTTCGTAGATGCCGTCCACCGGGATTTCCGGCTGCCAGTCCAGCATGTCGGCCTGCGCCACCTCGGCCTCCAGCCCGGCCGCGCGCAACGTCTCCCGCAGGTGCTGCGCGGGGGTCGGGGCCACATCGAGGCCGGTCACCCGGTAACCGCGGGCCGCCAGTGCCGGCACCTCGTGGCCGAACCCGCAGCCGGGGACCACGATCCGGGCACCAGGGGGCAGTTCGGTGGCCTCCAACCAGCGTTTCAGGGAGGGGCTGGGTTCGCCACGGTCCCAGCGGGTGGAACCGGCCTGGTAGCGGGCTTCCCAGTCCGCCTCTGCATCCAGGCTCTCGGCAGCAGGGCGGGCAGGTTCGGAATTTTGCATGATCTCGGTCATATCCACAGGATGGGTGAAACTCGGCAGGACCTGCATCGTACTAAAACCGCAAACGAAGCACGGAGACGACCCGATGGAACGTACCGATTTGCCCTACCGTATCCACAGCCAGGAACTCGGGCCGATGGAAAACTTTGTCTACCTGATCGAGGATCGCGGTTCGCGCCGCGCCGCGGTCGTGGACCCCGCCTGGGAACCGGAGGCGATGATTCGCCAGGCCGAGGAACGCGGCGTCACCATCTCCGACATCCTGCTCACGCACAGCCACCATGACCACATCAACGGGATCGAGGCGATCCTGGAGTATGCCCCGAACGCGCGCCTGCACCTGCTGAAGCCGGAGGCGGAGTTCTGGGGGCGGGAGCTGGAGCGGCCCGACCTCCATCATGGCGGCGATCACCTGATGCTGGGCGATACCGAGATCCGTTTCCTGCACACCCCCGGGCACACCCCGGGCTCCGCCTGCTTCCACATGCCGGCGGGCGACGACCTGATCACGGGCGATACGTTGTTCGTGTTCGGCTGCGGGCGCTGCGACCTCGCCGGTGGCGATCCCGAGCAGATGTTTCACACCCTCAACGGCCTGCGCGAGGGCCTGCCCGGCCATACCTGCATTCACCCCGGGCACAACTACGCCGAAAAGCCGGAATCCACCCTGACCGAGGAGGACGCGGGCAACCCCTTCATGCACTTTCATGCGGTAGACGACTTCGTGCACTATCGCATGCACGAACACGACCGCACGCGCAGCCAGCCGTATCATCCGGTGCCGCGCAAGGGCTGATGGGGGCGGCGAGTATCGAGGCGCGAAACGCCGCGCCCGGTGGCTTGCAAGAACGTCCGCGGATCGCCATAATTCGCGCCTCAACAACGCGCCCGTAGCTCAGCTGGATAGAGTACCTGGCTACGAACCAGGTGGTCGGAGGTTCGAATCCTTCCGGGCGCGCCAT
>JBNJFQ010000071.1:0-6437 GCA_051747025.1 Pseudomonadota bacterium
GGGCGAGACCGTGCGCATCGCGCTCGACTTCACCCATGACTACGATGGTGACCAGCTCTACGTGTTCCACTGTCATAATCTGGAGCACGAAGACAACGGCATGATGGTGAACGTGCGCGTCCGGGCCTGACGGGGCGCGACGACAAGAAAAGGGAACGGCATGACCGAAAGACCGCGGCCCCATCCGGCCGTCTACCCTGCGGCCGAGGTCGCCCTGCGCGAGTGTGATCCGGAGGACAAGTGCGAGTGCGTGCTGGAGCTTGTGCGCGCCTGGTGGGCGGGTGAGCTGGAGGATGTGGATCCCTCGGCGCCGGCACGCATGGAGGTGCCGGGGCGGCCGGCGCGTCCGGAACTGGTGAATCCGAGGGAGCTGCCGCGGCGCGGGTTGCATACTATCGCCGGGAGGGTCGCGCTGGTGCATGCCGTGGCGCATATCGAGTTCAATGCGATCAACTTGGCGCTGGATGCCGTGTACCGCTTTCGCGACATGCCGGCGCCGTTTGTCAGCGACTGGCTGCAGGTCGCGGCGGAAGAGGCGCGGCACTTCCGGATGCTGCGGGCACGTCTCCTCGATCTGGGTGCGGACTACGGGGACCTGCCGGCCCACAATGGGTTGTGGGAAGCGGCGCTGGCGACCGATCACGACGGGATGGTGCGTATGGCGCTGGTGCCGCGGGTGCTGGAGGCACGCGGGCTGGACGTAACCCCGGGCATGATCCAGCGGCTGGAGGCGGCGGGTGATAGCGATTCCGTAGCCCTGCTGGAGATCATCCAGCGCGAGGAGGTTGCGCACGTGGCGATCGGCACGCGCTGGTTCCGCGAGTTGGCCCGGGCGCGCGGGCTCGATCCTGAACCGCTATTCCTCGACCTGCTGGCCGAGTATATGCCCGGTCGCGTTCGTCCGCCCTTCGCGCACGCGGCGCGCCGCGCCGCCGGCTTTACCGAATCCGAGATGGCCCAGCTGGAGGCCCGGGCGGCCGCCGCGACTTCCTCGTAGGCGCGCGGTTGCGCGCCGCGAGGCACTTCTTTGCTTGTGCAAAGAAGTGCCCAAGAAACACACCCGACTATTCGCCCCTTGCGGAGGGTGTGCCGGGCCGGACGATTCAAAATAGACACGGGGCGCCGCATGTCTGAGTGAAACGCAGCGTAGCGAGTTCGGCGCCGCCGGCCGGGCGCGGCGCGCTCGCGAGTGAGCGCCTGGCAGGTGGCCAGGACGAAGGCACGTAAACACCGACTCCCGATCCAGGCCTGGCCAATACCGGGTAGGCGGCCCGGAAGAAGGAACCGTAAACACCAGCGCCGAGTCCTGGCTCGGCCCGAATCGCGCTGGAGCTCAGGCGCTGAGCAGGTGCCCGGGGTAGGGCGTGCCGTCCAGCGTGCGCAGGACGGGACCGGTCGCGCCGATCTCCAGATACCCCGGGTACTCGTCCCAGGCCGGCAGGACGCAGCGCTGGCGGGACTGACCGTCGACGTTCAGATCGTGGATCGCCGGGCGGTGGGTGTGACCGTGGATCATCAGTGGAACGTCGGTTTCGCGGAAGGTGTCGGCGACGGCATCGGCATTGACGTCCATGATCGCGGCCGGCTTGGTCCGTCCCTTCTCGCGGCTGGCGGCGCGCATGGACTCGGCCTGCTGGATGCGAACTTCCAGCGGGCGCGCCAGGAACTCGCGCTGCCAGGCCGCACTGCGTACCTGCTGGCGAAAGGCCATGTGCTCGGTGTCGTCGGTGCACAGGGAGTCGCCGTGCAGGAGCACGGCGGGTCCGCAGGGCAGGGCCGCGTGCAGGGGTTCGGGGGCGATCTGCATCCCGGCGCGCGCGGCGTAGGCCTCCCCCACGAGGAAATCCCGGTTGCCATGGATAAAGGCAACCGGGATATCCAGTGACTTCAGGGTTGAGGCGAGGCGTTCGGCGGCGGGAAAGCCGGCATCGTCGCCGACCCAGTACTCGAACAGGTCGCCGAGGATGTACAGTACGGAGGCGGTGCGCGCCGGACCCTCCAGAAACGCGAGTGCGGCGTCCAGCAGGGGGCCGGGCTCGCGATCCAGGTGCAGGTCGGAGATGACCAGGGCCGGTGCGCGGGCACTCACGGCCGGCCTAGTCCTCGACGCGCTGGACACTTTCCAGCACGACCGGCTCCTGCGGTACGTCCTGGTGCATGCCGGAGCGTCCGGTGGGCACGCCCTCGATCTGGCGCACGACGTCCATGCCTTCGGTGACCTTGCCGAACACGGTATAGCCCCAGCCCTGCGCGTTCGGCGCGGTGTGGTTGAGGAATTCGTTGTCGTTCACGTTGATGAAGAACTGGGCAGTGGCCGAGTGCGGGTCCTGGGTGCGCGCCATGGAGATCGCACCGACCTCGTTCTTCAGGCCGTTGTCCGCCTCGTTGCGGATCGGCTCGCCGGTGGACTTCTGGTTCATTTCCTTGTCGAAGCCGCCGCCCTGGACCATGAAGCCCGGGATCACGCGGTGAAAGATCGTGCCGTCGTAGAAGCCATCATCCACGTAGGACAGGAAGTTGGCGACCGTCTCCGGTGCGGCCTCGGCATTGAGTTCCAGTACGATGCGGCCGTGATTGGTTTCGATCGTGACCTGCGGGTTGGTATCGGCCATGAGAGCTCCTGATGTAAAGAGGGTGATCAGCAGAGTGGCCAGCACGACGCCGAGCCGGATACGGATGCGCTGCATGGGTCTGACCTCCGGGGAATTGAGGTGGGCATGGTACCCGCCACCAGCAGAGCCTGCCAGCACGTCGGCTGGATGTGGGGGCGTAGCGCTGGTGAGCCCGCGGGCGCTCCGCTACCATGCGCGCGATGATGAACACGATGACCCGCACCCGCTTTGCCCCCAGCCCCACCGGCCTGCTGCATCTGGGCAATGTACGCACCGCGCTGTTCAGTGCGCTGCTGGCCCGCTCGCGCGGAGGGCATTTCCTGCTGCGGATTGAGGATACCGACGCCGAGCGCTCGCGGCCGGAGTTTGTCGAGGCGTTGCAGCGCGACCTGCGTTGGCTGGGGCTGGACTGGGACGAAGGATTTGGCTCTGTGGGCGACGCCGGTCCCTATGCGCAGTCCGAGCGCAGCGAGCTCTATGATGGCTATTACCGGCAGTTGATCGACCAGGGGCTGGCCTATCCGTGCTTTTGTTCACCCGCCGAACTGGAGCGCGGACGCAAGCGGATGCGCGCCCAGGGCAAGCCGCCACGCTATCCCGGGACCTGTGCCCGCCTGAGTGCAGATGAGGCAGCCCGGCGCGAGGCCGAGGGGCAGAAACCTACACTGCGCTTTCGCGTGCCGCTGGGCCGGTCGGTTCGCTTCGCGGACGGGGTGCGCGGGTCGGTGAGCTTTCGCACCGACGAAATCGGCGATTTCGTGATCCGTCGTTCCGACGGCACGCCGGCCTTCTTCTTCTCCAATGCGATCGATGATGCCCTGATGGGTGTGACCGACGTGGTACGTGGCGAGGACCACATCGCCAACACCCCGCGCCAGATGCTGCTGCTGGAGGCGCTGGGACTGTCGGCGCCCGCCTATCATCACCTGCCGCTGGTGATGGGGCAGGACGGTGCCCCGCTGTCCAAGCGCAACGGCTCCGCGAGCGTCGAGGAGCTGCGTGCGGAGGGTTACCTGCCGCTGGCGATCCTGAATCACCTTGCGCGGTTGGGGCATCGCTATGAGCTGGACGGCCTGCTCGATAACGAAGGCCTTGCCGCCGGGTTCAGCGTGGCGCGCATCGGCCACAGCGCGGCCCGCCACGACCCGCAGCAGCTCGACCACTGGCAGACCGAGGCCCTGCGTGCGCTGGACGAGTCGGAATTGCTGGCTTACCTGGAGGCGTTCGGGGTGCTGGAGCCGGTCGAACCCGAGCGGCGTCCGGCACTGACGGCGTTGCTGCGTGACAACATCGTTCGCGCCGTAGACGCACGGACCTGGGTCGAGGCGTTCGCCGCCGATCCGGTTCCGCTGGACACGGCGGCGCGCGAGGAGGTGCGGTCGGCAGGGCCGGAGTTTTTCCGCGCCGCGCTTGCCGCGGTGGACACCGCCGGGGATTTTTCGTCACTGGCCAAGGCGGTCGGCCAGGCCACTCAGCGCAAGGGTCGCAAGCTGTTCATGCCATTGCGTTCGGCCCTGTCCGGGCAGACCCATGGCCCGGAACTGCCACGGATCTGGGACTACCTTGGCCGGGAGCGGGTCGCGACCCGCCTGAGACAGGCGCTGGAGCTCGCCGAGCAGCCGTAATCCCGCACGCGGCCCGGGTTGTGCCCGGCGCGTCGGACTCAGGCGACCTCGTGAGTGCCGAAGGCACGCGCGCGCAGGGTGTTGTCCATCAGCATTGCCACCGTCATCGGACCGACGCCACCCGGGACCGGCGTGATCCAGTCGGCCTTCTCCGCAGCACCGTCGAACTCCACGTCGCCGCACAGGCTGCCGTCCTCGCGGCGATTGATGCCGATGTCGATCACCGTTGCGCCGGGCTTGATCCAGTCGGGTTTGACCAGACCCGGCTTGCCCGCTGCCGCCACCAGGATGTCGCACTGGCGTGCAATAGCCGCAGTATCGGGGGTGAAGCGGTGGCACACGGTGGGTGTGGCACCGGCCAGTAGCAGCTCCAGCGCCATTGGGCGGCCGACGATGTTGGACGCGCCGATCACGCAGGCGGTGCGACCCTTGAATGGTTCCTCGATATGCCGCAGCAGCTGGATCACGCCCCACGGCGTGCACGGACGCAGGCGCGGAATGCGTGCCACCAGCCGCCCGACGTTGTAGGGATGAAAGCCGTCGACGTCCTTGGCCGGCGAGATGCGCTCGATCACGGTTTCCGGGTCGATGTGTTCGGGCAGGGGGAGCTGCACCAGGATGCCGTCGATACTGCGGTCGGCGTTGAGCTGGTCGATCAGCGCCAGCAGGTCGGTCTGTGGCGTGCCGGAGGGGAGATCGTAGGAATGCGAGACGATCCCGACCTCTTCACAGGCCTTGCGCTTGTTGCGGACATACACCTGGGAAGCCGGGTGGGAACCGACCAGCACCACGGCCAGCCCCGGCGAGCGCAGGTCGCGGGCGGTCATGGTCTCGATCTCGGTGGCAATGCGCGCGCGGTGGGTCTGGGCGATGGCGCGTCCGTCGATGATCTGGGCGGTCATGGGCTCTCGCTGGGAAGGGAACGCCCGCGATCATCCCATGCCGATGGCGACCGCTCAAGGGACGCCGGTTCGCAACCAACCGGGCATGCGTCCGGTCGGCCGGGCCGGAGTGCGACCGGCTTTCAGGCGGGGGCGGCCTGCTCCGTTGGTTGCGGGCCGGTGTTGCAGCGGTTGCGTCCGCCGGCTTTGGCGCGATACAGCGCATCGTCCGCTCGTGCGAGCAGTGTTTCACCATCGTCCCGCGCCCCGGTGTCGTGATTCAGGCTGGCGAGTCCGGCACTCACGGTGACCTGCAATTCGTCCGGGGCACAGGGTGGGATGTGCTCCTGACCCTCCAGGATAATGGGCATTTCGGCAACCGTTTGCCGCAGCTTTTCCGCCAAGTCCAGCGCACCCTGGAGGTCGCTGTGCGGTGCGATGATCACGAATTCCTCTCCGCCGAACCGGGCGGCCAGGTCGGACTGGCGCAGTACCCCGCTGATCCGTTGCCCGATCATCTGCAGGATATAGTCCCCGGTCAGGTGGCCCAGCCGGTCGTTGATCGGCTTGAAGTGGTCAAGGTCCAGCATGACCAGCGAGAGGGGATGATGGTAGCGCCGCGCGCGGTGGATTTCCTCGTCCAGACGGCGTGCCATCTGCCGCCGGTTGAAGAGGCCGGTAAGGGGGTCGGTAATGGATTCCTGCTCCAGCCGGCTCATGCGCCGGATGTCCTCGATGGAACTGTAGGTCAGGTTCACCGTGGTGCACACAAAACAGCCGCCGAGCAGGAAGATCAGCGGCACCAGCAGGTCCGGAACCCCGCTATAGAAACCCCAGTGCAACGGGATATAAACGCCGTATCCCAGCACGAACACCGGGATCAGGAAGAACATCGCCAGCCAGCCATTGCGCACGCGACCCAAGGGCAGTTCGCGCAGCAGGCGCATGAGGGTCCACTGGGCATAGACCAGCCCGGCAGCGCCGATCACGATTGCCCCGTTGGCCAGCCAGTTCAGCATTGCGCGAGCCCCCTTGTTGCCCCCAGGGAAACACTGATCCATGCGCCGGTTCGCCCTCGCGCCGCTTTTGCATGCGTACAAAGGCACTTTGAGCGCCGTGCAGTCACTCTGCACAAGGGAGCCGCAATGCCGTGCGCGCGCCCGTTTTTGATCAGCAATGGACGACCGGGCCCCGAGGGGTGGTATCCCGGATTCCTCGATCCTGCGTTGTGGCCCTTGCCGGTAGAGCCACGACCGGCAAGGGCCCTGCCTGGTCTCGGAAAACATGGGGCACCAACGCGAACCGGCGTATGGATCTAG
>JBNJFQ010000072.1:0-5843 GCA_051747025.1 Pseudomonadota bacterium
GTCAGCACAAAAAGGGCCTGAACCGCAGCATTCTGGATGCCGCCGGCGGGGCCTTCCATCAACGACTCGGGTACAAAGCGGAAGAGGCTGGTGCCTGGGCGATGGAGGCTCCCACGCGGCAGATCAAGCCCTCGCAGACCTGTCACGCCTGTGGGCGTCAGGAGAAGAAGCCGCTCAGCCAGCGGCGTCATGAGTGCTCTTGTGGCGCATCCTGTTCGCGGGACGACAACGCCGCTCGGATCTTGTTGGCGTGGGCGGAGCAGCAGCTATCCGGTCGGGAACGGGGCCGATGCGTGGAGGGAGGTCAGACCGGGTCATCTCCGGATGATCCGGCACTCCCAATGAAGCGCGAAACGCACGCCATAGCCTGAAAGGCTTGGCGGGAGTAGTTCATAGGAACAGCCAGGCAACGATCGCGACTGCCGCGATTACCGCTACCGCGTCAGCGGTGAGGGCCGCAGCCAGGGTGTGACGCACGCGCTTCACGCCGATCGCGCCGAAGTAGACGGCGAGGACGTAGAAGGTCGTCTCGGTGGAGCCCTGAAGGGTGGAGACGAGCAGGCCCACGTGGGTGTCCGGCCCGGTGGCCGGGTCCTGCATGATCGCAGCCATGATGCCGTAGGCCCCGGAGCCGGACAGGGGCCGTAGCAGGGCCATCGGCAGTGCCTCCGCAGGCAGGCCAAAGGGCGCAGTCCAGGGGCCGATCGCGTTCACGAATACGCCCAGCGCACCGCTCTCGCGCAGCATCCCGACCGCTACCAGGATCGCCACCAGGTAGGGGATGATGCGCAGCGCGACATTGAAGCCCTCCTTGGCCCCTTCCACGAACACCTCGTAGACCGGTACGCCGCGAATGACGCCGTAGGACAGGAAGCCGACCACCAGCCCCGGGATGATCCACGGGGCGATGGCCTGGCCGTACAGCACCGTCAGGGGGATCACCGCGAGTACCGCGAGCAGCACGAGGATCGACACCCAGGCCGGGTAGCCCTCGCTGGGGACCTCGATATTCATCGGTTGCTGGTCGCTGTTGTCCGCCGCTTCGTCGGCGTGTTGCGCGGACTCGGCGGTTGTCTCCTGGCCGGCCTCACGCATCGTGTCGCCCCGTTCGCTCGCGGTGTCCACGGATGCCTGGCGTGGATCGATGCTGCGAGTCGCCGGTGGCGGCAGGACGTAGCGTTGCAGGATCAGCGCGCTGGCGATCCCGGCGATGGTCGCGAACAGGGTGGCGAACAGTGTGGTTGGCAGGATCGCGGCCGGGGCCTCGGAACCCAGCGAGGCGCGCAGGGCGATTACGCCGGTGGGCAGCAATGTGATGCTGGAGGTGTTGATCGCCAGGAACAGCGCCATCGCGTTGGTCGCGGTCCCCGGGTGCGGGTTCAGCTTTTCCAGTTCCTGCATTGCGCGAATGCCGAACGGCGTGGCGGCATTGCCCAGGCCCAGGATGTTCGCGGAGAAGTTCAGGATCATCGCACCCATCGCCGGGTGCTCCGGCGGGACCGCCGGGAACAGACGGACCATCAGGGGGCGCAGCAGCCGGGCCAGCACGGTGAGCAGTCCTCCAGCCTCGGCGATCTTCATCAGTCCCAGAAACAGCGCCATTACGCCGACCAGCCCAAGTGCCAGTTCCACGGCAGAGCCGGCGGCCTCGATCGCGCCCTCCGAAAGTGCCTGCATCGGCTGTTCGTCGGGGTCGGTGGAGCGGATTTCGCGGTAGCCTGCAGTCAGGACGGCGATCAGGATCAGCGCGAAAAAGATCAGGTTCATGCGACGCCGGGCCCCGGCCGCGCGAACATCAGCGGTTTTCCCCGCGCGAGACGCTGCGCAGCACGGCATCCATGGTGCGGGCCGGCAGCAGCCACTTGAGGAATGCGAACAGGCGGGTAGGGAAGGTCACGTGGTAGCGCACCCGCGGGCGGCGTGCCTCCAGGGCATGGACCACGCAGCGCGCGACCGCTTCCGGGCCGAGGGTGAACGGGGCGTCGGCCTCGGCATCCGCCATGCGCGCCTCGGCGGTACGATAGGTCTCCTGCCACGGACTGTGCTCGCGCTGGATGTGGTAGCGAAAGGCCTTCAGCGCATTGGCGCGGAATTCGCTGCGGATTGGTCCCGGCTCGATCAGGGCGACGTGGATGCCGGTGCCGTGCAACTCCTGGCGCAGGGTGTCGCTCATACCCTCGATCGCGAACTTGGAGGTGACATACGCCCCGCGCAGGCGCAGGGCGACGAAACCGAGCACCGAACTGTTCTGGATGATGCGGCCTTCGCCGGCGCGGCGCATGGCCGGCAGGACGGCGTTGGTCAACTCCAGCCAGCCGAGCACGTTGGTTTCCATCTGCGCGCGCAGGGTGGCGCGGTTGAGGTCTTCCACCGCGCCGGGTTGCCCGTAGGCGCCGTTGTTGAACAGACCGTACAGGTTTCCGCCGGTACGGTGGAGAACCTCGGTGACGGCCGAATGGATGCTGGCAGGATCGTCGAGATCCAGTTGCAGGGCCTCGAACCCCGCCTCCTTTAGGCGCGAAACGTCTTCCCCTCGACGCGCTGTGGCGAATACCCGGTAGCCGCGGTCGCGCAGGTGCCGTGCGGTGCAGGCGCCGATCCCGCTGGAACAGCCGGTGATCAGAATAGCGCGGGCGGTAGAGTCGTTGGCCTGGTGCATGATGACAGGTCCGTTGGCTGCGGATTGGGGCCCCGGCGATCAGTAGGTGAGGGTTGTGACGCCATCCTCGACGGCCTCGCCGATGAAGGCAGCGCCGCCGCGCATGCCGTCCAGTTCGGGGATGGCATTGTCCAGGGTCAGGTTATGTTCCTCCATTGCCCCGGCGCAGGCATAGAAGCGGCAGCCGGCCTCGTGGGCATCCTGCATGAAACTGTACACGGATTTCTCTTCCGCCTCGCCCGGGTGGATCCTTTCGGCCACGCCCGGGCGCAGCAGGTTGGTGGTCCCGGCGGCGAAATAGATCTCTACCTCCAGATCCATGGCGGCGGCCACGGTGGCCTGGAAAAACGGGGCACCCAGGGTGCCCGGTCGGTCCAGGTCCAGGTTCAGGAGCATGATGACAATCTTTTCGGCCATGACTTTTCCTCGGGGTTGTTAGCGAGACACTGCCCAGTGTCTCCTGGATGTCGCGAATCCTCCGCCGTGCGGTGTTGCCCCGCAAGCCTTTTATTCCGGCGAAACGGCCGCATAATACGACGCATCCGCGTGATCATCAGGAGACCCCAATGCCTCTTTACGAATACCAGTGCGAGAAGTGTGGCGAGCTGAGCGAGATCCTGCAGCGCCTGTCGGACCCGCCTGCAACCACTTGCCCGGCCTGCGGGGCCGAGGCCCTGACCAAGCGCGTGTCCGCCGCCGGGTTCCGGCTGGCCGGCGGTGGCTGGTACGAGACCGATTTCAAGAAGGACGGCAAGCGTAATCTGAAAGAGGGCAGCAGCTCCGGCACGAGTTCCAGCGGTGGCACCTCGACGACCCCGGATGCCTCCGGAAAGTCCGAGTCCTCCGGCAGCGCCAAGACCGGTACCGCCGCAACCGGCACCTGATCGATGCTGGTCTCCCTGCGCCGCTACCTGATTGCGGGGCTTCTGGTCTGGCTGCCGCTGATCGTGACTGGCTTCACCATCAAGCTGCTGGTCGATCTGCTGGATTTTACCATCCTGCTGCTGCCGCCCGGTTGGCGCCCGGAGGCGCTGCTGGGCTTTTCCGTCCCCGGCGCCGGGATTGCGTTGGCGATCGTGATCGTGTTCGTGACCGGCCTGGTGGTGGCGAACATCGTTGGCAAGCGCCTGGTCCACCTGGGTGAGTCGGTCGTACGCCGCATCCCCCTGGTCAGTTCTATCTACGGCGCGGTCAAGCAGGTGACCGAGACGGTGCTGTCGGATGGCGGACAGGCATTCCGCAAGGTTGTGATGATCGAGTACCCGCGGCGCGGCCTGTGGTCGATCGGGTTCATGACCGGGGTGGGTTCCGGGGAGGTCCAGCGGTGCACTGAGCACGATGTGATCTCGGTGTTCATCCCGACCACTCCCAACCCGACCTCGGGGTTTGTGCTGCTGGTGCCGCGCGAGGACGTGGTGGAGCTTGACATGACAGTCGAGGACGGCCTCAAGTTCGTGATGTCGCTGGGCGTGGTGTCGCCCCTGGACAGTATCGACGACGCCCCGGCGCCTGCCGTCACCCGTGACTGAACGGCGTATGCCTTGTGACTCCGGGAATGGGGGTTTGATCCCTCCTCAGATGCACGGGATACTCCGGCTTTTCGACTAGGGAAGCCGTTGTGATGCCGAATGATTCCTCGCTGTCCCGTACCCTGGTCATTACGCGCCACCCGGACGGGCACGAGTCCGGGGATCGCTACGAGCTCTGGAGCTTTGACTGGCAGGCGGAGGCCCTGCTGGCACCGCTGCCGGTGAACCCGAAGGCCCGGATCCCGGGCGGACACCGGCTGGCGGCCATCGGCAACTATCTGCTCGAGTGGGGGCCGCTGACCCTCGACGACTACTACCCCTGTTTTCCCTATCGTCTGTACGCCCTCGACTCCGCAGAGGTCGATCCGCTTGCGACCCGGCCGCTGCGGCAAGGGGTCTGGAGCAAGGAGAAGTTCTGGGGCCGGCGTACCGACTTCGGTAATCCCGATGGCGGACACGAGGAATACGACCAGGGCCGGGAACTGTTACTGCTGCCACTGCACAACTTCCTGCTGAACCTGATTCCGACCGAGGGGCGGGGGACGTTCCGGCTCTGGAACTTCGATCCGGCACCAAGTCAGGCTGGCAACCCCGACCCGTTGCCGGAACCCTGGACCCCGCAGGGGGCGTTCGAACGGATCCAGTACGGCCGCGAACTGCTTCCGGTCGGGAATTACGTCCTCGATTACGCCCCGGACACCGGCGACTATCGCCTGTGGAGCTTTGACCCGCAAAATCCGATGCCGCTGGCCCGGCCACTGGTGCAGGAAGGTCGCTGGCAGGATTTTGGCGAAGATCATCAACTGCTGGCGCTGGACGGGTTCGTGCTGGAATGCATCCCGAACGAGGCACGTTATCGCCTGTGGCGTTTTGAACCGGACACCGCAGATCCGCTTTGTGGCCCGGTGCGCGAAGGGGCCCTCCCGGACGCCTTCTCGCCAGGGGTGGACTTGACCGCGGTGGAGCGGCGTCGCCCGATCCATGCGGAGGCTGCCGAGCAGCCGGGCAGCATGGACTTCATGCGCAAGCAAATCCGCCACGTGGTCTACTACATGATCGAGAATCGTTCCTTCGATCATGTCTGCGGCTGGCTGTACGCCCACGAGGATCCGCGCAACATCCACTGCGTTGGACGCGACGGCCCATTCGACGGTGCCAGTCGGGACTTCTGGAATCGCGATACCGGTGGTAACAAGGTCCATCTCGACGTTTATCGCGATGGCCGACTGAGCGAGGACTGGCTGCTGGAGGCGCTGGACCAGGATCCGTATCACGAGTGCTCAGACGTGCTGCGGCAGATGTTCCACGTCGATCCGGATGCCTGGCAGCGCGGCGATACCCCGGACATGGGCGGGTTCGTCTACCAAACTGCGCCGCAGTGCTCCGCCTATAGCCGCGTAGCGGCTTAGGGGGCGGTGAAGCGGCGCATGGCGCGTAGCGCCAGAATTTGCATGGATGAATGCTCGGAGTATCTTGGAATCACGATGGTCCAGCGCAAGGTCACATACCGCTTGTATCCCACGGCAGCGCAGCGTGGTGCCCTGGAGCACCAGCGCTGGGTCCACTGTCTGTTGTGGAACGAGGCACTGGCCGAGCGGCGTCGGGCCTGGGGCGAGCGGCAGGAATCGTTGGGTTTCTCGGTCCAGTGCAAACAC
>JBNJFQ010000073.1:0-3227 GCA_051747025.1 Pseudomonadota bacterium
CGACGTTTGCTCATGGGAGTAACCTCGTATTGGAGAATTTGAGGCTACTGTAGGGCGCTATTCGCTGGAGTGGCAGGGTGTCTTAGAATGAACGCTTACCCTGACGGAGCAGTTCGTCACCCAACGCATGCCCCAGGCTATCGTTTACTTCCTTGAACCGGTCCAGGTCCAGAAACAGCAGCGCCAGGGCGGTGGACTCGTTCGCGGCACGCTCAATTGCCTGCTGAAGCTGCCGGGTCAGCTCGGCACGATTCGGCAGATCGGTCAGCGGGTCGTGCAGGGCCTGGTGACGGATCTTCTGTTCCCGCGCCTTGCGCCGGGTGACGTCGTGCAGGATGTGGATATAGTGCAGCGGACGGCCTTCCGCATCCCGCACCTCGGTAATGCCCTGCAGGGCCGTCAGGCGCTGGCCACTGCGGGTACCGTAGTCGATCTCGCCCTGCCAGCTCCCGTCACGTCGCACGCGGTCACAGATGCGGTCAAGCTCGTCCTCTTGCAGGTCGACGAAGAATTCCGGCAGTGCCAGCCCGACCACCCGCTCGATGTCATACCCCGTCAGGCGCTGGAAGGCACCGTTCGCCCGCACCACCCGATGATCCGGCTTGGTCACCAGAATTGCCTCTCCGGTACCCTCGAACACGCTGGCCGCGAGACGCAGCTCCTGGGCCTGGTGCTCCAGGGTCTCGGCCTGGGCTACCAGTCGGCGCAGCAGCGGACGCATCGTCCGCCCCGCCATCCAGCTCACCAGCGGGAGCAACAGCAGGACCAGGGCAAGCGGCCAGGCCAGGCGGTGCAGTGCGGCCCCGTAGAAGTCCCAGAACGGGGCATCGACCAGCAGCAGACGGTCGCCCTGGCCCACCCGGGCATAGGCCACGACCCCATCCCGCAACGGATCCTCCGGTTCCAGAAATCCCGCCCGGGAAGACTCGAAACGCCCCAGGGCCGTGGCCACTCCCGTGTCCAGCGGATACTGCGCGAGTTCCCCGTCAGGGCCCACCTCCAGCAACGAAGCCCGCGCCCGATCCAGAAGGCGTGCCCGCACCGCCAGCCCCTCCGGACCGAACAGGTCGTCGTCGACCGCTTCGGCCTCGAGCAACAGATCGCGTAACGGCGTCGGGTCGAAATACAGCACATCGACCCCCACCTGGCGACCTTCCGGGTCGTGGATGGGGGCAGTCGCCCGCCACAGCAGGGTCTCGTCCACCCGCACGGTCCCGTTTCCGGTTCCGCTCGGCGGATCCGGGACCTCGTCCGGGTCCTCGGTCAGACCCTCGCGGACCACCACCTCGCCGTTCGGTCCCAGGCGCATCATCCCGGCCACCCCGGGAGCACTGTTCTTTGCATCCAGCAGCCGCGGGCGGGTGAATGTGATCAGTTCCTCCAGCGACAGCTCGCCATCCGCATACCACTCCAGACGCCGCCGGATCTCGGTACGGCTGGTGAACTGCTCGGCGACCGACTCGAACTGCCCCTCCAGCCGGGCAATCGCCTCCCCATGCGCCCAGGTCGCGACCACCGTGACCCGTTCCATCGCCTCGCGCGATGCCTGATAAAGGGGCCACGCCGTGACCAGCGTCACCAGCACGCCGGTCACCAGGATAGCGAGGATCACCATGCCCAACAGACGCCGCCGCTGAGCCCGAAACGAGAAATTGCTCATGGATAAATGAAGTGCCTTGGCCCGAGAACCGGGCCGGATACAAGAACCGGCCTGCGCCGGAGCCAGCTGCCCGGCAGGCCGCATTCAGGAAGCGCAGTCAATCGGTCCATTATACACAGCCTGCTGTCGGAACGATCACCGGCGTGGCGTATGGGGTATGGACCACCCGGGCAGCTGTGGCATGCTTTGTTCATGCGTATCCTGATCCGGTATTTCTTTCGCGGCGTGCGCCTGGTGCTGACGCCCTTCATGCTCATCGGCGAGAAACTCACGCGGCCGCGGGGGGTTCAGCGCAGTGCCGAGGAGCAGGCCCGGGTGGATGAACAGACCCGCGCGCTGGCGCTGTACCACTTCCCGGCCTGCCCATTCTGCATTCGCACCCGCCGGGTGATGCAGCGTCTGAGCCTCGATATCGAACTGCGCAACGCCCAGCCCACCGGCGAACACCGCGAGACGCTGCAAAGCGAAGGCGGTCGCCTGCAGGTCCCCTGCCTGCGGATCGAGGAGCCGGACGGATCTGTACGCTGGCTGTATGAATCCAGCGCCATCAACCAGTACCTGCGCGAGCGTTTCGACCCGACGCATGCCGGGACCAGTACCACCAAAGCCGAGGACCGGCCCGAAGGCTGACCGATGATGACCTGCAAACCGGTCCGTTCACATCATCCGCGCCGCTGGGTCATGGCGGGCCTGGCATTGCTCGCACTGCCCTGGCTGAGCGCTTCGGCCGGACCGCCGATCTTCGACGCGCACCTGCACTACCGCCCGGCGATGCTCGAGGCCTTCCCGCCGAACCGCGTCGCGGAGACCTTCGCGGAAAACCACGTCGAAGGCGCATTGATCGCTGCCCCCCGGGCCGATCTGATCCAGGCGCTCGAGGCTGCCACCCAGGTGCACATCGTTCCATTCCTTGCCATCTCGCAGCGCCTCGGGCGCAAGATGGACTGGATGCACGCCGAGGACCTGATCGAGGAGACCGTTGCGGTCCTGGAATCCACAGATGTCGACTGGCGCGGGATCGGCGAGCTGCACATACTCGCTGACGAGCGCTTCGCACCCGGATTCGAAGCGTTGCTGGAACTGGCGGTGGAACGCGACCTGTATGTAATGATTCACGGCGACCCGGCGGTGATCGACCATGCCTACGCGATCCAGCCGGAGGTGCGCATCCTGTGGGCCCACGCCGGCAGCTTCGCCTATCCGCCGCTGCTGGAGGACTACCTGGAGCGCCACCCGCGCATGCACATGGATCTCTCCATGCGCAACCCACGCATCAATCGGGAAAGAACGACCGACGTGGACTGGTTCGAGCTGTTCCTCGCCTTTCCCGACCGTTTCATGATCGGCGTGGACACCTTCAGCCTGAACCGCTGGGAGGAGTTCACGCGGCTCGAGGACGCAACCCGCGCGTGGCTTGACCAGCTGCCCGAAGACGTGGCGCGCGCGATCGCATACGACAACGCCGAGCGCCTGTTCCCGCCGCGCTGACGCGTACACCGGAAACCCTGCGCCGGGGGGCGGGGCGTCCACGGAGATTGCCACGCGCCTGCGGCGCTCGCGATGACGG
>JBNJFQ010000073.1:3327-5611 GCA_051747025.1 Pseudomonadota bacterium
CGATGACGGGGCCTGGGTGTCAGACCTTGAATCGGCCCACCCGCTCCTGCTGCTCGGAGGCCAGTTTCGACAGCTCTTCGGAGGCATTGCGGATCTGCTCCGAACCGGTTGCCGTCTGCCCCAGCACCTCGGTGATATTGGCTACGTTGCGGTTGATCTCTTCCGCCACCGAGGACTGCTCCTCCGCCGCACTCGCGATCTGGGTATTCATCTCGCTGATGCGGGTCACGGAGTGCGTGATGGCATTCAGCGATTCACCGGCCTCGTTGACCCGCTCCACGCTCTCCTGCGCCCGCGTCCGCCCGGTCTCCATCGCCTGTACCGCTTCGCGCGTCCCGTTCTGTACCCGCTCGATCATGCCCTGGATCTCGTGGGTGGAGTCCTGGGTCCGGCTGGCAAGGGTGCGAACCTCGTCGGCCACCACCGCGAAGCCGCGGCCCTGTTCACCGGCACGCGCTGCCTCGATCGCCGCGTTCAGCGCCAGCAGATTGGTCTGCTCGGCGATCCCGCCGATCACCTCCAGGACCTTGTTGATCTCCTCGGCATCCTGCGACAGACGTCCGACCACCTCGGCCGTACTGTTCACCTGCGAGGACAACGCATTGATGCTGGAGACGCTCTTCTCTACCACCTCGCGACCCGCCGCAGCATCCTGATCGGTAGTCTGCGCAGCCGCCGCGGCATCGGCCGCGTTGCGTGCCACCTCGGCCACTGTGGCGCTCATCTCGTTCATCGCGGTCGCGACCTGATCGGTCTCTCCCTGCTGGCGCCGGACCTGCTCGTTGGTCTGTTCGCTGGTAGCCGCGAGTTCGTTCGCGGCGGCCGCCACCTGGTCACCGCCCGCAGCCACCTGCTTGACGAGGTCACGGATCTTTTCGACGAACTGGTTGAACGCCGTGGGGAGATCCCCCAGTTCGTTGCGCCCGGACACCTCGAGCTGGCGGGTCAGATCGCCATCTCCGCTGGCGATGTCGTGCAGACGCGCCACCGTCTGGCGCAAGGGACGCACGATACTGCGAGTCAGCAAGCCGCCGAGCAGCAGCCCCAGGGCCACGGCCACCACACCCACCGCCGCGACCGTACCGCTGGCGTTGCGGGCCATCGCGACATACGCGCTGCGATCGACCATCAGTTCGAGCACCCCGACCACATCCCCAGAAAAGTCGTGCACCGGGCGCGCGATAGCAGCCATCGGGGTGTCCTGGTAACGGACGTTGCGGACCAGCCGCTCGCCCGCCAGCACCTCGCGCATCTCGGCATCGCTGAACGTACGTTCCCCGTCGATCGTGCCGCCGAAACGCCGGAAACTGCCGCCATCACCACGCAGATAAAGGGCGACCGGGGCCTCGGTCTCGCCGGTAAACTCCTCGAAGAAGGTGTCGTCGAATGCCAGACCCATCTCGACCGAACCGACATGCGCGCCCTGGTAGTGCACCGGCACCACGCCGCGGATACCGAGCCCGGCCACCCCTTCCTCCAGTCCGGAGATCGCCACCTGGCGCTCGTTGGCATCCACCACGGTCTGGCGGAAACCGGAGAGGTCATCGTCGAAGCGTTCGGGCCGGTGCACACGCAGGAACGAGGTCGCCGGCGGCGTGTGGAACTGGTACTGGCGCACCGCGTACTCGTCGCGCAGGCGATCAAAGCTGGGCACCGACAGCTCGGCCAGACGATCGCGGTCGCGCGCGGCCAGTGCCGCCTGCACATCCGGAATACCGGCCACACTCTCTGCCATCGCGGTCGCGCGCGCCGCTTCCTGATCCAGGCGCCCCAGCAACTGCGCGGCCAGATCATTGAGCTCACGCTGCTCTGCGCGGTCTGCCATGGTCCCCAGGCTGTTCATCACCACGACCAGGGTCAGCACCACAGCCAGGACCACCACGCTGACGATGCCCACCATCAGGCGGACACCAATTCGAATATTGTCAAACATCGTTTCCGTCCCTTTCGCTTTCGTTCATCACGGGACTCCCTGATCCCGTCCACGCCGCCACAGAAGCGTCAGCGGCCGCGCATCATAAAACTTGAATATAGTCCCGCACCGTGCCCTCGGCAGGGGTAGGGAAACCCCTTCCGGATCGCGCCACCGCCGGTGCCCGCGGTACATTGGCGGGAACCCTCGGATGCGTGTTCCAGTCTCCTTGGGGAAACACGAATTGATGCACGCACTCGCATTGGCACCCAAGGACCCGACCATGAGCGACGACCCGACCGCAGGCTTCCGCTTCAACCACAGCATGCTGCGCGTGAAGGACCCGGATGCCGCGCTGGATTTCTACCAAAC
>JBNJFQ010000074.1:0-5472 GCA_051747025.1 Pseudomonadota bacterium
CTAATGACCGACCATAAAACATTTTCATGGTCTCCCCGGCGGTCCGAACCCGAAAGCAGTCACAACATGCGCCCTGCGGTGGATAACCCGGAACCGGTCGTGAACCGCTTCAGCATGCGGATCGGGCGTTTTTATCCACAGCTTGCTCACGGCTTGTTCCGCACGAGTGCACAATATGTTGTGGCTAGGAAGTTCCCGATCCCCGATCTATAGTATTTGTCGACTTGCAATCAGAATAAGAGGCCAGCCATGCACAGCGACATCCAGACGACGGAATCCGGCACGGAAGCTCGTTATCCGGGCCCGAACGAGCCCAGCGCCGAGGTCCTGGCGACCCAGCCGGGACAGCATCAGGTGATTCGTCGCAATGGCAAGGTCACCAGTTTCGATGTCTCCAAGATCGAGGTGGCGATCACCAAGGCGTTCCTCGCCGTGGAGGGGGGCAATGCCGCCGCCAGCCGGCGCATCCACGACATCGTGAAGGAAATGGCCGCGCAGATCGCGGAGAACCTGTTCCGGCGCGCCGGCACCCAGGGCCAGACGGTACACATCGAAGACATCCAGGACCAGGTGGAACTGGCCCTGATGCGCGGCGGCCACCACAAGGTCGCGCGGGCCTACGTGATCTACCGCGAGCAGCAGGCGCAAAAGCGCGCCGCCGAGGCCGCCGAACAAGGTGCGGAGGAGCAGGAGGCGGAAGCCACCCTGAATGTGACCCGTGCCGACGGCACCCGGGCCCCGCTGGACGAGGCCCGCCTGCAGGCGGTGGTGGAGGAGGCCTGCGCCGGCATCGAACACGTCGACGGGCAGAAGATCCTGACCGAGGCGCGCCGCAACCTGTTCGACGGCGTGGCCGAGAAGGACGTTGCCACCGCGCTGGTGATGGCCGCGCGGGTGATGATCGAGAAGGAGCCGAACTACTCCGAGGTCACCGCTCGGTTGCTGATGGACGCGCTGCGCCGCGAGGCCCTGAGCTTCGTGCACGACCGCCCGGAGGAGGCCACCCAGGCCCAGCTGGCCGAGCGCTACGCAGAATACTTCGGCGCTTACATCAAACGCGCCGCCGATCTGGAGCTGGTCGACAGCGAGCTGACCCGCTACGACCTGGACAAGCTGGGCGCGGCGATCAAGCCCGAGCGCGACCTGCAGTTCACCTACCTGGGCCTGCAGACCCTGTATGACCGCTACTTCATCCACAGCGACGGCACGCGCTTCGAGCTGCCGCAGGCGTTCTTCATGCGCGTGGCGATGGGCCTGGCGATCAACGAGATCGACCGCGAGGCGCGCGCGATCGAGTTCTACAATCTGCTGAGCTCGTTCGATTTCATGAGCTCCACGCCGACCCTGTTCAACTCCGGCACCCTGCGTCCGCAGCTCTCCAGCTGCTACCTGACCAGCGTCCCGGATGACCTGGACGGCATCTACAGCGCCATCCGCGACAACGCGCTGCTGTCCAAGTTTGCCGGTGGGCTGGGCAACGACTGGACCCGCGTGCGCGGCATGGGCGCCCACATCAAGGGCACCAACGGCAAGTCGCAGGGCGTGGTCCCGTTCCTGAAGGTCGCCAACGACACCGCGGTGGCGGTGAACCAGTGCTTCGCTCCGGATACCACCGTGTTTACCGCCGAGGGCATCAAGGCGATCAAGGACATCCAGGTGGGTGATCTCGTGCTGGGGCAGCGCGGCCGGTATCGCGAGGTCACGGACCGGATGACCTACAACCAGACGGACCCGATGGTGGAGATCCGCGCCAAACACGCGCTGAAGCCGTTCCAGGTCACTGCAGGGCATCCATTGTGGGGGCTCAAAGGCGTGCCCATGGAGCAGGCCGGTGAACGCACTCTGCGGGCCCTGGAAAGCGGCAGACTCAAACCGGAGTGGAGCGAAGCCGGCGAGCTGGAGCCCGGCGATTACGTCGCCCAGGTGATCCCCCAGGAAACGGTCGCGGTGCCCGGTTTTACGGAGGAGGACGCACGCCTGTACGGGATCCTGCTCGGCGATGGCCATCTGTCCAAGGGCGGCCAGCAGTGGGGCGTGTCCGGCAACCCGCAACAGGACGAGCACATGCAGTTTGTGCGCGCGTATCTGGAGCAGCGCGGGATCCATTATTGGGAAACGGCTCGCGGCGAGACCTATGCCCAGATTCACTGGTCCAATGGTCGGGGAGTGCTGCGTGACGGGACTACCGGCTGCGTTACCGGGGCTGGCGAGCCGACCCTGCCGTTCACCGCGGACGACCTCTACGATCCGCACCACAACAAGCGCATCAGCCGCCGTTTCTCGCATCTGCCGCGGGCGCAGACGCTGGGCCTGATCCGTGGCCTGCTGGAGACCGACGGCGGGGTTAGCCGTGGGAAGGAAATCTACTTTACCTCGACCTCGCAGGCACTGACGGAAGGACTGCGCTATCAGTTCCTCCGCCTCGGTATCCCCTGTGCCGGGCAGTATCGTGAACGTCAACAGACGCACACCGGCACGCGCAGCGACGGCAGTGCGGCCCATTTTGCCGGCACGGCCAGGGCGTATGATCTGCGCATCCCGGCGCTGCCGGAGATCGCTGAACTGGTGGGCTGCAAGCCGATCCGTAAACGTAACTGGATCACCTGGAATGGCTGTCTGTTCACGCGCGTGCGTGCGGTGAACGCCATCGACCCGGTGCCGTTCGTCTGCGACCTGAAGGTCGAGGGCGATGAGTCCTACATGACGACGGCGGCCCTGGCGCACAACGGCGGCAAGCGCAAGGGCGCGGTATGCGCCTACCTCGAGACCTGGCACATCGATGTCGAGGAGTTCATCGAGCTGCGCAAGAACACCGGCGACGACCGCCGCCGCACCCACGACATGAACAGCGCCAACTGGATCCCGGACCTGTTCATGAAGCGCGTGGCCGAGGACGGCGACTGGACCCTGTTCTCGCCGAACGAGACCCCGGACCTGCACGACCTCGTCGGCACCGACTTCGAGAAGCGCTACTGCGAATACGAAGAGAAGGCCGCGCGCGGCGAGCTGCGCGTGCACAAGACCATGAAGGCCGTGGACCTGTGGCGGAAGATGCTCGGCATGCTGTTCGAGACCGGCCATCCGTGGATGACCTTCAAGGACCCGTGCAACCTGCGCAGCCCGCAAAGCCACACCGGCGTGGTCCACAGCTCCAACCTGTGCACCGAGATCACCCTGAACACCTCGGATGACGAGATCGCGGTGTGCAACCTGGGCTCGATCAACCTGGCCGCACATATAGGCGACAACGGCGAGCTGGATCAGGCCAAGCTCGAGCAGACCGTGAACACGGCCATGCGCATGCTCGACAACGTGATCGACTACAATTACTACTCCGTGCCCCAGGCGCGGCGCTCCAACCTGCGCCACCGCCCGGTGGGGCTGGGGATCATGGGTTTCCAGGATGCGCTGTACAAGCTGCGCATGCCGTATGCCTCCGAGGCCGCGGTGGAGTTCGCCGATACCTCCATGGAGGCGGTGTCCTACTACGCGATCAAGGCCTCGACCGACCTGGCCGAGGAACGCGGGCGCTACGAGAGCTTCCCCGGCAGCCTGTGGAGCCAGGGCATCCTGCCGATCGACTCGGTGAACAAGCTGGCCGACTCGCGCGGCGAGTACCTGCAGATGGACACCACCCAGCGCCTGGACTGGGACACCCTGCGCAAGCGGGTGAAGAAGATCGGCATGCGCAACTCCAACACCATGGCGATCGCGCCGACCGCGACCATCTCCAACATCTGTGGGGTCAGCCAGTCGATCGAGCCGACCTACCAGAACCTGTTCGTCAAGTCGAACCTGTCGGGCGAGTTCACCGTGATCAACCCGTACCTGGTGCGCGATCTGAAGGACCGCGAGCTGTGGGACGAGGTCATGGTCAACGACCTCAAGTACTACGACGGCTCCGTGCAGCCGCTGGACCGCGTGCCGGAGGACCTCAAGGCCCTGTACGCCACCGCGTTCGAGCTGGACACCCGCTGGCTGGTCGAGGCCGCCTCGCGCCGGCAGAAGTGGATCGACCAGGCGCAGAGCCTGAACCTGTACATGGCCGAGCCCTCCGGGCCCAAGCTGGACGCCCTGTACAAGCTGGCCTGGGTGCGCGGCCTGAAGACGACCTACTACCTGCGCTCCATGGGCGCGACCCACGTGGAAAAGAGCACCGTGGCCGACTCCTCGCGCGCCAACAAGCTGAACGCCGTCTCCGGCGGCCAGCAGGCGGCGGAGCCCGAGGCTCCCAAGGCGTGCTCCATCCTCGACCCGGACTGCGAGGCCTGCCAGTAAGGCCGGCCCGCACGGGCACGCAGCGAACACGAACGACGCACTGACACGACTCATTGAACAAAAGGCCCGGCCGTCGAGCCGGGCCGCCACCGAAAGAAGAGGGGACACTATGCTTTCCTGGGACGATCCGATCGCAGCCATCAAAGGCGAAGGCCAGCAAGAACCCGCCGTACGCCCGGGCATGGGCTTTCAGGAGAACGAAGCCCTGATGAGCACCGCCGGCGCCGCGCCCAGCGTCTCGCCGGAACCGGAAAACGCCGGCCAGCCACTGCCCGAGCCGAACGAAGACGCCCTGACCGGCACCGGTCTGGAAGACCTCGAGATGGGTGCCGAGCGCATCCGCGTGGATGACAAGAAGATCATCAACTGCCACGCCGACCTCAACCAGCTCGTGCCCTTCAAGTACAAGTGGGCCTGGCAGAAGTACCTGGACGGCTGCGCCAACCACTGGATGCCGCAGGAAATCAACATGAACGCGGACATCGCCCTGTGGAAGGACCCGAATGGTCTGACCGAGGACGAGCGCACCATCGTCAAGCGCAACCTCGGCTTCTTCTCCACCGCCGACTCGCTGGTGGCGAACAACCTGGTGCTGGCCGTGTACCGCCACATCACCAACCCCGAGTGCCGCCAGTACCTGCTGCGCCAGGCCTTCGAGGAGGCGCTGCACACCCACGCCTACCAGTACTGCGTGGAGTCCCTGGGCCTGGACGAGGGCGAGATCTTCAACATGTACCGCGAGGTGCCCTCCGTCGCCACCAAGGCCGAGTGGGCCCTGCCGTTCACCAAGCACCTGGCGGACCCGAACTTCCGCACCGGCACCCCGGATGCGGACCAGAAGCTGCTGCGCGAACTGATCGCCTTCTACGTCGTGTTCGAGGGCATCTTCTTCTACGTCGGCTTCGTGCAGATCCTCTCCATGGGCCGGCGCAACAAGATGACCGGCGTGGCCGAGCAGTTCCAGTACATCCTGCGCGACGAGTCCATGCACATGAACTTCGGCATCGACGTGATCAACCAGATCAAGGTCGAGAACCCGCACCTGTGGACCGAAGACTTCAAGAACGAGATGCGCACCCTGATCAGCGACGCGGTCGAGCTGGAGGCGCAGTACGCCCGCGACACCATGCCCCGCGGCGTACTCGGCATGAACGCGCAGATGTTCGAGGAATACCTGCACTTCATCGCCAACCG
>JBNJFQ010000075.1:0-5254 GCA_051747025.1 Pseudomonadota bacterium
ATCCGGGCGCAGGGCGCGGGCGGTCAGAACGTCAACAAGGTCGCCTCGGCGATCCACCTGCGCTTCGATATCCGTGCCTCCAGTCTCCCGGACTTCTACAAGCAGCGCCTGCTGCGGCGCCGCGACCAGCGCATTACCCGCGACGGGGTGGTGGTGATCAAGGCACAGCAGTATCGCACGCAGGAGGCCAATCGCGAGGACGCGCTGGAACGCCTGGCCGAGCTGATCCGCGAGGCCGGGCAGCCGATCCGGACGCGCAAGCCGACCCGGCCGACCCGCGCGTCCAGGCTCCGGCGCCTGGAGTCCAAGATCCGACGCGGGCGCAAGAAGTCGCTGCGCGGCCGCGTCGACCCGGACTGAACGGGCCGGCTATCCCCCGTCGGTGGCCGGTTCGTGTTCCTGCTGATGCTGCCACAGGCGGGCATACGCGCCGCCATGGGCCAGCAGTTCGCGGTGGGCGCCACGTTCGACCACGCGCCCGTGCTCCAGCACCACGATCTGGTCGGCGTCCATCACCGTCGACAGCCGGTGCGCGATGACCAGGGTGGTGCGGCGTGTGGCGATCTCGTTCAGTGCCTCGAGGATGGCCTTCTCCGAGCCGGAGTCCAGCGACGAGGTCGCCTCGTCGAAGATCAGGATCGGCGGGTTCTTCAGCAGCACCCGGGCGATCGCGATGCGCTGCTTTTCGCCGCCGGAGACCTTCAGGCCGCGCTCCCCGACGACGGTATCCAGTCCATCCGGCAGGCGTGCGATGAAGTCGTCCAGGTGAGCCAGGTGCACGGCCCGCTCGACCGCCTCGAGGCTTGCATCCGGCTGGCCGTAGGCGACGTTGTAGCGGATGGTGTCGTTGAACAGTACGGTGTCCTGCGGGACCACCCCGATCGCACGGCGCAGGCTGTCCTGGGTGACCTCGCGGATGTCCTGTCCGTCGATGGTGATGCGGCCGGCATCCACGTCATAGAACCGGAACAGCAGGCGAGCCAGGGTGGATTTCCCGGCGCCGCTGGGGCCGACGACCGCGACCTTGTGCCCCGCCGGGATCTCCAGCGAGATATCCTCGAGGATCGACCGGTTGTCCTGGTAGCGAAACTCCACGCCCTCGAAACGCACCGTCCCTTCACGGACTTCCAGATCCGGGGCGCCGGGGCGATCCTGGACCCGCGCCGGTGTCTCCAGCAGGCCGAACAGGCGTTCGATATTGGCCAGCGACTGGCGAATCTCGCGATAGACAAAGCCGAGGAAATTCAGCGGCATGAACAGCTGGATCATGTAGGCATTCACCATCACCAGGTCGCCTACGGTCATCGCCCCGTCGGCAACCTGGCGGGCGGCCAGCAGCATCATCACGGTGATTGATCCGGCGACAATCAGGGCCTGGCCGCTGTTCAGCAGAACCAGCGACAGCACGTTCCTGGTGCGCGCCTTCTCCCAGGCGGCCAGATGCCGATCGTAGCGGTCGGACTCGAAGCGCTCGTTGCCGAAGTACTTCACGGTCTCGTAGTTCAGCAGCGAGTCGATGGCGTGGGTGTTGGATTCGTTGTCGCGCAGGTTGGCCTCGCGCACGAAGCGGGTGCGCCATTCGGTAACCCAGACCGAGAAGGCAATGTAGATCGCCACCGCGACAAAGACCGTGAACATGAACATCGGGCCGACCGCGAACAGCAGGATGCCCGCGACCAAACCGATCTCGAGAATGGTCGGCAGGATATTGAACACCATGAAGCGCAGCAGGAAGCTCATCCCCGCGGTGCCGCGCTCGATGTCGCGCGCCAGCGCGCCGGTCTGGCGCGACAGGTGAAAGCCCAGCTCCAGTCGGTGCAGGTGCTCGAATACGCGCAGGGCCGCGCGGCGCATCGCGCGTTCGGCCACGCGTACGAAGACCGCATCGCGCAGCTCGCCGAAGAAGGTCCCGCCAAAGCGCAGCAGGCCGTAGCCCAGCAGCAGGGCCAGGGGCACGCTGATCATCGCGTCGGTGCCGGCGCCCTCGAAGTGATCCACGATGTACTTCAGCGCGAGCGGGACTGCCACTGTGGCCAGCTTGGCCAGCGCCATCAGTCCCAGGGCCATGAACAGGCGCCCGCGGAACTCCGCGAGATAGGGCAGCAGGCTGCGGATGATGCGCCAGCTGACGCCACCATCCAGCGGCGCATCGTGGACGCTGGAATGTCCGCGCATCGGGGTCGTCCGGGTTTGGGGGTGGGCCTACTCTACTGCCCGCCAGGCGTTTTGTCCGCGGGGCCAAGCCGATCCGGCCATGCACGCGATGCAGCCCCGCGCCGGGGCTGCCCACGGAGATCGCCACGGCGCTGCGCGCCTCGCGATGACGGTGCTTCTCTCTGCCCCCGTCATTGCGAGGCCCCGCAGGGGCCGTGGCAACCTCCGGATGAAACCCCCGACGTTCGTCCGGGTGAGTGTGAGGTGCTGAAGGTCAGTCGATGCCGACGGCGCGCTGTTCCTGGCGGATCCAGGCGATGATATGCGCAGTGTCCTCGCCGCTGATACCGGCCACCGGCGGCATGTCGCCGAACTCCCAGTGGTGCTGTTGCACGCCCAGTGCCGCTGCGCGATGGAAGGTGATATCGGGGTGATGCGACGGCTCGTAGACCCGGTGAATCAGTGGCGGGCCCTGGTCGGTGCCGCGCGCGTCCTCGCCGTGACACTGCATGCAGTTCTGCCGGAACAGCGAACTCCCGGCCTCTGGATCGGCCTGGAAGTCCTCCGGCGGCAGGGTGTATTCCTCCTGTGTCGGGGCGGTCCCGGTGTCCCGGGCCTCGTCGGCGGGAGTACCTGACGGGTCGTCAGAGGCGGCATCGGGGGACTCGGAGCAGCCCGCGAGGGCGAGCAGCGCCGGGGCCAGGAACAGGGTGAGGTAACGGGTCATTGGACATCCCGGGGCAAGGGTTCGGGCGAAAGTTTACCGCGACAGACAAGTTGCAGGAAATGCGCGTTTCCCGGGCCCGGCGCAATGGCTACAAGTATGGCGTAAGCAACCGTGCCGCCCCGTCGCGCAATTGCGCGGGCAGCGACCGCGCCCGCACCTCGTCCAGCGTCAGGCGATGCGAACGCTCGCGCAACCGGTCGGCCCACGCGGTCATTTCGCCCCCGAGCGCGGCGTCGTAGCACTCCAGGTCAAGCTCGAAATTCAGGCGCAGGCTGCGCGGATCCCAGTTGGCCGATCCCACCAGCGACCAGTGGCTGTCGATCACCGTCAGCTTGCCGTGGTGAAATGGCGGCGGGGTCAGCCAGATACGGCAGCCGCGTTCCAGCAGTTCCGCCTGCTGCGGCTGGCTGGCCCACTGCACCAGGCGCAGGTTGTTGCGCGCCGGCAGCAGCAGATCGACCTGTACGCCGCGCAGCGCGGCGGTCTTCAGTGCCCCCAGCAGGGCACTGTCCGGCAGGAAGTAGGGGGTCATGATCATCACCCGCTCCTGTGCCTCCGCCAGCGCCGCCTGCAGGGTGAAGTTGAGGACCTCGAAGTCCTCGTCCGGCCCGTCCGGCAACCCGCGCGCCAGCAGTTCGCCGGCTGGCTGGATCGCGGGCGGGAACCAGTCCGGCCCGTCCAGCAGTTCGCCGGTGGCGAACTCCCAGTCCTCCATGAACACGCGCTGGAGTTGCGCGCAGACCGGCCCGTGCAGCTCGAAATGCAGGTCCTGGACCGGGTGCGGACCGGGATCGCTGCGGCTGTGTCCGCGGCGGATGTTCATGCCGCCGGTGAAGCCGTGCTGGCCGTCGATCACCAGCATCTTGCGGTGGTTGCGCAGGTTGAATGACGCCAGGCTGCGCGGCAGGTGGTGGACCGGCATGAACGGCGCCGCGCCGATCCCGGCACGGCGCAAATAGCGCAGCGTGTTGCGGCGGCTGTAGCGCGCGCCGATGCCGTCGATCAGCACCCGCACCTCGACACCGCGTTCCACCGCCTGCCGCAGGTGGCGGATGAAACGCGCGCCCACCGCGTCGTGGTCAAAGATGTAGGTGGCCAGGCTGATGCTTGCGCGGGCGTGGTCGATCGCCTCCAGCATCGCGGCATAGGCCTTATCGCCGTCCGTCAGGGGCTGCATCCGGTTGCCGCCGGTGACCGGGAACGGACTGAGCTGATCGCCACAGTGTGCCAGGCGCTGCCAGTTGGCGGGCAGTCCGGCATGGGTGCCGGCATCCGTCGGGTGGCTGCCGGCGAGCAGATGGCCCTGGCGCAGCGCATGCGCGCGCCGGCGGATACGGTTCACGCCGAACAGCCAGTACAGGATCGAGCCGCCCAGCGGCAGCAGCATGATCAGCCCGACCCAGGCGATGACCGTGCCGGTGTCGCGGCGTTGCAGGATCGCGTGTGCGGCACTGAACAGCGCGAATGCGAAGATCGCGATCCCGACGAGACTGGCGATCCAGCCGGTATCCGGCACGTTGGCTCTCCCGGTCGTGGAATGGAAGCGGCGTGCTCGCTACAGTACGCGGGCCCGTCCCGGGGTAAAACCCCGGGCGTGTCCCATTCCCGGCCGAGAATGTCGATGAGCGAAAACGAGACCCTGAGCCTGTTCGCCAGCAGCGGCGAGCAGTTGCCGCTGAAGGACTTCACCGAGAAGGCGTACCTGGACTACTCCATGTACGTGATCCTGGACCGTGCACTGCCGCATATCGGCGACGGCCTGAAGCCGGTGCAGCGGCGGATCATCTACGCCATGAGCGAGCTGGGGCTTTCCGCCACCGCCAAGTACAAGAAATCGGCGCGCACCGTGGGTGACGTGCTCGGCAAGTTCCACCCGCACGGGGATTCGGCGTGCTACGAGGCGATGGTGCTGATGGCGCAGCCGTTCTCCTATCGCTATCCGTTCGTCGACGGGCAGGGCAACTGGGGCTCGCCCGACGATCCGAAGTCGTTTGCGGCGATGCGCTATACCGAGTCGCGCCTGTCGCGCTACGCCCAGCTGCTGCTCTCCGAGCTCGGGCAGGGCACGGTGGACTGGGTGCCCAATTTCGACGGGGCACTGGAGGAGCCGAAGATGCTCCCGGCACGGCTGCCGAACGTCCTGCTGAACGGCGGCTCCGGGATCGCCGTGGGCATGGCCACCGACATCCCGCCGCACAACCTGCGCGAGGTGGCCGCCGCCTGCGTGCACCTGCTGGAACACCCGAAGGCAACGGTGGCCGAGCTGTGCGAACACCTGCCGGCGCCGGATTTCCCCACCGAGGCCGAGATCATCAGCCCGCCGGCCGAGTTGCGGAAGGTCTACGAGACCGGGCAGGGCTCGATCCGCGCCCG
>JBNJFQ010000076.1:0-5107 GCA_051747025.1 Pseudomonadota bacterium
TGCCCTGACCGGCACCGCCCCGACCACGCAAGGAACCCACGAGGTTACCCTGGCCGTCAGCGACGAGTCGGAGCCCAGCCAGCAGGATACCCAGAGCTTCACTCTCGAGGTGGTCGGCCATGAGGTCACAGCGACCGCGGGTGCCAATGGCAGTGTCTCCCCGGCGAGCCAGACGCTCGACCACGAGGCATCGGCCGAGCTGACCCTCACGCCGGACAGCGGCTATGCGGTCGATACCGTGACCGGCTGTGCCGGCACCCTCGACGGCCTCACCTACACCACGGACCCGGTGACGGCCAGCTGTGAGGTGGAGGCGAGCTTTGTCCGCGCCGCCAGCGCCGGAACCGGCTCGGACGATGACCCGTTCGTCATCGATGATGGCGGCGACCTCGCCAGCATGGGTCAGTATCCCGACAGTCACTTCGTGGTAGATGGCGGCGTGGACGGCCGGTTGAACGCTGGCGCGGGCTGGGAATCCATTGGCAGCGAAGAGGCACCGTTCACCGGCTCCGTGCGCAGCGACGACGGTAATCCGGTAGCGATCGAGGGGCTCGACGGCGAGCCGTTGTTCGATGTCATCGGCCCCGGTGCCGAGGTTGGCGATCTGACCATCGAAGGCAGCATCAACGACGCCGCGGGTGATGACAGCGGCCTGCTGGCCAACGCAGTCGTCGGCGAGGCGGGCAATCCCGCCATCATCGACAATGTCGCCGTGGACGGCGACAGCCGTATCGGCGGAGGCAGCCAGGTCGGTGGCCTGGCCGGCTCGATCGACCACGCCGAACTGAGCAACGTGACCATCGGGGCCGAGGTCGGTGGCGACAGCCACGTTGGTGGCCTCGCCGGCACCATCCGTCACTCCACGATCGTCGATACCGAGGTCACGGGCGACGTGAGCGCCACGGACGAGCCGGTGGGTGGACTGGCCGCCGAACTGGTGGATACCGAGGTCACCGACAGCCGGGTAACCGGGACCGTGAATGGCGTTGCGCCAAGCGACGATGCCACGCTGTCCGCTCTGGCCCCTAGCTCGGGCAGCCTCGCTCCGGCCTTCGATCCCGCCACTCTGGCCTACGACGTGGCCGTGTCGCATGCTGTCGACAGCTTCAGTGTCACGCCGACCCTGTCCGACCCGGATGCACGGATCACCCTGGACGGCGAACGGGTGGAGAGCGGTACGGGCTCCCCCGAGATGTCCCTTGCGGTCGGAAGCCAGACCCTGGAGCTGGTGATCACTGCTCCCGACTGGAGCACCAGCACCTACGCCGTGACCGTGACCCGCGCGGCCGCTCCGGCTCCCACCCCGCCGGATGATGACGACGAGCCGGTTCAGGACGAGAACGTGGAGGAGGTCAGCGAGACGATTGGCTCGCTGCCCCCGGTCGACGAACTGACCCTGGAGCATCGCGGTGCCATCGAGGATGCCCGTGCGGCCTATGAAACACTGGATCCCGAACAGCAGGCGCAAGTCGACAATCTTGATGACCTGATCGCCGCGGAGGAGCGTCTGGAGGAGCTGCTGGCGGAGCAGTCCGGGGGCATCGTGGACGAATCCGGCCAGGCCCTGGGTGACCGAACTGTGGCTACCGGCGAACCGGTACGCTTCCGTCTCGACGTGTCCGATGACGTGGCGCTGGCCATCTCCGGCACGGTGCGGCGCGGTACCGAGACCCGGGACCTGCCGAGCGGCATCGCCCCGACCCTGCTGCGCGACCCGGACGGCGGTGTGCCGGTCCTGCGCCTGGAGGACGGCACGTATGTGTTCGAATCCGAGCGGGGCGGCATCTTCACGCTCGTCTTCACCGAAGACGACGGGGAGACATACAGCGTCCAATTCGAGGTGCGTCCGCAAGTGGCCTTCACCAGTACCCGGCAGTTCGGTACCGCGGGCGAGTCGGTGGAGGTTCGGGCGGTGCTCGAGGGTACACCGGCGCAATATCCGGTGACCGTGTCCTATGACCTGGCCGGCTCGGACCTGATCGACAGCGCCGAACCCGGGCTCCAGCCTGCCGGAGAGTTCCGTTTTGTTGCAGAGGGCGAACATGCGCGTCTGCGTACCCTGAACCTGACCCCGAATGCCCGGACTGGCGAGATCACACTGGCCCTGCGCGCGGGGCAGGATCCGGACTACGCCCTGCCCGGCGATCCGGCCGAGCACCGGATCCTGCTGCGCGAGGCGGAGGAAGTGCCGCTGGCCGCGCATCTCGAGCTCGAGCAGGACGGCCGAACGATTCGCGATGGCGTGGTTACGCAGGCCGATGGTCCGGTCACCCTGCGGGTGGACCCCGAGACCGGACTGGCGTTCGACTGGAGCAACTCCGATCTCGACCTGGAAATCCATCAGGCCACGGGCAATGCCGTGACGTTCGTACCCCAGGGGCTCGACGGGGTCTACCACGCGCGCCTGCGGGTGACCGACAGCGACGAGCCCGGCCGCGCGGCCACGCTCGAGCAACGCCTGCGAGTGGTGACCGATCGCGACGCCATCCCGTCGGCCTACCGGGACTTCTACAGTGACGACCCGGACCAGCGGCATATCCTCCCGATCTGCCGCGACGGCACCTTCCGTCCTGTGGGCCCCGGGCTGTGCGCCGAGGATTCCCGCGAGGTACCGGTGGCCGTGCCGGAGGGCTACCAGGTGCGGCTCGGCCTGTATTCCGAAGCGGCGTCCTGGGCATCCGGCCAGTTCGGTCTCGGCATCACGCCGGACGACCTGCGGGACGCGACTGGCGAGCCGGCGCTCAACCAGGACGACCCGCCGTACGACCATCTCGGCTACCTGGTGGACTTCGAGATCTTCGATCTGCAGCACCCGGGCCAGTCCGTGCCGGCAGTCATCCCGTTGCCCGAAGGCCGGGAGATCCCCGAGCAGGCCGTATGGAGGAAATGGCGCGCGAGCGAGGGCTGGCAGGACTTTGTACTGGATGATGCCAACCAGCTGCACTCCGCTCCGACCACCGACACCGGTTGCCCATGGCCCGGCTCGGATCGCTGGACCGACGGCTTGAGCGAAGGCGACCATTGCGTGCGCCTGATCATTGAGGATGGCGGTCCGAACGACCGCGACGGCGAGCGCGACGGTGTGATCCGTGACCCCGGTACCCTGGCCACGCCTGTTGGCACCGGGGACTCGCCGGACGGCGGCGATGGGGGCGACGACGAGGGGGGCGACGACAGCGACGATACGGAAAGCCGCGGTGGGGGCGGCGCAAGCGGCCCGTTGCTGTTGCTCGGCCTGCTTGGTCTGGGCCTGCTCGCGCGGACCCGACGCCGGCCGGGTGTGGCCCGTTAGTCGGTGCCCCCCACGGGATGTCGCCACTGGCACGCCATGGTGATGTTCGCGGCGCACCCCGGCGGCTCCGGCCGCAAGCATCAACCTGCCCGCCCGGATTCGCGGTTCGCGGTGTTTCGGGCGCCGCTGATCGTCGCCCTGGCCGCGGTGCTGGTCGCCACTCTGGGGGACGCGGGGGCGCTCGCATTACGCTACGAGCGCGAGGCCATCCACGCCGGTGCGTTCTGGCGCCTGCTTTCCGGCCACTGGGTCCACCTGGGTTGGCAGCACCTGGCCCTCAACCTGGCTGCGTTGTTCCTGATCTGGCACCTGTTTGGTGCTGCCCTCAAAACGCGATCGTGGCTGCTGCTGATCCCGGCACTGGCCGTCGGCCAGTCCCTGGCCCTGCTGGCATTCCATCCGGAGATCGCCTGGTACCTGGGGCTTTCCGGGCTGCTGCACGGGCTGCTGGCGACCGGCGCGCTGCTGAGCCTGCGTGCCTCGCCGCTTCTCGCCGGCGGGGCGCTCGCTTTGCTGCTCGGAAAGCTCGCCCTCGAGGCCTGGCAGGGCCCCACGGCCGGTATGGCCGACTGGCTCGGTGGCGGCGTGATTACCGAGGCCCACCTGTACGGCGCCGCCTGCGGGCTGGCCGGGGCCGCCGCCATCACCCTGCTGCGCCGTTCACGAGTCTTCCGCGCCTGAAGCCTTCACAAAACGCATATCGCCTTCCGCGGGAATGCGCGATGATCGAAATTTCTTTGGGGGGTGGCTCACTGTGTGAGCCACCCCCGGTGCTACAACGGACTCTCGAGCCACACTCGAAGGAGTCCGACCATGACACGTAACAGCCAGGCCCGCCCGATCCCCGCCCTGCGTGGCTACTATGCCCGCCGCAGCCCCTACAACCGCACGGCCACCACCGGCGAGCTGCTCCAGCGTATCCCGCTGGCCGGTTACCGCCACCACGACGCGCCGAAACTCTGGGATCTGCTCAAGCGCGGCCAGGCCCTGACCCTGCGGCGCGAGCGCCTGAACCCGCACGACGACAAGGCGGTGGCGATCGACTGGCTGGATCACCAGCTCGGTTATCTGCCGCGCGAGCAGAATGGGCTCGCAGCCGAGCTGCTCGACCGCGACGAGCGCCTGATCGCCCGTATCCTCGACAAGCGCGACAGTGATGGCTGCCACAAGGGGCTTGAGCTCGGGGTTTACCGCGTGGGGTCCAGCCGGAGCGCCTGATCCCCGATGGATGGCCCGACTCCGAGCGCTCGCGGTCGCCGGCCAGGACCGCTCGCCCGGGTGCGACCGCTACAGGCCCCCGAGCACGCGCAGATGGGCGACTACGCTGCGCCCCAGGGCACTCAGTGCATAGCCACCCTCCAGCAGGGAGACCACACGCCCGCCGGCGTGGCGCTGGGCAATAGCGGCCAGCTCCGCCGTCACCCAGGCGTAGTCGTCTTCGGTGAGCGCCAGGCGCGAGATGCCGTCCTCGCCATGGGCGTCGAACCCCGCGGAGACAAGGATCAGCTCCGGGGCAAACGTGTCCAGGGCGTCGAACCAGGCCGCCGCCACCGCCTCGCGCCACTGCGTCGCGGACGAGCCGCCCGCCACCGGCACGTTCAGGCAGTTGTCCGCCAGCGGCGGGACCCCCGAACCGGGATAGGCCGGGTGCTCGAAGGCCGAGCCGAACAGGATGGACGGATCGCCCGCGACCAGCGATTCGGTACCGTCCCCGTGGTGGACGTCGAAATCCGCGATCGCGATGCGGTTCACGCCATGCCGCGCCTGGGCATGGCGCGCGGCGATTACCACGTTGTTGAACAGGCAGAACCCCGC
>JBNJFQ010000077.1:0-4614 GCA_051747025.1 Pseudomonadota bacterium
GTAGATCGCGGCAGGGTTGAAGTTGATGAACAGTTGGCTGGTCATGCCGCGCTCGACCGCCCGCCGGATCGCATTGATGCGCGCGGATCGGTCCAGATGAAACAGCAGTTCCGCCTGCCGCGCCATGCGAAACAGGTCATTCGGGGGGATGATTTCGCCATCCGCCGCGCGCGCCCGCACCAGCGCCTCGTAGGCGAACACCTCGTGCGGGTCGGCGGCATGCACGATCGGCTGAAAATGGAAATCCAGCGCATCGTTCGCCAGGATCGCTGACAGGTCGCGTGCGTTATGCCGCGCAATCAGCGTCGACAGCAGGTGGGTATCCTGCAGATGGGCCAGCCCGAAGGTCTCGCCCTCCGGGACAAAGGTCGCCCGGCATCCGGCCTGTTCTGCCCCGCTCAGGGCCTGTTGCAGCCGGTTCAGGGTTTCCCCGAGGCCGCCATTGTCCGCAACCGGCATTGCCAGGATCCCGGAGGCCGGTTCGCTGCAGGCCATCGACTCCTCCACCATGCGCCGGCGCAGCGCGTTCCGGGTGTGCGACAGGACCGGCGCAAGGTAGAGGGTCCCCGCCGCGGTCGGCAACAGATTAATGCGTTCACAGTCCGGACAGCCCACGGATCCTCCCGGTGGATTGGCGGGCACCACAATGCCCGCAAAATAGTACGTTCGCGGCGTGGCCCGCAGGCCGGTCCCGCATGGCGATGGTACGATCCCCTTGCGGTACACCGAGAATGGGTCGCCTCCGGGCCGGAGAGGGAGATTGTACTGGAGGGCATGCCTTGCGGGTGCACTGGCGCCGCAGAACCGTGCTCCGGCGCGAACACGCTTTCGACCTTGTTTTTTTCCAGACCATACACGGCTTCGGAGGTTGCATGAACGACTCGGATCGTCTCGACGACAACGAACTGCGCGAACGCCTGTCACCGGAGCAGTACCGCATTGCCCGCGAAGGCGGCACCGAACCGCCCTTCACCGGCGCCTGGCACGACCACAAGGGTGACGGCATCTACCAGTGTGTCGCCTGCGGCGCGCCGCTGTTCGACTCCGCGACCAAGTTCGACTCCGGCACCGGCTGGCCCAGCTTCGGTTCACCGGTCGGCAGCGAGGCCATCACCGAATACCGCGATACCGCCCTGGGGATGACCCGCACCGAGGTGCGCTGCGCGCGCTGCGACTCGCACCTCGGGCATGTCTTCCCGGATGGCCCCCCGCCCACCGGCCTGCGCTACTGCATCAACTCCGCCGTGCTCGATTTCGTTCCACGCGGCTGATCCGAATAACAGCGGGCGGGGCCAGCGTGCCTCGCCACATCCGGACCCCGAGCCGCATACACCCGATCCGCGCGGCGTGGTCGGCGCACGGCGCGCTGCTCGCCGCCGTGGACCGGGGGGAGGAGATCGAGATCACCTACCGGGGCCGGTTGCGCGCCCGACTTGTCCCCTACCGGGCTCGCAGTGAAGCGACCCAGGCACGCCCGGCACATAACCCGCTATTCGGACTCTGGCGCGACCAAACCGATTCGATCGACGAACAGATCCGCCGAATCCGGCAACCCGGGGAATTTGAATGATGCCAGGGAAGCACTGATCTGGAACCTGCGGGGAAACCTGAAAGCCGCCGAATGGCTCGACCGTTCAGCCGGTTTCGCAGTGTCTGCGGTCACCTACATGGAACTTGTCCAGCGGCTGCGCGACCAGACCGAATTCCGGGCGCTGCGCCAGGCCATGCAGTACTGGGACGCCCGTATCCACCCAGTAAGCGAATCCATCTCGAACCGCGCAACCTTCCTTGTCGAGACCTACGCCCTCAGCCACAACATGCAGATGGCCGATGCCCTGATCGCCGCAACAGCGATACAGCTGGGCCTGCCACTCGCGACGGCCAACGACCGGCACTATCGGCACATCGAGGGCCTGGAGGTCCACCTGTTCCGACCGGAACAGGGCAGCGCCCCGGCCCCGCTGTAGGAGCCCTGCCCTCTAAGCGATGGGGCGTTGGTCAGGCCCGATCGGCCAGAGGGCTGGCCTCCTACGGGGGGCGTCGGGTCAGGCTCCATCGCCCAGAGGGCTGGACTCCTGCGGCGGGGCCGCCCAGGGAGGACTACGTCTCCAGCTCGCGCAGGACGCGGAAGCCCAGGTTGGTGTCCATCTCGTCGATGTTACGGCGACGCCGGGCGGCGCTGCGGGTGTTCACCGCGGGGTCGAACCAGGAGCCGCCCTTGGCCACCACCCATTCGTTGTCGGGCTCGGCACGGTAGGCGCCATCGCGCGGCAGGCTCGCATGGTTGTCGTGCCACGGGGTCGAGGTGAACTCCTGCACGTTGCCGTGCATGTCGTACAGCCCCCACAGGTTCGGCTGAAAACTGCCCGCCTCCAGCGGCCGCGACAGCGGGAAACACGCGGGGACGTACCACTTGCGGCGCTGGCGGCGCTCCTCGTACGGGAACAGCGAGTTGAAATGCACCTCGCGACAACCCACCGCCTCGCCGAATGCAAACGGCGTGCGCGTACCCGCGCGCGCGGCGAACTCCCATTCCGCTTCGGTGGGCAGGCGGTAGCGCTGCCCGGTCTCCTCGCCGAGCCACTCAAGGTACAGGCGGATATCCGCCGGCTTCACATTGAAGATCGGGGTCCGCGCGGTGGCCGGCCACACCAGCCACTCCCAGGGCTCCCAGCCGGTCGCGGCCTGGAACGCCTCCCACTCCTCCCGGGTCACCGTGAACCGGCCCAGCGCAAACGGCCGTTCGATCAGCACGAAGCGCCGCGGCGATTCGGTGTCGAGATGCCCGTACTCCGTGGCGTTCGAACCCATCTCGAACTCCCCCGGGGGGATCACCACCAGTTCCGGCACCCGCGCGCCCGAACGGGCCGGGTCGCGGAACGCCACCTCCACCCCGGCGGCACGCGCGGCCTGACGCTGCAGATCCAGCAGATCCGCCTCCTCCATGCGCTGCACATCCTGCGTCATATCGTCACCATCGGGTCATTCCTCACGCGCTTGCGTGTCCACCATTGTCCCCGCTGACCGCCCCGGACCCACCCGCCCCGGAAACGGCCAGCGCCGGGATGCCCGGTAATCGCCCGCAATACAGGCCCTGCGCCAACGTGCGCCCTGAAGCCGCATCGCCCCTGTAGTTCGTCCCGCTTTAGGCAGGAACCCGCCACGTGCGTTCCCGATGCACCGCCACCTGGCCGGAACGCCGCATCTGTCCTATCCTCCGGCACGTGCACGTTCTCAGGGAGGAGACGACCATGCACACCATTCGCGCCTGCTCGGGCCTTGGCGCCATCGAGCTCGTGGTCACGCTGAGCATCCTGGCGATTCTGCTCGCCCTCGCGGCACCCCGCATGAGCCAGACGCTCGAACGCCAGCGCCTGACCGGAACCACCCACAGCCTGCTGAACGCCCTGCACCAGGCGCGCAGCGAGGCAGTGAAACGCAACCACCGCGTCACCCTCTGCCCGTCGCAAGACGGCGAATGGTGCCGCGAAGACGGCGACTGGTCCGGGGGCTGGATCCTGTTCGCGGATACCGGCAGCACCGGCCAGCGCCAGCCGGACGACGAACTGATCGCCTACCAGGCCCTCGCCACCGGCGCATCGATCACGCCGAACCAGCCGGTCGAGCACTATGTCTCCTACGTCGCGCGCGGGACCACGCGCCGCACCAGCGGGGCGCTGCAGATGGGCAGCCTGTGGGTCTGTGTCGAAGGCCGGGGCCGGCGCGTGATCGTCAGCAGCGTGGGCCGCCCGCGCAGCGAACCCGCCAGTTGCTAGCGCCACCCGCAGGTGGCCACCCCCCGGCCAATGGGGCGCCAGCCAGCCCCCAATCGCCCAAGGGTCTCCGCCCCCGCGTACCCGGAGCCCCCGGTTACCAGCAATCCGCCGGCGTACGGTTCGACGAACCGCCGGTCACCTCCAGGGTAATCGTCGGGCAGCTCGTGTCATTGGCCTGCTGGCCCTTGGCCGTGGCCGTGGCCGTAAAAGCGGATCCGGAAGAAGCGGTGATCGCCAGGTCGTAATGACCATCGGCAGACTCGTCCGCCAGCCCCCCCTGCCCCAGATCGTTCAGGTCGCCCGTATAGGCCGGGTTGTTGGCCCGCCAACGCTCCTGCTCCAGCTGAATGCGCAGCAGGGCATCGTGTGCATCTGCCCGCTGGGACTTAAGGATATGATTCTGGTAGGACGGATAGGCAATCACCGCCAGGATCGCAACGATCGCCACCACGATCATGACCTCGATCAGGGTGAACCCGGTGTTCTTCCACTGTTTCCCTCGCATGGCCCACCTCTCGCTTGTTGCCTGCGCCTGGTTCGATTCCACCACAACCCCTCGCCGGAAGGGTCCGCTATTCCACAAACGGTATCCTTTTCTATACGAACGGTCGATCGCCCCCTTCCTGAACGTACCTTAGCCCACCCGTGATCCGTATACTGAAAGTCAACCATTGTCGACAAAGCTCCCGGGGGCCCGCATGGCCATACCTGCCCGACAACCCAGTCGCCACCACGGCTTCACGCTGATCGAGGCAATGATCACCCTCGCCGTGCTGGTCATCCTGATCACGCTGGCCGCGCCGGCCTTCAACCTGGCCGAACAGCGCCGTGTAATCGG
>JBNJFQ010000078.1:0-4525 GCA_051747025.1 Pseudomonadota bacterium
CGACGTTTGCTCATGGGAGTAACCTCGTATTGGAGAATTTGAGGCTACTGTAGGGCGCTATTCGCTGGAGTGGCAGGGTGTCTTAGAATGAACGCTTACGCACAACCTGACCCAGGTCATCTTCGACCGGATCAACGCGCATCTGCAGCAGCGGGGTCTGATGCTGCGCGAGGGCACGGTGGTGGACGCCACCCTGATCGCGGCCCCGCCCTCCACCAAGAACCGGGAAAAGGCCCGCGATCCGGAGATGCACCAGGCGAAGAAGGGCAACCAGTGGTACTTCGGGATGAAGGCGCATATCGGGGCCGATGTCGTCACCGGGCTGGTTCATACGGTGAAGGGCACGGCCGCGAACGTCTCGGACGTGTCGCAGGTGCCGGAACTGCTCCACGGCGAGGAGGAGAGTCTGCATGGCGATGCCGGCTACATCGGTGCGGAGAAACGCCTGAATGGGCATCGCCCGGAGACGCACATCGCGCGCAAGCGCGGCACGGTGCGCGCGGTGCCGGAAGGCCCAGAGCGCGACCAAGTGCGGGTCGATGAACGGCACAAGGCCCAGTTGCGTTCGATCGTGGAGCATCCGTTCCATGTGGTGAAGAACCTCTTCGGGTATCGCAAGGTGCGCTACCGCGGCCTCAAGAAAAACACTGCGCAGCTGCACAGCCTGTTCGCCCTGGCGAACCTGTACCGTGCGCGACGATGGGGGCTGCTGCCGCAGGGGTAGTGTGTCCGCAGGACCGGAAATCGCCCCTGTAACCGCCAAAAACGGCGGTTACAGGCGCCCATGCCGGCGGTCATGACCCCAGTGCCCTTCCAAAAACGCTTCGGCGGGGCACGGAGCCGGATGTAGACCCATTGATCAGTGTTTCCTTAAGAGCTAAAGAGCTAAAGAGCCCAACAATCGACTTGCCCGGATGCAGAGACCCAATACAACGTAATACCCTGTTTCTTGCAAAAAGGCTTGAGTCCATCCATGCGTCGCCGATAGTCGTCGGTATCCGGAACCGCCAATCCTATGTCATCTTTATTATCCGGATTTTCCGAATCCTTTATAAGATTGAACAAGGCATGTGACAGGTTTCGCCACGCGTTGTCCCATTGGTTTTTAGCATTGCTTTCACCTTTGCACTCAATCGCGAGACGTATCCCGGAACTCGGATTTGTCCCTTTAACATCGATCCCGTTTGCTGTTCCCATACGTGCTTCAACATCTGTGTAGCCCTGTTGCTTCAGCCACTCGGCCATAGTTTCCTTCACGTAATCTTCCGTAATCAAAGCATTCCTCCTATGTCTCGGGTCTCGCCTGGTCTCATACACGATTTTTGAACGAATCGAGGCGCTCGCACTGCCAAACCTTGAGGGTGACCACCGATGTGCGATACCTCAGTGCCTTCTGCCGAATTTGATGGTTGTACATGAGCTGGCAATCCCGCTTCGTGTCGTCCCGGTGCTGGCCTGAATCTACGTGCCGGGTCCGCAGCAGGTCAACGATGCGCCCGTTGAAGCGTGCGACTGTGGCGCTGGCCTCGGGCCGGATGGGTAAGAACAAGCAGTATCGATGGCGTGCTCGGCACACACCCGGTCGCACGGGTGGGGCCAGAGATTCGGGAGCGAGGTTACTCAGCGTCTGCGCCCGCAGAAACTCGCGGCAAGGCTGATCGCCCGTCTCCCGAAACCATCGGGATACCGGTTACGGAGAGGGAATCACCGTCGACGCTCCAGCCAGATCGCCAAACCCACAATAAATGCTGTTCCCACCGCAATGAGACCGATCAAAATATAGCTGCTCATGCTGCCTCCTGCGAGTGTGTAGGCAGGATCCCAGATTACGCCCGGGGATTAGGCTGGATCTACAGGATCAAGCACCGACCGATCGTCATTCGCCGGACGATTCACTCGGGTGGAAACTGGATACGCCCGTAAAGCGGAGGGCGGCATACGGCGAGTGATATGGCGGACCTGCTCGCGGTCGGTGATCTCGGGGTCCAGCCAATCCCATCGGCATTCAGTGTCGAGCGCGAGTGGCTGTCGGTCGTGGATATGTTCCAGATGCTTAGAGGCCGGCTCGGTGATGATCGCGCAGCAGGCCCCTCCGTCCGCGGTCGGCGCCCAGATGCCCGCCAGGAACAGCACGTCCTGCGTCGCGTCGTCGGTCAACGTGATGAAATGCGGCTGCTTGCCCTCTTCGGTCTTCTGCCACTCGTACCAGCCATCCGCCGGGACGATGCAGCGCCGATGCGCGAAGGCACTGCGGAAATACGGACTGCTCGCGACCTTCTCGGCGCGGGCGTTGATGGGCTGCGGCCCATCCGTTACCCGTTTGGGCCGGAACCCCCAGTGCATCGGCTGAAACGCGGCCGGCGTTTCCTCCCCCGCCCGAAAGGCCTCAATGTCGGTGCCCGGGGCAACGTTGTACCGAGGGGCGTCGAATCCCGCGTCCACTGGCACCTGGAAGTACCGCATGGCAAGCTCACTGGTCGCGCTGTAGCGCGCAAATCGTCCGCACATGTCTTGCCACCTTACCGCGCGCTGGCCTCGAACCGTGCCTGCAGTCGTTCCAGGCGCGCCGTGGCCCGCGCTCCCGGTTCCAGTTGCTGCGCGTATTCGAGCGCACGCAGCCAGTCCCGACGCTGGTGCTCGTGGTACTTGGCCAGCGCCTCCAATGCCTCCTGCACGCCCTGCTCCGCCAGCGCTTCCCAGACGGGCACCGCCTGATCATATCGCCCCTCTCGCCGCCATTCGCGAGCGAGCCATAGCAGGCCCGGCGCCGACAGGCTCTTTTGGTGGCCTTCCAGCAGCCGACGAGCCGCCGCGGTCCCCGCCAGGCGCTCCTGCACCCGTGCTGCGCCCTCGACCGACGCCTCATGGACGACGGGCTGTGCCAGGACGCCGGCCAGCGCCGGTCCCAGCAGCGTGAGGGAGAGGATGTCATCGGTGTTGTGCTGGACCACGCGCTCGAGATCCTCACTGCGCCCGAAGCTGAGATAGGCCTTCCAGGCCCACGGGGCCTCGGACCCCGGCAAGTCGTCCTGCCGGTCAAGCCCGAGCAACCGTTCCTCGACGGTGCGCAGGCGACAGTCCGGCCAGGCGTGCCCGTACAGGCTACGCACCGGGTGAAGGAAGTCGGTGTGCGCGGTCTCGGGGGCATCGGGTCGGCGCTGCATGCGGCGGCGATCCCGCAATAACGGCAGATCGAAGGTCTTGCCGTTGTAGCTGACCAGGTGATCGCAGTCGCAAAGGGCCGCGTCCACGGCGGCCAGCAGCGCCCCCTCCCCCGCGAACGCGGTCATCAACCACTGGCGCAGGCGGACCTGGCCGTCCTCGAGCGTCGCCAATCCCACCATGAAGGCGACGGTGCCGGCACCGCCGGCGAGACCCGTGGTCTCGGTGTCGATGAAACCCACCCGCTGGTCGGATGACCAGAAAGGGCTCGCCGGTTCGCGGGCGAGTTCGAGCGTGTGGCGTCCATGGGCGTGGCTCGCCGCGATGATGCGATCGACCCGGACCAGATGCTCGTCGATGAGCTCGCCGTCCAGGCGCTTCGCCAGTTCATCGGGTCGAACGGCGGCACTGGAGGATGGCGGGGTTGCGCGAATACGCCCCGTTCCCACGACGCCCATCCGGTCCAGGCGTGCCCGGATCTCGTCCAGCACGTTGCCGGATGCCGGTTCGGACGCCGGGGCGTGGGGCTCGGCCGAACTGCGGCCGGGCGCCGGCGGTTCACTGCCCGCCTGGCGGCGCAGGGTGTTCAGCCGGTCATGCAGCCCCATGGGATTCCAGGCCTTCGAGGACCGTGATCGCGGCCTGCTTGGGCGAAAACCCGCGCAGCTCGTCGCTCGCCAGGATCGGACCGATGCAACCCGGACAGCCGTGGGCGCAGTCGCACTGCCGGATCAGGCTCAGTGCATCGCGGATGACCCGGTCGCGGCTGTCGAACAGCGGTGCCGACAGCCCGACACCGCCGGGATAGTGGTCATACAGGAACACAGCCGGGCGGAACCGGCCTTCCTGCTCCGGATCGCACTCGCCCCCATCGAGGGTGCGCAGCTGGCCGCGGCCGTTCGATCCCACGGTCGCAAACCAGCGCGCATCGCCATCGCCGACCGCCCGGCCCAGATCCTGCGGCTCGGACATCACCACCAGCGCCGCCACGTGATGCATGGCGTAAGCCGCACCGAGAAACCCATCCAGGGCCTCGTGGCGGGATGCGAAGCGCTGCTCCAGGGCCTCGGGGGCCATCTGCCACCAGACGGCGGTGGTGTGCATCTCCTGGTCCGGCAGGTGGATGTTGCCGTACCCGATGTTCTCGTGGGTGTAGTAGCGGATCTTCTTGTAGCCCGGGATGCGCCGGACGATGTGGACCTCGCCACGGGCCGCCTCGCCCTGGCCGGCGGGCGCGCGCTCGAAGTCGTCGAGGATCTTGAGACGCGTGTAGTCGATGGCGTCGGTGTAGTAGTCGGCGCGGGTGCGCGTGACGAACGCCTTGCGCCCGGTCCAGTCGAGGCGTTCGACCTGATAGGGCACG
>JBNJFQ010000079.1:0-2248 GCA_051747025.1 Pseudomonadota bacterium
CTATTATGTCTGGCCTGGCTGTACGGTCCCTGAAGGGTGTCCGGCCTTGCCGGGATCGCCGCCTGTGCATCCGCACCGCATTCGTTGAGCGGATGCGAGTATGGCGATAGGCTCTGCTTCGGGACGAGGCCTGCGTCAGGAGGGAGCCGGGTCGTGTCTCGCAGACAAACCCCACGATTTTTAAAGGAATATTGCATGATGGAGCGAAAGAAAGCTGGAGCTGGTGTACGCAAGACGCTGCTGGCCTTGGGGGTCTCGGCATTTGTGCTGGCATTGACGTCAGGTTGCGGAGGCTCGTCCAGTAGCAGCGACGATGGAGGCTCGGCGGATTCTGGCGGGGACTCGGGAACCGGGACGGCTGCTGTCAGCGACGAGGTGGTGGTGCAGAATCTGCGCAGTCTTGCTCTCGGAGCCTCCGAGCTGGGGGACGGGGTATTCGCCGGCTGGGACCTGGACATGCCGGTCGGTGCATTGTCCCTGTCGGACGATACGGTCGAGGCTGGTAGTGTGTCCGGGATGACGATCGGCAAGGCCGTTGAGTTGTTGCGGGAGAATCAGTCCGTACAGCCCATGCAGACCGTTACGGAACCCTGTGATTCCGGCAGCCTGACGATGACCACCCGGTCAGACGGTGCAGATATCTCGTTCAATGGCTGTGTAATGAATATGGACCAAATGCAGTGGGCCGCCAATGGCAGGATGTCCGTGCGCGAGGCTGGTCCTGCACTGGGGTACACGGACAGCTTTCAATTGAGCTTCAGTGGCCTGTCCTTCGAGATCAGCGGTGGAGGAGACTCCATGGAGATGGGCATTGACGGGGCGATGGGAGTTTATGTCACCCAGGGCAGTCTCCTTGGAGGCCGTGCCGAGCTGGATATCCAGCAGGATATGGCCGTCTCCTGCGGATCGGGGCAGTTCAGCCTGTCGAACGTGTTTGATGACTTCGTGTACGTGGCCACAGAAGAAAGCCCGGGTCTGGCGGTCACCGTCGACGGGGCCGGGGAGTTTTCCGGCAGCGGGATCCGTGACGTCGAATGGCTGGGTCCGTTCTCGATCGCGACCATCGACCCGGTCCGATATCCGAGCCTGCATGACTACCCGGGGTCGGGCGAGCAGGATGTGGTGGTGGGCGGACAGCCGTTCCATATCGAATATGACCAGGGTGGCGTATTCGTGAACGGCACGTTCTATAGCTGGAGCGACATCGAGTCCGAGGCGGAAATGGTGGATGTCAACGAAACCCTCCAGCAATGCCAGTTCCTTAACCCATGACCGGAAGCGGAGGCTGACGGGAGAACGGAAGGGCGGGCCGCTGGCCCGCCCTTCTCGGTTTTGTGGCCGGTCGATCACTGGTTTGAACGGGTTCTCCCGGTGGGCCGTCCGGCTTTGACTTGCCACTGGCGTTGCGGGTTTTCGCAAAAATCGCGTTCTGCAGTAGGATTCCGACCCCTGATATCCGGGCTCCCGTTCCGCCCGGTCTGAATTCCCGTCATGATCCCGGGATGTCGCCATGGCCGGAATCTGTGGCCGTGGCGACCGGGGTGGCCCGCGACTGATCGAGGAGACGCATGGAGCCCATGCAGAAATTGATACCCGGATACGCCAATGCCAAGGCGACGCGCCGCTATGCGGAGCAGTTCGTGTCCGAGGGCAAGGCGGTCGAGGGGCATTACAGCGAGTTCTCGCGCGCGAAGATGCGGCTGTCGAGCCTGGGCATTGGCACCTTTGGCGGGGCCGCTACCACCGAGGTGGATGCGCAGATCTCCGCGATCGTCGCGCGCGGGCTGGCCGAGGGCGTTAACGTGGTCGATACGGGGGCGCATTATCGCTACGGCCGGTCGCTGGCGGCAGTGGGAGCGGGGGTGCGTGCCGCGCTGGAGGGCGGAGTCCCGCGCGAGGCGATTTTCCTGATCTCCAAGGGCGGGTTCCTGACCCTGCGCGGCGGGCCGCCGGAGGACATGGAGGCCTGGTTCCAGCGCGAGATCGAGGCGCAGGGCATGGGCACGAAGGACGATCTGGCCAAGGGTGCGCACCTGCTGACGCCGGAGTACATCCACTACCAGATGGAGTTGTCGCGCTCGCTGATGGGGGTGGAGACGCTGGATGCGTTCCTGATCGACCAGCCCGAGGTGCATATCCACGAGATCGGCAAGGAGCCGACCAACCGCAAGCTGGAGCCGGTGTTCGAGATGCTGGAGCGCGCGGTGCGCGACAAGAAAATCCGTACCTATGGCATCTCCACCTTCGA
>JBNJFQ010000079.1:2348-4377 GCA_051747025.1 Pseudomonadota bacterium
CTGGGCACGTCGCTGGTGGGCATGAGCACGCCGGAGCACCTGGACGACATGCTGGCGGTGATGCGCGAGCCGATGATGGACAAGAAGGCCTATCTCGGCATGTTCAAGAAGGCCGAGGAGGAATAACCCCGGGCGCTATCTTTCACCCCCGTCATTGCGAGGAGCGCAGCGACGAAGCACAAAAGCGCGGAGCGCGTTGAACGGCCGCAGGCCGGCCCGAAGGGCGAGCGAAGCGAATAACCTCCGTCCGGAACCACCGGATTCGCGATTGCGGGCGTGCTGCAAGCTTCAGGAGGTTGCTTCGTCGCCTGCGGCTCCTCGCAATGACGGGGGCTTCGAATTTGTTCCGTGTTGAATCCGAACCCACAAGGTCCGAGCCCATGCTGGTTGATCTGAAGGCCCTCGAATTCCCCGCGATCCAGCGCCTGCTGGAGCGCCTGACCGCCACGCCCTACGGCGCGGATGCCGCGCGCGGGCTGGAACCCGCGCCGAACCTGGATGCGGCCCGGGCCCTGCAGAAAGCGGTGACGGTCGCGCGCCAGCGTCTGGATGCCGGTACGCTGCCGAGGCTGGGGCAGCTGCCGGACGTGCGCGCGGCGCTGCGCCAGGCGGGCAACCCCGGCGCGGCGCTGCCGGTGCAGGCGCTGCACAACCTGCAGACCATCATGCGCCACGCCCGCGAGCTGGCGGATCAGCTCGCCGACACCCCGGAGATCTATCCGGCCGACCTGAACAAGCTGTATCCCCCCGAGGCGCTGGAAGAGCGCCTGACTGCCTGCCTGAACCCCGGCGGGTCGCTGCGCGAGGATGCCAGCCCTTCGCTGGTCGAGGCCTTCGGCCAGCGCGGGCGGCTGCGCGACGAGGTCGAGGCGGTGGTCAAGAAGCGCCTGGCGGCCTCCGATGTCGCGCAAAAGGGCGAGGATGCGCTGAAGGTGCAGTGGCACCAGGAACGTGCGGTGATGGTCCTGCGCGGCGAGGCGGCCAATACCGTCAAGGGTGTGCGCCGGGGCACGGCGATGGGCGGGCGCGACCAGATCGTCGAGCCGATCGAGGCGGTCCCGCTGAACAACCAGCTGGATACCGTGAACGGCCAGATCAATACCGAGCAGCAGCGTCTGCTGCGCGAGCTGACCGACGTGGTGCGCCAGTACGGCGAGCCGCTGGACCTGATGCTGACCGCACTGACCTGGATCGACCTCGCCTCGGCCGCGGCGCAGCTCTCCGCGCAGATGAATGCCCATGCCCCGAGGCTGGAGCCCGAGGCCGGCGTGGAGTTGATCGAGGCCTACCACCCGCTGTTGCTTTTGCAGTTCGCCGAGGGTAACGGCCCGCAGCCGGTGCCGCTGTCGATCCGGCTGGACGGCGAGCAGCCGCTGTTGCTGATTACCGGCCCGAACACCGGCGGCAAGACGGTTGCACTGAAGACCCTGGGTCTGCTGGTCACCATGGCCTGGTGCGGGCTGCACATCCCGGCCGAGCAGGACTGCCGTATCGGGCGTTTCGACCAGGTGATGGTGGACGTCGGTGACAACCAGAGCCTGTTTCACCACCTGTCGACCTTTGCCGGGCATGTGGAGGTCCTCAAGCGCATCCTTGACCATGCGGGGTCCGAGAGTCTGATTCTGCTGGACGAGCTGGGTACGGGCACTGATCCGGACGAGGGCGCGGCCCTGGCGATGGCGATGCTGGACGAGCTGCGCGCCCGCGGTACTCGCGGGATCGTGAATACCCACCTGGCCCCGCTGAAGGACTACGCGGCGCAGCACGCGGGCATCGTTAACGCCTCGATGCAGTTCGACGCGGAAACCCTGTCGCCTACCTACCGGTTGTTGATCGGCGAGCCGGGGGTCTCCTTCGGCCTCACCATCGCGGAGAAGAACGGCCTTCCGCCGCAGCTGGTCGCCCGCGCCCGCGAGCACTTCGCCGAACTGCCTACCGCTCAGGCCGGGGGCGAGCACAGTTGAGCTACGGTGCCGGCTCGGTCCGGCGCCGGGGCCGCCCTGGAGATCGCCACGGCGCTGCGCGCCTC
>JBNJFQ010000080.1:0-4368 GCA_051747025.1 Pseudomonadota bacterium
ACAGTACAAAGTCTCGCCGGAATTACTGAAACCGCTTCATGAGGTGAAGTGATCAGCTTGTTCGACGCAGGTCTACTACGTCTGGAAATGAACGTTTACCCGTCAGGTCGCGGAGCGTCTGAATGCCCTGTTGCGTCACGAGGACACGGTGGGTCGACTGGGAGGCGACGAGTTCCTCGTCCTGCTGCAGGGATTGCCGGCTCCCCGGTTCGCCGGCGAGGTAGCTGCCAAGATTATTGCGAGCCTGGGCGACCCGTTCGATCTCGACGGCCAGCAGGCGACCATCGGGGTCTCGGTCGGCATTGCCCTGTACCCAGGGGATGGCGGGGACGCCGATACACTGATTCACCTGGCCGATGTGGCGATGTACCGCGCGAAGGACACGGGCCGCAATACCTGGAGTTTTTACCGCGACGGGGTCCCGGGCGACCAGCCGGACTGATCGACGCCGTTGGCCTTCCCGCCCGGGGAGGGGCCTCCCGGCCCCCTCGGCCGTGTGTTGTTCAGTGACGGTCGCCGGTGGCTTCCTCGATCATCTGCTCATAGCTGGTGTGGCGCACGTCCTTGCCCTTGACGAAGTAGACGACGTACTCGCAAATGTTGCGCGCTCGATCGCCGACGCGCTCCAGGGAGCGAGCTGCCCAAACGATGTCCATCAGGCGGGGCACCGAGTCGGGCGAGGCCGTCATCTTCTTCATCAGTTTGTGCACGACGGTCTCGTAGAGACTGTCGATATGGATGTCCTGCTGGGCGACGCGAACCGCCTGCTGTACGTCCATACGAGCGAAGGCATCAAGGGCTCCACTGGTCATCACGCGGACGTTCTCCCCCATCTGAGTGAGGTCCGGCATGGGGGCGCTGTTGCGATCCTCATCCAGTAGATGCAAGCCCATGCGGCCCACGCGTTCGGCTTCGTCGCCCATGCGCTCGAGGTCGGCGATGGTCTTGATCACCGCTATCACCAGACGCAGATCTGACGCGGTCGGCTGCCGGCGGGCGAGGATGTGAGTGCAGCCCTCGTCGATTTCGACTTCCTTGGCATTGATCTGATAATCCGAGGTTATTACTTTCTGGGCCAGGTTTGCATCTCCTTTGCTCATTGCCTGGATGCCGTCCGCCAGCTGCTCCTCGACCAACCCGCCCATGGCCATCACCTGCCGAATGATGTCCTCCAGTTCGGAGTTGAACTGCTGCGACATGTGTTCCTTGAAGAAATTCTTGTCCATAAATTGGGCTCCTAGCTGAAGCGACCGATGAGGTAGCCCTCGATCTGCTTCTGCGCAGGTGAGGTAGAAGTAGTGACGGTATCGCTGTATGCGATCAGTTTGCCCATGCAGATAGAGCTAGTGTAGCCGGAAACGGATGCGCCCTGTTGCATGTTCTAGTTTATGGTGACCTGGGTGCATGGGTGCCCGTTGCCCGATCCTTGCTGCGGGATTATCGAGAAGGTGGCTTGCAGTTTGTTGATATCCACGTGACATCCATATGATACCCCCATGACAATTCAGGCGGGGTTTTGCCGCGTGTCACGCCGCCGGACGCGCTCGAGTGGAAACCGGCAGGTGAAACGGCTTCCGCGTCCGATTTGGCTGTCAATGGCCAAATGCCCGTCGTGGCGCAGCAGCACGTGCTTGACGATCGCCAGGCCCAGACCGGTGCCGCCCCGCGATTGCGTGCGGCCATTGTCCACACGGTAGAAGCGCTCGGTCAGGCGCGGTAGATGGTGGCTGGCGATGCCGGGGCCGGTATCTTCGACACTCAGCCGTGCGCCATCGGCGTCCTCATGCCAGTACAAGGTGATCTTGGTACCGGCTGGCGTGTACTTGACGGCATTGAACAGCAGATTAGCGCACGCGGAGCGCAGTTCGTTGCGGTTGCCGTAGAACTCGAGGGTCGGGTCCGCGTCAAGGCGAATGTCGTGCTGTTGGTCACCGGAGACCAGGGATGGTTCCTCGGCCAGTTCCTTCAACAGCGGAGCGGGTTGGAACCAGTCCTGGGATCCCTTCTCGCGGTCGGTCTCCAGCCGTGACAGCAGGAGAAGATCGTCGACCAGCAGTTTCATGCGCTCGGACTGTTCGCGAAGCATCTGTACAGAGCGCAGTTGTTCCGGCTGGTCGTTCAGGTCCTCCTCCAGGGTCTCGGCAATGCCGTAAAGTACGGTAAGCGGGGTGCGCAGTTCGTGCGAGACGTTGGCGACAAAGTCCTGCCGCATCACCTCCAGGCGGCGCAGCTGGGTGGTATCGCGGGCCAAGAGCAGGAATTGGCGGTCGCCGTACGGTATGAGGCGCATTTCCAGCCAGCGATTATCCATGAGGGGGGAGGGCAGGGTGATCGTATGCGTGGTCCTGCTGTCCGGGTTGCCGGGCTCCCCCATGAAGTCCAGGAAGCTGGGATAGCGGAGAAGATGCGTGATGCGTTGCCCCTCATCGCGTGGCCAGGTGATGTCCAGCATGTCGGGAGCGGCATCATTAACCCACTTGATGCGGTAGTCGGCACGGAGAATGATTACGGCGTCGGGCATCGCCTTGACGGAATCCCGGTAGCTCTCTACCAGCTGGCGCAGGCGATGCACGCGACGTTCGTAGCGGTTGCGGCGGCGAACCAGGTGATCAAATACCACGCCCCACAGACCGCCCGGGTCGGCGGGTTCCGAACGCCCGCCGCGACGCAGCCAGGCCTCCAGTGACAGCAGGTTGTAGATGTTCCAGGCGAGTGCGGCTGCGAGCAGGAACGCCATCGTAGGCCAGAACTGCCCCGTCGCCCACCCCAGTGCCAGGATCGGCAGGGCGATCAGCGCGCTGTTCAAGACAATATCAGGCCAGGTCTTGCGAGGATGCATGGCAGTCGACAGGGCTCAGAAAGCCAGGCATGGAGGTGCAGATTGGCACGGGTCCCCATTTCTTTCGAAACCAGGCCTCTCGGGGAGGCGGGCGTGGTCCTTCGGCCAAGCGATGCGGCGCCATAGCGGGAAAAATCGGTCGTAACCATGGCGAAGCTCGGCCGGCGTTGTCCGCTGACCGCCAACCGGTTTCTTTCTGCGCTCGACCCGACCACCAGGCGCCGCCCCCCTTTTGGCGAGCAGAACCGACACGAGCGTGAAGGCATACATCGAACAGTGTCCCCTCAAGGAGTCTGCGAGAATCGGTACCCGGCACCGCGCACGGTTTGCACCAAATGTTCATGCCCGGTGGGGGTGAGCGCCTTGCGCAGGCGGCGGATATGCACGTCCACGGTGCGCTCTTCCACGTATACATTGGTTCCCCAGACTTTATCGAGAAGTTGTTCTCGGCTGAATACGCGGTCCCGGTGGGTCATAAAGAAGTGCAGCAGGTTGTATTCGGTGGGGCCCACATTGACTACCTCGCCGTTGCCGCTGATCCGGTGGGAGACCGGGTCCAGACGTAAGCCCTCGACCTCAATCGGCTCCTCGCTGGTGGTCGGTGAAGTCCGCCGCAGAATCGCTTTCATGCGCGCGACCAGTTCGCGCGGCGAGAACGGTTTGGTCACATAGTCATCGGCCCCGACGTCCAGGCCACGCACGCGGTCCTCTTCCTCGCCGCGGGCGGTCAGCATGATCAAAGGGATGTCCTTGGTTACCGGGCTGGCCTTCAGGGTGCGGGCCCAGTCGATACCGCTGGTGTCCGGCAGCATCCAGTCAAGCAGGATCAGGTCGGGCGGGTTTTCCAGGAGACGGGCCTTGGCGGTGCGAACATCGCCCGCCTCAAGTACTTCGTAACCGGCCTTCTGGAAGGGGGCTTGCAGCATTTCGCAGATGGCCGCGTCGTCTTCTACTAGCAGGATTCGGGTCGCCATGGGCTCGTTTCTTCGTTGTCTAGTCAGCTATTAGAAAACAGGGGTGTTACAGATGTATGAATTAATGGTGGCGGTTCATCGCTGGCGAGGATACCCGCCCCCCGTTCACTTGATATCCTTCCGTCGGTTGAAGTCGAGGGGGATTCCCCCCCGAGAGACGCTGGCGTCCGGTCGCGAGAATGTTCCTTGCCGCATTGATGTTGCGCTCATGCGCGGTATCGTACGTTTGGCAGGTCCATTCCCCCATTCCGGGACCGACTCTATTGCCTGCACTGTGGCCCACGTAGAGTAGCGCCTTTCGGATGTCGTTGGTGGAGATACTCACCGGCAGGGTCATCGCGAGAGAGGCATGGACCATCGAGTTTACCCGCCGATGGATTTCGTTGACTTCGCGGTCCACTATACGGCTACGGAGGCTTCGGCGTGACGGTTGCTGCCACGGCCACCAGGTTCCTTGAGAAGAATGCAGAGGTCATGAACAGCCCGCTGCTCCCCGACAGTGCGCCCCGAGAAACGCATGAACTACTCCCGCCAAGCCTTTCAGGCTATGGCGTG
>JBNJFQ010000081.1:0-4176 GCA_051747025.1 Pseudomonadota bacterium
GCCGACCTGATCAGTGACCATGGAGAGACGAGTACCTCTTCGTTCTCGACCATGGCGATGGAAACGGAAGGAGAAGGTGATTCAGTCGATGACCCGCTGGTGAACGATGAGGGTGCCGACGTCTTCAGCTGGAATGCGGAAGATGCCGGGGATCCGGGCGAGCCGTCCGAATACACCATCCAGGGCTTCACCCTGGGCGAGTTCGGCGACGATCCGGAGGCCGACAAGCTGGATCTGGGCGATCTGCTCCACGACGAGAACGAGGAGACGGTTGACCAGTACATCATGGCGGTCGAGGATGAGGGCAACACGGTGCTGTACGTGTCCTCCACCGGTGACCTGGAAGGCGATCAGGCCAACGCCGACCAGATGATCACGCTGGAAGGTGTCGACATGGGTGGAATGGAGTCTTCCGAGTTCATCCAGTCGCTGATCGACAACGGTCAGTTGAATATCGACCAGTAAGCCCGGCTTCGCAGCCGGTTATTGGGGCCCCGTCAGCGCTTGGGTTGGCGGGGCCCTTTTCTTGGGTACACTCGATCGTGAGGGAAATGCTTGATATCAGTGTTCCCCTGGCACAAAGAGTGGGAGGCAGGGATGTACGTCAAGCGCAATGAGGCGGGCAAGATCGCCATGGTGTCCCGGGAAGCAACACCGGAATGCAGCGAATGGGTGGAATTCGACGCGGTGGAATTGCGCAATTTTCTGGAACAGGAGCTCTCGGACCCTGAACGATCGCTCGAGGCCTCGGACCTTGAACTGGTACGGGTAGTCGAGGATCTGGTGGAATTGCTGACCGGGAGGGGCGTGATCCGCTTTACGGATCTTCCGGAGGCGGCCCAGCGCAAGCTCAGCAGCCGCAAGAACCTGCGTGCTTCCGCGCGTCAGCTCAACCTGATGGCGGATGATGATGAGAACATTCTGTAGGTCGCCATGGTTCCGAGGCCGTCTGGAGATGGCGCGGTGATACGGATCCGCGGATCGGGAGCGAGGTTTGCCGCGGCGCCAGACTGGCTCGTTGCAGGAGCGCGCCTCGCGCGCGTAGCCCCTGCCCGCATCACAGTGGCTTTGGCCTCGATACCATGATTGGTCGTCCGATGTACAGGAACGCGGGGTGGCGGGTTTGGCTCGCGGTAGTGGCACTGTGCTGGTGTGCGCCGCTATGGGGCGATACCGTCTATCCTGGCGAGCGCTGGGAACGCGCTGATCCGGCAGCACTGGGCTGGTCGGTGCAACAACTGGCGCAGGCGCGGGAAAAGGCCGAGGAGATCGGTTCCGCGGCAGTGCTGGTCGTGCAGAAGGGTCGGGTGGTGGCCGAGTGGGGCGAGATTGATCGGCGCCTGGATGTGTACTCGATTCGCAAGAGCCTGCTCTCGGGCCTGTACGGGGTCTATGTCGGTGAGGATCGGATCGATATCCATCGCACGCTGGAGGAGATCGACTTCGACGACGCGGTGACGCCGCTGACCGAGAAGGAACGGCAGGCGACGATCCGCGATCTTCTGATGTCGCGCTCGGGGGTCTATGTCGAGTCCGCCTACGAGACTCGGGGTATGCGCGAAAAGCGCCCGGAGCGCGAGGAGTACCCCCCGGGCGAACACTGGTACTACAACAACTGGGACTTCAACGCCCTGGGGGCGATCCTGACGCAGGTTACGGGAAAGGGGGTGTTCGAGGCCCTGGAGGAGCGTCTCGCGGAACCGCTGGGCATGCAGGACTTCCGCGCGGAGGACGGGCGCTATGTAGTTGCCGATACCTCGGAGCATCCGGCCTATCCCCTGCGCATGACCGCCCGCGATCTCGCACGGTTCGGCTGGCTGTACCTCAACGAGGGGATCTGGGACGGCGAGCGCCTGATCCCGGACCTGTGGATCGAGGAGAGCACCACGCCGTGGTCACCGGTCCGCTCGGGGATCGGCTTCGGCTACATGTGGTGGGTGGCCACCGGAAACCGGCAGTACCTGACCGACATGGGGCCGGACTCGTATTCGGCCCGGGGATCGGGACGCCAGGCACTGCTGGTGATTCCGGCGCATCGACTGGTGATCGTGCATCAGTTCGAGCGCACCACGGAGCAGCGTTCGCCCCCCCGGCGCGGCCTGCACGATTTACTGCAGGAAATCATGGCCGCGGCCCCCGCCATCGGCGAGGGTGCGCGCGCCGCCGATCTCAATGTCGAGCCCCGGGGTGCGCCGGGTCTATCCCATACCGGAACAGGAGAAGCATTCGCATGGCAAAGGTGATCTCGATTGGCCCCAGGGGGATGACCCAGCGCGAGGTCCTGCCCGCCGATCCAGCGGAACTGGCAGGCTTGATGGACCAGCGTATCGAGGCCTGCCTGACGCACGAGGCGCTGCCTCTGGATGCGCGCGACAAGCAGTTCCTGCTGCAGGCCTGCCGGTTGACGCTCGAGAATCACTTCAGTGGCCGTCGGACACGCGTGGAGGACTTCGAGGATGTCCCCGCCAGCCTGCGAAGCGGGGGCGCCCGGGTATTCGTTTCGCTGTACAACGGCCAGACCTTGCGGGGCTGTTGCGCGAGTCAGTCCGAATCCCTGCTGCAATCCGCGATCGATGCCACGCGCCGCACCATCCGCGACCAACGTCATGGCGAGCGTCTGCAACGCTCCGAACTCCACTCGACCTGGATCGACCTGAACATCCTGTTGGCCCCGGAGCGGGTGATGCATACGGACTCGAAGGCACTGGGCGAGGGGATCGAGCTCGGGGTCCATGCGATCGGCCTGGAGAGGGATCGACCCGACGGGCGGCCGGCGCGCGCATTTTTCAAGGCGAATGTCCCGGTGAATCACGGGTACACGCTGAAGGCGACGCTGGGCCGGCTGAGCCGCAAGGCGGGGATCGGGCGTGCTGGATGGCAGGATCCCGAGGTTCGGGTCAGCCGCTATGACACCCTGCATTTTCGCGAGATATTCACGCACCGATTCGAACCGCCGCGCGTGCAGGAGATGTTCCGGGGATCACCGGTGGTGCGCCAAAGTGACGTGACGCGTCAGGCCCTGGAGCGCTCGCTGCGTCTGGCCGGGACCTACCTGGCCAATCACGTGACTCGCAATGGGCGCCTGACTTACGAGTACGACCCGCAGGTGCCCGAGCGCCGGTTCTCCAACAGTACCGTGGCCGTACTGCGGCGTCTGGCCGCGACCTGGGTCCTGGCCGACACTGCCCGCTATCTCCGCGAACCCCGCCAGGAACGGGCGGCACGGCGTTCTCTGGAACACCTGGCCGAGCGCTTCTACCAGCGAGATCCGGACTCCGGATTCGGCTATCTGATGACCGAGCGCAAGGCCGGGATCGGCGCCGCCGGATTCATGCTCGCGACCCTGAGCACGATTGATGACGAGGAATTCCTGCCGGGTGCGCGTGACGAACTGGCGCGCTATATCCTGGCGATGGAAGATCGCGAGGGCGGGTATTTCTATCCGATGTCCCATCCGGACAAGCACAGCGGGTTCGAGGGCAAGCAGCTGTATTACCCCGGGGAGGCGATGACAGGGCTGATGGCGCTGCATACACGAACTGGTGATGATTCCCTGCTGGAACCGGTGCGTCGGGTCCTGCCCTATTATCGCGGGTTGTTCCGGCGCCACGAGAAACGCATCAACATGGCCGCCTGGATGGCCAAGCCCTATGCGGCGCTGTTCCGGGCGACCGGCGAACCTGCGGCCGGGGATTTTGTGCTGGAGGTCTGCGACGAAGTGGTCGGACGCCAGTTTCAGCCCTCGCAGCCGTGGTTCGACCGGGTGGGCGGGTTCAGCAAGCGCTCGAACTACTGTGCGGCCGGGGTTTTCCTGGAGGCGGTTGCCGAAGGCTATTCGGTGGCGCGTCAGTTGGAAGATCAAGATCGCATGCAACAGTATCAGGCCGCGTTGTTGCTGGGCATGCGGTTTCTGCTGCAGGGGCAGTACGGGTCCAGCGACGTGCTGCAGCGCGCGGACGCCCGCCATCTGGCGGGCGGGTTTCGTACCACGCCTCTCGACCCGGTGGTACGGGTCGATAACGTGCAACACGCGGCCTGCGCGATCCGGCGCACACTCGAGTGCCTGGAGCCGCGATACAGCCTATAGGCCTGTACCCGGCGCGTCGCGCTCGGTAACGGGCCTGGCCGTGCCCCGAGGGCTCTCGGCCTACGGTTTCGTGGCCCTGGGCGACGGGG
>JBNJFQ010000082.1:0-3617 GCA_051747025.1 Pseudomonadota bacterium
CGCAATGACAGGTATTCGGGCCGTGATCACGAAGGGAGCGCGAGCCGTCACGTAGCATCGCTCACTCAGGCTGGAGTGCTACGATCGGCCCAGTCCATTTACATTCCGCCCGAGCCCTTCGGGCCCATCCCACTGGAGGGGACACCATGCTGATCTCGCTGCTGTTGATGATTGCGTTGCTGCTGGTCGCAGGTGTCCTGCTGATCTGGCAGGTCAGCATCATCTTCAGCATCGAGATCAAGGACGGTCATCCGCGGGTCCGCCGCGGCGATCCGCCGAAGTCGTACCAGCACACGGTGCGGGATGTGGCCCGGCGCTTCGGGATCCAGAAGGGCCGTCTAACCGCGATCCGCCGCCAGGAGGGGCTGCGCCTGCGCAGCTCGTCCTCGATCCCGAAGGAGGCGCACGCTGAACTGCAGACCGCACTCCAGCGCATCAAGGTGGGCCAGAAGCGCCGCAAGAAACGCCGCTGAGCCAGCCCCGCTCTGCAAAGCGTTGTTGGGTACGGGTTGTCAGGCATGTCGACGAACGGCTTCACACCTTCCGGACCAGTGACCGAAGCCTCCTGGGTCAGTGCCCGTGATGGTCCCCGTGCCCCTGCGAGCGCGACGGCTCATGGTGGTAGCCACGGGCCTGCTGGTAGGCCTCCTTCTGCGCCCCGGACAACAGTTCGTCCATCTCCAGGTGGTACGAGAGATGAACGTGTCGGAGCCGCCCGCGCAGTTTGCCGATCTCGACCGTCAGCGTCTCGATCTGATCCGCAGTGATCTCGCGGGACGCGAAATGCGCGTCCAGTTCGCGCTCGAGTTCGACAATCTGCTGCCCCAGGCCACGGGCCTGCTCGCGCATTGCCTCAAGCAGCCGCTCGGTCTGCGCCCGCTGCTCGGCACTCAGATCGAGTTCATCGGCGACTTCCAGCACATGCAAGGGGCCGGGATAACCATGCAGTTCTGCTGGCAGCGCCATCCCCAGCCCCTTTCCGGCCAGCAGCCCCTCCTGCTCCTCGGTCGACAGGGCCTTGATCTCGCGATCTTCAAGGTTCGCATACGGATTGGCCAGGGCGGGCGCCATGCAGACGGCCAGCACCAGGCCAACACTCCAGGGTGTCGGGGGAAAGAGCCTCATCAGGGTCTCCTTTGTCGAGTGGATCAGGAAAACACCCATGTGGACCCCAGAACGGCTGTCCGGTTCCAGCGCGCCCGCAATCCCGAACGCACACATCGGGGCCATCAGACGCCTTTGACCCGATGATCGTGGCCCGGAGATGACGTTCGACGGTACCCGCAACGCGGACGGCGACGACCGGCCGGGAAACGTGCCATATTGCGCCTGCTGATGAGAACGAATCCTCCACAGGCGGGGGACATCGCATTGACCGTATAGCGGAGCCGTCAGCGTCTTCGGCAGCCAGGCGGGCTCCCGCCAGGGCAAGGACCTGCAGGGCGCGCCGAGCCTGCAAATCGATCAACGCCCCTCGGGGATACCATGAAAGACGATGGCTGAAGCGTTCACGATTACATTCTGCGGCGACACCAGTCTGGGTTATTACTACCTGGAACGCTCCCGACACCGCTATCCCGAGGCCCGCGAGCGATTGCGGACCCGCCCGCACGCGTTTTTCGACGGGGTCCGGCCTCTGCTCCGGGGCAGCGACGAACTGATCCTCAATCTCGAAACGGTCCTCAGTCACCATCCGGGCCAGCCGATCGAGGAAAAGCAGTATCCCGGCTGCGATGACCCGGATGTCACGGTCGGCATCCTCCGGGATCTGGGCGTGACCGCCGTTACGCTCGCCAACAACCATTCCATGGACTTCGGTCCCGAAACCCTTCTGGCGATGATCGAGACGCTGCGCGACAACGGGATCGCGGTGATCGGCGCCGGACGCAATCTCGCAGAGGCGCGCCAGCCCTACCGCATCGCGGCCGTGCACGGCGACCGGGATCGCAATGTCTACGTATTCAGCGGCATGCGCTCCACCCGGCGCTATGCCGAATATGGCTTCTTTGCGACCCGCCACCGCCCCGGCATTGCCAGCACCAACCTTGACGCACTGTCCCGCGAGATCCGGGACATCCGGGCCGCGGATGCCGACGCCATCATCATCGTCTGCCCGCACTGGCAGGGCATCGACTACCAGGACACGGGGAACAGGCACCGAACGTGGTGCCGGGCGGTCATCGACGCTGGCGCAGACCACGTGATCGCGCACGGGACCCACAAGGCCGACCGCATCGAAGCCCGCCGGCACGGAACCATCTTCTACTCGATTGGCAATTTTGTATTCAATTCACCCGGCCGCTATGCATTGAAGCAGGCAACCCCGCACAGCCTGGTGCCGCGTCTGGTGCTCGACCCGGATACACCGGCGGGGAGATTCCGGGTGGACCGTATCGTGACCGACAACAAGGCCACCGGTTTCCACGTGCATCCCGTCGAGGAAGCGGCGCAACCCGCCCCCTGCGAGCTGGACTACAGCGGCCTGGAGAAGAACACCTACAAGGCGGACCGACCGTTCGCCCTGTACTCCATCCTGGCGCGCGAGTTGCGCAGGCTGGGCTTTGCGACACGCAGAATTGCGGGGATCCTCGAAGCCAGCCGCGGGGGCCGTAGCTGTCACTTCCTGGAGACGGAGACCAGTTTCACGTCGCTGGTCGCCTTCCGCATCCTGAAGGACAAGGCCAGCACCCGGGAAATCCTGGCCGATGCGGGGATCCACGTGGCCCGGGGCGAGTCGTTTGCCCCTCATGAGAAGGAACGGGCCAGGACGCTGGTGCAAACGCTCGGCCGCGCGGTGATCAAGCCCGCCGACGGCAACAAGGGCAAGGGGGTCTCGGTCAACGTCGGGGCCGACGGGTTCGAGCAGGCTTGGGCGGCGGCCACACGGCGCAAGGTCAAGCGGGTCCTCGTGGAGGAGTACTTCGCGCGCGGGAAGGAGGCCCGCTACCTGGTGATCGACGGGACATGCGTCGCGGTCAGCATGCGGCTGCCACCCCGGTTACGCGGGGACGGGCAGCACACCATCGCCGATCTGGTCGACATGGAAAACGCGGCCCGAAAGAGGAATCCCAACCTGCTGAACCGGCCGCTCGAGATCGACGAGATTCGCCAGGAGGGCTTGAGGCAGCAGGGACTCGAGCTCTCGTCAGTACTCGAACCCGGACAGGTCGTCACCATCGACACCAAGGCCAACCTGTCGACCGGTGCCGATTCCGTCGACATCACGGACCACGTCCACCCGAGCATGTGTCGCATTGCGGAGGCCGTCAGCCAGGCCATCCCCGGCCTGGATATCGTCGGGATCGACATTCTCGCACTGGACCACACCGCGCCGGCCGAACCCGGCAACTACATTGTCGTCGAGGCCAATACCCGCCCCGGGATCGGCGGACATCACTGCCCGACCTACGGGCCGCCCCGGAACGTGGCCCGGCTCATCGCCGAAAGCGTGTCCCGCAAGCTCGAACCGAGAGCCGATGGCCACGCAGCCGCTTCTGGTACAGGACCGGCGGAACAAGCACCACACGGAAGCGAACGGGAAGGCGGCGTGCCTCCCCGGTTGCCGACTCAATGAACTACTCCCGCCAAGCCTTTCAGGCTATGGCGGGAGTTTCGCG
>JBNJFQ010000083.1:0-3515 GCA_051747025.1 Pseudomonadota bacterium
TTAGTCACACCCCCGGTCGCGATGGCCGGGTTGGACATCGCCCGATGGCGTCCCAATAATCGCCGCCCGAAGAGCGATCCCCGAACCCGTACTGCCTGACCCGCACCCGGCAATGGAACCTCGGCAAGCGGTCATGATCAGGTATCGTGTGCATCGGGATTGATCCGCGCCGACGGCCCCGCCATCGGCGCCCAACGGATTTCACTGTTTCGAATCGGAGAGCGCGATGAGCGACGCCAAGAAGTCCAAGAAGGACAACAAGAAGAACGAATCCGCCAAGGCCCAGGCCGAGCCGTCGAAGATGGCAAGCGCCACCGGGGCCATACAGGCCACCACCGGTGCCGTCCAGCTGGGCAGCGACACCGAGTCCGGGCCGAAAAAGGGCGGCAGCGAGAAGGAACCGCGCCACTGCCCGCTGCTGATCCTGGGCTCCGGCCCGGCCGGCTGGACCGCCGCGGTCTATGCCGCGCGCGCCAACCTGAACCCGGTGATGATCACCGGGCTGGAACAGGGCGGCCAGTTGATGACCACCACCGACGTGGACAACTGGCCCGGCGACCACGAGGGCGTGCAGGGCCCGGAACTGATGCAGCGCATGCAAAAGCATGCCGAACGCTTTGATACGGAAGTGATCTTCGATCACATCCACACCGCGCAACTGAAAGACAAGCCCTATCGCCTGATCGGCGATGCCGGCGAGTACACTTGTGATGCCCTGATCATCTGCACGGGGGCCTCCGCCCAGTACCTCGGGCTGGAATCGGAGACCACCTTCGCCGGCAAGGGCGTGTCCGCCTGCGCCACCTGCGACGGGTTCTTCTACCGCGGCCAGAAGGTGGCGGTGATCGGTGGTGGCAACACCGCGGTCGAAGAGGCGCTGTATCTGTCCAACATCGCCTCCGAGGTCACCCTGGTGCACCGCCGGGATTCACTGCGCGCGGAGAAGATCCTGCAGGACAAGCTGTTCGAGAAGGAAAAGAACGGCAACGTAACCATCGAATGGAACCACACCCTGGACGAGATCCTGGGCGACGCGACCGGCGTGACCGGCGCGCGCCTGAAGCACACCCAGAGCGGCGAGACCAGGGAGATCGACGTGATGGGCGTGTTCATCGCCATCGGCCACAAGCCGAACACCGACATCTTCCAGGGCCAGCTGGACATGGAAGACGGCTACATCAAGGTGCAAAGCGGGCTGGAGGGCAACGCCACCGCGACCAGCGTGCCGGGCGTATTTGCCGCCGGCGACGTAATGGACCACGTCTATCGCCAGGCGGTCACCTCCGCCGGCACCGGCTGCATGGCGGCACTGGACGCGGAACGTTACCTCGAGGAAAAGAGATAGCGGGGCGCTGTAACCGGCCCCGCCGGATCGGGACCCCGGCCGATGGCGCGTGAATCGACGTCCCCGGGCACCGCGCGGCGACCCGGATCGCGGCGGCCCATGATCACAATCGGGGATATCCCCGGGAGGAACAACCCGTGAATACCGAACAGCCGCTGGCGGAAGGACTCGCCGGCCCCGATGGCGCGGAACGCATCGAGATCCGCAACGGCCTCGGGGACGTCGCGCCGGCTGTCTGGGACGCCCTGACCGGCGGACACGAGCCGTTCCTGCGACATGCCTTCCTCGAGGGCCTGGAACGACATGACTGCCTGGGCCGGCAATTCGGCTGGTTCCCGCAGCATGTGCTGATCTTTCGCGACGGCGCGCTGGTCGCCGCCGCACCCACCTACGCGAAAACCAACAACTACGGCGAGTTCGTGTTCGACTTCGCCTGGGAAGGGGCCTGGCAGCAGCACGGCATCCCCTACTACCCAAAGCTGGTGGTCGCCGTGCCCTACACCCCCGCCACCGGCCCGCGCCTGCTGGTGCACCCCGCGGCCCCCGATCCGGCCGAACTGCGCGAACGCCTGCTGCATGCACTGATCACGCACGGGCGCGAGATCAACGCTTCCGGGGTCAATATCCTGTTTCCGTGCAACGACGATCTGGAAGCCACCCGCGATCTGGACCTGCCCGAACGCATGGGCTGCCAGTACCACTGGGCCAACCCGGGCTATGCCGATTTCGATGCATTCCTGGAAGCGCTGACCTCGAAAAAGCGCAAGAACATCCGGCGCGAGCGCCGCCGCGTGCGCGAGGCCGGGATCGAGTTCCGAACCCTGACCGGGGCTACCGGCACGCCCGCCGACTGGAACCGCTTTCACCGCTTCTATGTCGACACCTTCGAGAAGCACATGGGCATCCCGACCCTGTCGGAGGCCTTTTTCCGCGAGACTGCCGCAGCCCTTGGCGACCAGGTGGTGCTGTTCGAGGCGCAGCGCGACGGCGAGCCGATCGCGGCCGCGTTGTGCTACCGCAGCCATGACACCCTGTACGGGCGCTTCTGGGGCTGCACCGAGGACCTCCCGGATCTGCACTTCGAGACCTGCTACTACCAGGGCATCGAGTACTGCATCCGCGAGGGCCTCGCTGCGTTCGAGCCCGGTGCCCAGGGCGAGCACAAGATCCCGCGCGGCTTCCTGCCCACCCCGACGGCCTCCGCGCACGCGATCCTGACCCCGGGCTTCGATGACCCGGTGCGCGAATTCTGCGCCCGCGAGGGCCGCATGATGCGCGAGCGCTGCCAGCGGCTTGCCGAACACTCGCCCTATCGCAGCGTCGAACCGGATGATGAAGACGCCTGAAGCCGCCGCTGCAGGAGCCCGGACCCCTGGCCGATGTACTCCGGCCATACGCCCGATCGCGCAGAGGGCTGCGCTCCTACGTGGACCTGGGCACCATCCCCCCGCAGGAGGCCACCCGGCTGCTCGATGGAGCCTCACCCCATGAGCCCCGGGCCGCAGATCACCCTACCCTGGCTGGACCCGGAACACCCGGAGGCCCCGTTCCCGGACCCGGCCACCGCCCTGCCGGAGCCCAATGGCCTGCTGGCCGCCGGCGGCGATCTGTCGGTACCACGTCTGGTGAACGCCTACCGCCAGGGGATCTTCCCCTGGTTCGAGGCCGGCCAGCCGATCCTGTGGTGGAGTCCGGACCCGCGCGCGATCCTGGAACCCCGCCATTTCCAGCTGCACCGCAGCCTGAAGAAGGCGATCCGCAACCGCGGCTACCACGTGACCTTCGACCAGGCCTTCGAACAGGTCATCGCTGGCTGTGCTGCCCCACGTGCCGACACCGATGGCACCTGGATCACGCGCGGCATGCAACAGGCCTATCTCGCGCTGCACCGGGTCGGGCGTGCGCATTCGGTGGAGGTCTGGGACGGCCCGCGTCTGATCGGCGGGCTGTACGGTGTCGCCAGTGGCCGACTGTTCTGCGGGGAATCCATGTTCTCGCGCGAGCGCGATGCGTCCAAGATCGCCCTGGCCTGGCTGTGCCGCCACCTGGTCGCGTGGGACTGGCCGCTGATCGACGTGCAGATGCCCACCCGGCACCTGATGGGGCTTGGGGCGCGGACCATCCCGCGCGCCGAGTTCCTGGCGCGCATCGCGCCGCTGGTCGACGACCC
>JBNJFQ010000084.1:0-3307 GCA_051747025.1 Pseudomonadota bacterium
GGAGGGAGGTCAGACCGGGTCATCTCCGGATGATCCGGCACTCCCAATGAAGCGCGAAACTCACGCCATAGCCTGAAAGGCTTGGCGGGAGTAGTTCATAATGCCCTGCGCAGTGGTCCTGCCTGGGACGAGACCCTGCTGGTGATTACCTTCGACGAGCATGGTGGGATCTTCGATCACGTCCCGCCGCCCTACGCCCGCAACCCGTGGCCGAATGACGTCAATGACGGATTTCGCTACAACATCCTGGGGCCTCGGGTCCCGACACTGCTGGTCTCGCCCTGGATTCGCGAGCAGACGGTCTTTCGTTCGCCTACCGACGTTGCCTACGATTCCACCTCGATCCTCGCGACCCTGTTGCACTGGTTCGGGATTCCGACGATGCGCTGGGGTCTGGGGGAGCGCGTGGCTCGGGCGCCAACCTTCGAGGGCGCCCTGCTGCGAGAGCGCCCGCGAAGGGATTCGCCGGCATTCACGCCGCCCTGGGACCGCGATTTTCCGCGTATGGGAGGCGGGCATCCTGACGTCGCGCTGAATGATCTTCACCGCCTGATGCTGCCGCGCCTGCTGTGGGCGTTGGGGGGCGGGCGCGCGGACGCGCGCCTGCCGACGCGAGGCCGAAGCCATGCTGGAGCGCTCACGCGACCTTCGGGGCCTGCACCGCCGTATCCAGGCCTTCACCGCAGGGTTGTAGCGAGGACTTCTCAGGTTGCGCGGGGGCAGGGCAAATCGTAAGATTTCCGGCCTTTTCGCGGGCGCGAGCGGTATGTTCGCCCCGTTTTCCCGACTAACCGTGCAGCCCCAGGTGGGGTGCCCTTCGGCTGGAACAGCGCAATGCGAACTCATCTGTGTGGACGTGTCACCGAGAACGAACTCGACTCGGAGGTGACCCTTTGCGGCTGGGTCAATCGCCGGCGTGACCACGGCGGCGTGATCTTCGTCGACCTGCGCGACCATGCGGGGCTGGTGCAGGTCGTGTTCGACCCCGACCGTGAAGAGGTCTTCGCGCGTGCCGAGCAGTTGCGCAGCGAGTATGTGATCCGGATGACCGGCCGCGTACGTCGGCGCCCCGAGGGCACCGAGAACTCCGACCTGACCACCGGGGCGGTGGAAATCCTGGGTCTCGAGCTGGAGGTCCTGAACGCCGCGAAGACCCCGCCGTTCCCGCTGGACGACGAGGACGTCGGCGAGGACACCCGCCTGCGCTATCGCTACATGGACCTGCGCCGCCCGGTGATGCAGCAGCGCCTGCGCCTGCGCGCACAGGTGACGGCCGCAATGCGCCGCTTCCTCGAGGAGCGCGACTTCCTCGACCTCGAGACCCCGATGCTGACCAAGGCCACGCCGGAGGGCGCACGCGACTATCTGGTGCCCAGCCGCACGCATCCGGGCAGCTTCTTCGCCCTGCCGCAGTCGCCGCAGCTGTTCAAGCAGCTGCTGATGATGTCCGGCATGGACCGCTACTACCAGATCACCCGCTGCTTCCGCGACGAGGACCTGCGCGCCGATCGCCAGCCGGAGTTCACCCAGCTGGACATGGAGATGGCGTTCGTCGACGAGGCGGACGTGATGGATGTAACCGAGGGCCTGATCCGCCACCTGTTTCGCGAGGTGCAGGGCGTGGAGCTGCCCGATCCATTCCCGCGCATGGCCTATGCCGAGGCGATGGGCCGCTTCGGTTCGGACAAGCCGGATCTGCGCATCCCGCTGGAGTTCACCGAGCTGACCGAGGTGATGCAGGTAGTGGAGTTCAAGGTCTTCAACGGCCCGGCGAACGACCCCGAGGGCCGCGTGGCCGCGTTGCGCGTGCCGGGCGGGGCGAAGCTCACGCGCAAGGAGATCGACGTCTACACCGAGTATGTCGGTCGCTATGGCGCGAAGGGGCTGGCCTACATCAAGGTCAACGATCCGGTCGATCTCGAGGGCGGGCTGCAGTCGCCGATCCTCAAGTTTCTGCCCGAGGATGTGACCCGGAAGATCCTCGAGAAGACCGCGGCCGCTGCCGGCGACCTGATCTTCTTCGGCGCGGACAAGGCCTCGGTGGTCAACGAGGCGCTCGGTGCGCTGCGCGAGAAGGTGGGCCGCGACCTGGAGCTGGTCGAGGCAGGCTGGCAGCCGCTGTGGGTGGTCGACTTCCCGATGTTCGAGTACGACGACCAGGACAAGCGCCTGTATGCCCTGCACCACCCGTTCACCGCCCCGGCGGTGGACAGCCCGGAGGCGCTTCGTGCCAACCCGCGCGAGGCCCTGTCCCGCGCCTATGACATGGTGCTCAACGGCACCGAGGTCGGTGGCGGTTCAATCCGTATCCACCACCCCGAGATGCAGCAGGCCGCGTTCGAGGCCCTGGGCATCAGTGAAGAGGAAGCGCGCGAGAAGTTCGGCTTCCTGCTGGATGCGCTGAACTTCGGTGCCCCGCCGCACGGCGGCCTCGCCTTCGGCCTCGACCGCCTGGTGATGCTGATGAGCGGCGCCCAATCGATCCGCGACGTGATGGCCTTCCCCAAGACCCAGACCGCCGCCTGCCTGCTGACCGATGCTCCGGCCCCGGTCGACGAGAAGCAGCTGCGCGAGCTGGGGATCCGTCTGCGCCCCGGCGCCACCCAGCAGGCCGAATAAACCCGCAGCCGGTCGAACGCGATGGCCGGCATGCGCACCAGCGTCGTTACCATCCATGGCTGGCATATGCCCGGCCTGGAGATGGCCCTGCTGGGTCGTCGCTTGCGCGCCGCGGGTCACGAGGTTCACGGTTTTCGCTACGCCTCGCGCCGGCAGACGCCGGAGGAGGCCGGCCGGTTCCTGGCCGCGTTTCTCGACGAGGTCCCCGGCGATCTCGTGCACCTGGTCGCCCACAGCCTGGGGGGCGTGATCGTGCGCCATCTGTTCGAAGTGGCCCCGGTACAGCGCCCCGGTCGCATCGTGATGCTGGGCTCGCCGCTGCAGGGTAGTCGCGTGGCCGCCCGCCTGGCCCAGAATCGTGTCGGTCGCGGGTGGCTGGGGGCTGCCCTGGATCGGGGGCTGCTGGGTGGCAGCCCCGTACTGCGCGGCCGCGACATCGGCATGATCGCCGGCAGCAAGCCGTTCGGGCCGGGTCCCTGGTTCGCGCCGCTGCCGCACCCGCACGACGGCATTGTGGCCGTGGAAGAGACCCGCGGTCCGGAGGTCTCGCGCCACATCACCATGCCGGTCTCCCACCTCGGTATGCTGGTCAACCGCCTCGTGGCCCAGGAAACACTCCATTTCCTGGAGACGGGTGAGTTCCAGGCATAACATCAACCGACCCGGCCCTCGCCCTTGACCCCGTCAT
>JBNJFQ010000085.1:0-3252 GCA_051747025.1 Pseudomonadota bacterium
CCGAGGTTGAAGTCGTCGGGGTTAATGCGCTCGCGCCAGGCATGTTTGTGGCGGTCGGCGAAGACGAAGAATAGACGTCTGAGCTTGATCTTGCGGCAGCTCTGCAGCAGCGCCGTAAGCTGGCGAGGCCGCATCGTCGCCAGCCCCTCGAACATCATGTCAAGATTATGGAAACTCTCTTGCGTGGGCAGCTCGTCAAGTGCTTCGAGGATCGCGCGCTCCGGCGAGGATATTCGGAGCGCCCAGCCCCAGGGCAGAGTTGGGGCATTGCCGTTTTTGTATTCCGTCAGACCAAGCGACGGGTCATCGAACAGGGACAGGGGGCGGCTTATGAGTGGTGCGTCGAGGGTGAGGCGCGAAAGCCAGGTTGGTGTGTCACTGCCGTAGAGCCACACGGGCGGATGCGCGCCCAGCGGGAGATAGTGCCGGTAGCCCTGGAGGTCCAGGGCGGACATGCCGCCGACATGGACGTGATAACCCATGATTTTTTGGAGAGATAGGACGCAACTCTTCCAGTCCGGAGGGACTGACTGCGGCGAGGGGCGACGGAAAACACCGCGCTCCAACCGCTCCAGCCAGCCGCTATCTACATATTTCCGGGTGAGGAACCGGCTGACGCCGTGGTTCTCCAGCCAGCGCGCATCCACCATAAAGCCGGCGGGAACAGCTTCTAATACACTCTTTAGCTTGTCCGATCTTTGCGCACCCATAGTGCACATTATAGTGAAATCTCGAAGATTGCAGCAAGACTACTTCGGAATTTCAAAATTCAGGGTTCTATAAGTGCACTAATTAGGATAATTCGAAAGCGCTATGTCACGCGTTTTGTCTCTGACAAGGTTTCGTAGGTTCGCGCAGCATTCGGCGAAATCGGGTCCTGCTGCGGATTCCGGCCCATCGTGACCGCCCATTCCGATTGATCGTGACCGCGGATTCCGGCGCCAGGGCCAAAATCGGTCACGTTCCGACCGGAATACGCACGGAGACGTCCAGTTTCAATGGACCGAATTTACGGGAAGGCGACAGTCGACAACTGCACGACGGGCGATCAGGGTGCGACGAATGCCAGGCGCCTCTGGAGCTCGGTGGCATTGTCGGAGGCAATCCTGCGAAACATGGAGCTGATGCGGGTGTCATCCGCCACGGTTTGCCAGTAAGCGATGGCGGTGTGGCAGGCGGCGACCCACACGCCATGTTCACGGGGCAATGGCATGGCTGGATCGAATGTCACTCGTGGGAGTTCGCCACCTGGGAGTGGCGCGTACGCCATCGGGAGCATGTCGTAGACCGGGCACAAGGTGAGCCGCCCGTCCTCCGGTCGAAAGGCGAGATTGCCCAGATGCATGTCGCTATTGGAGATCAGGCGGCCGAACCAGGTGATGTAACGGATAGCCGTGACGGCCTCGGGTGCCAGCAGGCGCTTGTTGGCGAGTCCTTCGGCTAGGGTGTCCCATGCCGTGGGTATATGGCCGAGCAAGGCCGCGTTCACGGTTTCCAGCGTCACCACCGGGCTGCGGCCGAAAAAGCCGTGGCGATCGAAACGTTCGACTTCCAGAAACGTTCGGCCTTGATGCTGAAGGATGCGGCCGGGAGGAGTTTGCACGCCGGCAAGCGCGGAGGCCGCCTGGAGTGCCAAATGCTCCGCCACCAACAGATCGGACCAGCGCTTCACGGTCGTGGAATCATCGGCACCGGAGAATTTCACGATGACATGCGGCGTGTTGCTGTCCTGCAGATCCCGTAGGGCGGTGAACTTCGGGAATTCACCCGCAGCGCTGGAGCCCGCGAGGCCCAGCGAGACGGCCTCCTCCGCCGCCTTCACGTACATGCGTTCGATATCGTCCGCCTTGAGGATCGCAGGCGGATCCAGGCGAGCCTTCTGCCAGGCCTGGAACGCGGCATCGCCGACAATCAGGTTGCCCGGGAGATCGGAACCCACACGACTCAGGACCCACAGGATATCGTCGTCGGTCCAGGTATCGGGATTGGGCGACACCGCAAGGGTGTCCTGGAAGCGATGTGCCAGCTGGCGTCCAAGATAGCCCTGGGGGCGCATGTCGTACAGAGGATATGGCAGCCCGTCCCACCACCCATCGGGGGTCTGGTCGTCATCCTCCAAAGGCCAATCCGAACCACCGAAGTCGGCATGGCAGCCCTGCGGCTGGACAGGCGAGAGCTCCGTGAGCTCGTGCGGCTGGCCGGCCTCGTCAATCGCACGGATGGGGAGGGGCGCCAAGTGTCCTCGCAGCGCTCGGCGCAGGGCGTAGCGAGTGCGCCGGGCCCGGCCGGCAGACAGAACGGGCTCAGTCGTCTCCTGCAGCAGGCGGTGAAGGGTGGGGACCGACAGCCCCAGTGTGCGGGCAAGATCGGCCGCACGCGCCGGCGCGAACCTGGCAAGCGCCAGGCCGAGCTGCTGGTGCGCTGCTTGTCGCTTTCTCCTCATCCGAACCCACCCATTTGAAATGATTATTGAGAAGATACTATCCTGTTACAGGACTGATATATATAGCTTCGAAATCCCGCCGAGGCATGTGCTGAAACAATCCTATGGCCGAAGCGAGGCCTGGCCAGAATGGGTCCCGACCGGCCGCTTTTGCGACGGGGTTTGTGACAAAGGGGTGGGGATACAATCTCGGGACTGAAGCCTTAACCCCGGGATAGCAACATGGCCGACTCCCCCACCCTCTCGATGTACACCTCGCTGCAAGAGGCCTTCGATCATTTCAATGCGTGCCTCTTCGCGGATGAACTACCGCCCTGCCTGATCACGCTACGAAGCTCCCGTCGGCAGCGGGGCTACCACCACGCCGAGCGCTTCATCTCCGGCGACGGCACGATCATTCACGAGCTGGGTGTTCATCCGGGGTACTTCACCCTGAATCCGCTGGAAGTTGCGCTCTCCACCCTAGTACACGAGATGGTGCATCACTGGCAGGAGTGCTTTGGCCGACCGAGCCGGTCGAACCACCACAACCGGGAGTGGGTCGGCAAGATGGAAGCGATCGGTCTGGTGCCGAGCGATACCGGCCTGCCGGATGGCAAACAGACCGGACGCCGAGTCACGCACTACATACAACCGGATGGGCCCTTTGCCCGAGCCTGCTCGGACCTGCTGGCCACCGGGTTCGAGCTACCTTGGTTCGACCGGCATGCCCCCACCGATCCGGAATCGGTTGCCCAAGTGCAGGAGGCCCTGGCCGAACAGGGCCTGGCCGTGGCCAGCGCCCCCGCACCGGCCGAAACGATCCCCCT